>NZ_JAVKPT010000050.1:0-650 GCF_040981045.1 Kocuria sp. CPCC 205260
CTTGGTAAACAGGGAAGATGGGCTATTGCCATTGATCCCAGTTACATCAGCAAAGCTGGCAAGAAGACTCCACATATCGGTCGTTTTTGGTCGGGATGTGCACAGTCTGTTAAACATGGTCTCGAAATCATGGGTATTGGCCTCATTGATATTGATGCCAAAGACTGCATGATGTTAAAAGCACACCAGTCGCTAAGTAATAAAGAACTGAGTCTTAGAAACAAGACTATGGTAGATTTCTATATCGGCGTCATTAAGCGTTATCGCAAGGAACTTCTCAAACTCTCAACCCTCATAGTTGCAGATGCTTACTTCTCTACAAGTACATTTGTTAATGGGATAAAGAAAGAAGGGTTCTCTTTGATAAGCCGCTTTCGTGACAATGCTTGTCTCTTTTATGTCTATGCTGGTCCACGTACTGGAAAACGTGGTCGCCCAAAGACCAAGGATGGCAAGATTGATATGAAGAATCTTGACCTCACTCGAATGGAGAAGATGGAGATGAAAGATATAGAAGGAACAGCTTATACTTTGATAGCCTATTCCAAGGCACTCCGGTGTAAAGTTAGACTTGTCATCTGGCAGATGCCGAATGGCAAGAAGAAACTATTCTTCTCTACAGACACCTCACTTTCGGGTGAAGAGGTACT
>NZ_JAVKPT010000051.1:0-646 GCF_040981045.1 Kocuria sp. CPCC 205260
TGGTCCTCCTCGGGCTGCTCGTCGTGGTCCTCGCCGTGGCCGCGCACCGGGGTCTGTCCCGGCTGCTGCTCCGGGTGGACGAGGCGGCGGAGCTGCGCCGCCGGGCCGCCGAGGCCGCGGCCGCCCGCGAGACCGCCGTCCGCGGAGCCCGCACCGAGCGGTCCCGGATCGAACGGGACCTGCACGACGGCGTGCAGCCCCAGCTCGTGTCCGTGGCCATGAACCTGTCGATGGCCCAGCGCCGGATCGACCACGACCCCGCCGGGGCCAAGGACCTCATCGGGGAGGCGCATGCCACCACCAAGGCCGCGATCGCCGAGCTGCGCCGCCTGGCCCGGGGCTTCCACCCGGCGGTCCTGGAGGACCGGGGCCTCGACGCCGCCCTCTCCGCCGTGGCCGCCCAGTCCCCCGTCCCGGTCGCCGTGGACGTGCGGGTGCCGCGGCTGGCGCCGGAGACCGAGGCCGCCGTGTACTTCGCGGTCTCCGAGGGCATCGCCAACATCGTCAAGCACGCCCAGGCCGGCGCCGCGTCGGTGCGGGTGGGCCTCGAGACCGATCCCGCGGGAGGCACCCGCGTGGTCGCCCGGATCGCCGACGACGGCCGCGGCGGCGCCGTGGTGGTCCCCGGCGGCGGCCTGTCCGGGAT
>NZ_JAVKPT010000052.1:0-640 GCF_040981045.1 Kocuria sp. CPCC 205260
CCTCGCCCTTTCAGCCTCGCCGGGTAGGGATCAAGGCCATCCGGTGGATCACCCGACACCTGGTGACCCGGGGGGCCGAGCTGCACTCCTCCTATGAGCACTCTGAGGTGCAGCGCGCGGAATCCTGGATCAACGCCGGCACCTGCCTCCCGGAACCGTTGCTGGATGAAGGCGCGCTGAGCGACATGGAGGACGTGACGGCCCCGCAGCGCAAGCTGTTCCGCCGTCGCTTCTTGAAGGTCGAGACCGGTGACTCCGCCCCGGCGTACCAGCAGTTCGCAGTGATGGGGCTGACCCCGCAGGCGGGGTTCGTCTTCCCGGGAGCGGAGTTCATCAACTTCGCCGCCTCGATCTCCCACGACATCGACTTCGTACTGCGTCTGGTGATCACCCCCTCGGATCGGGTCATGTCCAAGAACCGTCGGGCTGAGAGCAACATCAGGGACCAGTACCGTCAGCGTGAGGACTCTCCGAGTGTGGTCAGCGGCAACAACGAGATCGACAAGTCGGCCATGGCCCTGAGCGAGTACGTGGGGGAGCTGACGGCCAGCGACCGAGAGGTGGAAGTCGCTGCCTCGATCATCTTCTCTTCCGCCGGGCCTACCCCGGAGATCGCACAGGACGAGATGAAGGACCTGCG
>NZ_JAVKPT010000053.1:0-636 GCF_040981045.1 Kocuria sp. CPCC 205260
TACTGGATCAGCAGCGGGTCGTCGAGGTTGTACTCGGCGCGCAGCTGCGCCTGCACGGCCTCGGACAGCGGCCGGTCGCCGGCCAGCGCCCGGATGGGATCGCCGGGCAGCGCGTAGACCATCGAGAAGATGAGCAGGGACGCGCCCAGCAGCACCGGGACGGTCAGCAGCAGACGGCGGAGGACGTACCGCCCCATGGGTCTCCTTGTGTGTGCGGAGGTGTTGCGCGGACAGGTGGGCCCGGGGCGCCCCGTGCGGGGCGCCCCGGGTCAGGGTCGGATCACTCCGAGGTGACGACGACGTCCTCGACCTCGACGCGGCCGAAGCTGTTGACGTAGACCTCCTCCACGTTCTCCGAGTGGGCGTACTGCACGAGCCCGAAGAACAGCGGCGTGGCCGGCATGTCGGCCACGAGCAGGTCCTCGGCCTCCTGGTAGGCCTGGATCGCCGCGTCGATCGAGTCGGCGGCGTTGCCCTCCTGCAGCTTGGCGTCGAACTCCTCGTTCGAGTAGAAGGTCACGTTCGCGCCGGCCGGCGGCAGCGCCGCGGTGGAGTAGGTCGGGCCGAGCATGTTCTCCATGACCGGGTAGTCCATGATCCAGCCGGAGCGGAACGGGCCGGTCATGCCCTTCTCGT
>NZ_JAVKPT010000054.1:0-636 GCF_040981045.1 Kocuria sp. CPCC 205260
ACACTATGCATCATGATAGTATGAGCGTGAATTTTGTCCGATTTGTGCATACCTTCCCCTTACCCCACAATGCGACTTGAGGCAATACGCAGATTAAAACCATAAGGAACGGACTTTATCCGAATCCAGTTTTGAAAGGTCTTGCATAAGCCCGGTTTTCAGTATAGATATTCAGCACGTATTGCCTTGCTGTCATGATCCACTTGGCAGGTACGGAGATGAAGCTGAAGACAAAAGCCTTTATGCGACTCGTTTCCTTGAGCCCGAAAGCCTTGGTGTCAAGCTTGCTAATGATGGTCTTATAGAAATTGTGTATCAATGCCGTAAGCAGAAGGAATACGGTGTTCTCTGACATGAACGACTTGGGGAGCCTGTTCCAGCCGAATCCGTTGTTCATATCATCGAATATACGCTCTTTGCCCCCACGCTTGTTGTAAAATTCGACGATGTCTCTTGTTGATGAGTCATAATCGTTGGTAAGAATGCATCTGTAGGTGTATTCACCTTCCCACAAGTCAAGCTCTCCATCCATGCGCTTTTGTCTCTGAATGACAAGACGATAGCACTTGCCTTCCCATTTCTCAACAAGAATGGAATTGAGTTCAAACTGGATGCCGTTGATTTCCTCCGTCTTCC
>NZ_JAVKPT010000055.1:0-630 GCF_040981045.1 Kocuria sp. CPCC 205260
TTTAAGATTATGTTATCACTTTTATTAGCAGCAGATGCTCTTGCAAAGTTAGGTGCCGCAATCGGCGCAAGTTTGGCCGCAATTGGCGCAGGTATTGGTATTGGTCGTATCGGTGGCCAGGCTATGGATGCTATGGCACGCCAGCCAGAGAAGATGGGCGACCTCCGTTCTTCTATGATTATCGCAGCTGCGTTGGTTGAGGGTGTTGCGTTCTTCGCTGTCATCATCGCCATCCTGGCAATCGTTATGTAATCATCTCATCTGTCACTATCATCTGCCCCAAAGGAAGCCTCAGGCATCAGCCTGATGTCTTTCCGGGGCATGATAGAGATGATTATAGAGTTAGTTAAAATAAAACGTTTAAGTAAAACTTTAACCAGTATATATGGATTTATTAATTCCTGATAGCGGTTTGCTCTTCTGGATGACGCTGGTCTTCATCATCGTCTTTGTCATCCTTGCCAAGTTTGGCTTCCCAGCCATCATTGGCATGGTGATAGCGCGCAAGGCTTTCATCGATGAAAGTCTGAAGAAGGCTCATGAAGCCAACGAGAAGCTTGCCAATATCCAAAAAGAAGGTGAATCCATCTTGCAGGAAGCTCGCGAGAAGCAGGCTGCCATTCTCAAGGA
>NZ_JAVKPT010000056.1:0-629 GCF_040981045.1 Kocuria sp. CPCC 205260
GGTGGTAGCAGCATGATGACCGCGCAGTGGTGGCCTTGGATCGACTTCAGCTTGCACGGGCGCGTGCCTCGGTCGGCGTTCAAGCCAGCCCCGAGCGTGGACGGTGGCCTCTTGGAGATGACTCGTCGTCCGGACCCATTGCTCAGCCCAGACGCGAGAGAGTCCTACCGACAGTTCGTCCATGACGTTTTCACCAGTAGGGGCAGGGGTATCGGCGAGATCCTGGCTAACGTATCCAGCTCACTCGGAAAGCGGGGAGCGCTCCAGTTGTTGAAGAGCGAGGGGATTCGCTCCTCGTCCCTGCCCAAAGATCTCTCAGCGGAGCAGTGGGCTCGCCTCTTTACCAGCGCGTCGCCTACGAAGAGTGCCAAAACCGGAAGGAACGCACACCCCGCCCACTCCGCACGGCGGCAAGGTCGATGACCCACGCCAACGCACCCCTCAGCCTCGAAGGCCGTCGACGGCTGATCCGACGCTGCCGTACCCGACCGATCGCACACGTCGCAGCCGAGATGGGCATCTCTCGCGCGTGCGCGTCGAAGTGGGTGAATCGATGGCGACGACATGGCGATTCCGGGCTGCGCGATCGATCCTCGACGCCACATCGGAGTCCCAACGTGACGCCGGCA
>NZ_JAVKPT010000057.1:0-619 GCF_040981045.1 Kocuria sp. CPCC 205260
CCCTTCTTGGCGTTACACTCCTGTGGTGTACAGGATATGTCTGTGGAAATGGCTGCGCTTTTGCCGTCAACGGTGATGCGGCAAAGTATGTTGGCTGTTCCGTCTGCCTTCACCTTCTGTCTGTTGATGTAAGGCAAAATTGAAAATGTACTTCTGCTCATAGTTGTTGTCCTTATAATATAATAATGTAATTGAAACTGTAAAAAGAAAAGTTGAAAGCCTTGTTCATAATGCGAGAATAAAGTCCTTCTCGGTTGCAGCGATGAACTTGTCCATGTCCTCAAACAGCTTCTTTTGGGTCACTCTCGCATACCGCTGCGTCATCTTCACATCCTTGTGACCGAGCATCTTGCAGATGGTCTCCATCGGCACACCAGCCTCCAGCGTAATGAGGCTGGCGAACGAGTGTCGTCCCGAATGGTAGGAATAGGTCTTGCTCGTTTCCGCCAACTTGCAGATGGTGATGAGATCGATACGAACACGATTCGTGCTCAGCAATGGGAAAAGGGTATCTCTTGCCCCGTCCTCGTATTTCGCCATCAGCTCCAACGCCTCGGGCAGGAGTTTCACCCTGGCAAGTGTTCCGGTCTTCTTGCGGTTATAGATGAGCCATTTGTCA
>NZ_JAVKPT010000058.1:0-615 GCF_040981045.1 Kocuria sp. CPCC 205260
CCCTTGAGCACGTCACTGAAACTCTTGCGCTGGACGGTCAGGCCGATGAGGGAGATTAGGGCGACGATGACCGCGGGCTGGCGGAAGATGTCCAGGAGGACATCGAGGAGTGCCTGCATTAGTTGTTCCTTCCGGGAGTCACCGCGAGGCCCTTGCGCTCAGCGGTTTCGCGCACCTTCGTGCGCAGTTCGTCGAGGTCGATGATGTTGTCGAGCACCACCACGTCGCCCAGGCTCTGGGCGGCCTCGGCGATGTCCTTGCCGACGAAGATGGCGTCGGCGTCGCCTGGGGCTACCGAGCCGAGGTCGGCGTGGTCCACGGTGACATCGGCGACCCCCAGTTCTTTGAGGACCTGCTCGATGTTCATGTGCACCATGAAGCTGCTGCCCAGTCCGGTGCTGCAGACGGCGAGGAATTTCATTTGTGGGCTCCGATGTTCTCGATGACTGCCAGCGTTTCGGCAGGTGTGGTGGCGGCAAGCAGGTTGGTGCGTTGTTCCTCGTTGACGAGGAGTTGGGCTAGTTCTTTCATGGTCGCCAGGTGCCCCGACTTGTCAGGGGCCGCTAGGCAGAGGAACAGGTCGATGGGGTGGGACGGTTCGTCGTTGAGCAGGAC
>NZ_JAVKPT010000059.1:0-612 GCF_040981045.1 Kocuria sp. CPCC 205260
CCCTGCACCAGGCGGATGAAGACGTAAGAGACGAAGCCCGCGCCGATGCCGTTGGCGATCGAGTAGGTGAACGGCATGACGGCGAAGGCCAGGAACGCGGGGACGGAGACACCCCAGTCGCTCCAGTCGATGTGCACCACGTTGCGGGCCATCAGGAAGCCCACGACCACCATGGCCGGGGCCACGGCCTCGAAGGGCACCACGTTCACGAGCGGGGTGAGGAACATGGCCGCGAGGAACAGCACGCCGGTGACCACGTTGGCAAGACCGGTGCGGGCGCCCTCGGCGATACCCGTGGAGGACTCCACGAAGATCTGGTTCGAGGACACGGAACCGGTACCGCCGGCCACCGCGCCCAGCGCGTCGACGAGCAGCACGCGGTCCACGCGTTCGATCCGTCCGTTCGCGTCCACGAGACCCGCTTGTTGGGACAGGCCCACCATGGTGCCCATCGCATCGAAGAAGATGGAGAGCAGGATCGTGAAGATCAACAGGGCGCACGCGATGACCCCGAGCTGACGGAACGCGTCGATGGGCGCGGCCGCACCGATCAGGGACAGGTCCGGTAGGGCGAACAGACCCTCGGGGTTGGCGGGTACCACCAGCGACCAG
>NZ_JAVKPT010000006.1:0-161509 GCF_040981045.1 Kocuria sp. CPCC 205260
GCATCACCATGCCGGGGATGCGGCCACGACCCTCGATGGCCCCGCGAGGCTTGCGAGCCGTCCTTCCGGACCGCAGGCACCGGGCCAGTTCACGGCGCAACTCGCCTCTGCCCTGCACGAACAGCGACTGGTAGATCGTCTCGTGGCTCACACGCATCTGCGGATCATCGGCATGATCCAACCGTAGGCGCACCGCGATCTCGTCGGGCGACCACAACTGCTCCAGCCGACTGGCGACCTCCTCGAGCAGTCGGCCGGGCCTAAGCTTGAACGGCTTCGGCCGACGAGTCTGCTGGCGGGCACGTTCATGTGCGCGCCAAGCCGAGTATTCGCAGCGGCCTCCGCCGCGCTTGACCTCACGGCTGATGGTGGACACCGTTCGCCCCAGCTGCCCGGCGATCGCGGTGAATGTGTCGCCACGATTGATCCCCAGAAGGATCTGCTCGCGCTCATCGATCGTCAGGCAGCCCTGGCGTGGTTTCCAGCCGAGCGGTTTGGCATCGAGGTGCCTGCCGCTCCGGGCCATGACCCCGACCATCGGCGCGCTGCAGCCGATCTCCTTGGCGATATCGACCAGCCGCCAGCCCCTCGCGTGCAACCTGAGCGCCAGCTGCTTCTGCTCCCGGCTGAGATGACCGTGCTTGCCCTGCATCCGGATCCTCCTGTGGTCAGTGACTGTCCCATCTCACAGGAGATGTTGCGCTGACCGCTTGAATCCGCCATCGCATTCGCTCGGCGCAGCTCACGGACTTCGGACTCCAGCTCGCGGAGTCGTTGCGCATCACTGGTGGTGGTTCCAGGGCGCTGGCCCTCATCGATCTGGGCTTGGCGGACCCAGCCGCGCAGGGTCTCGGGATTGATCCCGAGCTGCTCACCGACTCGGCGGAACACCGCACGACCGTTGCCTTCTTCTGCTTGGTCCATCGCCAGCCGGACCGCGCGTTCGCGAAGCTCGTCAGGGTACTTCCTCGGTGCTGCCATGCTCTGCATCCTTCCGTGGGATCAGAGCCTCCACCAGGCCCAGGGCGATACAGTCGGGGTGGCCTGTGTTCCACCAGACGACGCTTGCCCGCATCGAAGCTGGCAGCCGGCCGGTCAAGCTGGACGCGGCCATTGCGATCGCTGGGAGCCTCGATGTAGACCTCACCAGGCTGGTCAACGACCAGGACGCAATGATGGTCCAACGGCCCTACCAAGCCGCGATGCGGACCCGTGATAAACTGGTAGCCCTGGCCGCCACCTATATCCGACGCCAGATCTCGCTGACCGTGGTGCTGGAGGCATCGCCGGACGCGCTGCAGGGCATGGACGCCGCAGAAGCCTCCACCATCACCAGGGAGAGCCCCGGCGATGTGGCCATGGAAGGTGTCATCGACCTTGCAGCGGCCGCCGAGATGTACAGCTACGAGGAATACCGAGAGCTCGCCCTCCAGTCAGCACGAGGGATCCATCAGAGGCACAGCCGAAAGGGCACCACCGAGGCCCTGGGCGAGGAAGGCGAGACCGATGCCTAGGCCGCAGCTGCCCATCGGCACGTTGGGTGAGATCAGCACCACCGAGTTCGGGAAGCGCCGCGTGCGCGCCCGTGCCCGCTACCGGGATCTGACCGGCAAGACGCGGCAGCTCGAGGCCACGAGCGCGACCGCGGCGCGGCGCGCTCTCGAGCGCACCTTCTCGCAGCGTATGGCCGCAGCCGGCGACCTCATCACCCCGTCCATGCGGGTGGCCGCACTGGCCGAGGTGTGGGTGGCGGAGATCGCGCAGTCCTCGCGGCCGCCGCAGACGGTGGCGCAGTACCGGCGCACGGTGGAGACGGTGATCGTTCCGGGCGTCGGCGGGCTGACGCTGTGGGAGGCCAACACCGGACAGCTGGATCGCTTCTTGAAGGGCGTCGCGGCCGAGACACCCGGGCGGGCCAAGACGGCCAAGACGGTGCTGGCGCAGATGTTCGGGCTGGCCGCTCGCCATGATGCTGTGCGGGCCAACCCGGTGCCGGACACGCGGCTGCCGGGGCGCCAGCCCAAGGCGGTGCGGGCGCTGAGCGTGGAGGAGGTGCGGGCTCTGCGGCGCGGGCTGCGCGCCTACCTGGCACAGCCGGCCGCCCACGGGCCTGCCCGTGCGCAGGACCTCGCGGAGGTCGTGGACGTGGCCTTGGGGACGGGCGCCCGTGTGGGTGAGCTGCTGGCCCTGCGGTGGGCGGACGTAGACCTCGGGGCCTCCCCCGTGACGGTGACGATCAGCGGGACGGTGGTCCGCACGGAGGCCGGTCTGGTCCGACAGGGGCACGCCAAGACGGCGGCCGTGTTCCGCACGGTGTCCGTGCCGCGGTTCGCCGCTGATGTTCTGCTGCGTCGATCGGTGGAGGAGCTGCCGAACACCCGCGATCTGGTGTTCCCGTCGTCCACGGGGACGCTGCGGGAGGTGAACAACCTCGAGCGGCAGTGGCGTGACGCCAGGATCGGAGCACCTGCGCGGCTTCGACTGGGTCACCTGGCACACGTTCCGCAAGACGGTGGCCACGCTCGTGGATCGGTCCTCGGGCACGGAGGACGCGGCTGCGGTGCTGGGACACTCGGGCACGGCGGTGACCTCGAAGCACTACGTTCAGCGGGCGTCCGTGGCCCCGGATGTGTCGGCGGCGCTCGAAAGCCTCGGCGACTGATTCATCAACGGCCGGTGATTTTGTAGCCGCGCCCGTCAGGCATGGGTTCCACTCGTTGTGACGGGCTCTTCCAGTAGGCACCGAACCTCGCAAGGATCTCCTCGTCCGAGACCTGGCCGTCAGCGGGAGCCCAATCGTCAGGGACGGAGTGACCGTTGAAGGCCCCGCACCTGGCGCAGAAGAAAGATGCTTCCGCGGCCTTGGACGCGGGCTTGCGGATCGTGCCTCCGTTGACGGGGATGGTCCTCTCCCAGGTCTCCCTCTCCGAGTAGTCGAGGATGCGGAGGTCGTCGGCGGTCTGGCAGCTGCGGCATGTTGGCTCATCCATACAGTCAGCCTAGGACCAGACAGCCGAATCGAAAACGCGGGGTAAGCGTGGGATCCTGCTAGTTTCTGGTTCGAGATGAGAAGGGCCCCACCAGACATCGTGCCTGGTGGGGCCCTCTTTTCACTGCTCCCCCGACTGGACTCGAACCAGTAACCCTTCGATTAACAGTCGAATGCTCTGCCAATTGAGCTACGGGGGAAAGTGCACGTCGCCGTGCAACAGACAGACACCCTACCCCGTGCGGTGCGCCCGCGCAAAAACCCGTCACAGGCTCGGCTCAGGCCGGACGCAGCTGGCGACGGCGGGCCTCCAGATCGAGCAGGCTGCGGCTGATCTCGCGGAAGCGCTCCGGCTCCTGGACCGACGACGTCCGCTGCAGCTCGGCTCGCAGATCCGCCTGGCGCCGGTTGATCTGGCGGTCGAAGAGGTGGTTGATCACCCCGGTGGCGTAGCGCTCGAGCTGCTGCTCGGAGGACGCCGGCAGGGCCCGCATGGACAGTCCCGCCAGATAGCCGTGCAGCTCCTGCGGAAGGGCCGCGCGAAGGGCCTCGATCCAGCCTCGCCCCGGGGTGATCTGCTGATCCGCGCCGATACCGGCGAGCACCTGGACCACCCCGCGATGCACCGCGGTGTGCACGGGATGCGCGCACTCGGCCTCGGTGAACTGCTGCCACTCGGCCGGGCCCAGCAGGTGCGGGACCTGCACGACGACCTCCAGCGCCTCCTTCTCCGTGCGCAGCAGCGGATCGCGGGGATCCGGCCACTCGATGCGCGGAGGCTGTGCGGCGCCGTCGTCGGGCGGGCCGTCGGAGTCCTGAGGGCCGCGCGGACGCTGGTCCGAGCCATCGACCGGGCGGTCGAACGTGCGCTGCTGCCCGGGGCCGGCCCCGCCGCCGTCACCGCGGGCCTCCGTCCGCGCGGAGGTCTCCACGGCCTGGACGACGTCCGGGACCTCCAGCCCCAGCCACCCGGCCAGCTGGCGGGCGTAGGCCGGGCGCAGCGTGGTGTCGCGGATGCGGGCCACGATGGGGGCGGTCGCGCGCATGGCCTGGACGCGCCCCTCGAGGGATTCGAGGTCGTAGCGCTTCATGGCCGCGCGGATCGCGAACTCGAACAGCGGTCGCTTGGCACTGAGCAGCGAGCGCACAGCGGCGTCCCCGCGGGCCAGGCGCAGCTCGCACGGATCCATGCCGTTGGGCTCCACAGCCACGAAGGTCTGGGCCATGAAGCGCTGGTCCTCCTGGAAGGCACGCAGGGCGGCCTTCTGCCCGGCCTCGTCGCCGTCGAAGGTGAACACGACCTCGCCGCCGGAGCCGTCGTCCGAGAGGAAGCGGCGCACGACCTTGATGTGCTCGGCGCCGAATGCGGTGCCGCAGGTGGCCACGGCCGTGGGCACCCCGGCCAGGTGCATGGCCATCACATCCGTGTAGCCCTCGACCACGACCACCTGACGCTGCTTGGCGATCTGGCGCTTGGCCTTGTCGATCCCGTAGAGCACCGTCGACTTCTTGTAGAGCTGGGTCTCGGGGGTGTTGAGGTACTTGGGGCCCTGGTCGTCGTCGTAGAGCTTGCGGGCGCCGAAGCCGATGATCTCCCCGCCGATCCCCCGGATGGGGAAGATCAGCCGGCCGCGGAAGCGGTCGATCAGCCCGCTGCGCCCGGAGGAGAACATGCCGGTGCCCTCGAGCTCATCGTCCGTGTAGCCGCGCTTGCGCAGGTGATCCAGGAGCTTGGTCCAGCCCTGCGGGGCGTAGCCGACGCCGTAGTCGGCGGCGTCCTGCGGGGAGAAGCCGCGATCGCCCAGGTAGGTGTGCGCGGCGCGGGCCCCGGCGGTGCGCAGCTGTGCCTGGAAGTACTCGGCGGCGACCTTGTGGGCGTCCAGCAGCCGCTGACGGCGGCCCACCATGGCCTTGTCCGGGCCGCTGCCCTGCTCGTAGTGCAGCTCGTAGCCGATCCTGGCGGCCAGCCGCTCGACGGTCTCGGCGAATGTGGTGTGCTCCATGGCCTGGACGAAGGCGATGACATCGCCGGACTCGTCGCAGCCGAAGCAGTGGTACGTGCCGTACTGCGGGCGGACGTGGAACGACGGCGTGCGCTCGTCATGGAAGGGGCACAGCCCCTTGTAGGAGCCGATGCCGGCGGACTTGAGCGTGACGTAGCCCTCGACGATCTCGCGGATATCCGTCCGCGAGCGCACTTCGTCGATGTCCTCGCGCTTGATCAGTCCTGCCACCGCACCAGTCTACGACCCGCCGCCAAGCCCCCGATCAGTCGATCGGCTGCCTGTGGACGGGACTGTCCTGGGCCTCGGGGTCCAGGGTCCGGGTGGCCGACAGCGCCCCGCCGCCCAGCAGCGCGGCCAGTGCGAAGGCGAAGAAGCCCCACGGGTAGGCCAGCCCAGCGGAGAGCAGGGTGCCGCCCACCAGGGGCCCGGAGATCGCGCCCAGGCGCCCGGTGCCGGCCGACATGCCGAGTGCGGTGGCGCGGACCTGTGCCGGGTAGTTGGAGGCGGTGAACGCGTAGACCAGCACCTGCGCGGAGAACACGAAGCAGCCGGTGATGAAGACCATGACGTAGATCCCGCCCAGCGGCAGTCGGATCACCAGCGCTGCGAGCATCACGGCAGCGCCCAGGAACCAGACGATGCCCGCGACCCGCGGGGTGAACCGGTCGGCGGCCCGTCCTGCGATGAACAGCCCGACGATCGCGCCCACGTTGAGGATCAGCAGGAAGCCCAAGGCGTTGCCGAGGTCGTAGTCGGCGGCGCGCATGATCTGCGGCAGCCAGGTGTTCAGGCCGTAGACCAGCAGCAGGCCCATGAAGGAGGCGATCCACAGGATCACGGTGTTGCGACGGTACGGACCGGACAGCAGCAGGCCGGCCCCGACCTTCTCCTGCTGGGCATCCGATCCGGCCCGGGTGAGGGCCTCCTGGCGCTCCAGCCGCGCGGCGAAGTCGATCCCGTAGTGCTCGGCGACCGCCCGGGCCTCGTCGCGGCGGCCCTGGGAGAGCAGGAACTCCGGGGACTCCGGCAGGTAGCGCAGCATCAGCGGCACCAGGATCACGGCCGGAAGGGCGCCGGCGATGAACATGGCGTGCCAGGACAGCTGCGTCACGATCCAGATCGCCAGGGCGGCGGTGAGCACCGCCCCCACGTGGTAGCCGGTCATGACCGTGGTGGTCGCGTTGCCTGTGCGACGGGCGGAGGAGAACTCGGTGACCATGGAGATCGCGGTGGGCAGGCAGCCGCCCAGGCCCACGCCGGCCAGGAAGCGCAGGATCCCGAACACGGCGATCGAGTCGGTGAAGGCCATGGCCAGGGTCAGCAGGGAGAAGATCGTCACCGCGCCGATCAGCATCCGACGGCGGCCGAAGCGGTCCGTGGCCCACCCCATCCCCAGAGCGCCGACCATCATGCCGAACAGCCCGGCGGTCGCCACGGCCGTGCCGGAGGCGGGCGTGAGGCCGAAGCCCGGGTCCTCGATCATGGACGGCATGACCGCACCCAGCACGACGGCGTCGAACCCGTCGAGCAGCACGGCGATCCAGCACAGCGGCGCCACCCAGGCGCGGCCACGCAGGACCTGGTTCACGGGGGTCTCAGCGGGCACGGTCGTGTCTCCTTCGCGCAGGGCGATTCGGGGTTCGGACCCACGGGACGCGGGCCGGTTCACTGTAATCCGCGTCACTCGCCGCCCGAAGGCCGGTTCCGTTCAACGGGATGACGGCATGCCGACAGTCGCTGCCGCCGGAGGGCCGTCTTCAGCGCCGGATGATCGACTGCCGACGCAGCTCCTGGACGAAGACCACGGTGCCCACGCCGACGAGGATCAGCCCGACGACCAGCCCGAGCAAGCGCACCCACGCAGCCACCTCGATCAGGTGCGGCACCACGATCGACAGCGCGGCGATCAGCAGGACGATGGCGGAGACGATCATCCCGGGGGCGCGCGAG
Source organism: Kocuria sp. CPCC 205260 (assembly GCF_040981045.1). Taxonomy (NCBI): domain Bacteria; kingdom Bacillati; phylum Actinomycetota; class Actinomycetes; order Micrococcales; family Micrococcaceae; genus Kocuria; species Kocuria sp. CPCC 205260. The sequence goes on from NZ_JAVKPT010000006.1 coordinate 6,946, forward strand.
GCCTCCTGGAGCTCTGACGAGTCGATCCCGGCGGGGACGCGGCCGTTCGGGGACTGCTGTGCCGATGCCATGATCTGGCGCTCCTTGGAGGGTGGGTGCGGGCGGGGCCCGGTGCTGGGGGCTGGTCCGGTCTCGGGCCGGCGGCAGACAATGACGCGGCCCCTCGGCGCCCCATCCTACTGAGGTGTCCGACGGGCCGCGTCGCGTGCGCCTGAACCGCTCAGGCGAGCATGATGCCGGCGATGGCAGCGGACATCAGGTTGGCCAGCGTGGCCGCCAGGATGGCGCGGATGCCGAGCTCGGCGATCTCCGGACGGCGCTCCGGGGCCAGCCCGCCCAGGCCGCCGAGCAGGATGCCCAGCGAGCTGAGGTTGGCGAAGCCGGTGAGGGCGAACGTGGTGATGGCCGCTGTCTTGGGGCTGAAGCTCTCGATCTGCGGGCCGAAGTCGGCGAAGGCCACGAACTCGTTGACCACGACCTTCTGCCCCACGAAGCTGCCGGAGGCCACGGCCTCGTTCCACGGCACGCCGATCATGGTCATGATCGGGGCGAAGACCCAGCCCAGGATCTGCTCGAACGTCAGATCGGGAGCGCCGAACCAGCCGCCGATGGTCCCGATGATCAGGTTGACCAGGGCGATCAGCGCGATGAACGCCAGCAGCATGGCGCCCACGGTCAACGCCAGGCGCAGGCCGTCGCTGGCGCCGGCCGCGGCGGCGTCGATCACGTTGCGGTGCTTGAGGGCGTCTCCCGGATCCTCCACGACGACGGCCTCCTCAGGCCGCTCGCCATCGGCCCAGGGGGCATCGGCTGCGGCGTCGTCGGTCGCTGCGACGACGGGGACGTCGCTGTTCTCGGCGGCCAGCTTGGCGGCACCGGCCTTCTCCAGGCGGTCGGCCTCCTCGTCCGAGACGGTCTCCGGCTCGAGGATCTTGGCCATCAGCAGCGCGCCCGGCGCGGCCATGAAGGAGGCGGCGATCAGGTACTCGAGCGGGGCGCCCAGCAGGGAGTAGCCGACCAGCACGGAGCCGGCGACGGTCGTCAGCCCGCCCACCATGACGGCGAACAGACCGGAGCGGGTGAGCCCGGGGATATAGGGGCGGATGACCAGGGGCGCCTCGGTCTGCCCCACGAAGATGTTGGCCGCCGTGTTGACGGACTCGGCGCGGCGGGTGCCCAGCAGCCAGCCGATGCCGCGGCCCAGCCAGTTCACGACGAACTGCAAGATGCCCCAGTGGTAGAGCACCGCGGTCAGCGAGGCAAAGAAGATGATGACCGGCAGGACCTGCAGCGCGAAGACCACGCCGTCCTCCGGCACGAGTCCGCCGAAGACGAAGCTGATGCCGGCGTTGGCCGAGCCGATGACCTCCTGGACGCCGTTCGAGACGACCTCGAGGACCCGCTGACCGAACGGCCAGTAGAGCACGGCGATGCCGAACACGACCTGCAGGCCGAGCGCGGCCACGACGGTGCGGAGCTTGATGGCCCGCCGGTTCGAGGAGAGGAGGAAGGCGATGAGCAGGATCCCTGCCATGCCGCCGATGCCCCAGAGGATTCCGATCACGGTGTGCTGCCTGTTCCCGCGTCCTGCGCGTGTCGTCGGTGCCTGTCGGCGAAACGGTGGTGCGGGAACTCACCTGCAGAGTCCCGCTGTGCCTCCGCCGTCATGCGGACGCGGGGGCAGTCTAAGGGAGCTGAGCGCGGGCTGAGGAGAACCTGGCAGTTCGGCCCGTCGCGCTGGTCCGGACGCCCTCGAAGGAATCACCAGAGAGGGGTATCCCCCAGCCGCCGGTCGGTGCCCAGGATGCGGTGATGCAGCCGCACCGCCGAGGTGTCGGTCAGCGAGGCCACCTGGTCGATCACGATGCGCAGGCGCAGGGCCTCGGCACCGGGGCCTCCGCCGACGTCGTGCCAGTCGCCGCGGAACTCCGGGGCCAGGTAGCGGCCATCCGAGTCCATCATGGCCTCCACCAGCAGACGCAGGGTCTCGCGCTGGCGGTCGTAGACCACCTGCGAGTCGCGCTCGGTCATCACGTAGGTCACGGCGATGCCCTTGAGCACGGCGATCTCCACGTCGGTCTCGTGCGGGACCACCAGGGAGGCGTCGTAGCGGGTCAGCGGATCCGAGCCCGTGACTCGATGCGTGGCGGCCACGGCCGACGTGGCGAAGCGCCCGATCAGCTGGGAGGTCATGTCCTTGAGCCGAGCCAGGTCCTGGCGCGATCCCCGCATCTCGGAGGCCCATTCCGGGGCGTTCTCCAGGCGGGTCAGCGCCTCGTCCATCTCGGCGTCCTCCGCACCCGGGAGGTACCACTCGCGGGTCTTGTCGAACACGCGCTCGCGCTGGGCGGGGTCCTTCAGCCGGGACAGCCGCACGGCTCCTGCGGCGACGGCGTCCTCGACGTCGTGCACCGAGTAGGAGATGTCATCGGCCAGGTCCATGACCTGTGCCTCGAGGCACTTGGTGCGCGCCGGGGCACCCTCGCGCATCCATTCGAAGACCGGCAGGTCGTCCTCATAGACGCCGAACTTCCGCGAGCGCGTCCCGTCCGCCTGCTGAGGCGCCTCCGAGGCCCGCCACGGATACTTGCACGTGGCATCCAGCGCGGCGCGGGTGAGGTTCAGCCCGGCGGGGCTGCCGTCCCGGGCGATGACCTTGGGCTCCAAGCGCACGAGCAGCCGCAGGGTCTGCGCGTTGCCCTCGAAGCCGCCGATGTCCCCGGCGAGCGCGTTGAGCTCGGTCTCCCCGTTGTGCCCGAACGGCGGGTGGCCGAGGTCGTGGGACAAACAGGCGGCGTCGACGACGTCCGGGTTGCAGCCCATGAGCCGGCCGATCTCCCGGCCGATCTGGGCGACCTCGAGCGAATGCGTGAGGCGGTTGCGCGCGAAGTCATCGGCGCCCGGGTCGACCACCTGGGTCTTGGCGGCCAGTCGGCGCAGAGCCGAGGAGTGCAGCACGCGGGCGCGGTCGCGCTCGAAGTGCGAGCGGTACTTGTTGTGGTGGTCCTCGCGCACCCACCGCTCGATGTCGCGGGCGCTGTAGCCGGGCTCGGCCTCGCGAGTGCGGTCGACGGCAGCGAGCATCTCCGCCACGCCCTCGAGGGGAAGCTCCTGCTGGTTCTCGTGGCTCAGCTCATCCATCACCAGGCCATTGTGCCCGCTCGGGGGCACCTCAGCCGCCGGAGACGTCGAGCTCTGCGTCGACCAGACCCAGGCGCTGGTCGTCGTGGATCTGCCGGTCCTCGAGCCACCGGTCCGGCAGAGCGGCCTTCTTGGGGTTGCCGGCGCGACCGCGCGGCCCCTCCACATCAGCACCGGGGTACGGCTGATCCAGGTCCATGGAGGAGAGCAGCTCCTCAAGCTGATCCAGCGTCTCGACCAGGGACAGCTTCGCGCGCAGGTCGCCACCGACCGGGTAGCCCTTGAAGTACCAGGCCACGTGCTTGCGGATCTCCCGCAGGCCCTGCAGCTCGTCGCCGTCCTGCTCGGCCAGCAGCTGGGCGTGGCGGTAGATGGTGGCGGCCACGGCGCGCAGTCCGGGGCGGGCTCGCTCCCGACTGCCGTCGAACGCGGCCTGCAGATCGCCGAACAGCCAGGGCCGCCCCTGGCAGCCGCGGCCGATGACCACGCCGTCCACACCCGTCTCGTTCACCATGCGCACGGCGTCCTCGGCGGACCAGATGTCGCCGTTGCCCAGGATCGGCATGTCCGGGATCGCCTCGCGCAGTCGCGCGATCGACGACCAGTCGGCCTGGCCGGAGTAGTGCTGCTCCAGGGTGCGCCCGTGCAGGGTCATCCCGGCGATGCCGAGGTCGCGGGCCATCCGACCCGCCTCGAGGTAGGTGAGGTGGTCGTCGTCGATACCCTTGCGGGTCTTGATCGTGACGGGCAGCCCCTGGGCCTCGCGGACGGCGGCGGAGAGGATCGCCTCGAAGAGATCCGTCTTCCACGGCAGCGCCGATCCCCCGCCGCGCTTGGTGACCTTGGGCACGGGGCAGCCGAAGTTCAGGTCGATGTGATCGGCGATGTCCTCCTCGACCACCATCCGCACGGCCTTGCCCACGTTGACCGCGTCCACGCCGTAGATCTGCACCGAGCGCGGGGTCTCGTGCGGGTCGTGGTGGACGATCTGCAGGGACTTCTCCCGCCGCTCCACCAGGGCGCGGGCCGTGACCATCTCGGTCACGTACAGCCCGCCGCCGTGGGCGCGGCACAGCGCGCGGAAGGCCTTGTTCGTCACCCCGGCCATGGGTGCGAGCACCACGGGAACGTCGATCGTCAGCCCGCCCAGCCGCAGCGGCGGCAGGTCCAGGGTCACGGCCTCGTCGGCAAGCGTGGTCTCGATCGTCCCGGGGCCGAACGGCTGACGGTACGACGACGGCCCCGGCGCTTGCTGCGCGAGAGCGGTCTCCTGGCGGGGCTCGGCGGTGGTGGTCATCCGGGCATCTTCCCACAGGACCGTCGCCCTGTTCGGGCGATCTCCGGCACATTCCAGGGTCGCCGATGCCTGGTCCGGAATCCGGCGATGGAGTTCACATGCGCAAATCAGTCGCCTAGGATGGGAGCAGGCCCGGTGGTGCACCTCGATGCCGCTCCTCCCCGACCGACAGGAGATCGCCGTGACGCACATTCCGACCGGCTCGCAGCCGACCCCCGATGCGGCGCAGGGCCCCTGGGGTCACCAGCCTGCGCCCGGGACGCCCGGACAGGCAGCGGCTCCTCAGCCGGGACCGCGTCAGGGCTGGGGCACCCCCATGGATCCGGCGGCCACGCAGGCCGCCTGGCGCTACTCGGCGCGCTCCAAGAACAACACCGTGGCATGGCTGCTGTGGCTGGGCGGGCCGTTCCTGATCGGCCTGCCCATCCACGACTTCTACTTCGGCGCCGTGGGACGCGGTCTGCTGAAGCTGGGGCTGATCGTCTTCGCGTTCATCGCCCTGTTCGGCGGGATGATCGGCGGGGTCGCCGCTTCCGGCAGCAGCGAGAGCACCGCTGGCGTGCTGATCATTCTCGGGGTCGTGCTGTGCATCGGCTCGTTCGTCGCCATCCTGATCTGGTGGATCGTGGACGGCGTGACCATGACCTCGCGCCTGGAGCGCACCAACGACCGCATCCGCCGCGAGATCGCCGCCCAGCAGGGCGTCGATCCCTGGTCGTTCTGAGCCGGCCATGACCTACCCGCACCCCGCCGGCCCCTGGCCCGCACGCCCCGGCCCCTGGGCCCCTGCGCCCATGGATCCCGCGCACCGCCAGGCCGCGGTGCGCTATGAGGCCCGCGCCAAGAAGCCCATCGCGGCCTGGATCCTGTGGATCCTCGGCCCGTTCCTCCTCCACGTCCCCGTGCACGACTTCTACCTCGGCGCCGTCGGCCGCGGGCTGGTCAAGCTGATCCTGGCGGGCACCGCCTGGGCGGGGGCCATCACGGCCTACGCCATGCTCATGGTCACCTACGAAGAGGGCTTCGACACCGGCGAGCCCGGAAGCGTCGGGGACGCGGCCATCACCGGGCCGGGCCCCGTCTTCTGGGCCGCGCTGATCGTCATGGCTCTGACTGGGCTGGTGACCGTCATCTGGTGGATCGTCGACGGCGTGGGCATGAGCCGGCGGCTCGAGCGCCTGGACGCGCAGCTGCGCCAGGAGCTCTCCCGCGACCACGGGGTGGATCCCTGGGCGTTCTGAGCGGCGCGGCCGTCGCGCGCTTCCCACGCCACGACAGCGGCCGGTGCCTCCCCAGAGAAGAGGAGGCACCGGCCGCTGTCATCAGCCCAGAAGGTGCGGGCTCAGACGGTGAGGCTCACTCGGCCGGATCGGCGTAGGTCACGGACTCGTCCACGACCTTGGCCACCCCGTCCGCGACGAGCTGGGCGCACACGATCGCAAGCGGGCGCATGGCGTCTGTGACCTCCACGCGCACCGGGTAGCGGGCCACGAGCAGACCCAGCAGCTTGGCGACCGCGATCGCCGCGTCCTCGTCGGACAGCGACGGGTCCCAGCCGACCAGGACGTCGGTGGGCAGGTCGTCGAGCTCCTCGAGCCGCTCGGCGTCGGCCTGCGAGCGCTCCTGATCCAGCTCGAGCGAGCGGTAGCTGATCGCGAAGGCGCCGATGCTCCCGCTGCGCCCCGCCCCGCGGTCGATCCCGCGGCGCAGCACGATCGCACCGTAGGCCTGGGAGGTCTCGGAGAGGAACTGCTGGTTCACCTTCCCCAGCGACAGCTCGGCCGGGGCGTCCCAGGCGTTGACGGCGCGGTAGAACTCCCCCACCGCCTTGGTGAGCTCGACGGAGCCGGTGGCCAGGTCCTCGATCGCCTCGGTGGCCGAGTCGCCCTCGCCGATCGGCTGCGGCGGCAGGGCGCCGGGCGCGATGACGACATGGCGGTGCGTCATGACCGGCACCATGCCGGAGTGCTCGGCGAAGCCCGCCCCCGAGGTCTGGGGTGCGGCCTTGGTGCGCAGCGGCTTGTCCGGGAAGGCCTCGGCTGCGATCTGCCGCAGGCGGTCCGCGATCAGCCGGCCCGTGCCCTCGCCGCGGTTGGCCGTGGCGACCTCCGCGAAGGCCCACACCCGCTCCGGGTGCAGCGGGTGCAGCTGCACGGCTCCGCCGCCGATCACCACGTCGTCGTCGACGGCCACGACCGTGCGCGACCACGCGGGCTCGTCGGTGTCCGGACCCATCAGTGCCCGCAAGGCGACGACGGGGTCGGCCTCCGGGGCGGGCAGGACCTCGAGCAGGGCGAGGTCATCGCCCTGCTCCCAGGCGCGCAGTTCCACACTCATGCGATCCCCCCGCTCAGCAGCCCAGCTTGTCGGCCAGGTACGAGCTGACCTTGTCCAGGGAGACGCGCTCCTGGGTCATCTCGTCGCGCTCGCGGATGGTCACGGCCTGGTCCTCGAGGGTGTCGAAGTCCACCGTGACGCAGTACGGCGTGCCGATCTCGTCCTGGCGGCGGTAGCGGCGGCCGATGGCCCCGGCGTCGTCGTAGTCGATGTTCCAGCGGCGCCGCAGCTCGGCGGCCAGGTCTCCGGCCACGCCCTTGAGGTCGTCCTTCTTGGACAGCGGCAGGACCGCGGCCTTGACCGGGGCCAGGCGCGGGTCCAGGCCCAGCACGGTGCGCACATCCGTGCCGCCCTTGGTGTTGGGAGCCTCCTCCTCGCGGTAGGAGTCCACCAGGAACGCCATCATGGAGCGCGTGAGGCCGAAGGACGGCTCGATCACGTACGGGGTGTAGCGCTCGCCGGAGGCCTGGTCGAAGTACTGCATCTTGGTGCCCGAGGCCTCGGTGTGGTTGCTCAGGTCGAAGTCCGTGCGGTTGGCCACGCCCATCAGCTCGCCCCACTCCGAGCCCTGGAAGCCGAAGCGGTACTCCAGGTCGATCGTGGCGTCCGAGTAGTGGGCGCGCTCGCCGTCCGGCACATCGAAGCGGCGCAGGTTCTCGGGGTTCACGCCCAGATCGGTGAACCAGCGCTCGCAGTCATCCACCCAGGTGTCGAACGAGGGCTTGGCCTCCTCCGGGTGCACGAAGTACTCGATCTCCATCTGCTCGAACTCGCGGGTGCGGAAGATGAAGTTGCCCGGGGTGATCTCGTTGCGGAAGGCCTTGCCGATCTGGCCGATGCCGAACGGCGGACGCTGACGGGCAGCCGTCACCACGTTGAGGAAGTTCACGAAGATGCCCTGGGCGGTCTCCGGGCGCAGGTAGTGCTTGCCCTTCTCGTCGTCGACGGGGCCCAGGTAGGTCTTCATCAGGCCCGAGAACTGCTGCGGGTCCGTCCACTGGCCCTTGGCGCCGCAGTTGGGGCAGTTGATCTCGGCCATGGACTCGGGCGCGCGGCCCTTCTTGTCCTCGAAGGCCTCCTCCAGGTGGTCCTGGCGGTGGCGGGTGTGGCACGAGGTGCACTCGACCAGCGGGTCCGTGAACGTGGCGACGTGGCCCGAGGCCTCCCACACGGCCGAGGGCAGGATGATCGAGGAGTCCAGGCCCACCATGTCCTGGCGTCCGCGCACGAAGGTCTGCCACCACTCGCGCTTGATGTTCTCCTTGAGCTCCGCGCCCAGGGGGCCGTAGTCCCAGGCCGAGCGCGAGCCGCCGTAGATCTCACCCGCCTGGAACACGAAGCCGCGTCGCTTGCACAGCGAGATGACGTTGTCCAGCGTGGACTTGGGGGCCATGAGATGCACACTCCGGTATCTGCCGCGACCGCTGGCTGCGGCCTGGCGTGGGGTTTCCGTACGGGGTCCTCGGGTGCACGAAGGCACCGACCGCCAGGGTAGTCAACGACGACGACGGCCCGCGACTCCCGGTGCGCTCAGCGGTGCTCAGCTCTCCAGACGGCGAATGCGGTCATGTCTGCTCCCTGTACGGCGACCCTGATCAGCCGCTCCGACCGAGCAGCTCGACCAGCTGCGCCTCACTCAGCGGCGGATGCTCGGAGGTCGCCTCGGGAAGGGAGATCGCATCCAGCAGCAGATCCGCGTAGCGGTGCACGAGCTTCGGATCCACAGACCCGGCGCGCTCCTGCACCGCCCCGAGCATCGTGAAGAACATCGGCAGGTCGGCAGAGCTGAAGTCGGCGCGGATCTGGCCGTCGCTCTGAGCGCGCGCGATCAGCTGCTCGATCAGCGGGATGAACTGCGCGCGGACCCTGAGCAGACGCGCCTGGTGCTCCGAGCGCCCGTCGAGCAGCTGCCCGATGGCCACGGAGTCGCTGATCCAGCCCACCACGGTGCGCAGGAAGCGGAAGAGGCCCTCGCGGGCGTCGTCGTCTCAGGCGGCGCTCGCCCGCCGCTTCCAGGGCAGGGACACGACGACGAGGCCCACGAAGGTCAGCGCCGTCCCCAGCACCGTCAGCGGGGCGACCACCGCGCCGCTGGTCGGCACGAGAAGATCCAGCAGCAGCGCGCCGGTGAGCATCCCGGCGGTCAGGGACAGGCTCGTGCGCAGGATCCCGATGATCCGCGAGAGCACCGCTCCTGCCGCCACGAACAGCACGCCGCACACGCCGCCCAGGTAGAGCCACCATTCGGAGGGGAAGTGCCACGGCGGCAGGTCAGCGGTGAGCCGGTGGATCACCGTGGCGACGATCAGCGCCAGCACGCCCTCGGCGAAGTTCAGCACGGTCGGGGTGATCGGCGTCCCGGCCTCCGCCCCGATCCGCCCGTTGAAGGCCGTCTGCAGGGCGGAGCCGAGGCCGGCCAGCACGGGCAGGAGCAGCAGCGCCAGGATGAGGGCCGGGCTGCGGGCCTCGGCGCCGTCGTCGCCGAAGTGCGGCAGCTGCGCGATCAGCACGGAGATCACAATGATCCCCGTGCCCAGCAGCCGCCAGCCGGTCAGCGGCTTCATCCCGCCGGGGCCGATGCCCGCACGGTCCACCCCGAGCCCGCCGACCGACTGGCCGACGACCATGCCCAGGATGAACACCGAGACGCCCACCATCGGCGTGGTCACGGTCTGCACCACCACCAGGAACGCGCCGAAGACGCCGGAGAGAAGGAAGATCGCGGGCAGGCGTCGGGCCCGGAAGGCGCCCAGCGCCGTGATGAGGCCGCGCCGCCCGGCAGGGATCAGCACGGTGCCCAGCAGCACGATCGCGAAGCCCACGGAGAAGCCGGTGAGGCCTGCGGCCACGGAGTCCCCGGTGCGCGCGCCCAGCTCGCCGTTGACGCGCGACTGGACGGCCATGGCGCCGCCTGCGAGCACGGCTGCGATCTGGGCGATCAGCACCGTGACGGGACTGTGGGTCTGCGCCGGGGCCCTCACGACATCCTGGGGCGGCTGCGGGTTCTCGGGCTGGTCGGCATTCTCGGGGAGGGGTTCTGAGGTGGGCACCGGATCAGGCTACTCCCGGGGCCTTCCGGTCCTCCCCGAGCTGGGCTCATGGCCTCGGTGGGCCACAATGGAGCCATGACCACCACCGGAAGCACCCCCGAAGAGCTGCCCATCCGCGACGAGATGATCCGACTGGGCCAGGCCCTCAAGCTCGGCAGCCTGGTCGAGGACGGCGCCATGGCGCGCACCGCCGTCGAGGAGGGCATGGTCCAGGTCAACCACGACATCGAGACCCGCCGCGGCCGACAGCTGCACGACGGCGACGTCATCACTTACAACGGGACCTCGCTGGTCATCCGCGCCGAGGGCTGAACGGGCCCCGGCCTGGCTCAGCGTCCCAGGACCATGCGGGTCAGGTACTCATTGACGTGCCCGATCTCCTGCGGCGAGACGCTGTGGCCGATGCCCTGGTAGTGGACCTTCATGGTGTCCGCATGCTCCACGAGCCACTCGGCGGTCATGTCCACCAGCTGGTCGTTGACGATGGGGTCCTGCGGGTCGCGGCCCCAGAAGAGCTTGAAGGGCTTCTCCTTCAGCTCGTCGTCGCGGAAGATCTCCAGCGGCTCCGGCACCACGAAGCCCGACAGCCCGATGACCGCAGTGATCTCGCTCGGCATGGCCCGCACCAGCGACGTGGCGATCGACATGCCCTGGGAGAACCCCAGCAGCGTGGTCGACGGACGCCCCTCGGCCTGCTCCCGCAGCCACCCCACGAGCGGCTCGACCGCGGCGCGGATGGCCTCGGGTCCGAAGGCCTCCTCGTCGTAGAGCGGGAACCAGCTGTAGCCGGGAGGCTGGGCCAGCGGGGCGCGCACCGAGGCCACTACGAAATCCTGCGGCAGCTGCGGCACCAGGCCCATGAGGTCCTGCTCGTTCGAGCCGAAGCCGTGGAAGAGCACCAGCAGGGGCGCCTCCGGGGACTCGGCGGGGTCACGGTTCCACATCACGACGGGGTTTTCGCTCATGCCGACCATCATGGCATCCGCGCGCAGCACGCCCCGCTTCCGTCGCTCCTCTCGCTCCCGCGCGGAGGAACTGCCGCTGAGGGGACGCAACGAACGTCTTCCCGCGCCTGAATCGTGTCGCACGCGTCCCTTCACGAGATCTCGCACTCGGGCGGCGGCTCGTCAGGGCCCTGCGAGCTCCCACGCCCGGACCGCTTGCCGATGTGCCCGCACCAGGGCGACGATCCTCGGCTCGCATCCAGGATCCGTCGGATCCACGACGTCGAGATCCGTGTGCACCACACGCAGCTCCGTCCACCCGGCCGCTTCCGTAGCCCGCTGCCGCTCCACATCCCGAAGTCGCTGCCGCGGGTCCTCGTGGACCGCACCGTCGACCTGCACGGCCAGCCGGTGCCTGCGATCCGCGAGGTCAGGGTGGACCCGACGGCCACCCGGGGATCGGATCTCGACATCAGCCTCCCACCCGGTGAAGCGATGGTCCTCCAGCACGAGCCGCGTATAGGTCTCCAGCGGCGAGTCCACTCCGGCGACCGCGCGCAGCAGGGCCTGGCGCACCCTGCGGACGCCGCGATGGCTCTCGAACCGCTCGAGATCGGTGCTGAGGTCTCTCTGGCTGCGAAGCGCCGGCACGCCCCGGCTGATGCCCGTGCGGTGCTCGCAGATCACACCGTCGATGACGGCCACGAGCTGCTGGTGAGTCATGACGTGCCGACCGCGAGCGTCAGTCGATGCGGCCAGGTCCAGCAGTGTTCGGGCCGGGGACGTGAGGCGGACCGAGCCGTCGGTCCAGAGATCCTCGGCATGGAACTGACTCCGGTGCCCGACGACGCCGTGTCCTCGAGGCCTTGATCATGTCGAGGAGCACAGATGGATGCCGCCGACATGCCCGAGCCTGCCGGGGAGCCGGAAGTCGTGGAGGATGGCGGCCGTCGTGTGGCTGGCTGCCCAGCCTTCCTGCTGCAGAGCCGGGAGGATCCTCAGCAGACCGGATCTGGTGCGGGGGTCAGGGCGCGAATCGGCGCAGGACCACAGGCCCTTGCCCCAGGAGCAGTACTGCCTCCCCGACAGATGACGCTTGGCGACGCCTGCCGCTTCAGCCTCGGCGGTCGTGAAGACGCGGCCCTGCAGGCAGGCAGGTGGACTGTGACGTGGTCTCGGCATGGCAGACAGTGCAGCGGATCACGGCGCCGACCGATGCGAACGGATCCGCTCCCCGCCGTCGTCGCCCCGGTCCAGTGCCCGAAAGGGCGTCTGTGGAGGCATGAACGCCGTACTTCGGATCTGCGTTGCCCGGGATTCCGTGTGGACCGGGGATCTCGTGCGCGCAGTACGCCGAGGGGACGCACAGGGCGCACGGGATCGCCGACGGGACGCATCGGACGTCTAATCCGGCGTGAATCGTGACGAATGGGTCCCCTCGGCGGCGAGGAGGGTCGATGCGTCGCTTCGGTAGGGCCCCTCAGGAGAGGAAGGCGGCTCGGACCAGCTCGCCGATCTGCTCGTGCTCGATCAGGAAGCCGTCGTGCCCGGCGCCGGAGCGTATGGTGCGGTGGGGGACGTCGCCGGGCAGAAGCCGGGCGAGGTCCTCGGATTCCGAGGGCAGGTAGAGCCGATCCGAGTCGACCGAGGCCACGAGCCAGTCGCAGGTGGTGGCCGCGAGCGCCTGCCTGACGCCGCCGCGGCCGCGGCCGACGTCGTGGCCCATGAGGGCGTCGTTGAGCACCAGGTAGGAGTTGGCGTCGAAGCGGCCCACGAGCTTGGCGGCCTGATGATCCAGGTAGCTCTCGATCGCATACCGGCCCCGACGGCGCCCCGGCAGCGGCGCCCCCGGATCTTCGCCGGCCTGCGCCGCATTGCCGAAGCGCGCATTGAGGTCCGGTGCCGCGCGGTAGGTGGTGTGCGCGATCCGCCGTGCGATTCCGAGGCCCACGGAGGGGATGACGCCGTCGTAGTAGTCGCCGCCGCGGAAGTCGGGGTCGTTGCGGATCGCCAGGCGCTGCGCCTGGCCCCATGCGATCTGCTCGGCGCTCGAGGCGGCGGTCGAGGCGATCACCGCACAGGCGCGCACCTGCTCGGGGAACGTGGCGGCCCACTCGAGGGCCCGCGCACCGCCCATGGAACCGCCGACGACCAACCGCCAGGACGCGATGCCCAGCTGCTCGGCCAGGCGCTGCTCGGCGCGCACCGAGTCGCGGATCGTCACCGCGGGGAAGTCCGATCCCCACGGAAGACCGGCCCGCGGGCTGCCCTCCGGGATCAGGGTCGACGGACCCGTGGAGCCGTAGCAGCCCCCGAGCATGTTGATGGCGACCACGAAGAAGCGGTCGGTGTCGATCGCCCGCCCGGGCCCGATCAGTCCGTCCCACCAGCCCGGTGCCTCGGCGGAGACACGGTCAAAGGAGGTGGCGTCCTCGGCGACCCGTCCGCGCGTGACATGGGTGTCTCCAGTCAGCGCATGCGCGACGAGCACCGCGTTGGAGGCGCGGTCGTCGAGCTCGCCCCAGGTCTCGTAGGCCAGCTCGACATCGGGCAGCACGGCCCCGGATTCCAGCCCGAGGTCGCCGATGCGGGCGCGGCGCAGCAGCCCCTCGGTGCGGAAGGGCTGCTGCGAGCGCGCGGTCGTGCTCTGGATGGCGGTCACCTCAGACCGCTCCCCCTGCGCCGCGCGCCTTGACCGCGGCGAAGCCGAGCTCCAGGTCCGCGAGGATGTCGTCGATGTGCTCCAGTCCCACGGACAGGCGCACGAACCCCGGGGCGACGCCGGCGGCCAGCTGCTCCTCCGGGGAGAGCTGAGCGTGCGTGGTGGAGGCCGGGTGGATGACCAGCGAGCGGACGTCACCGATGTTCGCGACGTTCGAGTGCAGGCTCAGCGCGTCCACGAAGGCCTGGCCGGCCTCCGAGCCGCCGTCGAGCTCGAAGCCGAGGATCGAACCTGCGCCGCCGGGGACGTACTTCTGCGCACGCTCGTGCCACGGAGAGGACTCGAGCCCGGCGTAGGACACGGATTCGACGCCCTCGTGGGCCTCCAGCCAGGTGGCGACCGTCTGAGCGTTGGCGACGTGGCGCTCCATGCGCAGCGACAGCGTCTCGATGCCCTGCTCGATCAGGAAGGCGTTGAACGGGGAGATGGCAGCGCCCATGTCGCGCAGCAGCTGGGTGCGGATCTTGAACGCGAAGGACACGTTGGCCCCGAACGGCCCGTTCTCCCCGAAGACCTCGCCGAACACGAGGCCGTGATAGGACTCGTCCGGCTCCGTGAAGCCCGGGAAGCGATCCGGATAGCGGGTGTAGTCGAAGCGCCCGGAGTCCACGATGAACCCGCCGACCGAGGTTCCGTGCCCGCCGAGGAACTTGGTGGCGGAGTGGATCACCACGTCCGCGCCGTGCTCGAACGGCCGCAGCAGGTAGGGGGTCGCGATGGTGTTGTCGACCATCAGCGGGACCTCGGACTCGTGGGCGATCGCGGAGACCGTCTCCAGGTCCAGGACGTCGTTGCGGGGGTTCGGGATGGACTCCGCGTAGAAGGCCTTCGTATTGAGCTGGACGGCGTCGCGCCAGGCCTGGGGATCGTCCGGATCGGAGACGAACGTGGTCTCGATCCCGAGCCGGGACAGCGTGTGCTTGAACAGGTTGAACGACCCTCCGTACAGCGACGGGCTGGCCACGATGTGATCGCCGGCCCCGGCCACGTTGAGGATCGCGTAGGTGGTGGCGGCCTGCCCGGAGGAGACCATGACGGCCGCGGTCCCGCCCTCCAGGGAGGCGATGCGGTTCTCGACGACCTCGGTGGTGGGGTTGGTCAGTCGGGTGTAGATGGGCCCGACCTGGCTGAGCCCGAAGCGACCGGCTGCGGTCTCGGCGTCCGGGAAGACGTACGAGGTGGTCTGCTGGATCGGCAACGCACGGGCGCCGGTGACGGGATCGGGCTCCTGACCGGCGTGGATCTGACGGGTCTCGAAGCTCCAGCCCTGCGGGGCGGAGGGGGTGGGCTGCTGTGCGGACATGTCGGCGACTCCTTGTCTTCCGGGGCCGCGGACCGAGGTCCGACGCACCCGTCGGACCGGGTGCCGTGACCCGCGCTTGCCGTGTGCGCGTCTGCGCACCGGCCCGGTCCTCACCCAGGGCACCCCACCGCGGAAGGAGGGTTGCCGGCCAGCTAGCTGGGGCTTGTCGCTGGCTCTCGTGACCTGCCTTCCATTCTCGGACGAGCACGGCTCCGGCGCAAACCCGCGTGCGGCGTCCTGTGGCGGCCGCTGTCAGAACAGCAGGGGCCCGGCCAGGAAGCCCACGGCGTCCAGCAGGAAGTGCGCGATGATCAGCGGCATCACGCGTCCGGTGCGGCGGTAGAGCCACAGGAACACCAGTCCCATCACCACGTTGCCCAGCGCCGGACCGACGCCCTGGTACAGGTGGTAGCTGCCGCGCAGAAGGGCCGAGCCGATCAGCACGGCCGGCCACGTCCATCCCACGCGCAGCAGGCGATCGGCCAGGAACACGACGACGATGATCTCCTCCACGAGCGAGTGCCGCAGCGCCGAGGCCAGCAGGAGGATGACCTCCCACCAGGATGTCCCGCCCGCATTCGTGACGATCTCGGCGGTGATCCCGAGCTGGCGGCCCGCCTGGTACAGCGCCAGGGTGCCCAGGCCCATGACGGCGAAGAGCAGCGTCCCCAGGCCCAGATCCGCCAGCGGGGCTCGGCGGTCCAGGCCGATCCGGTGTAGCAGCCCGCGCAGCTGACCGGCCGAGCCCGCCAGCAGATAGAGCGCCAGCAGCGGCGGGACCAGAGCCAAGAGGATCCCGAGGCTGCGGCGCAGGACGTCGAACAGGGGGAAGCCGCTCTGCGCCGCGTTCATGGAGGCCGTCGACTCGGCGATCGAGCTGGTGGACAGCGTCTCGGCGAGGTCGAGGAGCGACCAGAGGGCGCTGGCCCCCAGCGAGACGCCCAGCACGAGCAGGATCTGCAGCCACAGATCGGCGCGCTGGGAGCCGAATGACGGCTGGGCTGGGGCCTGAGAGCGCTGTTCGGTCATGGGCTCCATTGTGGGCCAGGGGCACGACGGCAGCGGCCTGTGCTGTCGGCGCCGGTTCCTACGATGAGCGCCATGACCTCCCAGAACTCGGATCTTCCGCTCGCTCCCCCGTCGGCCGTGCGTCGCGACCACGTCCGCGAGTTCCACGGCGATGCCTTCCTGGACCCGTACGAGTGGCTGCGGGACAAGGAGTCCCCGGAGGTCATCGCGCATCTGGAGGCCGAGACCGCCTACGCCGAGTCCGCCACCGCCCAGCTGGCCCCGCTGCGCGAGCAGCTCTTCCAGGAGGTCCGGAACCGCGTGCAGGAGACGGACCTGTCGGTGCCGTGGCGGCGCGGCGACTGGTGGTACTTCACGCGCACCGTGGAGGGCGGGGAGCACTCGGTGCAGTGCCGCGTCCCGGCTGCTGAGGAGGGGTGGGAGCCGCCGCAGATCGTGGCAGGCCAGTCCCTGCCCGGCGAGCAGACCCTCCTGGACGGCAACGCCCGGGCGCAGCCGCACGAGTTCTGGTCGCTGGGCGCCTTCGACATCACCCACGACGGCACCCGGATGGCCTGGGCCGAGGACACCACCGGGGATGAGCGCTTCACGGTGCGCGTCCACGACTTCGCAGCCGACCGGACGCTCGACGACGAGATCCCCAAGACCTCCTACGGCGCCTTCCTCTCGCCCGCCGGAGACGCCGTCTTCTACACCGAGGTCGACGACACCTGGCGGCCCTGGCGCCTGCGCCGGCACGTGCTCGGGACCCCGCTCGAGCAGGACATCACCATCGCCCAGGAGGACGACCCCGGCCTGTGGCTGGGGGCCGAGCTCTCCTCGGACCGGCGCTGGCTCGTGCTCGAGGCCGGGTGCTCCGAGTACTCCGAGGTCTCGATCCTGCGCATCGAGGAGGCCGGCGAGCAGGCCCCACAGGTGGTCGTGCCGCGCGGGGCCGGCGTTCTCGCCTCGGCGGAGCCCGTGCGGATCGACGGCCGGGACGTCGTCCTGCTCCAGCACGATCGCCAGGCTCCGGATGGGCGCCTGAGCCTGATCGAGCTGTCGGACCTGCCCGGCGAGTCGGCGGAACTGCCCGGCGACGGATTCCCGCCCGGCATCTACATCGTGGCACCCAGGGAGGGGCTGCGCGTGCTGGGCTTCGCCGCCACACAGCATCACCTGGTTCTCGAGGTCCGTGAGGACATCCTGCCGGGGCTGCGCATCCTGCCGCTGAAGGGACTCGGCACGGAGAGCCAGGCCGAGCCCCATGTCCTCGAGGTGCCCGGCGAGCTCACGGCTGTCTCCCTCACCGCCGCTGAGCCGGACTCCCCCGTCCTGCGCTTCACCGCCGAGTCCTTCGTGATCCCGCGGCGCGTCTTCGACCTCATCCTGGATGCGCCGGGGACCGAGCTGCCCGATCCGGTCCTGCGCCGCGAGCAGCCGGTGCTGGGCGACTACTCGGCTGCCGACTACAGCGTGGAGCGCGACTGGGCCCAGGCCGAGGACGGCACGCGGATCCCGATCACCCTCATCCGCCGCCGGGACGCCGCGCAGCCGGCACCCGCGGTGGTCTACGCCTACGGCTCGTACGAGATCAGCATGGATCCGTCGTTCTCGTACTCGCGGATCTCGCTGCTGGACCGCGGTGCGGTCTGGGCCATCGCCCACGTGCGCGGCGGCGGCGAGCTCGGGCGGCAGTGGTACGAGTCCGGCAAAAAGGAGCACAAGCGGCGCACCTTCACAGACGTCGTCGCGGCGACCCGGCACCTGGGCGCGCGCTCGGACATCGACGCCGACCGGGTCGTGCTGATGGGCGGCTCGGCTGGCGGACTCCTGGTCGGCGCTGTGCTGAACCTGGCCCCCGAGCTGTACTGCGGTGCGGTGGCCGCGGTGCCGTTCGTGGACCCGCTGACCTCCATGCTCATGCCCGAACTGCCGCTGACCGCGCTCGAATGGGAGGAATGGGGCAATCCCCTCGACTCCGCGGAGGTCTACCGGACCATGAAGGCCTATTCCCCGTACGAGAACGTCTCCGCCAGGGACTACCCGCCGATCCTGGCCGTGACCTCGCTGCACGACACCCGCGTCCTCTACGTGGAGCCCGCCAAGTGGGTGGCGGCCCTGCGTTACGAGAACCCGGACAAGGGCGAGCAGATCCTCATGCGCATCGAGATGGCCGGCGGCCATGGCGGAGCCTCGGGGCGCTATCAGCAGTGGCGCGACAACGCGTGGGAGGACGCCTGGGCCCTGGAGCGCCTGGGGCTGGCCTGAGCCGAAGGAATCCGCCCGTTCACGCCGCCCGGCGTTCTGAGCCGGAGGGCCGCACCCGCTCGAGCACCAGGACCGCGGGGATCAGCAGGAGACCGGCAGCGGCAGCGGCGCTGGCGGCGGCCCATGCCCCGAGGGCCTGAGCAGGCCAGCCCTGCAGCACGGCGGCGCCCGTTCCTGCGAGTCCCGCCGCCCAGCCCAGGGGCATCCACAGCGACCTGGTGCGCACGGCAGCCCAGGCCAGCATCAGGCTCAGCACCGCCACCGCGCACGCCGAGGCCGCCAGCCAGGACCAGGTGCCTGCGCTGCGCGTGAGCATGACGGGCAGAAGCCCGAGCACCGCCAGCAGGACCGAGACCGTGATCGCAGTGCCTGACGACCACCGTGCGATCGCCAGCCGCAGCAGCGCACCGCGGAACACGATCTCCAGCGCCGCCGCAGCGACCGCAGCCAGCACAGCGGCCACCGCCGGTCCGCCGAGCCTCGAGACCGCCGCCTGGCCCAGCAGCTCGGGCTGGCCGCCCTGGAGCAGCGGCAGGACCGCCGCCCCGGCGCCACCGAGCGCAGCGCCGATCACGAGCGCGCTCGCCCCGCCCAGCGGCCCGGCTGCGGCGCTGCCCCGATCCCTGGGCGCGGGGAACCCCAGATCACGCACACCCGCCTCGGCCAGGAAGAACCAGATGAGCAGCACCGCGACCGGCAGGGCGAGCGGAACCCACTGCCAGGTGGCATCCCACCGCGCCAGGCGCATGGCCAGCACATAGGAGCCGACGATTGCGGCGATCACCGCCCACAGGGCCCGGTCGTCGCCGCGGTAGTTCCAGATGGTGGTCATGTGTGCTCCTTCAGGGTTCGTCGGGCCGCAAATGCCGATCCGGGCCGGAGTGCAGATCGCGCCCGGAAGCATGGCTCCCGGGCGCGATCGACCTTCACGAGACGGCTCAGGAGACCCCGAGCTTCTCCAGGATCAGCTCGCGGACGCGGCCGGCGTCCGCCTGGCCCTTGGTGGCCTTCATGACCGGGCCGATCAGAGCGCCCACGGCCTGGACCTTGCCGCCCTTGACCTTCTCGACGACGTCCGGCATCTGCGCCATGGCGTCGTCGATCGCGGAGATCAGCACGCCTTCGTCGGAGACCACGGCCAGGCCGCGGGCCTCCACGATCTGCGCCGGGGTGCCCTCGCCCTCGGCCACGTGGCCCAGGACCTGCTTGGCGATCTTGTCGTTGATGGTCTTCTCGCCGATCAGCGACTCGACCTCGGCCACGTGCTCCGGGGTGACGCCCAGATCCGCGATCTCCACGCCCGCGTTGTTGGCCAGGCGGGCGATCTCGCCCATCCACCACTTGCGGGCAGCGGCCTTGGAGGCGCCGGCCTCGATGGTGGCGGCGATCTCCTCGGTCACGCCTGCGTTGACGACGTCGCGGAACTCCTCGTCCGAGTAGCCCCACTCCTCCTTCAGGCGAGCGCGGCGCTGCGCCGGAGGCTCGGGCAGCGAGGCCCGCAGCTGCTCCACCCAGGCGGGATCCGGGCACACGGGCACCAGGTCCGGCTCGGGGAAGTAGCGGTAGTCATCGGCGTCCGACTTGGGACGGCCCGAGGTGGTCGAGCGCGTGTCCTCGTGCCAGTGACGGGTCTCCTGGACGATCTTCTCGCCGGCCTTGAGCACCGCGGCATGGCGCTGGATCTCGTAGCGCACGGCGCGCTCGACCGCGCGCAGGGAGTTCACGTTCTTGGTCTCCGAGCGCGTGCCGAACTCGGTGGTGCCCTTGGGCATCAGGGAGACGTTGGCATCGCAGCGCACGTTGCCGCGCTCCATGCGGGCATCCGAGATGTCGAGGTTCTTCACGATCTCGCGGATCGCCTTGACGTAGGCCTTGCCGAGCTCCGGAGCGCGGTCCCCGGCTCCGACGATCGGGCGGGTCACGATCTCGACCAGTGGCACGCCAGCGCGGTTGTAGTCGACCAGCGAGAACTCCGCGCCCTGGATGCGACCGGCACCGCCCTTGTGGGTCAGCTTGCCGGCGTCCTCCTCCATGTGGGCCCGCTCGATCTCGATGGTGAACGGCGTGCCGTCCTCCAGCTCGACGGTGAGCTGGCCGTCGAAGGCGATGGGCTCGTCGTACTGGGAGGTCTGGAAGTTCTTGGGCGTGTCCGGGTAGAAGTAGTTCTTCCGGGCGAAGTGCGAGACTGGGGCGATCTGGCAGCCCAGGGCGAGCCCGAGCTTGATCGCGTACTCCACGGCCTTGCCGTTGACCACGGGCAGCACGCCGGGCAGTCCCAGCGAGACGGGCGTGGTGTTGGTATTCGGCTCGTCGCCGAAGGTGTTCGGCGCCCAGTCGAACATCTTGGTCGCGGTGTTGAGCTCCACGTGGACCTCGAACCCGAGCACGGGGTCGAAGTCCTCCATGGCCTCCTCGAAGGACAGGATCTGATCGCTCACTTGGCGCCTCCCTCAGTGGTCTCCGACAGCTTGGCCACGGCTTCGACGACGTCCGGCAGGTCCTTCCAGATCGGGCCTCCGTTCGCCTCCTCCATCAGCCGCTCCAGACCGGCGGCCGCGCGGTAGAGGCGCGCGTCCTCACGAGCGGGGGCCATGAACTGGAAGCCGACCGGCATCCCGTCCTCGGGCGAGAGGCCCGCCGGGATCGAGATCGCCGGGACGCCCGCCAGGTTGGTGGGGATCGTGGCGATGTCGTTGAGGTACATCTGCATGGGATCGGCCTGCTCGTCGACCGAGCCCAGCGGGAACGCCGTGGTGGGAGCGGTGGGCGAGACGAGGACGTCGACCTGCTCGAACGCCGCGTCCAGATCGCGCTGCACGAGCGTGCGGACCTTCTGCGCCGAGCCGTAGTAGGCGTCGTAGTAGCCGGCCGACAGGGCGTAGGTGCCCAGGATCGTGCGGCGCTTGACCTCCGCGCCGAAGTTCTCCGCGCGCGTGGCGGACATGACGCGCTCGATGGTCACGTGCCCGTCCTTGGGCAGGGCGCGCTGGCCGAACCGGACACCGTCGTACTTGGCCAGGTTGGAGGAGACCTCCGAGGACATGATCAGGTAGTAGGCGCCCAGGGCGTACTTGAAGTTCGGCGTCTCGATCTCGACGACGCTCGCCCCTGCCTTCTCCAGTGCCTCGACGGCCTCGCGGAAGCGCTGCTCGACGCCGGGCTGGAAGCCCTCGCCGGTCAGCTCCTTGAGCACGCCGACGCGCAGGCCCTTCAGCCCGCCCTCGGCAGCACCTGCCCGTGCGGCCTCGACGAAGCCCTCGGCCGGATCGCTCAGCGAGGTCGAGTCCTTGGGGTCATGGCCGCCGACGACCTCGTGCAGCATGGCCGCATCCAGCACGGTGCGCGCGCACGGGCCGACCTGGTCCAGCGACGAGGCCATGGCGATCACGCCGTAGCGCGAGACCGAGCCGTAGGTGGGCTTCACGCCGACCGATCCGGTCACGGCAGCGGGCTGGCGGATGGAGCCGCCGGTGTCCGTCCCCAGAGCGAGCGGGGCCTGGAACGCCGTGACGGCCGCAGCCGAGCCGCCGCCCGAGCCGCCCGGGATGCGGGTGAGGTCCCAGGGGTTGCGGGTGGGGCCGAAGGCCGAGTGCTCCGTGGTGGAGCCCATGGCGAACTCGTCGAGGTTGGTCTTGCCGAGGATCGGCATGCGCGCCGCGCGCAGCTTCTCGGTGACGGTGCCGTCGTAGGGGCTCATCCAGCCCTCGAGCATGCGCGAGGCCGCCGTGGTGGGCTGGCCCTTGGTCACGATGAGGTCTTTGACCGCGATCGGCACGCCGGCCAGCGGCGGCAGCTGCTTGCCCTCGGCGCGATCCCGGTCCACGTCGGCGGCGACCTCGAGGGCCTCCTCCGCATTGAGGTGCAGGAAGGCGTTGAGACCGGCCTTGCCGTGGCTGCGCTCCTGCGCGGCAGCGCCGTCGGTGGCCGCGATGCGGTCCAGGTGCGCCTGCACGGCCTGCACCGAGGTGACCTCACCGGCCTGCAGCTTCTGCGCGAGCTCGGCCGCGGACAGTTCGATGATGTTCTCGCTCATATCGCCTCAGTCCTCATCCAGGATGGCCGGGACCTTGAACTGCCCGTCCTCCGCGTCCGGTGCGCCCGACAGGGCCTCTTCCGCGCTGAGCGTCTGCCCCACGACGTCCTCGCGCATCACATTGCGCAGGGGCAGGGGGTGGCTCGTGGCGGGGACGTCGTCCCCGGCGACCTCGCTGACGGAGGCGACCGACTGCACGATCTGGCCGAGCTCGCCGGCCAGCGACTGCAGCTCATCCTCCGACATCTCGATATGCGCGAGGTCTGCCAGATGGGCGACCTCATCGCGACTGATCGCGGACATGCACGCTCCTTGTTCTTCGGTGTTGCTGTCTTCGGTGTTCACCGTGCTCGTGATGCTCGATGAGGCCCGCGGAGCGATCCTGCCGGTGGCACGGACCGGCAGAGGCTCGACGACGGGGCCAGCGGGGCCCATCCTATCCGCCGACCCGGACAGCCCCGGCTCCGACCGGAGCGGCCGCGCCCGGCCCCGCCCACCGAGTAGCACCGTCGGGATGCCGACGACGCCTACCCTGGAGGCAGACGACAGGCGCCCCCATCGCCGGGGCACCGCACCACCTGCCCCTGAAGGGCGGAAGGAGGCCCGCATGGCCAAGAAGGACGGCAAGCCGAAGAAGGACCGCGGGGCAGCGCGCCGCGCCAAGGCAGCAGCCCGAGCGGGGACGCGCCCCTCCCCCGGAGCGCGCACGCCCTCGCAGGACGCGGCGAACGCCTGGCGCCAAGGCGTCTCCGAGGCGACCGCCGACACCGTCGATCAGATGGCCGCCCATGTGCAGACCGTGGCCCTGCAGCAGCTGGAGGACTTCGGCGCGTTCCCCGCCTTCCTCATCACCGCGCGCCGCGACGGGGAGTTCGAGCTGGACAGCATCGAGCCCGCCGAGGAGGGCGCCACCGTCGACAAGCTCGAGCCCGAGGATGCCGCCGAGCTCACCGAGCTGCACCACTCCGACGATCCCGAGGCCGCCCTGCGCGCCATGGCTCTCGAGAAGGCCCCGGAGCTGCTGGGCGCAGCACTCGCCCTGCCGGCCACACTCCCGGATCGCTCCGGGGCTCCTGCGCTGGTGATCGAGATCGAGCACCGCGACGGCGTCAGCCTCACTCTGGTCCAGGGCTACAGGATCGGCGGCCGCGGCGGCGCCAAGGCCACCGAGCTCGAGGACCCGACCGTGGAGCAGCGCGAGGCTTCCCTCCTGCGCCGCCCCCGGCCTTCCGAGGGGACGTCTCGCTCCGAGTCCTCCCGTGCCACCGCGCAGCCCGAGACTTCCGAGGACATCACTCGGACCGAGTCCTCCGAGAGCGCTTCGCAGACCGAGCCTGCTGAGGGCACCACCCTTTCGGCATCGGGCGACCCGAAAGACTGAGCCCCGCCAGCCTCCTCCGGCAGGTCGCCCGCATCGAGAGGCCCGCGCGCGTGATCTCCTCGATCGGTACGCCGACGGCTCCGTCGTCGAGCGGTCTCCGGGTGTGCTCCCGTCAGCCACCGTCGCGGTCACGACCATCGAGTTGTCTGAGCGTGGGCCGGTCCCCATCGACTGGCCCCGTGATGTGCGCTTGAGGCCCCAGAGCCGCACTGCGGCACCACTCGATCTGCGCGGGGCCCCATGAGCACAGCCCGAGACCACTCGATGTGCCACAGGCGCCCACATCACAATCTGGGGCCGATCGATGCGCTGAGCGGGGTGCGTGCCGACTCCAGCCAGTGGAAGAGGCGCACCACTCGGCGCTCGGCGAGCTCCCGGGGTCCCGAAGCTTCCTGAGGACATGCGAGAAGCCCCGCAGCGTGAACGCTGCGGGGTTTCTCGGTCCCTGCTGACGATCAGATGATCGTCAGATCTCCGTCGGTGCGGAGGCTGATCGAGTGGATCAGGCGGGGATGTTCAGGGTCTGGCCCACGAAGATCAGGTTCGGGTCAGCCACGGTGTCCGGGTTGGCGGCGAACAGGGTCTCCCAGTCGGTGCCGTGGGCAGCCGCGATGGAGCCCAGGGTGTCGCCCGAGGCGACGGTGTAGGCGCCGGCAACGGCGGGCTGCTCGGCGACCGGAGCGGCCGGAGCGGTGTACTCGACGACCGGGGCCTGCTCGGCGACCGGAGCCTCAGCGGCGGGGGCCTGGGCGGCGGGCGCCTCAGCGGCGGGAGCCTGCTCCACGGGGGCCTCCTCAGCGGCCGGAGCCGGAGCCGGGGTCTCGACGGACTGGGTGGAGACCTGGGTCTCAGCGGCGGGGGCCGGGGTGGAGGCAGCGGCACCTGAGTAGCCCGAATCTCCCGACAGGCCCAGCTTCTGGGAGCAGGAAGGCCAGGCGCCCCAGCCCTGCTCGGCCAACACGCGCTCAGCCACAGCCTTCTGCTCGCTTGCGGAAGCGTTCGCAGCGCTGCCGGAGCCGCCGAAGGCGGCCCAGGTGGACGGGGTGAACTGCAGGCCGCCGGAGAAGCCGTTGCCCGTGTTGGCGCTCCAGTCGCCGCTGGCCTCGCACTCGACGAGCTGGTCCCACTTGTCGGCGGCCTGCGCGGGGGCAGCCGCACCGAGGAGGGCCGCGCCGCCGAAGACAGCGGCGGTGCCGGCGACGATGGTGTTCTTGATGTTCTTCTTCACGACAGGCTCCATGACGGCGCCGTCTCCGCTCGTGCCGTCCCCGGCGTCATAGCGTCGCTGTCTTTCCGTTCCAATGGTCTGGGTCTGGGATGCAGCTGTCGACAGCGATGACGGCTGACTGCAACCTGGATTTCGTGTGGCACTCGACGAGCAGTCGAGGTGCTGGATCGATGCCCGCAGGCTCGCTCCGGAAGTTCGAAGATCACATTACCGTAACGATTCGGCTTGGCAACTCTTTTGAGCTGTGATCTGTGCCAATCTGAAGGATTTGCCCCTGAAGCTTCAGGATCCTTCATCGGGACGGCCCTGAGAGCCGTTCCCTCCCTCGACGATCCGCCCGGATCTCCGGCGCGCCTCGCGAGGTCACAGCACAATAACAGGAAGGTCACGGTCAGGTCACGGCCCACTGTTGAGCGGACAGCTCCAGCAGGACCCGCAGCCTCCTCGGAAGGCCTCGATCTCCTGCAACGGCGCTGGTCAGAGCAGACTCAGAACTCCCGGGAGATCCTGCTCACTTTCGTTGACCAATCAGTCGCCTTCATGGACTTCGGCCTCATCTGCGTCCCCGGAAGGCGTTTGGAAGGCCTCCGGGCCCTCCGCGAGCAGCCGCGTGAAGTCGGCCTCGTCCAGCACCGTGACCCCCAGCGACTCGGCCTTCTCCAGCTTGGATCCTGCCGAGGCGCCGGCCACCAGGAAGTCGGTCTTCTTGGACACGGACCCCGAGGCCTTGCCGCCGCGGGTGAGGATCGCCTCCTTAGCGGAGTCGCGGGAGTAGTCCTCGAGCGTGCCGGTCACCACGATGGTCAGGCCCTCGAGGACCTTGGGAACGGAGTCGTCGACCTCGTCCTCCATGCGCACGCCCGCAGCGGCCCAGGACTCGACGATCTCGCGGTGCCAGTCCACCTGGAACCAGTCGATGACCTCTCGTGCGATCACCGGGCCCACGCCGTCCGTGGCGGCCAGATCCTCCTCCGAGGCCTCGCGGATCCGGTCCATGGAGCCGAAGGCCGTGGCCAGCGAGCGCGCCGCCGTGGGGCCCACGTGCCGGATGGACAGCGCCACGAGCACGCGCCACAGCGGCTGGGAGGTGGCCTTGGCGAGCTCGTCGAAGAGCTTGACCGTGTTGGCGCTGGGCTTGGACGGGTGCTTGGCGCTGCCCTTGGTCCAGAAGTACGGCACGAGCTCGGTGTCTCCCGGCTTGGCCCCCGCGCCGCGCTTCTGCCGCTCGATCTTCACGTCCTTCAGCATCCCGGCGGAGAGATCGAAGAGCTGGGCCTCCGAGGTCAGCGGCGGATCGGCGGGCTCGGCGGGACGCGTCAGCGCTACGGCGGCCTCCTCCCCCAGCGCCTCGATGTCGAAGGCGCCGCGACTGGCCGCGTGGAAGACCCGCTCCTTGAGCTGATCCGGGCACGAGCGCGCGTTGGGGCAGCGGATGTCGACGTCACCCTCCTTCGCCGGGCGCAGCTCGGTGCCGCACGACGGGCAGTGGGTGGGCATCACGAACTCGCGCTCGGTGCCGTCGCGCAGGGCGACGACGGGCCCGACGATCTCCGGGATGACGTCTCCTGCCTTGCGCAGAACGACGGTGTCCCCGATCAGCACGCCCTTGGCCCGCACGACGTCCTGGTTGTGCAGCGTGGCCATCTCCACCATGGAGCCGGCGACGAGGGCCGGCTCCATCACGCCGTACGGGGTCACGCGCCCGGTGCGGCCCACGCCCACGCGGATGTCCAGCAGCTTGGTGTGGACCTCCTCGGGCGGATACTTGTAGGCCACCGACCACCGCGGCGTGCGGGAGGTGTGCCCGAGCTGGCGCTGCGTGGCGCGGTCGTCGACCTTGACCACGATGCCGTCGATGCCGTGGTCCAGGGAGTGGCGCTTGTCCCCGTACTCATCGATGTACTCCACGACCTGGTCGATGCTGCTCAGCACCCGGGAGTACGGGCTCACAGGCAGGCCCCATGTGGCCATCAGGTCGTAGGCCTCCGACTGGGCGCTGATCTCCAGCCCCTCGGCGGCCCCGATGCCGTGCACGTACATGGACAGCGGGCGCTTGGCCGTCTCCGCCGGATCCTTCTGGCGCAGGGAGCCGGCGGCCGCGTTGCGCGGGTTGGCGAACGGGGCCTTCCCCTCCTCCACGCGCTGCTCATTGACCTTCTGGAAGTCCTGGGTGGAGATGAAGATCTCGCCGCGGATCTCGATCTGCTGCGGGAGGTCCTCACCGCGCAGCTGCTGCGGGATGGTGGAGATGGTGGCGACGTTGTGGGTCACGTCCTCGCCGGTGGTGCCGTCGCCGCGGGTGGCCGCGCGGACCAGGCGGCCGTCCTGGTACAGCAGATTGATGGCCAGGCCGTCGATCTTGACCTCGGTGAGCCAGCGCAGCTCGGGTGCCCCGTGCAGGGCCTGGACCTGGGCCTGGGCGCGCTCGAGCCAGGCGCGCAGCTCATCGAGCGAGAATACGTCCTCGAGCGAGTACATGCGCTCGAGATGGCGGACAGGGGCGAAGGCGGCAGAGGGCTCGCCGCCGACCTCCTGCGTGGGCGAGTCGTTGGACTGCAGCTCCGGATGCAGGGACTCGAGCTCCTCGAGGCGCCGGTAGTCCTGGTCGTACTGGGCATCCGAGACGGTGGGGGCATCCTGCTGGTAGTACTCGACCCGCGCCTGGCGCACGCGCTCCACGAGCTCGGCGTACTCCTCCCGCAGGGCGTCCGCGGGGATCTCCCCTGCCGACATCTCGACGGGCTGGTCCTGCTCGGCTGCCTTCGCGGCCTGCGCCGCGGTCCTGTTCTGCTGGCTCACCCCGTCATTGTGGCGCACTGCTCCGACGACACAGCGTCGACGACGCCGGGGCGGGCAGGACCCGCAGATCCTGCCCGCCCCGGCGATCCGAGAGCGCTCCCGGGAGAGCTCAGTAGGCGACGTGCCGGCGCCGCGAGTGCTCGTCGAGCCTGCGCACGCTGAGCGCGGCGTGCGGACGGCCGCGACGGGCATCCCACACCACGACCTCGGCGGTGCGCAGCTCGGTGCCGCGTCCGTCGCGCTGAACCGACACGGACGGCGCTCCGGGCAGCAGCAGCGGGGCGCCGAACTCGACGTCCCACCGCAGCGGCGCGGGGGCATCGACCATGGCCAGGGCGCGGGAGGCCGTGTACATGCCGTGGGCGATCGCGCCCTTCATCCCGAGCGCCTTGGCCGAGGCCCCGCTGAGGTGGATGGGGTTGACGTCCCCGGAGACGGCCGCGTAGCGCCGACCGGTGTCGGCGCCGAGCTGCCAGCGGGCGGTGGGCAGCGGTGCCTCGAACTCCGGACGCGATCCCTGCTCGGCCTTCTCCTCCTCCGGCAGGCGCACGCCCCGGGCCAGGTACGTGGAGGTCCCCGTCCAGGCCAGCTCCTGGGTGTCCTCGGTGCGCAGCTCCGCCACGACGTCGAACTGCGCCCCGGAGCGATGCGGCCGCAGGTTCTGGGCGCGCACCGTGATGCCCACGTGCTCGCCCACCAGCAGCGGCAGCTCGTGCACGACCGAGTTGGACAGGTGCACCAGCCCGAGCAGCGGCAGCGGGAAGTCCTCGCGGGTCAGCAGCGCCATGGCTGCGGGGAACGACAGCGCGTGCAGATAACCGCTGAAGGCCTCCACGCCGCCGTCGGGCCGCGTGCGGATCGGGGCCCCGACCACCTCGCAGAAGCCGCGGTGTGCCTGGTCGTCGATGAGGACGTCGGCCACGAGCAGGTCCACCGCCGGCAGCTCGAGCCGAGTCCCGCCGGAGGAGGCGCTGCCCGAGCCCAGCCCAGGGATCGCGCCGGCCGCCTTGGCCCACAGGCCGCGGACCGTGCGGGTGCCCGCGCCGAGTGCCGATCCCCCGGCCGCCCGGGCGTAGAGCGGGCCGAGCGCGGGCAGCTCGGGCAGGAGGTCGACGTCGCGATCGGCGCCGTCGAGGTGCGTCTGCTGGTCGTGCATGCTCATGCTCCCACCAGGTTCTGCCCGCACACGCGCAGGGTCTGCCCGGAGATCCCGGCTGCCGCATCCGAGAGCAGGAACGCGATGGCCTCGGCGACGTCCACCGGCAGGCCCCCCTGCTGCAGGGAGTTCAGGCGGCGGGCGACCTGGCGCCGGGCCATGGGGATCTTGGCGGTCATCTCCGTCTCGATGAAGCCTGGAGCCACCGCATTGGCGGTGCCGCCGCCGGCGGCCAGCTCCGGGGCCAGCGCGGCGACCATCCCGACCACGCCGGCCTTGGAGACCGCGTAGTTGGTCTGCCCGCGATTGCCCGCGATGCCCGAGGTGGAGGCGAGCCCCACGACCCGCAGCCCCTGGGCCAGCGGGTCGGCCAGCAGCTGCTGGGTGATCCGCAGCGGAGCCTCGACGTTGACGGCCTGGACCGAGGCGAAGCGGCCCTCATCCATGTTGGCCAGCATCTTGTCTCGGGTGATCCCGGCGTTGTGCACGATGCCGTCGATCCGCCCGAACCGGGTCCGGCAGTGCTCCAGGATGCGCTGGCCGGCGTCATGGGCGGTCACGTCCAGCGGCAACGAGGCGGCCCCGATCGCATTGGCCAGCTTGGCCAGGGCGTCACCGGCGGCCGGGACATCGATCGGCACGACCTGGGCGCCCTGCGCGTGCAGCAGACGGGCGATCTGCTCGCCGATCCCGCGGGCGGCGCCGGTGACCACGATGACCCGGCCCTCGAGCGGCGTCTCCCCCAACGCGGCCTGAGCCAGCGAGGCGGGTCCGGCCTCCGAGGTGACGGGCAGGAACTGCCCCGAGACGAACGCGCTGCGTCCGGAGAGCAGGAAGTCGAGGCCGCCGAGCACGGAGGGGGCATCGACGGCGACGCCGTCCGCCACCACGATGCCGTTGGCGGTGGCCCCTCCGCGCATCTCCTGGGCCAGCGAGCGGACCAGGCCGACCGCGCCCTGCCGGGCCGCGTTGCGGCGCACGGACTCGGTCCCGGCCTCGACGGCCGAGGCCGACACGGCGACGGCCGAGCCCGCTGCCACGCCCTCCGCCGCGCGGGAGACCGCCACCACGCGGGCGCCGCGGTCGAGCCGGCGCAGCACGGAGCCCAGCGACAGCGACGGCGCCGTGAGATCCGAGGGCCCGTGCGCCTGGCTCAGCACCAGCAGCGCGGCCTGAATCCGCTCGGATCCCTCGGCGATGGCCTGGGCATCCCGGCGGACGTCGTGCCCGCGAGCGCTCAGCGCCTGGGCGAGGGCATCGGCATCAGCCGACGACGACTCGTCCGCGATCACCAGCACGGTGCGCGGCTTCTCCGGCCTCCCGGCTTCGTGGCGGGTCAGCGACACCGGGGCGGGCAGCCCCAGAGCGCCGGCCACGGAGCGGCCGGGGCCGGTGGCGACGACGTCCAGGTAGGCGTCCTGCGACGAGCGCAGGTCGGTCAGGGTTCGCGTCCAGCGCGGGGTCTTGGGCATGCGAGGGCCTTTCGAAGGAGTGCGTGCGAGGTCTCGGAGGTGTGTGCTGCCGGCGGGTCAGTCCTGCGGCTGGGCGCGCAGCAGGGCCACGACGCCCTGGCCGCCGGCGGCGCACACGGAGATCACACCGGTGGTGGGACGGCCCAGCTCGACGGCGCGGGCCTTGAGCTCCTTGGCCAGCGAGGCCACGATGCGGGTGCCGGTGGCGGCGAAGGGGTGTCCGGCCGCCAGCGAGGAGCCGTTGACGTTCAGGCGCGAGCGGTCCACGGGGCCGACCGGCTCGTCCAGGCACAGGCGCTCGCGGCAGAACTGCTCGTCCTCCCAGGCGGTCAGGGTGGCCACGACCGTGGAGGCGAAGGCCTCGTGGATCTCGACCAGGTCGATGTCCTGCAGGCGCAGCCCCTGGCGAGCCAGCAGGCGCGGCATGGCGTAGGCGGGGGCCATGAGCAGGCCCTCGTCACCGTCCACGAAGTCCACGGCCGCCGACTCGACGTCCACGATCTCGGCCAGGCGCGGCATCTTGTGCTCGCGCGCCCAGTCCTCGGAAGCCAGCAGGACCGCCGAAGCGCCGTCGGTCATGGGAGTCGAGTTGCCTGCCGTCATGGTGGCCTCGCCCAGGGACTTGCCGAAGACCGGGGAGAGCCCGGCGAGCTTCTCGGCGGTGGTGTCCGGACGCAGTGTGGTGTCCCTGCGGACGCCGCGGAACGGAGTCACGAGGTCGTCGAAGAAGCCGCGGTCCCAGGCAGCGGCGAGGTTCTGGTGGCTGGCGGCGGCCAGCTCGTCCTGGGCCTGGCGGGTCACGCCCCACTTCTTGCCGGTGATCGCCTGCGACTCGCCCATGGACAGTCCCGTGCGCGGCTCGGCCACGCCGGGGGCCACGGGGGCGAGATCGCCGGGGCGCAGCTTGGACAGGGCCTTGAGCTTGGCGCCGGTGGTCTTGGCGTAGTTCAGCTCGAGCAGCACGCGGCGCAGGCCCTCGCCCACGACGATGGGGGCGTCCGAGGCCGAGTCGGCACCTCCGGCGATCCCGACGTCGATCTGGCCGCAGCGGATCTTGTTGGCAATCAGCGAAGTGGTCTCCATGCCGGTGGCGCAGGCCATCTGGACGTCGATGCCCGGGGTGCGCGGATCCAGTGCGGAGCCCAGCACGGACTCGCGGACCATGTTGAAGGCCTTGGGCTGCTTGAGCACAGCACCTCCGGCGACGGCTCCCAGGCGCTGTCCGGCCAGCCCGGTGCGTGCGACCAGGCCGTCCAGCACGGCGGTGAACATGTCCTGGACCGAGGCCTGGGCGTAGGCGCCGCCGGACTTGGCGAACGGGATGCGGTCGCCGGCCACGACCCACGCCGTGCGCAGGCGGGGGGCGGTCTCCCCCGTCTCGGCGCCGCGGGCGAGATCTGCGGGGGTGGGAACGGACTCGGAGGCTGCGGAGGCGGTCATGGGGGATCTCCTGTGGATCGAGGATCGGTCGATCGCGCATCTTTCTGCGATCTGGGTCACTAGATACCGAGAGTACCTGATACTCTCGGTATCGTGAACCGCTCAGCAGTGCAGCACCGCAACCGCCTCGGGACCGCCGAGGACCCGCAGCAGGCCGATGGCCGCGCCCGCCGATGGAACCGCCACCGGGAGCAGCGCCGCCTCGAGCTGCTGCGGCTGTCCCGCCGCGCCGTCGCCGAGCTGGGCCCCGGCGCCTCCATGGCGGAGATCGCCGCGGCCTGCAGCACCTCCAAGTCGGTCTTCTACCGCTACTTCAAGGACAAGGAGGGCCTGCGCCGCGAGCTGGCCACCTACGTGGTCGAGCGCATGGCCCAGCGGATGCGCAGCGCGGCCGCGGAGGCCCCGTCGTTCCGCGCCTCGATCCGCACGATCGTGGAGCAGTACCTCTGGCAGCTAGAGAACGCCCCGGACGTCTACCGCTTCGTGACCCAGGGCACGGACGGCTCGAGCGAGGACCCCGTGGGCCGCTTCGCCGCCGCCGTCGCCGATCTGCTGGTGGAGGCCCACCGCCGCCACGCCCCCACCGAGCGATGGCTCGAACCGGCGATGGCCCGCTACTGGGCCGCCGGCGTGGTCGGGATGGCGCGCGGTGCCGGCGAGTCATGGAGCCTCTCCGAACACGATGACCGCAGCAGTGACGAGCGCCCTCAGCTCGACGAGTTCGTGGAGATCGTCACCGGCTGGGTCATCGCCGGAACCACCCCGCCCGGCTCCGAGGCCGCGGGCTCCCAGACCCAGGCGCGCGCCTCACCCTGAGCACTCGCACCCGAGCAGACCCGTCCCAGCACTCCCGACAGGCCGCACAACGGCCGAGCCGATCCACCGGCCGACCCACCGCAGGAGGACACCATGACCACCATCGCCGAGAAGAGCACCACCGCAGCCGCCGAGCAGACAGCCGGCCCTCACCTGGACCCTGCCGCAGAGAGCGCTGTCGTCCACCACGACGTCCTGCGCGACATCCTGGCCGGACGCTGGGCCGAGCAGCGCCGCCAGGCCCGCCGCCTGGCCGCGGACCCGCGCCTGCACATCGCCCCGGGCACCCACTGGTCCGAGCACCGGGAGAAGACCTTCGACAACCTGTCGATCCTGGCCGAGTCGGATGCCGTGCGCGCCGGGCTGCCTGCCTCCCTGGGCGGTTCAGGAGATCCCGCCTCCTACCTCTCGGGATTCGAGGAGTTCGTCCTCGCGGATCCGTCGCTGCAGATCAAGGCGGGCGTGCAGTGGGGCCTGTTCGGCTCCGCCGTCGTGAACCTGGGCACCGAGCAGCACCACCAGCGCTGGCTCAAGGACATCTGGTCCCTGAAGATCCCGGGCGCCTTCGCCATGACGGAGACCGGCCACGGCTCGGATGTGGCCTCGATCGCCACCACCGCCACCTTCGACGCCAGCACGCAGGAGTTCGAGATCCACACGCCCCACCGCGGGGCCTGGAAGGACTACCTGGGCAACGCCGCTCTGCACGGCCGCGCGGCCGTCGTGTTCGCCCAGCTGATCGTCGACGGCGTGAACCACGGGGTCCACGCCCTGTTCGTGCCGCTGCGCGATGACGAGGGCGAGTTCCTGCCCGGCGTCGGCGGCGAGGACGACGGCCACAAGGGCGGTCTCAACGGCGTCGACAACGGCCGCCTGCACTTCGACCACGTGCGCGTGCCGCGCGAGAACCTGCTCGACCGCTACGGCCATGTGTCCGAGGACGGCACCTACACCTCCCCCATCGAGTCCCCGGGCCGCCGCTTCTTCACGATGCTCGGCACGCTGGTCCAGGGCCGCGTCTCCCTCGACGGTGCGTCGATCATCGCCGCGCGCGCCGGGTTGGACATCGCCCTGACCTACGCCTCGCAGCGCCGTCAGTTCGCCCCGGTCAAGGGCGAGGAGGAGTCGGTGCTGCTGGACTACCACCAGCACCAGCGCCGCCTGTTCCCGCTGGTCGCCAAGGTCCTGGCCGCGGGCTTCGCCCACGACGAGCTGCTCGAGGCCTTCGACGGCGTCTTCTCCGGGCGCAACGACACCGACGAGTCCCGCCAGGACCTGGAGACCATGGCCGCCGCGCTCAAGGCGACCTCCACCCGTCTGGCCCTGGACTCCCTGCAGGAGTGCCGCGAGGCCTGCGGCGGCGCTGGCTTCCTGTCCGAGAACCGCCTCACCGGGCTGCGCGCCGACCTGGATGTCTACGCGACCTTCGAGGGCGACAACACCGTTCTCATGCAGCTGGTGGCCAAGCGCCTTCTCGGCGACTTCGCCAAGGGCATCTCGTCGCTGCCGGCCGCGGGCAAGGCGCGCTGGGCCGCCAGCCGCGCCGCCGAGACCACGCTCAGCCGCTCCGGGCTGCGCGGGCTCTCCCAGGTCCTGCGCGACACCGGCGACCCCCGCCGCTCGGTCAACTTCCTGCGCGATCCGGAGACGCAGCACGGCCTGCTCTCCGATCGCGTGCGCACCATGGTCGAGGAGGCCGCCGAGAGCATGCGCGGCGCGGACCGCTCCGACCCGCAGGCAGCCGCCGACGCCTTCGACCGCAACCAGAACCGCCTCATCGAGGCCGCCCGAGCCCACGGACACCTGCTGCAGTGGGAGGCCTTCACCCGGGCCCTGGATGAGATCGACGACGACGGCACCCGTCAGGTCATGATCTGGCTGCGCGACCTGTTCGGGCTGAGCATCATCGACGAGAACCTGGACTGGTACCTGGCCCACGGCCGGCTGTCGCTGATGCGCGGTCGCATGGTCGACGCCTACCTGCAGCGCCTGGTCGGGCGCCTGCGTCCGCACATCATGGATGTGGTGGCGGCCTTCGACTTCCCGCAGGAGCTGCTGCGCGCCAAGATCGCCTCGGGCGCCGAGGCCCAGCGCCAGCAGGAGGCTGCCGATCACCGCGCCGCCGAGGAGGCGGCCGGCGGGGCCGCCGCGGCCGAGGGCTCGTCCCGGGACTCCTCGGACGCCGAGCACCCCAGCTCTGATCAGACCGCGCCCGCGCAGGCCGATCCCACGCTGGACAAGCCGCTCGAGACCATGTGAGCGCACCGGCTGGGCTCGTGCCGCACGAGCTCAGCCTGACGAGGGGCGGGGCCCCGGGACATCGGTCCCGGGGCCCCGCCCCATGCCCGCAATCGCCCCCTGCTGCGCAGCCTCGGCCGCTGGGGCCGGGTGCCAGGTCGGGCGTCGAACCCGCCCTGTCATCCCCTCGGCGACATCCAGTGGCCGAATCCGGCCCGTTCCGCCATCGACCGGCCGAGGATTCTCCGCTTCCGCGCTGAGACGGTGACGAAACGGCCGCTGGATCGAGGTGGGGTGAGGGATCGGCCGCTCGATGCGCTCTGGCCTCCTCGACGCCGTCCTCGAGCGGCGCTGTGGTGTCGCATCCCCCATCCAGTGGCGCTGTGGTGTGCCCTGCTCCCTCGAGTGGCGTCGGGGTGTGCGTCTGGACGCGGCGGCGCACACCACGGCGCCACTCGATGGGGGCGGGGGCGGCGGTTTCAGAGGGCCAGGGCAGCACGGCGCCGTTCCTGGAGCTCGCAGAGCTGGAATCAGCGGTGAGGCAGCGGCCGGCCGGCGCAGGTTCCGCGACGCCGCGTCAGGTCGGGCATCGTCGACGCGAGGCCGAGCGCTCACCGCGCAG
The DNA here is from genome assembly GCF_040981045.1 of Kocuria sp. CPCC 205260. Taxonomy (NCBI): domain Bacteria; kingdom Bacillati; phylum Actinomycetota; class Actinomycetes; order Micrococcales; family Micrococcaceae; genus Kocuria; species Kocuria sp. CPCC 205260. Next base: position 42,204 of record NZ_JAVKPT010000006.1, read on the forward strand.
CGGTGCGTGCCGGTGCGGATCGGTGCGCAGGCCGGCGGTCCGGTGCCGCCGACCTGATGGAGGTCGGACCTAGGCGGCGCCGCCGTCGAGCTCGTGGCGCAGCTCGATCGGCACGAACGTGGTGGTGTCCTCGTCGGCCGGGCGCGAGCTCACGGCGTCGGCCACGATCACCGTGACGTTGTCGCGAGCCCCGGTGCGCAGCGTGGCGTTGACCAGGACGTCGGCGGCCTCCTTGGGGTGGGGCACCGAGTGCACCACGCGGGCGATGTGCGCCACGGAGACCTCGCCGGTGAGCCCGTCGGAGCACAGCACCAGGCGATCGCCCGCTCGCGCCGGCAGGACCCACACGTCCGGCTCCCAGACCTGGCCGGTGCCCAGCGCGCGCGTGATCACGTTGCGGCGCGGATGGACCATGGCCTGGGCCGGGGTGATCTGCCCGATCGAGACCAAGTACTGGACCTCCGAGTGATCCACCGTGATCTGCTGCAGCTCAGGCTGCGGGGCCTCCGGCGCGCCCGGCACGGGGGTGAGGCGCTCGGTGGAGGAGCCCTCCTCCAGGCCGACCTGCTGCGGCGGCGCCACGCGCTCGTCGGAGATCGGGATGACGTCCGTGACCTCCACTCCCGCCTCCTTGTAGGCGGAGAACTGATCCGTGGCCCGCTTGGCGACCGCAGCGTGATCTGGCGCGGGGGCCTCCCCCTGGGGGCGCAGCAGGCGGTAGGTGCGCGAGTCGCCGATGTTGAAGACCACCCAGAAGGGATCGCCTCCCATCTCGACCAGCCAGGCACCGGTGACGGTGGTCCCCGCACGCCCGCCGAGCTCGTCCTGGATGGAGCTGTCGGCCTGGTGGAGCACCGCACGCAGCTTGCGCACCAGCACGAGGGCCTCGGCCGGGATCTCCGGATCGAGCTTCATCTCGCGCTCGATCCGCTCGCGGAACCGCGCCACGTCCTCCGGCGGCTCGGGCTCGGCGGGCACCTCGACCTCGGCGGGCCTGCGGGAGCTGAACAGCGCGGAGCCGCCCAGGGTGCGCACGGCCATGGCCGAGGCGACCTCGCCGGCCTCGTGGCCACCCATGCCGTCGGCGACCGCGCACATGGTCCGGGTGACCACGAGCGAGTCCTCGTTGGTCTCCCGGTGACGACCGCGGTCGGTCGCGGCGCCTGCTCTGATGACGAGCGGAGCACTCATTCGTAGTCAACTTCCAGTTGGGGGCCGGTCCCAGCGGTGATCCGCACGGGGCGGACGTCGCCGAAGCCCCGCACCCTCTGCGGCGGCTGCGGGTCCAGGATGAATCTGTCGTCGTCCTCCAGGACGGAGGCCGTGGAGGCGTCGACGAGGACGCCCCCGGGCTCGGCCAGCGCGACGAGTCGCGAGGCCAGGTTCACGGTGGGCCCGTAGAGATCGCCCAGGCGCGGGAGGACCCGCCCCCAGACGAATCCGACCCTTGTCTTGGGCAGCTCGGGGTCCTCCAGGATGGCACGTCGCAGCGCCAGCGCGATCAGCGCGCCCTCCTCCGGGGACTCCGACATGTACATGACCTCGTCGCCGATGGTCTTGATGAGGCGGCCCCCGCCTGCGGAGATGATCTCTGCGCAGCGCTGCTCGAAGCGCTGCACGAGAGCCGCGAGAGTGCGCTCGTTCATCTTCCGGGACAGGGTCGTGAAGGAGACCATGTCCGCGAAGCCAATCCCGCGGGCCAGTGGCAGCGAGGCGGACTCGTCGCCCACCTCATCCGGCTGGGGCGCATCCATGGACCTCTCCTGGCGCATGGCCAGGCGCTGGACGGCGCCGTTGAGCTGGCGGCGCCAGGTGTAGAGCAGCAGGTACTCGAGGTCCTCCTGGATCCGCGGCAGCAGCTCGAGCAGCTCCTGCCGAGCCTCTGCATCCGAGTATCCGCGGTTCATCACGAGGTCCTCGACGATGGCCTCGACCTGCCACACGACCATGCGGTCGGTCATCTGCGCCATGGCCCGGATCAGCGACAGCGCCGCCTCCTCGGAGAGCCGATCCGATTCGACGATCCCCGAGATCCGGCGCAGAGCCTCGCTGTCGCGCTGCGTGAAGTAGATCTCGTCGGCACTCATGTTGGGGAAGCCCATGGCTCGCCAGATCTTGCGGGCGCTGAGGATGGACAGCCCTCCGGCGTGGGCGGCGCGCTTGCGGTCCATGGTGCGCTCACCGCCCAGCAGACCGTGCTCCAGGCCATGGAAGGCCTCGCGGGACTCCGGGGAGCCGTAGGCATCGGCCTGCACCGGGTTGTGCATGTTGAGGTTGATCGCCGCCGTCTGCGGGCCGACCTCGGGGTCCTCGAAGGTCTCGTCGAGCTCCCCGTCCACCCGATGCGCGGCAGGATCGCCCGAGGGACCGCTCGACCCCTCGGCCGGCGGCTGCCCGAGGCGACTCCCGGTGGCGGGGCCCACGACGGGCAGCTCGCGCGTGGTCGTCGGCCGCGATGAGCCGTCCTCGGAGCCGGTCCGGGCTGCGGACGGTTGCGCGGGCCGGGCGGCCGGATCGGCGGGTCGCTGCGAGGAGCCGGCCCCGCGCAGGCGCGAGAACCAGGACTGCGCGCCTGGTCGTGAAGGATCGCGATCCGTCATGCTGCGCTCCTTCCGCTTCTGCGCCCGGCCTCTGAGGCCGCGGCCGTGCACGTCGACGGGGTCGCGCGCCGGGCCGCTGTGCGCGGGCCGATCACCAGGCGGCGCCTGTGCTCGGCCCCGCCGGAGGATACCCGCCCGGGGCCTGGGGGCTCCACCCGTAGGCGGGTCCGGGGGTTCCGGGGCCCTGCTGACGACGGAAGCGGGCAGATTTCTCCTCGATCAGGCCGGCGAACTCCTGGACGCTCGGCGAGTGGCCCAGCCGCAGGATCCCCGCCTGCCCGAAGTCCGCACTCAGCGTGCCGATCCCGGCACCGCCCATGGGGCCGCGGGCGCGGCTGCCGTGCACGGACACGAGCCAGGCCAGCGGGATGCGCACTCCCCCGGACGGCGCCGACGGGCCCAGCAGCATCAGCCGCTGGTCCGTGAGCACGAAGCGGGTCCTGGCCCAGCGGATCACCGGGCGCAGCACGGCCAGCAGGATCACCAGGAGCAGCAGCAGAGTCACGACCCAGCCCAGGGCGGTGTGGACGGTCGTCCACGGCTGGTCCATGGGGCGCCAGCGGACCTCGAGCGCACGCTGGAGCAGCGAGTGCAGGAACACGGCGATCACGAGCACCGCCAGGGGGCGCCACAGTTTGCTGGCGTGGGCCCGCGTGGAGACCACCACCTGCTCGCCGGGGCCGAGCTCGAGCCGTGAGCTCATGCTCGGTCTCCTTCCTCGATCGGGCGCAGATGCACCACGTCGGCGGCTGAGACGGCGGTGCGTCCGCCGTCGTGGTCGATCAGCAGCGCGCCCCGCTCGTCCAGGCCCACGGCCACTCCCTCGAGCGCGGCCTGCCCGCCGGGCAGCTCGGCGCGCACGCGCCGCCCGAGCGTGGACAGCAGCTGCTCGACGGCTGCGCGCAGCTCTCCGGGCCCGGTCAGCGATTCGGGGGATTCGGCGAAGAGGCGGTAGAGGGCGGTGAAGCGCTCGGCGATCTCCACGAGCAGGTCGCCGCGCGAGGCCTCCGATCCCTCGCCGCGCACGCTGGCAGCGCCCTCCGGGGCGACGGCCACGTTGAGCCCGGCGCCCAGCACGAGGGCCGGGACGGAGCCGTCGTGGACCACGAGCGAAGCCAGCACGCCGCAGATCTTCCGGAAGCCGCCCCCGGTCTCCACGAGGACGTCGTTGGGCCACTTCAGGGAGGCCTCGATGCCCTGAGCGCGCAGGGTCTGGGCGATCGCCGCGGCCAGCAGCACGGTCAGCCAGGGGAAGCTCTGCGTCGGCAGCGGCACAGCCGTGGGACCGGAGCCGTGCGCGGGACGCAGCAGGAGGGAGAAGGTCAGGGCGTCGCCGGGTCCGGTGACCCACTTCCTGTCCAGGCGCCCGCGGCCCGCCGACTGGTGCTCGGCGGCCAGCAGGCTCAGATCGGGCAGCGGCTGTCCGCGACGGGCTGCACGCTGGGCCCGCTCCACCAGCTCGTCGTTGGTCGAGGGGATCTGCGGCAGGACCTCGAACGGCGAGCGCAGGACCTCCGCCAGCCGGTCGGTCTGGGCGTCGTCGAGCAGAGGGGCGGCCTGGGCCCGGGGGTCCGTGGGGGTCATCGTCGCTCCTGTCTCGGTCCTTGCCTCGTCCGCCGCTTCTTCCACCGCCGGGCGAGGCCCGTGCTGTCAGTGCCTCGGTCCACGAACCGCCCGGTGCCGACCACCCTTGGGCCGACATCCGCAGCGGGTTGCTCGTGGCGTCCGAGCGGCCCGCTATGTTCGTTCCATACACAGTAGTAGTCGGGCTCCCGGAGCGCCTGCAGGTGACTTCCGGGGAATCCACTGACTGCTCGCCGTCGACCATGACAGGAGAGCACCATGGCGATCATCGCCGTCACCTACGTATACGGCGGGGACGCGCAGGCCCTGACCGAGCACCGCCCGCGCCACCGCGACTTCCTGCGCGAGCTGCTCGCCGAGGGCTCCCTGGTGCTCGCCGGCCCCTACGACGACGACCTTCCCGCCGGTGCCCTGCTGCTCATGCGCGCCGAGACCCCGGAGGCCGCGCTCGAGCTGCTGGCGCCCGATCCCCTCCTGGAGGTCGGCGTGATCACCGAGCGCACCGCCCGGCCGTGGAAGATCTCGATCGGCCAGCTCGACTGATCCGACCCGGCCGACGGGAAGATCCCGCACGGCCCTGCCGGAGCCCCTGATGTTGTAGATCCCCCACAACGGGTCTGCTCGCAGGCCCTCCCTAGACTGGCCTGCATCCCACCGCCCGCATGCTCCCGCCGCACTGGCCCATCGGCCGGCACGGCGCCCGAGCGCCCCGTATGAGCTCTGAGGTGCCATGACCCACGACCTGTCCACGACGGCGGGCAAGATCGCCGACTTCCGCGAGCGCCGAGAGCGCTCGTACGCCCCGGCCGGAGAGGCCGCCCTCGAGCGACAGCGCTCCCGCGGCAAGGGCACTGCGCGCGAGCGCGTGGACCAGCTGCTGGATCCGGGCTCGTTCGTGGAGTTCGACGCCCTGCGGGAGCACCGGAGCACCGCGTTCGGCATGGAGTCCAAGAAGTTCGCCGGCGACGGCGTGGTGACCGGCTACGGCACCGTCGACGGCCGACAGGTGGTCGTCTACTCGCAGGACTTCACGGTGCTGGGCGGGTCCCTGTCGGAGGCCAACGGCGAGAAGATCGTCAAGGCGCAGAAGTTCGCGCTGAAGAACGGCTGCCCGCTGATCGGCATCAACGACGGCGGCGGCGCCCGCATCCAGGAGGGCGTGGCGTCGCTGGCCATGTTCGCCGACATCTTCAACATGAACGTGCGGGCCTCGGGGGTCATCCCCCAGATCTCGCTGATCATGGGTCCGTGCGCCGGCGGTGCGGCCTACTCCCCCGCCCTGACCGACTACATCATCATGGTCGACCAGACCTCCCACATGTTCATCACCGGCCCGGACGTCATCAAGACGGTCACCGGCGAGGAGGTGGACATGGAGACCCTGGGCGGGGCCCGCCAGCACAACGAGGTCACCGGCACCGCCACCTATCTGGCCGAGGACGAGTCCGACGCCCTGGACTTCCTCCGGGAGCTGCTCGAGTTCCTGCCCTCGAACAACCTCGCCGAGGCGCCGCTGCTCGAGCACGACCAGAGCCCCGATCCGACCGAGGACGACCTCGCACTCGACGAGCTGATCCCGGACTCCGCGAACCAGCCGTACGACATGCGCGACGTCATCGCCGCCGTCGTCGACGACGGGCACTTCCTGGAGATGCAGGAGCTCTACGCGCCGTCGGTGATGATCGGCTACGCCCGCGTGGAGGGCCACACGATCGGCATCGTTGCGAATCAGCCTATGCAGTTCGCCGGCACCCTGGACATCGCCGCCTCGGAGAAGGCCGCGCGGTTCGTGCGCCACTGCGATGCCTTCAACATCCCGATCCTCACGCTCGTGGACGTCCCCGGCTTCCTGCCCGGCACGGACCAGGAGTTCAACGGCATCATCCGCCGCGGGGCCAAGCTTCTCTACGCCTACGCCGAGGCCACGGTCCCGCTGATCACCGTGATCACGCGCAAGGCCTACGGCGGCGCGTACATCGTGATGGGCTCCAAGAAGCTCGGTGCGGACATCAACCTGGCCTGGCCCACGGCCCAGATCGGGGTCATGGGCGCTTCCGGAGCCGTGGAGATCCTCTACCGCCGCGACCTCAAGGCCGCCGCAGAGGCCGGCGAGGACGTCGAGGCCAAGCGCCAGGAGCTGATCACCCAGTACGAGGAGCACCTGCTCAACCCGTACCAGGCCACGCAGCTCGGCTACGTGGACGCGGTGATCGCCCCGTCCGAGACTCGCGAGAACATCGTGCGCGGCCTGCGCGGCCTGCGCGACAAGCGCGCCTCCACGCCCGCGAAGAAGCACGGGAACATCCCGCTGTGAGCGCCGAGCAGACGGACGCCCTGGGCACCGGGCAGGACGAGCAGCAGGCTCCCATGCTGAAGTTCGTGGGCGGGAACCCCACCCCGGAGGAGGTCGCGGCGGTCACCGCCGTGGTGCTCTCCGCCACCGCGGAGACGGAGACGGCCGCCGGCGGCACCGCTGGACGACGCGCCCAGAACCGCCGGGCCCGCCTCGGCCTGCGGCTGCGCCCCGGCCGCGGGGCCTGGCGGCGCACCCTGCCGTTCCGGTGACGTCGGGGCCGTTGCGCACCGCGGCCTAGACTCGGCCCATGGCTTCCGCATCCTCCGACTCCGCGTCCTCGCACCACGAGCAGGAGGCAGCGCAGCAGCCGCGTCGCCGCCCCACGCCGCTGGACGACGTGGCCGAGGAGTACTTCCGCTCCAAGCTGCGGCTGAATCCCGCGTGGGCCATCGAGCTGGGCGCCCCCGACCACGGCTGGGGCTACCGCGATGTGAGCCCCGAGGGCCTGTCGGCGGAGTTCGACGTCACCCGCGCGGCGGCCGCCGCACTGGCGCGCACCGAACCCGTCGACGACGTCGACCGCGTGACCGCCCACGCCTTGGACTCGCAGCTGAGCCTGGAGACCCGCCTGCACGAGGCCGGGCTGGACGGATCGCGCATCAACAACATCTCCTCCCCCGTGCAGAAGATCCGCGAGGCCTTCGACAACCTGCCCAAGTACACGGAGCAGGACTGGGAGGTCATCGAGCATCAGCTGCGCTGCGTGCCCGAGGCCGTGGACTCCGCGATCGTCGCAGCACGCCATCAGCAGGCCCACGGGCCGGTCACCGCCGCGGCACAGCTGGCCAACGCCGCTTCACTGGCCGACGGCTATGCCTCCGCGAACGGGTCCTTCATGAACCTGTCCCGCTCCTCCCGGGTGACCCAGCTGCCGCCCGAGCTTCGACGCAGCGTCTACTCGGGCGTCGATCGGGCCCGTCAGGCCTACGTGCGCTTCGCCGACGAGCTGCGCGAGCTGAGCCGCGAGGCGCCCGAGGAGATGGCGGTCGGACCCGAGGAGTACCGGCTGCGCCTGCGGCAGTTCACGGGACTGAGCCCCGATCTGGCCCAGACCTACGAGTGGGGCATCGACCTGCTGCAGCGCATCGTGGCCGAGATGAACGCGACCGCCGAGCGGACCCTCCCGGACCACGCCGGCGACGACCGGATCCAGGCGGCCATGGACGCCCTGGACGAGGATCCCCACCGCCAGCTGCACGGCCGCCACCAGCTGCTGACCTGGATGCAGGGCGTGAGCACCCACGCCATGGACGCCCTGTCCGGAAGCCACTTCGAGATCAGCGACGAGATGCGCCGTCTCGAGTGCCGGATCGCACCCACCTCCGACGGCGGCATCTACTACACGCCGCCCTCGGCCGACTTCCGCCGTCCCGGGCGGATGTGGTGGTCGGTGCCGGAGGGCAAGGAGGTGTTCCGCACCTGGGGCGAGCGCACGACCGTCTACCACGAAGGCGTCCCCGGGCATCATCTGCAGTTCTCGCACGTGGTCGCCCACGCGCAGGAGCTCAACCTGTGGCGCCGGCTCGGACTGTGGGTCTCCGGGCACGGCGAGGGCTGGGCGCTGTACGCGGAGCGCCTGATGTCCGAGCTGGGGTTCTTCGAGGACGACGGCGACCGCATGGGCATGCTCAATGCGCAGCGGATGCGCGCGGCCCGCGTCGTCTTCGACATCGGCTTCCACTGCGGGTTCAGGATCCCGGGGCGCCTCGGCGACATCCTGGGCGGAGCCGAGCCGGGCCGGGCCTGGACGCCGGAAGACGGCTGGGCGTTCCTGCGCCGCAACATCGTGATGGACCCGGACAGCCTGCGCTTCGAGTGGATGCGCTACATGGGCTGGCCGGGTCAGGCGCCGTCGTACTCGCTGGGGATGGAGGCCTGGGAGCGCTCGCGCCACCATGCGGCCGCCCAGGCCGGTGCGGACTTCGATCTCGCCCGCTTCCACTCCCGCGCCCTGGGCATCGGCTCCGTGGGTCTGGACACCCTGGACTACGCGCTGAGCCTGTAGGCCGCACCCCGTCGCGCCGACGTGCCTCCGTGCACGGATAGCGCGACGTCGCGCACGCAGGCACGGCAGATGAGGCGCGAGGTCAACGCACCGCGCGGAGCTGGTGTTCCCCTGGGAGTCGGTGGGGAACATCACCGGGATTTTGCGTAACAGACTGTCATATTCCCTCGCGCGACTTGCATCGAGCGTCCTAGCCTTTCATGCATGTCCACCTCGTCCTCCGCGGCAGAGTCCCGCACCGCCAGCGCGCCCGAGCACGACGGATCCCGTCGTCGTCTCCCCGCCCTCCTGTCCAACTTCTCCTTCCAGGTCATCGCGGCCCTGGTCCTGGGTCTGATCCTGGGCCTGATCGCCCGAGCCATCGGCGGCGATCCCGAGACCTCGCCGAACGCCCTGATGTCGGTGCTCGACATCATCGGCAGCACCTACGTCACGATCCTCAAGGCGGCCGTGGTGCCGCTGGTGGTCACGGCCGTGATCGCCTCGATCGCCAACCTGGATCAGGTCACCAACGCCGCCCGCCTGGCGTGGAAGACCCTGCTGTGGTTCTGCATCACCGCGCTGATCTCCGTGGTGATCGGCATGGTCCTGGGCGTCGTCGTCCAGCCCGGGTCGAACCAGTCGATCGAGGCTCCCACCGAGCCCTACTCCGGCACCGAGGGGTCCTGGCTGGGCTTCCTGCAGTCGATCGTGCCGGTGAACTTCCTGGGCCTGGGCGTGGACGCCGAGCTCACCGACTCCGGAGCGATCGACGCCGCCGCCAGCTTCAACATCCTGCAGATCCTGGTGATCTCCATGGTCGTGGGCATCGCCGCGCTGAAGGTCGGCGAGCCGGCCAAGCCCTTCCTGGACGTCATCCGCTCGCTGCTGGCGATCGTGCAGAAGGTGCTGTGGTGGATCATCCGCCTGGCTCCGATCGGCACGCTGGGCCTGATCGGACGCGCCGTCTTCGAGTACGGCTGGACCTCCATGGGCTCGCTGGCCGTGTTCGTCGTGACCCTCTACGTGGGCCTGGCCCTCGTGCTGTTCGGCGTCTACCCGCTGCTCATGCGCCTGAACGGGCTGAGCATCCGGCAGTGGCTCTCCGGCGCCTGGCCCGCCATCCAGATGGGCTTCGTCTCGCGCTCATCGCTGGGCACCATGCCGCTCACGCAGCGCGTGAGCGAGCGCAACCTGGGAGTGCCCTCCAGCTACGCGTCGTTCGCGATCCCGCTGGGCGCCACCACCAAGATGGACGGCTGCGCGGCGGTCTACCCCGCACTGGCGGCGATCTTCGTGGCGCAGTTCTACGACGTCCCCCTGGAGCCCATCCACTTCGTGCTGATCGCGCTGGTCTCCGTGCTGGGCTCGGCGGCCACCGCCGGGACCACGGGCGCGACGGTCATGCTGACCCTGACGCTGTCCACCCTGGGCCTTCCGCTGGCCGGCGTGGGTCTGCTGCTGGCGATCGAGCCGATCATCGACATGGGCCGCACCGCCACGAACGTGGCAGGTCAGACGGTCGTGGCCGCGATCGTCGCCAAGCGCGAGGGCATCCTGGACCGCGGGCTCTACGACGCCCCCCGCAGCGGCGGCGACCCGTTCGTCGAGGAGACGACCTCCTCGCAGCAGGCCGTCGCAGCCTCGGACCAGCCCGGCGACGCCGAGGCCCGCGTCCCCGACGAGGACGCCTCCGCACACCGGGCCACCGCCCCCGATTCGGCCGCGGCACACGGCTCCGGTCGGGCCTCGCGGGCCTGACTCCCCCTTCCGGGACTCGCCAGGGCTCACCGCTTCCGGGAACCCCCGGCCGGACGACGACGGCGGGCATCTCCTTCTGCAGGAGATGCCCGCCGTCGTCGCATGTCCACGGTCGTCGAGATCCCGCTTCCGTGCACGCGTGGCGCCGAGATCTCGCTTCCATGCGCTGAATCGCGGAATCTGCGCACAGAAGCGGGATCTCGGAGAGGTCGGTGCATTTCAGCGCGATGTCGGCGCAGGGAGCTGGACAGGTCAGTCCGCCGAGCGCCGTGCACCGCAGATCTGACGCCGGCTCCGCCTCGTGACCAGGCCCGCTCCCGTCACAGCCAGGCAACTGACTCCGAACCTGCGTCATGCCATGGCGACCCGCCGGCTCGGGATCTACAGTGTGTAAATGTGCTGCAGATCACATCGGCGATGCCTCGTCGTCGCGCAGCCCACCGCGAGAGTCGAAGGAGCCTCCCATGACGGTCTACGCCCACCCCGGACAGCCCGACGCCAAGGTCGAGTTCAAGTCCCGCTACGAGCACTTCATCGGCGGGAAGTGGACCCCGCCGGTCAAGGGCCAGTACTTCGAGGACATCACCCCGGTGACCGGCAAGGCCTTCGCGGAGGTCGGCCGCGGCACCGCTGAGGACATCGAGGCCGCGCTCGACGCCGCCTGGGCCGCCGCCCCGTCCTGGAACGCCTCCACCCCGACCCAGCGCGCTCTGATGCTCAACCGCATCGCGGACCGCATGGAGGAGAACCTCGAGAAGATCGCCGTGGCGGAGACCTGGGACAACGGCAAGCCGGTGCGCGAGTGCCTCAACGCCGACATCCCGCTGGCCATCGACCACTTCCGCTACTTCGCCGGCGCGATCCGCGCGCAGGAGGGCTCGCTGTCCCAGCTCGACGAGGACACGGTCGCCTACCACTTCCATGAGCCGCTGGGCGTCGTGGGCCAGATCATCCCCTGGAACTTCCCCATCCTCATGGGCGTGTGGAAGCTGGCTCCGGCCCTGGCCGCTGGCAACTGCGTGGTCCTCAAGCCCGCCGAGCAGACCCCGGTCTCGCTGCTGGTCGTGATGGAGCTGATCCAGGACCTCGTGCCGGACGGCGTCATCAACATCGTCAACGGCTTCGGCGTGGAGTGCGGCAAGCCGCTGGCGTCGAACCCGCGCATCCGCAAGATCGCGTTCACCGGCGAGACCACCACCGGCCGGCTGATCATGCAGTACGCCTCCGAGAACATCATCCCGGTGACGCTGGAGCTCGGCGGCAAGTCGCCGAACATCTTCTTCGAGGACATCGCCCAGGAGAAGGACGGCTTCTACGACAAGGCGCTGGAGGGCTTCGCGTTCTTCGGGCTCAACCAGGGCGAGGTCTGCACCTGCCCGTCGCGCGCGCTCGTGCAGAAGTCCATCTACGACGAGTTCGTGGCCGCCGGCGTGGAGCGCGTCGAGAAGATGGTGCAGGGCGATCCGCTGGACACCGACACCATGGTGGGAGCGCAGGCCTCGACCGATCAGCTCGAGAAGATCGTCTCCTACCTGGACATCGGCAAGAAGGAGGGTGCGGAGGTGCTCACCGGCGGAGAGCGCCTGGAGCTGCCCGGCGATCTGGCCGACGGCTACTACGTCAAGCCCACGATCTTCGCCGGCACCAATGACATGCGGATCTTCCAGGAGGAGATCTTCGGGCCGGTGCTGTCGCTGACGTCGTTCCAGGACTACGACGACGCCATCTCGATCGCCAACGACACCCTCTACGGGCTGGGCGCCGGCGTCTGGGCCCGCAGCGCCAATACCTGCTATCGCGCCGGTCGCGCCATCCAGGCCGGTCGCGTGTGGGTGAACCAGTACCACAACTACCCGGCGCACTCGGCCTTCGGCGGGTACAAGTCCTCGGGCATCGGGCGGGAGAACCACCTGATGATGCTGGATCACTATCAGCAGACCAAGAACATGCTGGTCTCGTACTCCGAGAAGGCGCAGGGCTTCTTCTGATGGGCGCGCAGGACGAGACGGACGTCGCCCTGCAGGCACGACCCGGACCGGAGGACGACGTCGCGCGCGTGGGCTACACCCAGGCCGCAGTCGAGCTGCTGCGGGAGCTGTGGGGCGTCCACGGGCCGCTGATGCTCCATCAGTCCGGCGGGTGCTGCGACGGCTCCGCGCCCATGTGCTTCCCGGTCGGCGAGTTCCGCACGGGAGACGCGGACGTCCTGCTGGGCACCGCAACGCTCGACGACGCCTCCGGGGAGGAGCTCGGCGAGCTGGAGCTGTGGATCTCGCGCGAGCAGTTCGGAGCGTGGAAGCACACTCGGCTGCTCATCGACGCGGTGCCCGGGCGCGGCTCCGGGTTCTCGCTCGAGGCGCCGCTGGGTCGGCGCTTCCTCACGCGAAGCGACCTCTGCGCGGTCTGAGGGCTGCGCAGCCCCAGGGCGGCGTCGGATCGACGCTTCCGCGCACCTGATGAACCGATCCGGTGCACGGAAGCGTCGACCCGACGGTCGCCCTCCCCCGTCACCGACACCAAGACCGATACCGAGAAGACGACCGCGGGCATCGAGACCTGCGAAAGGCGCGAAGGCGCCGTCGTCGCACATGAGAGGGCTCCGAGACCGACGAGCGGCCTGGGGCCAGCACCGAGAGGATCTGAAGGATCATGACGGATTCCACCACCGAGAAGATGTCCGCTGCGGTCGTGACCGCCTTCGGCGAGGACCTCGAGATCGAGGACCTGCCCCTGCCCGAGCCGGGGCGCGACCAGGCCCTCGTACGGCTGATCGCCTCCGGCGTCTGCCACACGGACCTGCACGCCGCGCACGGCGACTGGCCCGTCAAGCCCGAGCCGCCCTTCGTCCCGGGCCACGAGGGCGTGGGCGAGGTCGTCGCCGTCGGCGAGGGCGTCACCCGCGTGTCCGTCGGCGACCTCGTGGGCAATGCCTGGCTGTGGAGCGCGTGCGGGGAATGCGAGCACTGCCAGGAGGGCTGGGAGACGCTGTGCGAGAACCAGGTCAACGGCGGCTACAGCATGAACGGCTCCTTCGGGCAGTACATGCTCGTGGACGCCCGCTACTGCCCGCTGATCCCGGAGGGAGCCGATCCCTTCGAGATCGCCCCGGTGCTGTGCGCCGGTGTCACGGTCTACAAGGGGCTCAAGGTGACGGGGGTGCGCCCCGGCCAGTGGGTCGTGATCTCCGGAGTCGGCGGCCTGGGCCATATCGCCGTGCAGTACGCGGTGGCCATGGGCATGCGCGTGATCGCGGTCGACGTCGCCGATGACAAGCTCGCCCTCGCCGAGCGCCACGGCGCCGAGATCACCATCAACGCCATGGGCCCGGACCCCGCCGAGGCCATCCAGGAGGCCGTCGGCGGAGCTCACGGAGTCCTGGTGACGGCGGTGCACCCGGATGCCTTCGGCCAGGCCATCGGCATGGTCCGCCGCGGCGGGACCATCGTGTTCAACGGCCTGCCGCCAGGCGACTTCCCGGCCCCGATCTTCGACATCGTGCTCAAGGGGCTGACCATCCGCGGCTCGATCGTCGGCACCCGCAGGGACATGGAGGAGGCCCTGGAGTTCTACTCCCGCGGTCTGATCCACCCGACGTTCAGCAAGCGCCCGCTGAACGAGATCAACGAGGTCCTGGACGAGATGGACCACGGGAAGATCGAGGGCCGCGTGGTGCTCGAGTACTGAGTCGGCATCCGTTCACCGCAGACTCCCCGACGATGCCTCCGCGCCTCGATCCTCCCCGGGCCGGCACGGGGACGTCGTCGTGCCTGGGCGACGTCGCCCGGTACCGTCGTGCTGTCGCGTCCGAGTTCCTATGCTTGCTGATGAACGACCCTCAAGGAGGCAGCCATGAGCCCGACCAGCAATGCCGACAAGCCCGCCGAGCGCGAGGAGATCCCCTCCACGCTCGAGCGCTCCGATCAGAAGGCGCAGGACACCTACGCCGCAGCCCTCGAGAACGCGCGCGAGGAATACGGCTCCGGAGCCCGCGCGCACCAGACCGCTTGGGCGGCGGTGAAGCGCACCCACGAGAAGGTCGGCGGCCACTGGGAGCCCAAGGACGAGAACGGCCCGTCGGACGAGCGCTCCGAGAACGGCGGGCGCACCGGTGGTGAGTCCGCAGGCGGCGTGGATGCCAACGCCACGAAGGACCACCTCTACGAGGTCGCCCAGCGCCTGGAGATCGAGGGCCGCTCGGAGATGACCAAGGACGAGCTCGTCGAGGCCATCCAGAAGGCGAACGACCGCAAGACCGCCCAGGCCCGCGAAGACTGAATCCCGGTCGCCGGGTCAGGGCATCACGGGACCCGCAGCGTCCACTCGTCGGTGCCGAACTTCTCGTCCACGAGCTCCTTCGCACGGGCGAGCTCCTGGTCGGTGTAGTCGCCCTCGTGCGAGCGGTAGTGCGACAGGAAGTAGGAGCGGAAGGACTCGATGATGTCCGCCCGCGCCATGCCGGTCTGGCTGCGCATGGGGTCCACGCGCTTCTTGGCGGACTTGATCCCCTTGTCGGAGAGCTTCTCGCGTCCGATGCGCAGGACCTGCAGCATCTTGTCGGCGTCGATGTCGTAGCTCATGGTCACGTGGTGCAGCAGGGTGCCGTCAGCGAACCGGCGCTGGGCCGCCCCGCCGATCTTGCCCTGCGGGGTGGCGATGTCGTTGAGCGGGACGTAGTGCGCCTCCACGCCGATCTCCTGCAGCGCCCCGAGCACCCACTCGTCCAGGAAGGCGTAGGCACGCTCGTTGCTCATGCCCTCGACCAGGCTGGCGGGCACGATCAGCGAGTAGGTGACGCAGTTGCCGGGCTCCATGAACATGGCGCCGCCTCCGGTGATGCGCCGAGTGACGCCCACCTCCAGCTCACGAGCCGCCTCGGAATCGATCTCGTTGCGCACCGACTGATACGAGCCGATGACCACCAGGGCGTCGTTCCAGTCCCAGAAGCGCAGCACCGGACCGCGACGGCCGGCGGCGACCTCCTCCGACAGGACCTGATCCAGCGCCACGTGCTCGGCCGGCGGCAGGGTCTTCATGCCGATGACCTCGATGTCGAGATCGTCCCAGGACACCGCCGCGCCCACCGCGCGCCGGGCGGCGATCCCCACGGCCTCGGTCGTGAAGCCGATCAGCTCGACGCCGCCGTCGCGCCGGTCCAGCGCCGCCTGGATCGCCGCGGCGATCTCGGCCACCGACGACGACGCGGTCAGCCCGTTCAGCGCATCGGTGAGGTCCTCGAGGGCGTCGTCGGGCTCCAGGAAGAAGTCGCCCGAGACCACGGCGTCGCGGAAGACCGCGTCGTCTCCGTCGCCGTCGACCTCCAGATCGACCACGACCAGCTTCCCGCCGCGGACCTTGTACTCACCGTGCATGACTGAACCTGCCTCTCCGAGCCCGCTCGAGTCTCCGGGCTCTCGACGTGTGCTGCCAGCCTGGCCCAGGGAGGTCTTCCTCGCCAGGGATCTTCGCCACCCGCCGAACTGACGCCTCCCTGCAGGATCCGTGCCGAGTCGACGCTTCCCAGCGCCATTGGGGCCAATCGGCGCAGGGAAGCGTGAGTTCGGCATCGGCGATGCGGGTCGACCGCGACCGCTCACGCCGACGCACGGGAAAGCACCTTCCCAGAGCCTCCTACAGTGGGGACCATGACCGACCCGATCCTGCTGCTGGCCTCCACCTCGCCGTCGCGCGCCAAGCTGCTGCGCGATTCCGGCATCGTCTTCGACCAGCTCGGCTCCGAGGTGGACGAGGACGCCGTCGTGTCCGAGGCCGGACTCACCGAGCCGTCGGAGATCGCGCTGGCTCTGGCGCGAGCCAAGTGCGAGGCCGTCGCCGCTCTCCCCCAGGCGGCCGGGCGGCTGGTCATCGGCTGCGACTCGGTCTTCGAGCTCGACGGCCAGCCCCTGGGCAAGCCGTACACCGCAGCGGTCGCCCGCGAGCGCATCGGGCAGATGCGGGGACGCACAGGGCACCTGCACACCGGTCACTGGCTGATCGACACCCGCAGCCCCGACGACGGCGGCACCGGGCTCAGCGAAGGCGCCCTGGCCGGGGCGGATGTGACCTTCGCGGCGATGACCGACGACGAGATCGCCGCCTACGTGGACACCGAGGAGCCCCTGTGGGTGGCCGGTTCCTTCACCCTGGACGGGTACGGCGCAGCCTTCATCGAGCGCGTCGACGGGGATCTGCACGCGGTGATCGGGCTGTCGATCAACACCCTGCGGCAGCTGGCTGGACGAGCCGGCGTCCCGGTGCGGCGGCTGTGGGGGCGCGAGGCCTGAGCCGCGGCACGGCCGACGATCGCACCAGGCGCACCGCTGCGTCGAGGGCACGGCCGCGAGCGCTCCAGCACCTGCATCGGACCGGCTCCCGGGAGGCGGTCGTCGTGGTCTGCCCACGGCTAGACTCTCCTGATGACCTCCTCCCGCGGCGCTTCGGAACAGCCGCCCGACGCGCACGCCGGTGCCCGGACCGACGGCATCCGCGAGCAGCTGCGCCTCGGCTGGCTGACGGGTCTGCCTGCCGGGGCGGCGGTGATCCCCGTGGGGCTGGCCTTCGGCGTGCTGGTCATCCAGTACGGCCTGCCCTGGTGGGTCGCGCCGCTGCTGTCTGGAATCGTGTTCGCCGGCTCGATCGAGTTCCTGCTCGCCGGGCTGCTGGCCGCAGGAGCCCCGCTGGTCCAGATCGCGCTGACCGCGCTGATCGTCAACTTCCGCCACGCGTTCTACGCGCTGACATTCCCCCTGCACCGCATCCGCAGCATCCCCGGGAAGACCTATGGCACCTTCGCCCTGACCGATGAGGCCTTCGCCCTCACCTCCGGTCGCGAGGCGCAGCGCTGGTCCGGCACGCGCATCCTGACGCTGGAGGGGACCTTCCAGCTGTTCTGGGTCGCGAGCTCGACCGCCGGCGCTCTGCTGGGCTCGCTGATCCCGCCGTGGATCAAGGGGCTGGACTTCGCGATGACGGCGCTGTTCGTCGTCCTGGCGATCGACGCCTACAAGGCCCGCCGGTCCCTCCCCCAGCCTGTGATCGCGGTGGGCATCGGGCTGGTCAGCGCCGCGCTGTTCGGAGCGAACATGCTGGCCCCTGCCATGGGCGCCTACGTCCTCGTGCTGATCATCGGCTACCTCATCAGCCGTGCTCGCGGGCGGGAGCTGCCGCGCACGGGCGAGCTGGACGTGGTCGATCCCGACGACGGCACGACTGCCGGGCAGGAGCCGCGAGATGTCTGAGCCGAGCTACATCCTGGCCGCCGTGGGCGTGGCCGCGGGCATCACCTGGGCCCTGCGGGCGCTGCCGTTCGCCGTGCTGGCCCCGCTGCAGGAGTCCCGGCTGCTGCCCTACATCGGCGACCGGCTGGGCGTGGGCGTGATGATCATCCTGGTGATCTACACCCTCGGGGACCTGGACCTGGTCTCGCCGAGCGTCTCCGTCCCGGCGGCGATCGCGCTGGCGGTGACCATCGGACTGCACCTATGGCGCGGGAACATGATCCTGTCCCTGCTGGTCGGCACGGTCACCCACGTAGTGCTGGCGTCACTGTGGCAGGCCTGAGGCCGGCCCGGCTCACCACAGCTGCCCCACACCGCGCACCAGCAGGATCACGCCGACGATCCCCAGCCCCCAGGCCGCGGCATCCGGTGCGGTGCGCACCGCCAGCTCCCGCACCGACGACAGCCCACGGCTCACCCGCTCCCCCAGGGCCAGTCGTCCCAGCGCGAGCAGTGCCGCCGGCAGCACCATGACCGCGCAGTACAGCCCCAGCACGATCCCCGAGGCCACCGGCCCCAGGTCGTAGCGCCCGATCCCAGCCATCGCCGCGAGATACGGGATCATGGTGGCGGCCTCGACCAGCCCGGCCGCCATGGCCAGCAGGCCCACTCCGCGCCAGCTTCCGGCCACGCGATCGGCCCGGTCGATCCACCGCCTCATGGAGGCCTGGGGGTCGCCCCCGCGCTTGCGCACCTGCTCCGGATCCAGCCACCAGCTCAGCCACGCCAGTCCTGCGCCGAGCACCACCAGGACCACCGCCCCGGGGCGCTGCTCGAGCAGCTGTCCGAGCGGAGCCAGCGCCGCCTGGAGCCCCGCCAGCAGGACGAGTCCCAGCATCCAGTAGAAGACGGCGATGACCGCCAGATAGGCCAGCACCCGCAGCGCGATCCCCCGCGCGCTGACGCCTCGCGATCTGCCGCTCATCAGCAGCAGGACCGCTGGCAGGGCCAGGGTCCCCATGCTGGTGGCATCCAGCAGGGCCAGCCCGGTGAGCACCATCTGGTCGCCGCTGCTGATCGTCGTGAGCTCTCGCATCGCATCCATGGCAACCAGCCTCGCGAGCACGGCCGTGTGCGGGCATCGGCCGTCGGGGGCATCTTCCACGCGGGGCGCCTGGACTTTCGGGGGAGATCTCACCACGACATCCCTGCGGCGCGCGGCGCTCGTATAGCGTGAGCGCCATGACCACCGCCGAGCCCCGCACCGCGGAGCGGCTCGAGCCAGGAGCTGAGCCGCCGCCCGAGCATCAGACAGCCGCAAGGAGCACGTCCCGGCCTGCGGGCCTGGCTGTGCGTCGACGCGACGTCGCGGTCGCCTGCGCGTATGCACTGCTCGCCGTCCTGGCGCAGCTTCTGCTGCCTTTCGAACCCGCCACCCGCGTGCTCGGCATGCCCGTGCCCGGCTGGACGGGGCTCGCACTCCAGCTCACGGCGGCCGCCGCTCTGGTCCTGCGCACGACCAGAGCATGGGTCGTCCTGCTGGTCACCGCCCCGGCTGCAGCCGCGTCGGTCGGCCTCGACGCCGGCCCTGTCTCCGCCCTGCTGCTCTTCGAAGCGATCTTCACCTCTGTCCGCTACGGCTCACGTCGCCTCCATCGACTCACGTGCATCCTGTGCCTGGGCGCGACGGCCGCAGCTCTTCTGGCCGCACTGGCCCTGCCCGAGCACCGTGAGCTGTGGACGCAGCTGGCCGTGATGGCCGGCGTCGTGCTGATCCTGCCGCTGCTGTGGGCCGGAGAGGTCCGCGGTCATCAGGAGGCCCGAGCCCAGGCCGAGCGGGCGGCGGAGGCGGAGCGGGGGACGGCCGCTCGTCAGCTGGAGCTCGAGCAAGCGCGCGCCGCGCTGCGCCTCCAGGAGCAGCGCACGCACCTGGCCCAGGAGCTGCACGACGGGGTGACCGGGCACCTATCGGCCGTCGCCCTGCAGACCGGCGCGCTGCGATCGAGCTCGGCCCTGCGCCAGGACCCCGCGGCGCTGGAGCGCTCCCTCGAGGTCGTGCGCACCAGCGCAGTGGAGGCCATGGCCGACATGCGGCGGCTCATCGACGTCCTGCGCACGGATGAGCCCGCCGATGACGACAGCGCTTCCTGGGATGGGCTCAGCGCTCGGCTGCGCGCCCTGCGACCGGAGGCCACGATCGTCGTCCATCCCGCAGCAGCGGCACGACTCGACGCCGCCGGGCTCAGCGGGCAGGCGCTGCGCATCGGCCAGGAGGCGGTCACGAACGTGCTCAAGCACGCCGGACCGGGCCCTGCGTCGCTCCTGCTGACGGACGACGACGGCCGCGTCGTGCTGGAGATCCGCTCGCCCCTGGCCGACCATGCCGTGGCCGACGACGGCTCCGGGATCGGCCTGCCCTCGATGCTCCGACGCGCTCGGGAGACCGGCGGGAAGCTGGAAGCCGGTCCGATCGACGAGCGGACCTGGCACGTGCGCGCGTGCTGGGACGCGCACACGCTCGCATCGGGATCGTCGGAGATGGCGGCCGGACCGACGGAGCCTCACCGACGTGCAGAGGAGCCCGCCCGGTGACCACCGTCGTCCTGGCCGATGACCACGCCGCCATCCGCGCCGGTGTCCGCCTGATCCTGGAGACCGCGCAGCCGCCGATCCGCGTGGTGGGCGAGGCGAGCACGGCGCAGGATGCGCTCGAGCTCGCTGCGCGCGCCCGCCCGGATGTCGTGCTGCTCGACGTCCGCATGCCCGGGGCGAGCGGGCTCACCGTGATCGAGGCCCTGCGGGGCACGGGCGCTGCGATCGTCATGCTGACGTCGTTCGCCCTGGACGACTACGTGCTGGCCGCCCTGCGTGCAGGGGCCGCCGGCTTCCTGGTCAAGACGGCCGAGCCGTCCGAGATCGTCGCCGCAGTGCAGCGCGTGGCGGCAGGCGATGCGGCGCTGTCGCCGGAGGTGATGCGCACCGTGATCGACAGGGCCATCGCCCAGCCGGACGGATCAGGGCAGGCGGAAGATCCGCAGCCTGCGGGGCCTCCCGGGCACACGCAGGCCACGAGCGCACCGATCTCGGCGCAGGCGTCGTCGGTTCGGACGGCAGCGTCTGAGCAGCGGGCTGCCGCGCCGGCGTCGGGCGCATCGGGCTTCACCGAACCGCTGACCGGACGCGAGCGGGAGGTCCTGCGTCTGCTGGCCCAGGGGCTGAGCAATCAGCAGATCGCCGCGCGGCTCGTCGTGGCGGAGTCGACCGTCAAGACCCACGTCTCGCACGTGCTCGCCAAACTGGGGGCCGCCTCGCGGGTGCAGGCCGCGCTGTGGTGGAGCCGTCACGGCGAAGGATGACGCCCCCGCGACCGTCCCTTGTTGTGCGAACGGCACAGCCCCGCTGACGCAGTCTGATGACCCGCCCGAGCCGTGCAGAGCGCGATCTCGGTGCCGTCGGCCCGTCGTCGGCGTGCCGCACTCCCACCGGACCGCCCACGTCAGAGCCCGCACGCACAGGAGACGTCCTGCCCCGGAAGCCGCCCCTGGCTACACTCGAGGCCATCTCATGTGCGCATGCCGCACGGGCTGAAGGAGCCAGCCTCGGCACCGCCAGCTTTGTCGATCCCCTACATCTCGATCCGCGGGCAGATGTGATCGAATGAGCGTCTGATCCGCCCCCTGCCCAGGGGAACGCCGTACCTGCGCGCGAGCCGCGTCTTTTACAGGAGAGCAACCACAGTGACCGCACAGAAGGCCCCCGAGACCGGCACCTCCGCCGCGCGCAGACCCGTCACCAAGGTGCTGATCGCCAATCGCGGCGAGATCGCCGTGCGCGTGATCCGTGCCGCCCAGGACGAGGGGCTGACCTCGGTCGCCGTGTACGCCGATCCCGATCGCGACGCCCTGCACGTGCGCATGGCCGATGAGGCCTATGGCCTGGGCGGCACCACCGCCGCGGACTCCTACCTGGTGATCGACAAGATCCTCGACGCCGCCGCGCGCTCCGGCGCCGATGCCGTCCACCCCGGCTACGGCTTCCTGTCCGAGAACGCGGACTTCGCCGCGGCCGTGATCAATGCCGGGCTGACCTGGATCGGTCCGCCCCCGCACGCGATCTCGTCCCTGGGCGACAAGGTCGCCGCCCGCCGCATCGCCGAGGCCGTCGACGCCCCGCGCGTGCCCGGCACGACCGACCCGGTCGACAGCGCCGAGGAGGTCGTGGCCTTCGCCGACGAGCACGGGCTGCCCGTGGCGATCAAGGCGGCCTTCGGCGGCGGCGGCCGCGGCATCAAGGTCGCCCGCACCCGCGAGGAGATCCCGGAGCTCTACGAGTCCGCGGTGCGCGAGGCCGTCGCCGCGTTCGGTCGCGGCGAGTGCTTCGTCGAGCGCTTCCTGGACGCCCCGCGCCACGTCGAGACCCAGTGCCTGGCCGATGCCCACGGCAACGTGGTCGTGGTCTCCACCCGCGACTGCTCGCTGCAGCGGCGCAACCAGAAGCTCGTGGAGGAGGCGCCGGCGCCCTTCCTCACGGAGGAGCAGAACGAGCGTCTCTACTCCTCGTCCAAGGCGATCCTGCGCGAGGCCGGCTACCAGGGCGCGGGCACCTGCGAGTTCCTGGTCGGCCAGGACGGCGTCATCTCCTTCCTGGAGGTCAACACCCGCCTGCAGGTCGAACACCCGGTCTCCGAGGAGGTCACCGGGATCGACCTGGTCCGCGAGCAGTTCCGGATCGCCCGCGGCGAGGCCCTGGGCTACGACGACCCCGTCGTGCGCGGCCACTCCATCGAGTTCCGCCTCAACGGCGAGGACCCGGGACGCGGCTTCATGCCGGCTCCGGGCACGCTGTCCACGCTGCGCTTCCCGTCCGGGCCCGGTGTGCGCGTGGACTCCGGCGTGGTCGAGGGCGAGACCGTCTCCGGCAGCTTCGACTCCATGATCGCCAAGCTCATCGTCACCGGCGCCGACCGCGACCAGGCGCTGGCCCGGTCCCGCCGCGCGCTGGCCGAGCTGGAGATCGAGGGCATGGCCACCGTCGTGCCGTTCGACCGCGCGATCGTCTCGGACCCGGCGTTCGCCCCGGCCGACGGGCAGCCGTTCGCCGTGCACACCCGCTGGATCGAGACCGAGTTCGTCAACGACCTCGAGCCGTTCGCCGGTGCCCCGGGCTCGGGCAGCGAGGCCGAGGAGCGCCAGACGGTCGTCGTGGAGGTCTCCGGCAAGCGCCTGGAGGTCGTCCTGCCGGCCACCGTGCTGGGCTCCGGCAAGCCCGCCGCAGCACCGGCGGCCAAGAACCGGCGCGAGCGCGGCCGCGGTGCCGCCAAGGCCTCCGGCGACGACCTGACCTCGCCCATGCAGGGCACCGTGGTCAAGCTCGCGGTGAAGAACGGCGCCAAGGTGTCCGAGGGCGACACGGTCGTGGTCATCGAGGCCATGAAGATGGAGCAGCCGCTCAAGGCGCACAAGGACGGCACGGTCTCCGGGCTCGACGTCTCCCCCGGCGACACCGTCTCCGCCGGCACGACCCTGGCCACCATCCGCTGAGCCGCCAGCCCGCCTGGGCCGCCTCGTGAAGGGGCCGGATCGACGCTCCCCTACGCCGATCCGGCCCCTGGCCCCGATTCGGGACCGAGTCGACGGCATCGAGACTGAGCAGGTGCGGCGCTGAGTCGTCCCTGCGGATGGGCGCCCCGGCCCCGGTTCCGCCCCGAGCTGCGCACCGCCGCCGCCTGTAGCCGCAGCCCCCGCAGCCTCGCCGGCGACCCGAGCTTCGAACGAGTCACCCGCAGCCTCTGGGCCAGGCTGCCACCCGCTGCGCGTTCACGGACGACGACGGCCGCGGACCAGCTCGTCTCCGTGGGCGAAGGTGAACCGCAGCCCATCCTGAGGGTCTGGGAGCGAGCCGCGCTGCTGCAGCTGCACTACGCGGACAGCCTTCTCGTCTCCCACCTGAGTGCTGCGCAGCTGTGGGGGCTGCCACTGAGCTCCTCACCCGCGCCCTGGACGCACGGATTGCTGGGCGAGGAGTCCCGTTTCGGACCGCTGGAATCCCGGCCGCAGCTGTCCTGCGTGGAGCAACGGCAGCACGAGCACAGCGGGGCGATGCTCCTCCACAAGAGCCTCGGGCTGCGTTCGGTGCTGCTGAGGCTGCTCGTCGTGCGCACTGGATTCGCTGAGCCATCCATGAACCTGCCGGTCATCGTGCGGGATGGGCCGCGGTTCGTGCTGGACCTGGCCTGGCGCGAGCAGCGCACGGCGCTCGAGTACAACGCCTGTGACTTCGTCTGCTGAATGGCGGGGTTCTTCGGTCGCTTCGTGGCGGGGTCAGGTGACACCGATGACCAGGTTGCTCTGTGCGGCTTCGATGACGTCGTTGGTGATGGTGTCGAGTTCGTTGATCTTCAGGACCCGCTGGATCTGGGGGAAGAGGCGTTCGAGGAGCCGGAAGTTGCCGCGGGTGATCCGTGCGATGGCTGCGATGGCTTGGGCGTCGGTGAAGTCGTCGGGGTCGAGGGTCTTGCCGAGGGATCGCCAGTGTCGCTCGAGGACGAACAGCAGTTCGTCTTGTCCCAGGGGCCGGTACTGGTGGGCGAAGCCGACTCGGCTGTAGAACTGGGGGTAGTGGCTGAACTGCTTCTCCAGGCCGGGCATGCCGATCAGGATCAGGGCGATGTCGTCGCGGTCGTAGCGATCGCGCAGCAGTTCCAGAGCGGCGGGACGCAGTCGTTCGGCCTCGTCGACGATGATCAGCTCCACGTAGTTCCTGCCGTGTCGCCATCCCCAGGCCTCGGGAGTGGGCGTGCCGGGAGGTACGAGGTGCTGCTCGATGCACATGTTGGTGCGGGTGATGGCTTGGGTCAGCTCGTCCTTCAGGGTCCGCGGGGTGGTCAGCACGCTGGGGGTGTAGAGCACGGTGCGGCTCCGGTTCAAGGCGGCGTAGATCTTGGCGTCGTTGTCGGAGCGCGGCCCCCAGTAGGTCAGCAGGTCATGAGCCTTCTCGTAGTGTGCGTAGCGGCGCGCGGAGAGTGTCTTTCCTACGCCGGCTGATCCGAAGCACAAACCGATGGTGTGCCCGCGGCGCACGGCCTGGTCGTGGTGCTCTTGGTTGACGGCCTTGCAGACGAATTCGTCGTGATCGAAGACGCGGATCTCGGTGATGTCGCGGGGGTCGTAGCGGATCACGACCGAGCGTCCGACGTAGCCGGCCAGAGTTGGCGAGACGTAGCGCAGGCCCTGGAAGCGGATGCCATCGCGGCGCACGACGCGGGTCTTGGCGACGGTCAACAGCAGTCTGTCGAGGTCTTCCAGGCTCTCGGGCATTCGGGGCAGCCAGCCATCGGCGATCCACGCGCTGCGCGGGGAGGTTCCGAGCTCGCTGTGCGTGCGGTCGTTGTAGGTGGCCACGAACGCCTCCAGGGCGCTATCGAGGGCGGCCAGGGACAGTTTCGGTGTCGGCCAGGGGTGCCCTTCGGTGATGTGTCCGGGCAGGGTGGCGAGTAGCTCGGTGTTGATGGTGCCGGAGAACCGCTCGATCTTGCCCCGTCCCTGGGGTCGGGCGACGGTGGAGTGGATCAGTCGGATGTGGAGGTCGACGGCGGTGTGGGCGAGCTGGTCACTGGTGAAGTCGCTGCCGTGGTCGACGTAGAGCACGTCGGGCAGGCCGCACATCGGCCAGGCCGGGTCGGTCTTGTGCCAGATCGCTTGGCGCAGCGCCAGGGCGGTGTTCATCGCCGACGGTGCGCCCAGGAAGACTGTGTAGCCGCAGACCGCCCGGGAGCAGTCGTCGATGATCGTTGTCAGCCATGGCCGTGCGGGCTTGCCGTCGGTGCCCACCACCAGGATGTCGAGCATGGTGTGATCGGATTGCCACATCGCGTTGGGCAGCTCTGCTTGCCGGCGTAGCACCAGCTCGTGCTTGTCGCGGTAGGACGCTGCGCCCTCCAGGGCGAGGGTGACCATGCCGGGATCCAGGGTCCGCACGATGTCCCACACCACCGAGTAGGAGGGGACCGGCCACCTCCGGGCGGCGCAGATGCCCGTGACTTTGCGATGGATCGTGGCGATGGCCGGCCGCGGCTTGCCCAGTGCCAGGCCCTCGATCAGGTCGACGAGGTCGGGCGGAAGGCGGCGGGAGCCGGCGTCCGCCCGTGAGGCCGTCTCCAGTCCGGCGTAGCCGTCGGCGCGGTAGCGGGCGTGCCAGCGCTCCAGGGTCCGCAGCCCTACATCGGTCTCGCGAGCTAAGCGCGCGAGGGGCACCTGGTCCTCGACGTGGAGCCTGAGGATTCGCCACCGCGCTCGAACGTCCACGACGCACCTACTGCAAGGCGTTCTCGCGCCCGCGCTCGGCGCGCTGAAGGGCGCGGTAGACCGTGGAGCGGCCCACGCTGAACAGCTCGGCCAGCTCGCCCACGGTGTGCTCGTCGGCAGCATGTAGCTGGACGAGGTGAGCTTCTTGCCGGGTGGTGAGTTTCGGTGACTTCCCGCGCAGCCGGCCCTTGGCCTTGGCGACCTTCATCCCCTCGCGGGTGCGGGCACGGATGAGGTCAGCTTCGAACTCGGCGACCATCGCCAGCACGTTGAACAACAGTTTCCCCATCGGGTCGGTCGGGTCGTACACCGATCCGGCGATGCTCAGCTTCACTTCCCGCGCCGCGAGGTCGTCGGCGATCTGGTGGGCATCACGGACTGAACGCGCCAGCCGATCGAGCTTGGTGACCACGAACGTATCGCCGTCCCGACAGGCAGCCAGCGCCTGCCGCAGGCCCTCACGGTCGGCGTTGCGGCCCGTGATCGCCGTAGATGCGCTTGGGATCGACGCCGAACTCCGCGAGTCCGTTACGCTGCGCGGTCAAGTCCTGCTCGTCGGTGGAGACTCGGGCATAGCCGACCTTCAAGGGGGACATGCTCCCCAGTGTGTCATATAGCCTCCCTTCACCGGACAGTTCACCGGACGGGTCTTACGGGACAGCCCGCCAGGCGTGCCGTCTTTCCTCTCGATAAGTAGCGGTGGTGTCCGGTGAGGGTTCCCCTTACGGGCATGCGATCTGGCCTGACGCCTGTGACCGAGTGTTCAGTGCGCGCTGTATAGTTCAGTCCATGCTGACTATTGCTTCGCGTCTCGACGTGATGAACCGCCTGGGTCGTGCACTGGCCGACCCCACTCGATCCCGGATCATCTTGACCCTGCTCGACCATCCCGCTTACCCGGCGGAACTGGCCCGAGATCTGGACCTGACACGCCCGAACGTGTCCAACCACCTGGCATGCCTGCGCGATTGCGGGATCGTCGTCTCCGAGCCCGAGGGTCGTCGGACACGATATGAGATCGCCGATTCGCACCTGGCGCAGGCGCTGACGGCACTGGTCGATGCCACCCTGGCAGTGGACGAAGACGCCCCGTGCATCGATCCCGCCTGCTCGCTTCCCGGATGCGACGCAGCTGGGGAGGGCGCATGATCCTCACCTCGGTCTTGCAGGCGATGGGCCTGTTCGCAGCGACCAACATCGACGACATCATCGTGCTCTCCCTCTTCTTCGCGCGAGGGGCAGGCCAGCGCGGCACTACCGCCCGCATTCTGGCCGGCCAGTACCTCGGATTCGCCGGCATCCTCGGTGCCGCGGTCCTGGTGACCATCGGTGCCGGAGCATTCCTGCCCTCGGCAGCCATCCCGTACTTCGGTCTCATCCCTCTGGGCCTCGGCCTCTGGGCCGCATGGCAGGCCTGGCGCGGAGACGATGACGACGATGACGACGAGGCCAAGGTTGCCGGCAAGAAGGTCGGCGTGTGGACAGTCGCAGGCGTCACCCTTGCCAACGGCGGCGACAACATCGGCGTCTACACCCCTGTCTTCCTCAGCGTGGAACCTCTCGCAGTAGTCGCCTACTGCATCGTCTTCCTCGCGCTCGTCGCGGTCCTGGTGGCCCTGGCAAAGTTCGTCGCCACCCGCCCCCCGATCGCCGAAGTGCTCGAACGCTGGGAGCACATCCTCTTCCCCATCGTTCTCATCGGCCTCGGCATCGTGATCCTCGTCAGCGGCGGAGCCTTCGGACTCTGACGTAGCGGCAGCGATCCAAACGGCCCCGACCGGGCGCACCCCTCTCGGTTCAGACCGCGACACCTACCTGCAGCCAGTCCTGCGTGATCGCGGCAACAAGACCGCCACGGAGCGCTGCAAAAACCCCGCCACCAAGCGAACGAAGCCACAACAACGCCCGCGTCCATGACGAGGACCGGAAGACCTACGGCGATGAGCAGCACCGGCTGCACCTCCTAGCCGATGCCGGCTGGTACGTCCGCACGGTGGTCGCCGCCGACCTCAAGGATCCGCAGCGCACGGCCGCCTTGCTGTACTGGCTGCGCACGCACCTCGCCTGATCAGCCCTCCTCGCAAGCCCGCGAGCCTGTGCCCTGCGCCTGCATCGGGGGTCGAGATCCCGTTTCCGTGCATCCGCGCCGCCGAGATCCCGCGCAAATGCGGCAGATCGCCGAATCCGCGCACGGAAGCGGGATCTCGACCAGACCTCTGCACGGAAACGGGATCTCGGCGCGCGCGGTGCGGAGAAGCGCTGGCTCGGCCCGCGTGCAGGCGTGCGGGGGCGTGGCGGTCGGCAGACGACCACATAGTGAGACTGAATATCACGATACGGTCACGGCTCAGTAGCCTGTCGGGCGTTCCCGTCACCTCGTGGAAAGCACCGCCATGTCCTCCTCCGCCGAGCCTGCCGCGCCTTCCGCCGCAGCCGTCGACAGCACGCCCCCGGTCAACCGCAGCAAGGTCGTCCTGGCCTCGCTGATCGGCACGACCATCGAGTTCTACGACTTCTACATCTACGCCACCGCCGCCGTGGCGGTCTTCCCCGTCCTGTTCTTCACGGGCGAGAACGACACCGCCAAGCTGCTGGCCTCCATGGCGACCTTCGGCGCCGCGTTCGTGGCCCGCCCCATCGGATCGGTGCTCTTCGGCCACTTCGGCGACCGCGTGGGGCGCAAGGCCACGCTGATCGGCGCGCTGCTGACCATGGGCATCGCCACGTTCCTGATCGGCCTGCTGCCCACGTTCTACGCGATCGGCATCTGGGCGCCGCTGCTGCTGACGATCCTGCGCTTCTGCCAGGGCCTGGGCCTGGGCGGCGAGTGGTCGGGCGCCGCCCTGCTGGCCACGGAGTACGCCGAGGAGGGCAAGCGCGGCCGCGCGGCCATGTGGCCCCAGCTCGGTGCGCCGTTCGGATTCATCCTGGCCAACGGCTTCATGCTGCTGCTGACCATGGCCATGGGCTTCACCTCCGGCGCGGTCGACGGCCTGGACCACGGCTTCCTGGCCTGGGGCTGGCGCGTCCCGTTCCTGGCCTCGATCGTCATGGTGGCCATCGGCCTGTACGTGCGCTTCGCGATCGCGGAGACCCCGGTCTTCCAGCAGGCGCTGGACGCCAAGCAGGATGTGAAGTCCCCGCTGGGCGAGGTCTTCCGCACCTCCTGGCTGCAGATGATCCAGGGCACCTTCATCATGCTGGCCACCTACGTGCTCTTCTACCTGATGACCGCGTGGATCCTCTCCTACGGCATCGGCTCCCCCGACGCCGGCATGCTCGGCATCCCCTACCGCTCGTTCCTGGTGATCCAGCTGATCGCGGTCCTGCTCTTCGCCGGCATGGTCCCGGTCTCCGGCTGGCTGGCGGACCGCTTCGGGCGCCGCTCCTCGCTGCTGGTGATCACGGCCGCCATCGTGGGCTTCGGGCTGATCTTCGGCTGGTTCATCGCCCCGGAGAACCTCGGCACCGGCACGGAGATCAACATCATCCGCCTGCTGTGCTTCCTGGCGCTGGGCATGGCGCTGATGGGTCTCACCTTCGGCTCCATGTCGGCGGTGCTGCCGGAGCTGTTCCCCACGAACGTGCGCTACACGGGCTCGGGCATCGCCTACAACGTGGCCTCGATCCTGGGCGCTGCGCTGACCCCGTTCGTGGCGGTGTGGCTGACCTCCCGCTTCGGCGTCTCGGCGGTGGGCATGTACCTCTCGCTCGCCGCGGTCATCACGTTCATCGCCCTGTGGTGCTCCCCGGAGACCAAGGACGTGGACATGCGCTCCGTCGGGACCCGCTGAATCCGCCGCCGGCACGACGG
Organism: Kocuria sp. CPCC 205260; assembly: GCF_040981045.1. NCBI lineage: Bacteria > Bacillati > Actinomycetota > Actinomycetes > Micrococcales > Micrococcaceae > Kocuria > Kocuria sp. CPCC 205260. The sequence goes on from NZ_JAVKPT010000006.1 coordinate 71,820, forward strand.
GGGCCCTGGAGCTGTCAGCTCCAGGGCCCCCGTCGTGCTCGCCGAAGGGCTCACAGGCGCTGGTGCAGGCGACGGGCGGCCTCCGAGATCGTGCCGGACAGCGACGGGTACACGGTGAAGGTCTCCGCCAGGTCATCGACCGTCAGCCCCTTGGACACGGCCACGGACAGCGCGAAGATCAGCTCCGAGGCGCGCGGACCCACGACCACGCCGCCGAGCACCGTGCCGGGGCCCTTGCGGGCGATGACCTTCACGAAGCCGTCGTCCACGGCCATCATCTTGGCCCGCGGGTTGTTCGGCAGCGGGATCTTGTGGACGTCTGCCGCGTAGCGCCCGGAGCGGACATCGCCCTCGGTGATGCCCACGGAGGCGATCTCCGGGGAGGTGAAGATGTTGGAGGCCACGGTGGACAGCCGCAGCGGGCGCACGGCATCCCCCAGGAAGTGCGAGACCGCGATCCGCCCCTGCATGGCCGCCACGGAGGCCAGCGGCAGCTTGCCGGTGCAGTCGCCGGCGGCGTAGATCGACGGCACGGTGGTCCGCGAGACGCCGTCGACCTCGATGTGCCCGGACTCGGAGACGTGCACGCCGGTGTTCTCCAGCCCGAGCCCCTCCGTGTTGGGGACCCCGCCCACGGCCATGAGGCAGTGCGAGGCGGAGATCTTGCGGCCGTCGTTCAGGGTGACCACCACGCCGTCGTCGACGCGCTCCACAGAGGCGGCGCGCGAGCGGGACATGACGTTGAGCCCGCGGCGCTCGAAGACGTTCTCGAGGACCTCGGCGGCGTCGGCGTCCTCGCCGGGCAGCACCTGATCGCGCGAGGAGACCAGGGTGACCTTGGCGCCCAGCCCGTTGTAGGCGGAGGCGAACTCGGCGCCGGTCACGCCCGAGCCGACCACGACCAGGTGCTCGGGCAGGTCCGTCATCGAGTAGAGCTGCGTCCAGTTGAAGATCCGCTCCCCGTCCGGGCGGGCGGAGCCGAGCTCGCGCGGGTGGGCGCCCACGGCGATCAGCACGGCGTCGGCCTCGAGGTCGTACTCCATGCCGTCGGCGGCGACCACGTGCACGGTGCGGTCATCGAGCATCGAGCCGCGGCCCTCGACGATGTGCACGCCGTCGCGCTCCAGCCCGCGGCGGATGTCGCGGGACTGGGTCACGGCCAGGCGCAGCAGCCGGGTGTTGACGACCTCCAGGTCGACCTCGAGCCCGTTGAGGCTGTCGTCGTCGCTGGTCGCCCCGGCCACGTGGACGCCCAGGTCCTGCGCCTCGGTGAAGCGGTTCATGGTGTCCGCCGAGGCGATGAGGGTCTTGGAGGGGACCACATCGGTGAGCACAGCGGAGCCGCCCATGCCCTTGTCCTCGATGATCGTGACGTCCGCACCCAGGGTCCGCGCATGGAGAGCGGCCTCGTAGCCTCCCGGGCCTCCGCCGATGATCACGAGTCGTCTGGTGGGCTTGCGCTGAGAGTCCTGGGATGAGATCACGAGGTCATTGTGCCAAAGACGACGGCGACGCCGGGTTCGCGCGTGAGCGCCCTCACCGCCAGCGACAGGCCCGAGCGGCGTCACAGGTCCCGCACCTGCGCGCATGCCGATATATTCGCGGTCGTGAAGACGGGTGCGGCGCGCCCGTCGATGACGCGACCTGGAAGGCCTCATGCACCCCCTGTCCCTGGACCTCGCAGGTCAGAACCGACAGCTCGACCCCCGGCGCCCGTGGACCGTGGGCTCCTCCCAGTTCGCCGATGTCCGCATCGATCACCCAGGCGTTCAGGACATCCACCTGATCCTGCGGTGGTCCGGGGCCTCCTGGACGATCGAGGACCGCGGCTCGGAGACCGGCACCACGTTCAACGGCTTCCGCCTCCACGCCCACATGGCCGCTCTGCTCGAGTCCCCCGCCCAGATCACCCTGGCCCCGGACACCGGGCGCGGCTTCGTGATCGCCATGACGCCGCAGCGCCCGAGCGCACCGGCGGCCGGGCCGGGTCCGTCGGGCGCGGGTGCCGCGGGCCCCTCGTCGACGACGGCCCCCGGCGCGCGGTCCGCGAGCGCCGCTCAGGCTCCGGGTCAGCAGACGGGGCAGGGGTCGACGCCCGCGGACGCCCAGCAGGCACAGGGGCAGCGCAGCGCCTCGCACCAGGCGCCCGCACCCCAGCCGCAGGCGGCCGATCCGGCCCAGGCGCGTCCCGTCGATCTGCACTCCGAGGACATCCAGCTGGCCTCGGTCGAGCCGACCGTGTTCGCCCTGCCCGTCGAACAGGCCGCCCAGGACCGACGGAACCGCGAGCGCAGCACTGAGCAGAAGCGCCCGGCCCGGGATCAGTCCGGCCCGTCGCTGGATGACATCCACTCCGCCGAGATCCCCGCGGCCTCGGCCGAGCCCACGGTCTTCGCGGTGTCGATGAACCGGGAGCTGGCCCCGCAGAGGGAGCAGGGCCCTGATGCCGAGGACGCCTCGGGCGCGGATCCGGCCGTGCAGATCGAGCAGCGCTCGTGGGTCAACCGCCCCGAGGCCGCAGAGATCCTGCGCGCCCCGGAGGAGGACGCCCAGCTGCGCTCCGGCATGCGCCTGTCGCCGGCGTTCCGGGCCCGTGAGATCGGCGGGACGCTGACCGTCGGACGCGATCCGTCGGCGGACGTGCTGATCGACGGCCTGCTGGTCTCGCGCCGCCACGCCCAGGTCAAGCGCACCGAGCGCGGCTCGATGCTCACCGACCTCGGCTCCACGAACGGCACGTGGGTCAACGGCCAGCGGATCTCCGGGACCGTCGAGCTGCTGCCGGGCGCGCAGGCCGTGATCGGCGGCGTCCCCTTCCGCCAGACCGAGGTCGGCCTGGCGGAGGTCGTGCGCACCGAGGGCAACACCTCGATCATGGTGCAGGACCTGACCTACACGGTCCCCGACCGCAAGAACCCGCGCCAGCGCAAGACGCTGGTCGACGACATCACCCTGGAGATCCCGGACCGGTCGCTGATCGCCGTGATCGGCCCGTCGGGCGCCGGCAAGTCCACGTTCCTGAACTGCATGCTCGGCGACGTCAACCCGGATCAGGGCCGTATCGAATACCACGGTCTGGACATGGCCCAGTTCGGCTCGGCGCTGTCCTCGCAGATCGGCATGGTCCCGCAGGAGGACGTGCTGCACCGCGAGCTGACCGCCCAGCAGGTTCTCGAGTCCACAGCCGCGCTGCGCCTGCCCGAGGACGTCGATCGCAAGTCCCGCAAGGCGCGCATCGCCTCAGTGCTCGATGCCCTGGGCCTCACCGAGCATGCGCGCACCCCCGTCTCGCAGCTCTCCGGCGGCCAGCGCAAGCGCGTCTCGACCGCCATGGAGCTGCTCACGGGCCCGCGCTACCTGTTCCTGGACGAGCCGACCTCCGGACTGGACCCGGACATGGACTTCGAGGTCATGGACCTGCTGCGGCGCATGGCCCACGGCGAGGTCGGCGGCGCGGACGGCTCGACCGTCGTGGTGATCACCCACTCGACCGCGAACCTGGACCTGGCCGACCGAGTCCTGGTCCTGGCCCCGGGCGGCTCGGTGGCCTACTTCGGCGAGCCCGCCGGGATGATGCCGTACTTCGAGCGCTCCCAGGGCCTCGGCCCGCAGGTGCGCGAGGTCTACAAGGGCCTCAAGGACGACCCCGCAAGCGCTGCGGCCGCGTTCCGGCACGAGAACGACGACGACGCCCCCCGCGAGCGCGTCCGCGCCCAGACGCCCACGGCCGCCCCGCATGCGTCGTCGCGACGCGGCCTGTTCCAGCTCTCGGTGCTGCTGCGGCGCCAGATCCAGCTCATGCGCACGGACGCCATGTCGGTGCTGATCACCACGGTGCTGGCGCCTGCGCTGCTGGCCCTCCTCGTGCTGGTGGTGCCCGGCGATCACGGCCTGACCATGCCGGAGTCCACGGACTCCGAGGTCAACCAGCCGCAGATCCTGCTGATCGTCATCCTGCTGGCGGCGGTCGCCCTGGGCCTGTTCCCCGCCTGTCGCACGTTCCTGGACGAGAAGCGGATCTTCCTGCGCGAGGCCCGCACGGGCCTGGGCGTGTGGCCCTACGTGGGCGCCAAGACGCTCGTCACGATCTCCACGTCACTGGTGCAGTCGCTGATCCTGGTGCTGGCCGTGCTCGCGCTGATCCCGAATGAGCCCATGGGTGCCTGGGGGCCCATGTGGCTCGAGCTGTGGATCGTGACGTTCCTGCTGACCATGACCTCGTGGCTGCTGGGCTTCCTGGTCTCGGCCATGGTCTCCCGCTCGGATGTGGCCATGAACGTGGCCTCGCTGCTGGTGGTCGTGCAGCTGATCTTCTGCGGCGGGCTCTTCGCAATGGACGGTGCCACCGACGGCATCTCGCGCGCCGTGCCCACCCGATGGGCGTACGCGGCCATGGGCCAGACGGGCGATCTGAACGAGATCGTGCGCGTGGCCGCGGTGACCCTGCCGCAGGAGGAGGCCAACGCCGATCTGCAGGAGGAGCACGACGAGGCCGCCCAGAAGGCGCGCGATGCCGGGACCCCCGAGCCGCCCGCTCCGCAGATCCCCGAGGTCGATGACTCCAGCGCCGTGCTCGACCCGCTGTGGAAGCGCAGCACGCTGAACTGGTGGGGCTCCACGGGCATCACCGCCGGCTTCGGGATCGCCTTCCTGCTGCTGTCCGTCTTCCTGATCCGCAGGACCAAGCAGCGCAAGCGCTGACACGACTGGCCGTCGCGCCCGTCCCGCCTCGCGGCGGGGCGGGCGCTGCGCTTCTCGGAAGGACCCCGCGAGGTCATCGCGCTGTCGCTGCGAGCTGTCGTCGCGACGGGCACGGATCTGCTTTGCGGCGTCCGAAGCCGCTGGCAGGATGAGTGACGACGAGGGCGTCGACAGCCCGGTCCGTGCACGCACCGGGACGCGGTGCGCCGCAGGCCGGTCGACGCCAGGACGAGCACCGATCCCGCCTCTGGAGGCCCGCACCGTGACGCAGCAGCCCGCATCCGCCGATCCCTTCGCCCAGACCGACCCGTTCGAGCTCGCCCAGCGCGCCGCCCAGGCCCTGCGCGAGCGCACCGGGGTCGAGACCCACGAGATCGCGCTGACCCTGGGCTCCGGCTGGGGCGGAGCCGCCGATCTGCTCGGCGAGACTGTCGCGGAGATCCCCGCCCCGGAGATCCCCGGCTTCTCCAAGCCCGCGCTGGAGGGCCACGTGGGGACGCTGCGCTCGATCCGCCTTGCCGACGGCCGCCACGCGCTGGTCATCGGGGCCCGCACCCACTACTACGAGGGCCGCGGCGTGCGCGCCGTCGTCCACGGCGTGCGCACCGCAGCCGCTGCCGGAGCCTCCACCATGGTGCTCACCAACGGCTGCGGAGGCCTCAACCCGGACTGGGCTCCCGGCACCCCGGTGCTGATCTCGGATCACCTGAATCTCACCGGGCGCTCTCCGCTGGAGGGCGCCACCTTCCAGGACCTGACCGATCTGTACTCCTCGCGCCTGCGCGATCTGGCCCGCACCGTGGATCCCTCGCTGCCGGAGGGCGTCTACGCGCAGTTCCCCGGCCCGCACTACGAGACCCCCGCCGAAGTGCGGATGGCCGGGGTGCTCGGAGCGGACCTGGTGGGCATGTCCACCGCGCTGGAGGCCATTGCCGCCCGCCACGCCGGCCTGGAGGTCCTGGGGCTGTCCCTGGTCACCAATCTGGCCGCCGGCATCCAGCAGACGCCGCTGTCGCACCAGGAGGTCGTGGAGGCAGGACAGGCCGCCGGACCGCGCATCGCCGAGCTGCTCGCGCGCATCGCGGGTGAGATCCGATGAGCGCCGAGCACAATCCCGTCGGCACCGCCGAGGTCCAGGCCGCCGCCGAGGGCGCCAAGCTCCTGCTGGCCGTGCGCGAGTGGATCGAGCAGGATCCGGATCAGAATGATCGCGACGAGCTGCGCGGGCTGCTTGAGCAGGCCCAGGACCCGTCGGCCCCGGAGGATCAGGCGCGGGAGGCCGTGGCCACGCTCGCCGAGCGCTTCAGCGGGACCCTGCAGTTCGGCACGGCCGGTCTGCGGGCCGCGATCGGCGCCGGACCCATGGGGATGAACCGCGCCGTCGTCCAGCGCGCGGCGGCCGGTGTGGCCGCCCACGTGCTGGCCGTGGCCGGAGCCGAGCCGGCGCCGAAGGCCGTGATCGGCTTCGACGCCCGCCACCGCTCGGCGGTCTTCGCCCGCGACACCGCCGCGGTGCTCACCGCCGCCGGGCTGAGCGTCGAGCTCATGCCGCGCCCGCTGCCCACTCCCCTGCTCGCCTGGGCTGTGCGCGATCGCGGCGCGGAGACCGGGATCATGGTCACCGCCTCCCACAATCCGGCCACGGACAACGGCTACAAGGTCTACCTGGGCGGGCGCTGCGTCGAGCCGACCGCCCGCGGCTGCCAGATCGTCCCGCCGCACGACGCCCAGATCGCCGAGCGGATCGAGGCCGTGGGCGATCTGCGCAAGCTGGAGCTGGCCGAATCCGGCTGGCAGATCCTGTCCGAGGACATCGACCGGCAGTACCTCGAGGCCGTCGCCGATCCGGAGGCTGAGCGCAGCAACTCCCCGCGGATCGTGCTCACCGCCATGCACGGCGTCGGCGGCCCCACCGCCCTCGCCGCGCTGGAGCGTGCCGGCTTCGATGACGTCCATCCCGTGGCGGAGCAGTTCGAGCCAGATCCCGAGTTCCCCACCGCGCCGTTCCCGAACCCCGAGGAGCCCGGGGCGCTGTCGCTGGCGCTGGCTCTGGCCCGCAGGCTCGACGCCGATCTGGTGCTGGCCAACGACCCCGACGCCGATCGCTGCGCTGCAGCCGTCCCCGATCCGGCGGATCCCCGCTCCCAGGACGGTTGGCGCGCGCTGAGCGGGGACGAGGTCGGCGCCCTGCTCGGACTGGCGGCCCTGCGCCGCCTGAGCGAGTTGGCCGGCTCCGCCTCTGCCCCGGGCACTGCGCAGGCGGCAGGTCCGGCCGCCTCGGCATCGCCCTCCGAGACGGCGGAGGCGCAGCCGTCCGCGCCGGTCCTGGCGAACTCGATCGTCTCCTCGCGCCTGCTCGGGCGCATGGCCGAGTCCGCCGGGGTCGCCCACCGCGAGACGCTGACCGGCTTCAAGTGGATCGCCCGCGTGCCGGGGCTGGTCTACGGCTACGAGGAAGCGCTGGGCTACTGCACCGCTCCGGAGATCGTGCGCGACAAGGACGGGATCACCGCCGCCGTCGCGATCGCCGAGCTGGCCCGGGCGGCTGCCGCCCAGGGGCGCACCCTGGTCGACGAGCTCGACGACCTCGCCCTGCGCCACGGCCTGCATGCCACGTCGCAGCTGTCGATCCGAGTGTCCGATCTGGAGCTGATCCCGCGGATGATGACGAGGCTGCGCGAGGACCCGCCCCTCGAGCTCGCGGGCTCCGCTGTGGCTTCCGTCGAGGACCTGGCGCACCCGGAGCCGGACTCGGACCTGCTGCCCACCGAGGGCATGCGCCTGCTGAGCGAGGACGGAACCCGAGTCATCGTGCGGCCCTCGGGCACGGAGCCCAAGCTCAAGTGCTATCTCGAGACGGTCATGCAGCTCGAGCACCGAGACGAGCTTCCCGCCGCCCGACGCCGCGCACAGGATCGTCTGGAAGCGCTCACGGAGCAACTGCAGGCGCTGTTCGCCGCCTGAGCCCTTCGGCCCTGCCCGGCAGAACCCCGCGCCTACGCGTCCCCTTGCGCTGCACATCTGTCTCGTGCGGGGCTGCAGAGGAGAACGAGAAAAGCCCCGGGCGCGTGCAGAGCAGAGGCGACACCGGGGCGTTCGACCTCAGGGTAGCATCATCATGTGACCAATGGCGACGCCCTCCCTGACATCCGGCTGGCCATCTCCGCCCCTCGGTTCGCGCCATACCTGCGGGAGGCCGGAGACGACGTGGAAGCGGCCCTCGAGCTCTACAGGTGGAGCGCCGAGATGTCCTCCGCTGCGTACGAGCTCATCGCCCACATCGAGGTGTTCATGCGCAACGCCATCGACCGCGCCCTGGCGCAGCGATACCGGGACGGCGAGTGCGGCATCCCCTGGTTCCTGCGTGAGCCGCCGCTTGATGCCGAGGCGATGCGACGCGTGACGGAGGTCCGCGATCGCCTGCGCTCCCAGCACCGCGAGTCGCGGCACCAGATTGCCGCCGGTCTGTCGTTCGGCTTCTGGGCCGGCATGCTCGGCGCCAAATACGAAGAGCAATGGCGCCTCTCGCTTCATCACGCCTTCCCTGGTGGCAACGGGACTCGCAAGCAAGCGGCCATCCTCGTCGAGGCCATCCGCAAGTTCCGCAATCGCCTTGCCCATCACGACTCAGTGCTCGGGCTGGACATCCCCTTCGAAGTGCAGCGCGTCCACGCGCTGGCGGCGCTGCTCGGGAATGAGCAGGCGGCGTGGCTGCAGGCAACGGATCGAACCACCGACGTCTACGGCAAGCGCCCGGTGACGTCGATCGATACGGTCGTCGTTGCGGCAAGGCATGCATGGCCCCTGTATGAGCAGGAGCGGGCCTATGTATGCCAGGCCGGGCGCTGGTTCCGGCCCGTGGATCGACTTGCCTTCTACTCTGACCAGGAGATCAAGGCTGATGTGCCCTCGATCCGCTGCCGTCGGGACAACGTGCCGTGGACCGAGGAGCACGCGAAGGAGCTGGAGGCAGGCGACAAGGAAGACCGCAAGATCGCCAGGGTGATCCGTGCATCGCGTTGCGAGAGGTGGACGGCTGGCGTGTACCAGGTCTTTCTCCTGACCCGCCCCGGAGACGCCGATCATCGGGTGCTGCCCAACCCTCTTCCCCATCGCGCGACCGGCCGCGGCTCGGCCTTCACACAGCGACAGCGCTATGTCTCGCTTCACGCATTGGAGACGGCTGCCAGTACGGATGACCTGACGTAGGCCATACTTCGCTCCTGCGGCATGGGAGCTCTGAGCGCCTGAAACCACCGAACTCGGCTGTTCCCCAGAGGCACCGACTGACACAGTCATGTCGTGGACGTGACTCTGTTCGATTTCAAGCCCACAATCACCGGCGACCTTGTCGCTCTGCGCCCCATCCAGGCCGAGGACGTGGACGTCACCGATCACCTCATCCGCGCGCACTGACGTGTTGGGCCGGTGCGGCTAGGCCAAGGTACGGGCGGAGGCCGCCGCCGCGTGCGGCTCCGGGCCCGGGCGCAGCAGCCCGATGCCCAGCATGATCAGCCCGAGTGTAAGGAAGGCCGCGCCCACGTAGATCAGGGAGAACAGCCCGTAGGGCTCGGTGGCACCGGGGGCGGCCGAAGACAGGAAGAAGCCGGCGGGCATCAGGATCGCCGAGACGGGCACCGACCAGCGCGCAAGCAGCAGAGCCGCGCCGCGGTAGCGGGTCTGCTCGGTGAGGCAGATCGTGATCAGGCCCAGGATCGCGAGCACGCCGGCGTGGCCGTGCCCCGCCCGGGCGAAGGTCGTCTGGAACTCGGTGGTCTCGCCGGGATCGAGGATCAGCGACAGGCCGTAGTTGCCGCCGAACTCGATGCCGATGATGGCGAGCAGGAGGATGCCGGCCGCCAGGCGGGCACCAGGACGCAGGGGGATCACAGGGGTCCTCTCGAGGGTGTCGTCGTGCAGGGCTGCCCGGAGGCATCGTCATGCAGGAGGTCGTCGTGCAGGGTGCGCAGACGCGGGTTCGGATCGGGCAAGGTGCGATCAGCCGATGGCCACGTGCGCGCAGATCAGGGCGAAGCTGATCAGGAACAGCCACGAGCGCACGCCCTGGAAGATCTCCCAGAGCCGCCGCATGCCGGACCAGGCGCCTGCCCTCGACTCGTCGTCCTGCCAGAAGTGCGTCCGGAAGTTGATCGGCACGTTGACGATGATCGTGGTGACCAGGGCGAAGCCCCACAGCACGGCCGCCAGCACCGGCAGCAGACCGCCGCCTAGGTCGATCGCCCCGGAGATCAGCAGCACGAGCGAGGCCGTCATGAGCACGGGCATGATCCGCCCGAAGGTCTTCACGAGCCCCTTCTCCGCGATCACGTGGTTCTGCCGGTCCAGCTGGCGCAGCACCGGGTGCACGAACGCGTAGGAGCCGAACTCGGCGCAGGCGGTGAAGCCCGGGACGAACAGCCAGAGGAAGGCCAGCCAGGCCGTCATCGGCGCTTCTTCAGGCGGTCGGACAGCCGCGTGCCGAAGGACATGGCGTAGGCCATCGGCTTGGGCATGGAGCCCGAGGGCATCATGCCGATCGACTGGGCCATGCCCATCTGATCGGCCTCCTGCCAGCCCTCGATGATCTGACCCTCATCGGACCAGCGCACGATGCTGATCGAGTCGAACACGACCGGGCGGCCCGTGGCCGGGTAGCCCATGAAGGTGCCGGTGTGGGTGCCGGAGCCGTGGAAGACGACCGTGACGAGGTCGCGCTCGCAGATCATCTCGGTGATCTCCACGTGGAAGTCCGGGACGGCCTCGAACACGCGGTGCATGGCCTGGAACATGCCCTCGTGCCCGGGCGGCAGCCCCTCGCGGATCTGGTCGTGGAAGACGACATCGGGGTGGACGGCGCGCTTGGCATAGTCCCAGTCCTGGCGGTTCCAGGCGTTCTCGAGGTAATCGACCATCAGCATGCGGTTGCGCTCGATGTCGAGTCCGGGCCGCGACGGCTCGGCGGGGGTCGGGGCGGGCTGGGCGTCGGTCATGGTCTCGCGCTCCTCGGGGTCGGGGTGGTCTCGGTGGGGTGGATGGGCTCGGCTGCCTCATCGAGGTCGGGTCGGGCGGCCCGTCGGGGTCCGTCGTCTCGACGACGGCGCCCGACACCCGGTCCTGCTGCTCGGCGGCGGCCCATCAGTGCTCCTGGTGCGCCGCGCTCCGCGGCTGGACGGGGCCCAGCGCCTTGAGCTGGGCCTTGGCATCGGCGGCGAAGATCCGGGGCGTGACGGCCGGGCCGAAGCGCTTGAGGAACTGCGCGTTCAGTGCCGGGCCGATACCGGGGCGGTGCGCCGAGGCGCCGACTCCGCGCGAGGCCCGGGCGATCATGTTGGCCGTGGGCCGGCGGGCGGACTCGTAGGCGCGCAGCGCCTCGGTGATGCCGCGGTCCTGAGCCAGCAGGGAGCCCAGGACCACGCCGTCGCTGAGCGCGGTGCCCGCTCCCTGGCCGAGGTCGAAGGTCATGGCGTGGGCGGCGTCGCCGGCCAGGGTGATGCGGGCGCTGCTCCAGCGCCGCAGCGGCGGCTGATCCATCGTGTCACGGCGGGTGATGACCTCGGTGCGCGAGACCAGCTCGGCGGCCACGGGATCCCACTCGGCCAGCAGCGAGGCCATGGACAGCTGCGAGCCCAGGCTGTCGCCCTCCGGGGAGGGCCCGGAGGGGCGAACGCACCACCACACGATGGTCTCGTCGTCGAGCCAGAAGTGCGCGAAGCGCACCGCCGAGCCGTGCATGATGCGGAACGTCCCGGGCATCGCACCGGTCACCGGGGCCTGGGCCATGCCCCAGAAGTGGGCGTAGCCGGGATGGCGCGGCGGATCCGCGTGGTGCAGGGTCGCCCGCACCGCGGAGTTGATGCCGTCGGCGCCCACCACGGCGTCGAAGCGGTCCTCGGTGCCGTCGGTCAGCACGACCCGCGGCCCGCCTGCGGCGTCGAGGACCTCGCGCACGTTCGTGCCGCGATGGAAAGTCATCTCGGGCGAGCTGTCGGCGATCACATTGACCAGATCGGCGCGCTTGATCGCGATCGGCACGGAGTCGTCGAACTGCCGGCCCTCGGCCACGGTGTCGATCGTGGTGAACTGCTCGCCGCGGGCTCCGGACATCTCGAAGCTGGTGATCGGCGAGCTCACCTCCCGCGCCCGGTCCATGAGCCCCATGCGCTGCAGGGCCATGACCCCGGCGTACCACAGCACATAGCAGCCGCCGTCCCTGGACTCCAGGGTGGGGCGGGCGTCGAAGACGTGCACGTCCCAGCCCCTGCCCTGCAGGGTGCGCGCGGTGGCCAGACCCGCTGGGCCTGCTCCGATGATGGCCAGTCGACGACGTTCCAGCACTGTCCTCACCTCTTAACGGCTGATGCGACGAGCGCTCCGCCCAGGGTCACGAGCCCGGCCGCCAGGGTGACGGCGCCCGCCTGGACGAGGACGTAGAGCTCATTGGGCTCCTCGCGGTTCTCACCGTTCGAGGAGAGGAAGAATCCGGCCGGCATGAGCACGGCCGAGGCCGGCACGGCCCAGCGCGCCACCTGAAGCGCGGGGCCCTTCAGCTCGGTCTGCTCGGCCAGGATGACGGTGACGGCTCCCAGCGTGGCCAGGGATCCGGCGTGGCCGTGGCCCGAGCGCGCGAAGGTGCGCTGGAACTCGGTGCCCTCGGCCTCGCCCCGTGTCAGGGCCAGGACGTAGTTGCCCCCGGCCTCGATTCCGATCGTGGCCAGCAGCAGCAGCCCTTCAGCGGCGCGGGCTCCTCGGCGCAGCGACTTCATGGTGGTCTCCTTCATGGGGTCGTTGACTGTCGGTCGGCTCGTCGAGCCGGTATCGGCGACGACGTGCGAGGCGGAGGCACAGGCATCCGGTCTCATCACATCAGCCCTGGTCGGCTGGGTCTATGGGGATTCCGTCGACTCCCCGTGCGCTGTCCTGCCCGCCCGCACCCCCGACAGATGTCACGGGTGGGCGGGCGGGTCACAGCACGGGGATGATCTCCTTCTGCGCGGTGCCCCAGGGATGCGTGCGGTAGATGGCGCGCAGGACGATCTCGTTGCGGACGGCGATCATGGGCTTGGCCGTGAAGGTGGAGACGGAGGAGACCTGGCGGGAGGACTTCACGAAGCCGTTGGCCCGGTCCCTGCGCCGCTCCTCGAAGCTGCGCAGCGCCTCGGCCACGGAGGCCTCGCGCTGGAAGGCCAGGGCCACGCTGAGCCCGTCCTCGATGCCCTGACCGGCCCCCTGGGCCATGTCCGGCGTCATGGGGTGTGCGGCGTCACCGATGATCGTGGCGCGGCCACGGCCCCAGTGCTGGAGCGGGTCGCGGTCCAGGATGTGGTTGCGCAGGATGCGCTCCTCCGGGGTCGAGCGGACCATCGACTGGACGTGCGCGGGCCAGCCCCGGAAGCGGCGGATCGCCTCGGCCTGACGTTCCCCCGGCACGTCCGGATACCGCGGCGGCGCCTGCAGCAGCGCCAGCCAGTACAGCTCGCCGTCGCTGACGTGGTAGTGCAGGATCCGCCCGGTGGGGCCCCAGTAGATGGCCATGTCGCCGGGGACCAGCTCGGGGTGCTGGTAGTCGGTCGTGCCGTGCCAGGCGGTCAGCCCGCAGTAGCGCGGCTCGGCGGGGCCGTGCAGCTGGCGGCGGATCACGGAGCCGATGCCGTCGGCGCCGATCACGGCATCCGCGCGCAGGATCTCGCCGTCCGCGGTGCGCACGTCGACCCCCGAGTCCGTGCGGTCGAAGCCGGTCACGGAGACGCCGAAGCGCACGGTGCCCGGCTCCAGGGCCTGCAGCAGAGTCTGGTAGAGGTGCGTGCGCGTCACGCCCACGGCCGGGCAGCCCGCGCCGGCGGCCAGCTTCTCCACGTCCAGGGTCCCGATCTGGCGCTCGCGCCAGGTGAGATAGCGGTGGCGGCGCACCACGGTGCCGCGCTCGATCACCGGCTCGGCCAGCCCCAGCCGGTGCAGGCAGTCGATCACGTTGGGCCACAGGTGGATGCCGGCGCCCAGCTCGGCCGTCGAGGCGGTCTCGCGCGCTTCGAGCACGCGCACGCCGAAGCCCGCCTGCTGCAGCGCGTTGGCCGCCGTCAGTCCGGCGATGCCGCCGCCGACGATCACGATCTCTGCTCTTCTCATGGCTGCTCGATCCTGTCCTCGTCCCGTGCGGCACCCGAGGCCGCAGCCCCGGAGCCCGCGTCCTGAACCCTGCTGCCGGCGACCTCCGGCTCCCTCGCCGGAACGGTGCCGACGGCGTGCGAGCCGCGGCCCTCGTCGAGGATCTCGAGGAAGCCGCGCAGCTGCTCGATCAGTTCCGTGGAGTCCTCGACCTGCACCGCATGGCCGATGCCGTCGAAGGCCACGTGGTGCAGGCGCGGGTGCGCCTGTCGCGCCCTCTGCACGTCCTCGGCGGACATGAGCCCGCCGCGGGCCTCATCGGCCTGCAGCAGCGCCACCGGTCCGTCGAAGCGCACGAGCAGGTCCTCGGCCGGGCACGGGGCGGCGAACTCTCCGTCGTGGTAGGCCTCCAGCACCGCCGGGTCCAGCTGCTCCGGCGAGCGCGACACCGCTCGCAGGGCCAGGGGCGCGTCCGCGAGGTAGGACCGCGTGATCGAGGGATCCGGTCGCCGCGAGTGCAGCGGCGAGTCGATCACCACGAGCCCGTCGATCAGCTCGGGTCTGCGGGAGGCGGCCGCCATCGCGACCCAGCCGCCCAGCGAGTGGCCGCTGAGCACGACCGGCTCGGGGCAGTGCGCCTCGAGGAGGTCGATCAGGTCCCCCGCCATGGCCTCCACCGAGTAATCCCCTGCCGCTCTCCCGGAGAGCCCGTGTCCGCGCAGGTCGGGGGCCAGCTGCGTGTGCTCCTGCAGACCGGCCATGACCGGCTTGAAGATCTGCCAGCGAGCGCCGAGACCGTGGACGTGCACGATCCGCGGCACGCCCCGGCCCAGGCTACCGTAGGCCAGGACCGGGTCGTGCGCGCTCCACAGCTGCGGCAGCGGGCGAGCCTTAGGAGGCACCGTGATCCGCCTCGGCCGCGCCCAGCACCAGGGCCAGGTGAAAGCCGTTCGAGCTGGAGGTCGTCACGACGACGGGGCCTTCGGCCTCGCCGCGCGAGATCGCCCCGGCGGCCAGGACCACGTCCAGCAGACCGCCCACGGCGAAGGAGTCGCCCAGCACCGGGCGGCTGGCGTGGCGCTGCGCCTGCGGCAGAACACGGCCCAGGGCCGACTCGGCGGCGGCATCGGAGCCTGCCGAGCCCTTGAGGTCGACCCACACGTGGTGCACGTCCTGCGCCGAGACGCCGGCGCGCTGCAGGCCGTCGCGCACGGCGCGCTCCAGGCCCTCGCCCTCGGCCGAGACCGAGCCGATGCCCAGTCCGTCGGAGGCCATGCCCGTGCCGAGCAGCTCGGCCAGCGGCTGGGCACCGCGCTCCAGGGCGGAGTCCCGGTCCTCGATCAGCACGCTGGCAGCGCCCTCGGCGGCGTGCCAGTCGCCGCCGTCGAACAGGCCCAGGTCCCGCAGCCCGCGCACGACCGACGGGGTCAGCGCCTCGGCGGAGGTGCCCAGGATCGCGTCGGCGCGACAGCGCCGGATCTCCTGGGCGCCCATGCTCAGCGTGAGCGCCCCGGCGGCGCGTCCTGCGGTCAGCGTGGTGGTGGGGCCCACGCAGCCCAGGTTCATGGCCACCTGGCCGGCGGCGGCGTTGTAGACGGTGTTCGGGAACAGCGCCGGATTGGCCGCGGAGGGGTCCTCGTCGAACAGGGGCTGGGCGAAGCGCTCCATGACGTCCATGGGCCCGATCTCGGTGCCCAGGATGATGCCGGTGCGCTCGCCTGCGGTGTGGTCGGCGTGCTCGAGCGCGGACTGCGCGGCCACGACCGAGCCGATCGCCAGGCGATCCATGCGCCGGCGCACGCGGGGGGCCAGCTGCTGCTTGCCGGTCGCCGTGAACAGCCCGACCTGCTGGCCCTCGACCTCGGTGAAGGCCTGTTCGCCAGCGGCCACCGCCTCCTCGAGCGCCGACACCGTCTCCCCGGCGGAGGTCACCGCGCCCAGACCCGTGAGGACGACCCGACGATCGCTGACCGGCAGGCGCGTGTCCTCGTGATCGCGGGTGAGCACGAGCGAGGCGTTCGCCCCGCCGAAAGCGAAGTTGTTGCAGATCGCCGCGTTCGTCTCCATCGGCTGCGCCTCGATCGGCACATGGCGCAGGTCGCAGACCGGGTCGGGGGTCACGAGCCCGGCGGTGGGCGGCGCGGTCTGGGTCTGCAGCGCCTTGACCGTGACCATGGCCTCGGAGGCCCCGGCCGCACCCAGCAGGTGCCCGATCATGGACTTCGTCGACGACACCCGGATCTGGTCCAGGTCCTCCCCCAGAGCCCGTCGCATGGCGGCAGTCTCGGCGGGGTCGTTCTTGGCGGTGCCCGTGCCGTGGGAGTTCAGGTAGCCGACCTCGGAGGCCGAGACCCCGGCCTGGCGCAGCGCCTCCTGGATGGCCCGGGCCGCGCCGCGGCCCTCGGGCTCGGGGGCGGTCGGGTGGTAGCCGTCGGCGGACAGGCCCAGCCCGGCGAACTGCGCCAGGACCTCCAGGCCCAGCTGCTCGGCCAGGTCCTCGCGCACGAGCACCATCATGGCCGCGCCCTCGCCCAGCGAGAGTCCTTGACGGTCGGCGGAGTACGGCTTGGCCGGCTCCGGCGACAGCGACTCGAGCGAGTTGAACCCGGCGAACAGCACATCGGACAGGGCATCGGTGCCGCCGGTGAGCACGGCATCGGCGCGACCGTCGGCGATCAGCTCGGCGGCATAGCCCACCGCGTTGGCGCCGGCGGCGCAGGCGGTGTTCAGCGACAGGACCGGGCCGCGGATGGCGTGGGCTCCTGCCACGGCCTCGGCCAGGCCCTGCGGGGTCGAGTACGCCAGAGCCTCGCCCTTGCCCTCGCGCCCGGCGCGCTCGTCGAGGTACCACTGCTCGGCCGAGAGAAGCCCGGCGTTGCAGGTGCCCAGGACCAGGCCCCAGCGCTCCGGCTCGATGCCGAGTCCCTCGGCTGCGGCCATGGCCTCCTCGGCGGCGATCAGCGCGAAGTCCAGCGCCGGATCGTCGTAGCCCTCGGGGTAGCCGGCGCGATCGGCGGGCTTGTCCAGCGGGGCGACCTCGCCGGCGATGTCCGTGCGGATGCCCTCGGTGGACAGACGCTGGACGGTGCGGATCGCGACGCTGCCGTCGCGCACGCCCTCCCAGGTGGCCTCGGCGCCGCGGCCCTGCGAGGTCACCGCGCCCACGGCCACCACGACGGGACGGGGCTGCGGATTCGCGGAGTGCTGGTTCATTCGGATCATTCCCCCTGGTCTGCGGTCTGTTCAGTGGCGCGGGCCGCACGGGCGCGGCGCAGCACGGCTGCCCCGGACTGCCCCTGGAAGCCCTGGGCCAGCGCGAGCGCACCGGCCGGGCCGTCGACGGGCAGCTCCCGTGCCTCTCCCAGCACGAGATCGAGCTCGGGCTCGCCTGCCTGCTCGGCGGCGGTCCCGACGATCGCCGGAACCGTCCCGGCCTCCAGCACCAGCGCGGCCACGGCCACGTTGAGCAGCCCGGAGGCCGCCGTCGTGTGCCCGGCAGCGCCCTTCACCGCCGTCACGGCCGGACGGGCAGCGCCCAGCGCCTCGCTCAGCGCCTGGACCTCGCGGGCGTCGCCGTCAGCGGTCGCGGTGCCCTCGGCCACGACGGCTGCGATCTGCTCGCCGTCGATCCCGGCCCCGGCCAGCGCGGCGCGCACGGCGCGGGCCAGTCCGTCGCCGTCGGCCAGGGGCGTGAAGACCCTGGCGCTGTCCTGGCGGGAGGACACGGCCTCCAGCCCCGCGTAGACACGGGCCCCGCGGGCGGCGGCGTGGTCGGAGGATTCGAGCACCAGGAACACCGAGCCCTCGCCGAGCACCGTGCCGGCGCCCTCAGCGGCGAACGGGTGCGGCTGGTCCTGCCCGTGCTGCAGCAGTCCCCAGTCCTGGTACTTGGACTGGTTCCACCACGACGTGGCGTCGTCGAAGCCCCCGACGACCACCACCTCGGCCTCGCCCCGGCGGATCGCGCGCAGGCCCATGCCCAGGGCGGACATCCCGGCCTCGGCGGCGCCCGAGACGTAGGCGTTGATGCCCTTCATCTCGAGCACCTTGGAGATGTAGAACAGCGAGGCGGCCTGCAGGCCCTCGACGTAGAACAGCGGGTAGAAGTCGGCCGCGCCCTCGGCGCCCATGACCTGGTAGTCGACCGAGCCGTCCTCGTCGCGGGCCACCAGCACGGCGTCCATGACCTTGTCCGGCTCGGAGATCTCCTTGGCGCTGGCCAGGTACAGCCCGGCCTGCTCCAGCTGGCCCTCCAGGCCCGCATCGCGGACGGCATGCACGGCGCCCAGTGCGGCCAGGCGGTCGTTGCGGATCATGTTGCGCAGCATGCGCCGGTCCACGAGCGGCTTCAGCGCCGACTGCAGCTCCGCGACCTCCGCGCTGGCGCGGCAGTCCAGCGACGAGGCGTCGAAGGACTGCGTGGGGGCGACCGCGCTGCGTCCCTCCAGCAGCGCCTCCCAGTTCTGCTCGGCGCTGTGTCCCAGGCCCGTGACGGCGCCGATGCCGGTGATGACGACGTCGCTCATGCGCCGACCTCGCTTCCCTGTCCGGTGCTGTCGGCGCCGTCGACGGTCCCGCGCGCATCCGGCGCGCCGATCGGGGCCACGCGCTCCAGGCGCAGCGCGTTGACCTTCATGACGGACTTGCCCTCGACCGAGGCCGAGGCGCGGTAGGTCTTCTCACCGGTGCGCTTGACCTCCAGCTCTAGGACGTCGCCGGGGCGCACGAAGGTGCGGAACTGCACGCGGGTGGCCCCGCCCAGCTGCAGCGCAGGCGCCGCGGCCTCGGCGGTCTCGTCGGTCGTCGACTCCTCGACGATCGCCGCGAGCTCGGCCAGCGAGCCCAGCAGCAGGACGCCCGGCAGCACCGGGAAGTCCGGGAAGTGGTCGTCCAGCAGGTCCATGGTCCCGCCGACCCCGCGCACGCCGCGGGCGCTCACGCCCGGGACGAGCTCGGTCACCCGGTCCACGCCGGTGAGCTGAGGCATGCGGGTGGTGCTGCGCTGCGTCATCGTGCGGCCTCCTCATCGGCGGGTCGGGCGGGCCGCGCCGCGTCGTCGACGTGGCGGGTGATCACCGTGCAGGCGTTCGTGCCGCCGAAGGCGAACGCGTTGACGAGCACGGCGTCGGTGTCCAGGACCCGGCCAGGCTGCGGAGCGTAGTCCAGGTCGCAGTCCGGATCCGGGTTCTCCAGGTTGATCGTGGGCGGGACGCGGCCATCGGCCAGCACCCCCAGGGCTCCGAGCGTTCCGAGAGCGGAGGCCGCAGCCGTGAGGTGACCGCTCATCGACTTCACGGAGGTCATCACGAGCTCGCCGGCGTGGGCGCCGAAGACCTCGCGCACGGCCTGGGACTCGCTGACGTCGTTGCCCGGAGTGGAGGTGCCGTGCGCCGCGATGTAGCCGATGCGCTCGGCGGGGACCCCGGCGTCTTCGACGGCCCGGACCATGCACTGGGTCACCCCTCCCCCGGGAGGCGGCGGATCCGTCATGCGGTAGGCGTTCATGGTGGCGGCGTAGCCGGCGATCTCGCCCAGGATCGGGGCGCCGCGGCGCAGGGCGGACTCGCGCTCCTCGAGCACGAGCATGATCCCGCCCTCGCCGAGCACGAAGCCCGAGCGGTCGTCGCTGAAGGGCCGGGAGGCGCGCTCGGGCTCATCGGCGTGGTCCTTGGTCAGCGCTCCCAGCAGGGAGAAGCCCAGGACGTCGAGCCAGGTCACGAGCGAGTCGTAGCCGCCGGCCAGGGCCGCATCGGCCTCGCCCTCCTGGATCTGGCGGAAGGCCTCGCCGATCGCGTGCCCGGAGGCGGTGCAGGCCGTCGAGACGGACTCCACCGCTCCGCGGAAGCCGGCCCCTCGGGCCAGCACCGCGGCAGGGATGTTCTGGTCTCGGCGCAGCACGTCCTCGATCAGCGGCCTGTGCAGGGGCAGCTCGGACTTGACCCGGTGGAAGAACTCGGCCATCTCCTGCAGGTCGGGACGCCCGGCGGTGGCTCCGACCACCACGGTGCGGCGGTCGGCCTCGTCCTCGTCGCGGGCGGCGGGCAGCCCGGAGCGGCGCAGCGCCTCGAGCCCGGCGGCCACGCCGAAGGCTCCCTGCCGGGAGAGCAGCTCGGCCTCGGCGACGTCGGGCACCAGCGTGCGGGCATCCTCCACGGGCACCGTGCCGGCGATGCGCACGGGGTAGGTCGAGGCGTCGAACTGGGTGATCTCCCGGACGCCGCTGCGACCGGCCACCAGGGACTCGAGGGTCGACTCGGCGTCCAGGCCCAGCGGCGTCACGGCACCGGCGCCAGTGATCACCACGCGGCGGCGGGCGGTCTGGGCGGGGCTCATGCGCGCACCAGCGTCTCGTAGAGCCGCCGCGAGGTCTCGCGGTCCTGCAGCGTCTCGGCGTCCATGAGCGAGCACATGATGTCCTCGGCCTCGAGCACCAGCTCGCCGTCGGCCGCGGCGCGGCCGCTGAGCACGGCGATCTCCTCGGTCCAGGACACGACCGTGCCGGTGAGCTCCAGGCGCTGGCCGGGGTGGACCAGCCCGTGGGTGCGCAGCTCGCCCACCTGCAGCAGCGCCGCGCGGCGGGTCAGCTCGGTCGAGCCCATGATCAGCCAGGTGCCGGCCTGGCAGATGCTCTCGAGCACGAGGCTCGGCGGCATCACGGGCGGCTCGCCCTGCCAGTAGGGCTCAGCCAGTGAGGTCGCCTTGACGGCGCGCACCGACTCGTGCGGCCTCAGCTCCTCGATCCGATCCACGAGGTGGAATCTCATCAGTGCTCCTGACGGTGGTGTGTCAGCTGGTGGTGGTCGCGGCCGGCGCGTCCGGCACCGGGGCGCCCCAGCGGCTCGGGCCGCAGGGCGGTGCCGGCGCCGCCGTCGTGCCGCGTTCGGAGGCGGCCGCGTAGAGGACGACGTGGGCGATCGCGTAGTCACGGGTGTGCGAGAGGCTCACGTCCGCACCGGTGAGGCCCAGCCGGGCGGCGGTGGCCGCCGCGCGCCCGGTGAGCTCGAGCCGGGGCCGGCCGCTGAGCTCGCGCTCTATGCCGATCTCCGTCCAGCCCACGCCCCGGCTCATGCCGGTGCCCAGGGCCTTGAACGCGGCCTCCTTGGCGGCGAAGCGGGCGGCCAACCGCTCGCCCTTCCGACGGCCGCCGCGCAGCGCATAGGCCAGCTCGGCGGCGGTGAACAGATCCAGCAGGCGGTCCGGGAACCGCTCGGCGAGGCGAGCGAGCTTCTCGGTCTCCACGAGGTCCACGCCCACCCGCACCAGCTCAGCCTGCGGTTCCCGGACCGTCATGATCAGGCCCGGGAGGCGACGAGCTCGGTCAGGTTCGCCACGGTGAAGTGGCTCATGACGTCCTCGGGCGAGAGCTTGCCGTCGAGGTCCTTCTCCGCGATCTGCGGCATGACCTTCTTGAGCTGGTCCATGCCCTTGGGGGTGATGACGTCGGCGTCCTCGTCGCCGAACTCCTCGTCGGGGATGCCGCCCTGGACGTAGGAGGCCAGCTCGTCGGACTGGATCTTCACGCCGGTGGCGCGGTCGATGCGGAAGAGGATGTCGAGCAGGTCGATGGACTCGGCGCCCAGCTCGTCGAGCAGGGTGGACTCGGGCGAGATCTCGTCCAGGTCCAGGGCCAGTGCCTCGGCCACGCAGTCGCGGACCTTCTCGTAGAGCTCGGTGTTGGTCTCAGCGATCGAAGCGGTCATTGCGCTCTCCTTCGGTGTGTCAGTCCGAGCGGTGTGCTCGGCGGATCCTTCGGGGTGATCGGGTGGTTCGCGGTGCGCCGGTCGGCGCGGGTCACTTGGGCCGGCCGAGGCCGAGCTGGGCGGCGGCGCCGCCGTCGACGGCCAGGCACTCGCCGGTCATGTAGGCGGAGTCCTCGCCTGCCAGGAAGGACACGACGCCGGCGATCTGCTCCACAGCGCCGAACCGGCGCATGGGCAGCTGCCTCTTGATCCCCGCGCCGGACTTCGCCACGAGCTCCTCGACGAGCTCGGTCGGCACGAAGCCGGGCATCACGGCGTTGACGCGGATGCCGAAGCGGGCCAGCTCGACGGCCGAGCAGCGGGTGAACGCGTTGATCGCGCCCTTGGAGGCGGAGTAGTTGGCCTCGCCCACCCAGCCGCGCTCGCCCATGACGGAGGACATGTTGATGATCGAGCCGGTGCCGCGGGACATGAAGTGCTCCAGCACGGCCTTGGTGCCGTTGAAGACGCCGCCGAAGTTGACGTCCATGACGGAGCGCCAGTCCTCGGTCTGCATCGACGAGATCAGCACGTCCTTGGAGATCCCGGCGTTGTTCACGACCACGTCGAGCTGCCCGAAGGCCTCGATCGCGCTGGCGGCCGCGGCCTTCATCTGCTCGAGGTCGGCCACATCGCCCTGCACGGCGATCGCCTCCACGCCGAGCTCGCGGAGCTGCTCGACGGTCTCCTGCGCGGCCTCGGCGCCGGAGCGGTAGTTGACCGCCACGTCGAAGCCGTCCTGGGCCAGGCGCAGGCTCAGCGCGGCGCCGATGCCGCGGGAGCCGCCCGTGACCAGGGCGGCCCGGCGCCCGGCGCCCTCGGTCTGGTTCTGCTCGCTCATCTGATTCCTCTCGGTTGCAGCTGACATGTGCTTCGGGTCCGGCTCTTTCAGGAACCGGCCCGAGCGGCTTCGCGCAGCGACGACGGCCCGCCGAACGACGGCACGGCCCCGGCGAGCCCGTGGCGCTCGGCGGCCAGCTCGGCGACGGCTCGGCCCGAGGTCAGGGCCCGCAGCGACGACTCGCCCTCCTCCGACCAGTGCCCCGCCAGCAGCAGGCCCTTGAGCGGGGTGACGTGGGGCAGGCGCTTGGAGGCGGTCTGCGACGGGGTGTTCTCCCAGCCGTAGGCCGCTCCCCCGCGGTTGCCCGTCCAGCGCGCGTAGGTGGCCGGCGTGGCGGTCTCCATCAGGTCGAATCCGTCGCGGAATCCCGGGAAGGCCGTCTCGACGGCGGCGATCATGTCCTCTGCCAGCTCGGGCTTGGCCGCCGACCAGTCCCGGGACAGCTCGGCCGGCACCAGGCCGGTGATCGTCACCGAGTGCCTCCCGGCCGGGGCCATGCCGGGATCCACCAGGGTGGGCACCGAGGCCCAGAGCCCGCCGGGGCGCCCGTCCTGCAGCTCGGCCCAGGTCCGGCGGTGGTCCCAGTGGCGGAAGACGATGTTCTCGTCGACCATGCCCAGCTGCTGCGGGTCGCCGTCGAAGCCGCCGAACAGCGTCACGGCGGAAGGGGCCAGCGTGTAGCGCTCCACGCGCCGCTTCCAGGACGCGGGCAGGGCGTCCCAGCCCACGAGCTCTGCCAGCAGCGCGGTGCCGTCGGAGGCGCCGATCACGGTCTCGGCCAGGATCTGCTCGCCGTCGACCAGCTCCACGCCGGTCACGGCGCCGTCGGCGCTGAGCACGCGGGTGACCTCGGCGCCGGTGCGCAGCGTGCCGCCGGCCGATTCCAGCCCGCAGACGATCGCATCCACGAGGGACTGGAAGCCGCCGCGCGGGAACCATCCGCCGGTGTGGAAGGTCTCGAGCATCTGGTTGAACAGCAGGAAGGACAGCCGGTCGGGGCTCGAGCCCAGGTACGGCCAGATCGCTCCCATGACGGCGCGGGCGCGCTCGTCGTCCAGGTACGGCGCGCTGGCCGACTCGACGGTCGAACGACGGTGCTCGAGCACGCGCGGGACGCGGGCCATCACCGCCTCGATGTCCTCGGCGAGATCGAGGCGCTGCGGCATGGACGAGGTCTGCTCGTAGAGCTCGCGGCGCATCTCGAACAGCTCGGCCAGGCCGCGGGCCTGAGCCGGGAACGCGTCCTGATGCGCGGCCAGGAAGTCCTCGCGCCCGGTGGGGGCGACCATCGAGAAGCCCGGCAGATCCACCCGGTAGATCTCGCCGAAGCGCTCGAAGACGACCTGATCGGCCACGCCCAGGTGCTCGAGCAGCAGGCCGATATAGGCCTCCGGCCGCGCCTCCACGGTCACGTGGACGGCCGGATCGAAGGTGAAGCCGTCGCGGGTGAAGGAGCGGGCGCAGCCGCCGGGGCCGTCGGCCTTCTCCAGGACGACGACGTCCAGCCCGACTCGGGCCAGCAGGGCTGCGGCGCTGAGCCCGGACAGGCCCGCGCCGATCACGATCGCATCGTGGCGGGCGCTCATGCGTCGCGCCCGGTGCTCGCAGGAGCCGGCGCGGTCCAGTCCAGAGTGATCCCGGCCCAGATCCACTTGGTGGCCTCGACGCCGATCAGGCTGACGCGCTGGCCGACCTCGATCATGCCCGAGCGCCAGGCGTGATCGAGGAACAGCGGGACGGCGGCCGAGCCGCAGGCGCCGGTGTCGGCGAGGTTGTCGAAGACCTTGCCCTCGAGGGCCTTGAAGTCGGCGTTGAGCGTGCCCTGCTCCTCCATGGAGTCCAGCAGCCAGCCCACATTGCCCTCGGGGATCAGGCACCAGTCCAGATCGGCCGGTGTCGCCCCGGCGGCGGCCAGGGTCCCGGACAGCGCCTCCAGGACCATCACGGGGGTGAACTCGCCTGCTCCGACCACGTCCACGCGCAGATCGACCAGGCGCTTGGTGCGCTGCTGCTCCACGAGCGGCTTGAACGTGCCTCCGCCCACGGCGTGGATGCCGGGCTTGCGGTTCCCGCCGATGGCCTGCTCGGCCCCGGGCTCGAGGCCCTTCGACTCGTCGTCGGAGGCCTCGACCACGATGGCGCCGGCGCCGTCGGAGAACATGTAGATCGGCACGCGGTCGCGCATGCGGATCTTCTCCTTGGGCATGGCCAGGTAGGTCCCGGCCAGCACCGGGGAGATGCACTCCGAGCCGATCACGAGCACGCGGCGCCGCGTGCCGGCCGCGATCTGCAGGCGCGCGATCTCCAGTGCCTGCACCGCGCCGGCACCGGCCGAGCGCAGCTCCATGGTCGAGACCTTCTCCAGCCCCAGCTGCTCCTGCACGTAGCCGACCGTGGGCGGCAGCGTGTACTCGGGGGTTCCGGTCGAGAGGATGATGCCGTCGATGTCCTCCGGGACCAGTCCCGCCGAGTCGAGGGCGCGACGAGCGGCCTTGGTCGCCATGTCGGCGTTGGACTCGCGGTGCTCGCCGGTGCGCGGGTCGATCAGCCAGAAGCGCTGCTGGATGGACAGCCCCTCCAGGACCTCGGCCGGCAGCTCGCCGGCCAGCTCCTCGATCACGTCGTTGCCGATGGGCTCGCCGGGCTGGTAGCCGCCGACGCCGGTGATCCGTGCTCGTGCCACCGCCCCCGTCGCGTGCATGCCGGCGCCCTGTCCCTCGAGCGCTGTTGCCTGTCCAGCCATGCTGCAGCCTCCCTCTGGCCTGTGGTCCTGCTCGAGCGGTGTGCTCCACCGCCGTGCGGCACGGAGAGGGCACCGATGCACTGCACGCATCGACTGCGCCTGCCCGTCGAGCCCGCAGCCTCACCGGCTTCCGCGCCGCGCCCGCCTGGCGCACCCTCCCCAGGGGCGC
Source organism: Kocuria sp. CPCC 205260 (assembly GCF_040981045.1). Classification (NCBI taxonomy): domain Bacteria; kingdom Bacillati; phylum Actinomycetota; class Actinomycetes; order Micrococcales; family Micrococcaceae; genus Kocuria; species Kocuria sp. CPCC 205260. The sequence goes on from NZ_JAVKPT010000006.1 coordinate 97,115, forward strand.
CGTTGTTCGCGGGCGGTCCCGGCGCGGACGTCGCACCGCGGTCATCGCCCTGGATCAGGTGGGCTCGCGCGGCGCGAGGTTCCGGTCACTGCCGAACTCGAGTATTCATCGTGGCACGTCACGGGCCTGCGTCCAGGGGGCCGATCGGCGCTTGAGAGAGGACTTGTAGGCCGCTTGGCATACAATCCCGGACCCCGGCAGATGGGGACAGGACCCCGCCGCGCGAAGGCTCGCTCAGCTCAGGCTGAAGCCGTCCGGGGATCGATAGACGCCCCCTGCGCATCTCGAGAGGCCCCATCCTTCAGTTCTTAAGTGCATTTTCGCGGCGTGATTGTCCCCCGAGCGGGGAACGTGATCCCCCAGGAATGTGGACACCCCGTCGCGCCCGGACCGGACACGCCCCGTCACATCCCCGCCCGCGCCGCGCGCCCTCCCAGGCCGGTGCCCCACGATGAAGGGGATCTCGGCCTCCGCACGGCCGCCGCACCCCACCAGGAGGACAGGACATGGATCGCACGGACCGCACGCCCGCCCCGCAGCAGGACCCGCAGACGCGGGCCTCCGGAGCTCCGCGCACGATCGCCGTGATCGGCAGCACCGGGCAGCTCGGACGCAGCGCCGTCGAGGTCTTCGCCGCCCGCGGCCACCGCGTCCTGGCAGTGGCCCGCGGCCGGCAGACGGACCTGCCGGCCGGCGTCGAGGCCCGCGTGGCCGATGTGACGCGCCCGCAGACCCTGCCGGGGGCGCTCGAGGGCGCCGAGGCCGTGCACCTTTCCCTGAGCGGAGGCAATGATCCCGAGCAGATCCGCGCCGTCGAGGACGAGGGCGTGCGGCACGTGGCACGGGCGGCCGGGCAGCTGGGCATCACCCGGATCTCGATGATCTCCGGCATGTACGCCCGCCCCGAGTTCGCCGATCACCCCGGCGAGGGAGCCAAGGTCCGCGCCGAGCAGCACCTGCTGGCCGCGCGCACACCGGCGACCGTCTTCCGACCGGCCTTCTTCGCCGAGACCCTCGAGTCCTTCGTGCAGAACGGGCGCGGCATGCTGCTGGGCCCGCAGCCGCACACCCTCCACCCCATCATCAGCGCAGACCTCATGGATGCGATCGCGCGCAGCTACGCCATGCCGCAGGCCCAGGACCGCGTCTTCGAGGTCACCGGCCGTGAGCCCATGACGCTGAAGTCCGCGCTGCGCCGCTACCTGGAGGCCACCCGCCCCGGGGCCAAGGTCACCGTGATGCCGCTGTGGTTCATGAACCCCGTCAATCGCCTGTTCATGAAGGGCGGGCTGACCCGCGCCCTGGACACCATGGGACTCATGCAGGCCCACGGCGAGATCGCCGACCCGACGACCTACTTCCAGGTCTTCGGCGAGCAGACCACCCCCTTCGACACCTGGCTCGAGCAGCAGCCGGTGCGCAGCGCCTGAGCCGCAGCCCCTGCGCACTGTCGCCCCGCGCCACGCTGATAGCCTCGGCGGGGCCGCAGACCGCGGCCCGTTGTCGTGTCGGCATCCCGACGAGGAGGCGGTCGTGCAGCTGCTGGACCCTGAGGCGGTATTCCACGCTGTCGACCTGGCGGGGGTGTTCGTCAACGCCGTGCTCGGCGGAGCGATCGCCCGCTCCCTGAAGCTGGACATCATCGGCTTCCTGGTCCTGGCCGTGCTCTCCGGGCTGGGCGGCGGCATGATCCGCGATGTCCTGCTCCAGAACGGCAGGCCGGTGGCCCTCAGCGATCCGACCTACCTCATCACCGCGCTGATCGGCACGGGCCTGATCTTCAACCTCCCGATCAAAGGCCGCTGGATGCACCGGGCCCTCTCGGCGGCGGATGCGCTGGCCCTGGGCTGCTGGGCCGCCACCGGCGCCTCCAAGGGGCTGGCCGCCGGGCTGGGCTGGATCCCGGCGATCATGCTGGGCATGATCACCGCGGTCGGCGGCGGCGCCGTGCGCGATGTCTGCATCGGCCGCGTCCCCGGCATCTTCGGCGGCAACACCCTCACGGCCACCACTGCGTTCGCCAGCGCGCTGACCATGGCGGCCGCGTGGGAGCTGGGTCGACCCAACTGGGGCATGGGGGCCGCGATCCTCCTGGCGGCCCTGCTGACCGTGCTCACGCGCACCCTGGGGTGGACGCTTCCGGGTCAGGGCGGCTGGGATGTCGGCTCCGCAGGGCGGCAGCTGGCCCGCACCGCCAGCGCCAAGAGGCCGCGGATCGTGGTGCACAAGGGTCGGCTGGGCCGGCAGCGCAGCCAGCGCAATGAGCAGACCCGCACGGGGATGATGCCCATCGTCCAGGTCGAGCGGGAGGACTCCGCCGCCTCGGACAAGGACGACGACTGAGCGCACTCACCTGCCGCCGCCCGGGCTCAGCGCCCGCCTGAGGCCAGCAGTCGCAGGCCCTCCTGCCGGCGCTGCAGCACGATCTCCAGGATCTCCTCGGCCACTGCGTCCTCGACGAGCAGCGGCGCCGAGATCCGCTCGGCTCCGGCGTCCGCGGCCCGGTCGTGGAACTGCCCCGGCGCCAGCAGGAACGACGCCGCCGTGACCGGCCGCCCCGTCCGCTTCCGCACCGCCTCCACGGCCTCCGGCGCCGATGGCTGCGCGGCCGAGACGAAGCCCGTCTCCACGGGGCGCCCCAGACGCCCCGCGAGATCCTGCGCCTGGGCGCGGACATCGGCCACCGCGCGCTCGTCGGAGGAGCCGGCGGCGATCAGCACGATCGGATCCTCGCTGCGCTCGCCTGCCCCGGCCGCGGCGTGGCCGTCTTCGGCCGCAACGGGCTCCTGCTCAGCCTCCGCCAGCCGGCGCGCGAGCAGCGTGGAGAGCCGCGGATCCGGTCCCAGAGCACCGACGACGACATGGTGCGGCCGCCCGTGCACGGCCAGCTCCAGATCGTGGCGCACGTGGTAGCCGGCGGACAGCAGCAGGGGCACGATCACGACCGGGCGATCAGCCAGCTCGGCGCATCGCTGAGCGACATCCGGGGTCTGCACGTCGACCCAGGTCTCGACCACCTCGGTTCCCGGCAGCAGGCGCCCGACCTGCTCGGTGATCCGCGCCGTGGCGCGCTGAGCCGTCGGCGAGCGCGAGCCGTGCGCGCACAGCAGCAGGACGGGATCGACCTCGGACCGGGGTCCGGGGGCTCCGGCGCCCCGCGCGCTCACGGGCGCAGCGCCACGACGACCCGGCCCTGCGGGGAGACGGTCGCGTCGTGGACGGGCAGCTCGTAGGCATCGGTCGTGAGGCACTGGCCCGTGCGCAGGTCGTAGACCTCCTTGTAGAGCGGGGAGGCGATCGTGGGGGTCCCGTCGAGCGTGGCGCCCACGATCCCGCGGGCCATCACGAGCGCGCCCGAGCGGGGATCGGCGTGATCCACCGCGGCCACGGTGTCGTCCGGCAGCCGGAAGACGGCCACCTGGCGGCCCTCGACCAGGGCGACCTCGCCCCAGCCGGTCTCCAGGTCCTCGAGGCGGCATATCTCGACGGCGGTCGTGGCGCTCATGATGCGGCTCCTTGCCTGGGTCCTCGGGCGCGGCGAGCGCCGTGCCCGGTGTGCGAGCCCTCCGCAGGAGGCCTCGAAGGGCGCCGCGAGCTCGGCGCGGCCCTGTCGTGAACCGTACCCGCAGGCCGCTGCCGCGCGCAGGTCCCGCAGCATCTGAAGGCAACTGAGGTCCTCCTTGCCCGGGGGCGCGTGGTCTGATCGGAACGAGCCCACCCGCGATGCGAAGGAAGCCACTCATGTCAGAGACCACCGCCCAGGACACCTCGACCGGACGCCGGATCCTCGTCATCGGAGGCGGCCCCGCCGCTCACCGCTTCGTGCAGTCCATGCTCAAGCGCGGGCTCGGCCAGGACACGATCACGGTGCTCTCCGAGGAGCAATGGACCCCGTACGACCGCGTGGCCCTGGAGAAGCTGTTCGTGGACGCCGAGCGCGACCTCACGCTGGGCGATCCGCAGATGTGGCAGACACCGGGCATCGAGCTGCGCTCGGGCCAGCGCGCCGCCGAGCTGGACGTCAAGGCTCGCACGGTGCTCACCCGCAGCGGCGAGACCTTCGCCTACGACGAGCTCGTGCTGGCCACCGGCTCGAACGCCGCTACCCTGAACATCCCGGGCGCCCACCGGGTCCACGTCTTCCGCACGATCGACGACGTACGCGGCATCGTGGCTGAGGTCGAGCAGCTGAAGCAGAAGCTGGGGCGCGCCCCGCGCGGGGTGGTCGTGGGCGGCGGTCTGCTCGGTCTGGAGGCCGCCGCCGGGCTTCTGGATCTGGGTGCGGAGGCCACCATCCTGGACGTCGCAGAATTCCTGCTGTGCACCCAGATGGACCGCGAGGGCGGACTGGCCGTCAACTCGCTGATGCGCGAGCAGGGCCTGGATGTGCAGTGCTCGAGCTATATCCAGGGCGTGGAGCTGGACGAGCAGGAGAACGTGATCGGCGTGAACGTCGCCGACGGCCCCGGCCCCGAGGCGGTGGTGCGCCGGCTCGAGGCGGACATGGTCATCCTGGGCGTGGGCATCCGCCCCCGCTCCGGCCTGGCGCGGCGCTCAGGCTTCCATCTGGACCCGCGCGGCGGCGTGGTCGTCGACGAGGCCTGCCGCACCTCCGTGGCCCACGTGTGGGCCATCGGCGAGGTCGCGCACATCCTGGGCCAGACCTGGGGCCTGGTGGGCCCTGCCAACAAGATGGCCGAGGTCGTGGCCGATCGCCTCCACGGCGGGGACGGCGAGGTCTCCGGCTTCGACACCTCGACCCGGCTGAAGTTCGCCGGCGTGGACGTGGCCTCCTTCGGCGACGTCTACGCGACCACGCCCGGGGCGATCGAGGTCGACTACTCCGATCCGGTGGCCGGGATCTATCAGAAGCTCGTGGTGGCCGAGGACCGCGAGACCCTGATCGGCGGCGTGTTCGTGGGCAATGCCGAGCCCTACGACGCCCTGCGCCCCCTGCAGGGCCGACCGCTGCCGGCCGAGCCGGCTCGCTACCTCTCCGCGGCCGGCGGCGACGCCCCCGAGACCGAGCTGCCCGATGACGCCATCCTGTGCTCGTGCAACGGTGTGCCCTTCGGGGAGATCCGCCAGGCCGTGCGCGACGGCCACCAGTCCGTGCCGGAGCTGAAGAAGTGCACGGATGCCGGCACCCAGTGCGGTTCGTGCGTGCCGATGATGCACAAGACGCTCGAGAAGACCATGGCCGAGATGGGCCTGACGGTCTCCAAGGCGCTGTGCGAGCACTTCGAGCTCTCGCGCGCCGAGCTCTACGCGGCGGTGCGCGCCACCGGCATCCGCACGTTCCCGGAGGCCCTCGAGCGCTTCGGCAGGGGTCAGGACGGCTGCGCGATCTGCAAGCCCACCATGGCCTCGATCCTGGCCTCCCAGCCGCACGCCTACGTGCTCGACGAGGGCCGCGGCACCCTGCAGGACACCAACGACCGCAACCTGGGCAACATGCAGAAGGACGGCACCTATTCGGTGGTCCCGCGTATCCCGGGCGGGGAGATCACCCCGGAGAAGCTCGCGGTGATCGCCGAGGTCGGGCACGAATACGGGCTCTACACCAAGATCACGGGTGCTCAGCGCATCGGGCTCTACGGGGCCCGACTCGAGGAGCTGCCCGCGATCTGGAAGCGGTTCGTGGACGCGGGCTTCGAGTCCGGGCAGGCCTACGGCAAGTCCCTGCGCAACGTGAAGTCCTGCCTGGGCTCCACCTGGTGCCGCTACGGCGTGCAGGACTCCGTGGGCATGGGCATCCGCCTGGAGAACCGCTACCGCGGGCTGCGCTCGCCGCACAAGTTCAAGATCGGCTCCTCGGGCTGCGCCCGCGACTGCGCGGAGTCCCAGTCCAAGGACATCGGCGTGATGGCCACCCCCGAGGGCTGGACGCTGTATCTGGGCGGCAACGGCGGGGCGAATCCCGCTCACGGCAGGGTCTTCGCCGAGTCCGTCTCGGAGGCCGAGCTCGTGCAGTACGTGGACCGCTACCTCATGTACTACATCCGCACCGCGGACAAGCTGCAGCGCACCGCCCGGTGGCTCGAGGACCTCGACGAGGAGTACGGCGACGGCATCGTCCACCTCAAGGCGGTGCTGATCGACGATTCCCTGGGCATCTGCGCCGACCTGGAGGCGGACATGCAGCGCCAGGTCGAGGGCTACGAGGACGAGTGGGCCGCGACCCTGCGCGACCCGCAGCGCCTGCGCCGGTTCCGCCCGTTCGTCAACGACCCGGATGCCTCGGACGACTCCGCCCGCCAGTACGTGCTCGAGCGCGAGCAGATCCGCCCGGCCACCCCTGAGGAGATCGCCGCGGCCGAGGACGGCACGGGCCCGGTGCTGATCTCCGGGACCCGCATCCCGGTGGGCGCCCAGGGCTGAGCCGCACTCCACCGGGGGCGTGGACCAGACGACCGGCCTGCCGTTCTAGGCTGATCACATGCTTCTCGACACCTCTGTGGACGGCGTTCGCCTCCTGCTGCTCGGCGCCGACGACGACTCCCGCCCGGCCAGGCGCTTGCGCGCCGCCGGCGCCGAGGTCCGCGCGGTCGCCGGTCCGGCTGGTGCCGCCGGTGCTGGTTCCGGCGCCGCGGCCGAGGCGGGCGAGACACCCGGCGACGAGGCCGCTGCCGAGCAGGCCCTGAGAGGCGGGGCACCGGGACTCGTCGTCGTGGTCGGCGATCGCGCCCCTTGGGAGGGGCTGCTGATGCGGCTCCGTGAGGCCCACGGACCCGTGCCGGTCTCGGTCGTGCCCGCCCCCGGCAAGGGCGTGTCCCTGGTGGGCGGCGGCCCCGGTGCGCCGGAGCTGATGACAGTGCGCGGGCTGGAGGCCGTGGCCGATGCCGACGTCGTGCTGCTGGACCGGCTGGCCCCGCAGGGCGTCGTCGAGACCCAGGCCCCGCACGCCGAGATCGTGCGCGTGGGCAAGTGGCCCGGGCACCACCCGGTGCCCCAGGAGCAGATCCAGCGCCAGCTGCTCACCGCGGCCTCCCACGGCCGCCGCGTGGTGCGCCTCAAGGGCGGGGATCCCTACGTCTTCGGCCGCGGCGGGGAGGAGGCCGCCGACTGCGAGTCCTGGGGCATCCCCGTGGAGACCATTCCCGGCATCACCTCCGCCGTGGCCGTGCCCGGCGCGGCTGGCATCCCACTGACCTTCCGCGAGGTCTCCCGGGCCTTCACCGTGGCCTCCGGGCACGTGCCCTTCGACGACGACGAGCTGGCCGGCTTCGCGCGGCTGCTGGGCACCGGAGCCACCCTCGTGGTGCTGATGGGGGTCTCCACCCTGCCGCAGCTCGTGAGCGGGCTGATGCGCGCCGGGGCCTCCCCCGAGCTGCCGATCGCCGTGGTGGAGAAGGGCTTCTCCCCCGATCAGCGCACGCTCACGGGCCAGCTGGGCAGCGCCGTCGTAGACCTGGCCTCGGCGGTCTCGCCCGCGGTGACCGTGATCGGGCCGGTCGCCGCGCTGGCCGCCGAGGACCGCGAGCGCGTGCTCGGCGAGCTCACCCCGCACCGGGCCGTGGCACCGCCCGACACCGCGCAGAACGACCTGCCGCTGGCCGGGCGGCGCATCGCGGTGACCGCCCACCGCCGGGCCGAGGACCAGATGGGCGCGCTGCGCCGTCGCGGGGCCGAGGTCCTGGCCGCTCCGTCGCTGAAGCTCGTGCCCGTGGAGCAGGAAGAGCAGGTCATCGCCGACACGCGCCGCCTGCTGGCCGCACGCCCGGGGCTGTTCGTGATCACCACGGGCTACGGCTTCAAGCGGTGGTGGGAGGTCGTCGAGGCGGCCGGGCTGTCCCAGGAAGCGCTCGAGGTGCTCTCTGAGGCCGATCTGTGGGTGCGCGGGCCCAAGGGACGGGCGGCCGTGCGCAATCTGGGGCTGCAGGACGCGGGCATCTCCCCCGACGAGACCCTGCCCCGTCTCGTCGACCTGATGCAGGAGGCCTACGGCCGCGGCCTCAGCGGCGCCGTGGTGGGCTGGCAGGAGAACGGGTTCGCGGATCGGGACCAGCGTCAGCGCCTGGCCGAGGCCGGGGCGCAGATCCTGACGGTCACCCCGCACCGATGGGCCGACGCCGATGAGACCGGCGCCGTGCCCGAACTCGTGCGCGAGGTCTGCGCCCGACGGATCGATGCAGTCACCTTCACCTCGGCCGCCGGCGCCCAGGCCCTCGTCTCCGCAGCCGCCGCCCTGGGACTGGCCGAGGACTTCGCCGCGGCCTTCCACCCGGGGCAGGACGCATCGGCCCGCGCGGTGGTCGCGGCGACTGTGGGGCCGGTGACCGCTCAGCCCCTCGAGGAGGCCGGGATCCCCGCCCTGGTGCCCGAGCGATTCCGCATGGGCGCCATGATCAACCAGCTCTGCGACGTCCTGGGACCCGGGCAGCAGCCCTGAGGCGCACTGACGAGTTCAGCGAGCCGGCGTCGGGGCTGCCCGATACCCTCGACAGCAGAGACCGGCGAGCCGCCCACAGGCCGCCGCGCGGCATCAGAGCCACTGCTCGTCCGCACAGGGCGGGATCCCCCACACATGAGGAAGGCCCAGCACATGACCTCCGCCTACGACCCCACCGAGCGCCAGCCCATCTCCTCGCTGTCGGACATCACCGCCGCGGACATCGCCTCGCGCGTGGATCACACCCTGCTCAAGCCGGAGGCCTCCGCGGAGGCCATCGACCAGCTGTGCGCCGAGGCCCGTGAGCACGGCTTCGCCTCGGTGTGCGTCAACGGAGTGTGGGTGGCCCGTGCCGCCGAGGCCGTGGCGGGCTCGGATGTGCTGGTGTGCGCCGTCGTCGGATTCCCCCTGGGCGCCTCCACGCCCGAGGCCAAGGCCTGGGAGGCCCGCGAGGCCATCCGCAACGGCGCCCAGGAGATCGACATGGTCCTGGACATCGCGGCCGCCCGCGCCGGCGACCGCCCCACCATGGAGCACGACGTCCGCACAGTGGCCGAGGCCGTCCACGAGGGCGGGGCGCAGCTGAAGACCATCATCGAGACCTGCCTGCTCGAAGACTCCCAGAAGACCGTCGCCTGCGAGGCAGCCGTGGCCGGCGGCACCGACTACGTGAAGACCTCCACCGGCTTCTCCACCGGCGGCGCCACGGTCCAGGACGTCGAGCTGATGCGCGCGGCCGTGGGCCGAGGCATCGGCGTGAAGGCCTCCGGCGGCATCCGCACGCACGAGGCGGCCGTCGAGATGCTGCGCGCCGGGGCCTCGCGCATCGGCGCCTCGGCCGGAGCCGCCCTGCTCGGCTGAGCCGCCGCGCGCCCTCGGGCCACGGCTGGGCGGCTCGCGGGCAGGGGCTCGGAGCGGCCGCTGCACGAAGGACGTACACTGGCCGTCAGGAACCCGCACGATCGCGGCCGCACGCGCCGCACCATGGAAACGAGGACTCAATGGCTGTCGATGCCCAGGGACGCAAGGTCCGCCGTCATTCCGGCGAAGGCACCGGCGCGGTCAGCCTGATCCTGCTGATCGGCGCCATGGCCACCATCCTGGTGAGCTTCTACCTGTTCGCCTTCCACGAGAACTGGCTCTTCCTGCTGGGCATCGGCGTCTACGGAGCGGCCCTGCTGGTGCCCACCGGGATCATGGCCTCCAAGACCCGCTCGCGCCCCGTCGGCGGGCACGAGACGGCGCTGGACCTGCCGGCCTCGGCTGCGACCAACATCAGCAAGCCCGCCGGCCACTGAGCCTCGTCCGGAGCATCTTCCGGCCCCTTCACGGCGCGCCGCCCCTCCCCTCGCGGGATCGGGCGGCGCGCCGTCGTCGTACCCAGGAATGTGGCCTCGGCAGCGTTGCGGGCCCGCTGCCGCCCCCGAGCCGCCAGGAGGAGTCGCCTGTGCAGGCCTTCGCGGCGCGAAGGCCTGCACAGGCGATCTCTCACGGGCGGACACGCAGGGTATGGGCAGGAATGAGTACGCGGTCGAGGATCGTCGCCGAGGGGACCCATCCGCCTCAATTCGGGCCCGGAAGGCCGTCCGCTGCGTCCCCTCGGCGTGCTCCTGTCTCCCGCAGTCTCGAACGGGATGGCTGGGGGTGCCGGCTGGGGAGGGCGGACGGGACGACAGAAGCCCCGCACCGACCAGGGTGCGGGGCTTCTCCTGCATCACGGGCCGAAGGGCCTGCGCGACGCGCGCGGATCGTCAGCCGCGCCGAGCTGCCCGAGGATCAGGTGCTCCATCTGCGGGTCTGCCGCTTCAGCGGGAGGTGCTGGTGCCCCCAAGGTCACAAGCACCTTCTGCACAGTACAGCGGCAGGGTGGTGAACCCGTATCCGCTCAACCTTCAGAAGAATAGGTGAGATGTCCTCGATCAGGTAGCGATCCGTGCAGAAAAGCGGACATGTCCCCTAAAATAGCCGAAGTAGATGAGCTTCCGCACAGCGGAGGACATCGGCGCCCTGACGTGGGACGACGTCGGGATCACTGCGAACCGCTCTGCGCCTGCGCTGCGCTCGACGATGCCTGCGGCTCCTGCGCCTCGAAGATCGACACGAGCACCTGGCGAGCCCAGTCGATCACGGCGGCATCGGTGAGGTCCTTGCCTCCGACGCGCGCCGTCTTGGGCTTGGGGATCAGGACCTGACGGGCACCGGAGGCGTCGGCGCCCCATCAGGGGGCGCGCCGCGGCATCTTCCAGCTGGGGGTGCTGCTGCGCCGGCAGCTGCAGCTCATGCGCACGGACCTGACCTCCGCTCTCGTGACCACGTTCATCGCCCCGGCCCTGCTGTCCCTGCTGGTGCTGGTCGTACCGGGCGAGCACGGCCTGACCTACCCGGAGTCCACCGACTCGGAGATCAACCAGCCGCAGATCGTGCTCATCGTGATCCTGCTGGCCGCCGTGGCGATCGGGCTCTTCCCCGCCTGCCGGACGTTCCTGGACGAGAAACGCATCTTCCTGCGCGAGACCAGGACGGGGCTCGGCGTCTGGCCGTACGTCGGGGCCAAGACCCTGGTGACCATCGTGACCTCGCTGATCCAGTCGGCCATCCTGGTGTTCATGGTCCTGTTTCTGGTCCCCCACGACCAGTTCGCCTCCTGGGGGCCCATGTGGCTGGAGCTATGGATCGTGACCTTCCTGCTGATCATGACCTCCTGGCTCCTGGGGTTCCTGGTCTCGGCCCTGGTCGGCCGCTCGGACGTCGCCATGAACACCGCTTCGCTGCTGGTCGTGGTGCAGCTGATCTTCTGCGGGGGGCTGTTCGCCATGGAGGGCGCCCCCGACGGCGTCTCCAAGGCGGTGCCCACCCGTTGGGCCTACGCCGCCATGGCCCAGTCCGCCGACCTGAACGAGATCGTGCGCACCGCCGCGGTGGCGCTGCCCCAGGAGGAGTCCAACGAAGCAGCCCAGGAGAGCCACGACGAGGCGGTGGCCTCGGCCGAGGAGGCCGGTGCCCCCGCGCCAGCACCCCTCGAGCTCCCGGAGATCGACACCTCCGGCGCCGTCCTGGACTCCATGTGGAAGCAGGGCACGCTCAACTGGTGGGGTTCGACCGGCATCACCATGGGCTTCGGCGTGGTGTTCCTGCTGCTCTCGGTGTTCTCGATCCGGCGGGTCAAGAAGCGCAAGCGCTAGCCGCAGGACCGCCCGCCGCCTTAGGCGGAGCCTGGGCGAGGTGGCAGGAGGGACGACGATGGCGGTGACCTGTCGTCGTCGTCGCCGGTCCTTCCGCGACCGGCGACGATCCGTGTACTCCCGCCGCGCGGATCCCGTGCCGGCGTGGTCCGAACCAGGAGGCCTCAGCCGTGGTGGCAGCTATCGATTCCGCAGATCCCTTCGTCGTGGCGCAGGAGGCCGCGCAGGCGCTGCGAGAGCGGACGGGGCTCCAGGTCCACGACATCGCCCTGACGCTCGGCTCCGGGTGGGGCGGTGCCGCCGACCTCCTGGGCGAGACGGTGGCCGAGATCCCGGCCAGCGAGATCCCCGGCTTCTCCAAGCCGGCGCTCGAGGGGCACGTGGGGACCCTGCGCTCGATCAAACTGGCCGACTCCGACGAGGACGGCGCCCCTCGCCATGCTCTGGTCATCGGTGCCAGGACGCACTTCTACGAGGGCCGCGGAGTCCGCGCGGTGGTCCACGGCGTCCGCACGGCTGCCGCCGCGGGGGCCAGGACCATGGTGCTGACCAACGGGTGCGGCGGGCTGAACCCCGGCTGGGCGGCAGGCACCCCGGTGCTGATCTCCGACCACATCAACCTCACGGCCACCTCGCCCCTTGAGGGCGCCACGTTCGTGGACCTGACCGACCTGTACTCCCACCGGCTGCGGGAGCTGGCCCGCTCCGTCGACCCGTCCCTGGACGAAGGCGTCTACGCGCAGTTCACGGGCCCTCACTACGAGACGCCCGCGGAGGTCCGTATGGCGGGTGTGCTCGGCGCCGACCTGGTCGGCATGTCCACCGCGCTGGAGGCCATCGCGGCCCGTCAGGCCGGCATGGAGGTCCTCGGCATCTCCCTGGTGACCAATCTCGCCGCGGGCATCCAGGAGACCCCGCTCTCGCACGAGGAGGTGCTGGAGGCCGGCCAGGCCGCCGGCCCGCGCATCGCCAGACTCCTCGCGGAGATCATCCGGAGGATGCGGTAAGGACCGCGGGCCCTAGAGGCCGAAGCCGGCCGTCGGGCCGGGGTCGGGTTCCCCGGAAGGCGCCGGCTGCCGCACCATGACGAACACCCGCCCGTCACGGACATCGACGACGTGGGTGACCAGGCGGTACTGCGGGCTGGACAGACAGCGGCCGGTCACCAGGGAGTAGACCTCTTTGTACAAGGGCGCGGCGATCGTGGGCTCCCCGCCCTTGGAGCCCACGATCCCTCGGGCGATGGTGCACGACCCGGTCCGCGGATCCCGGTGGTCGACGGCGTAGACGACGTCGCCGGGGAGCCGGACCAGTGCGATCTGGACGCCGTCCACCCGCGCGGCCGCCGCCGTCACGGGTTCCAGGTCCTCGAGGGAGCACACCTCCACGGAGCGGCCGGTCACCGGCAGGTCACCCGTCCGGCCGGAGGACGGTTCAGGGCTCCCGTCCCGTTCCTCCCCGACGTCGGCGCCTGAATCGAGCTCCGCCTCGGCTGCGGTCATGGCATCCTCCCGGGATCAGTCTGCGTGGTCACTGCTCGCAACACTGTGGGCGCTGCGTATTGCCGATGCTCGACTCCCGGATTTCGGGACGGGGACGATCACCTCACATCGGCCGGCGCACCGGGTAGCACCTTGCAACAGATACGCAACAGAGGGGAAAGCCGCGAGCAATCGCTGATTCCTAGTCTGGGAACGCCCGGCCGACCCCGTGGTGCCAGGAGGTAGTTCCCGTGTCCCGTTCGCCTTTTTCGCCCAGCCATCCCCAGCGCATAGCCGTCGTCGGCGGTGGTCCGGCGGCCCATCGCTTCGTCGAGGCCGTCCTCTCCGGCGACGACCACCATGCGGTGGTCGAGGTCTTCGCCGACGAGCCCCATGTCCCCTACGACAGGGTGCAGCTGTCCAAGGCCCTCTCCGCGGAGGTGGACCTGACCCTGGGCGCATCGGTCTGGGACGATCCGCGCGTCACGCTGCGCACCGGGTGCAAGGTGCGTGAGATCGACCCGGACGGGCGGACGCTGCTCACGGAGGCCGGGGAGACGTTCTCATGGGACGAGCTCGTCCTGGCCACCGGGTCGGATGCCGCCCGGCTGAGCATCCCCGGGGCGCAGAGGGCCTTCGTCTACAGGACGCTGGAGGACGTCGCCGCGATTCGTGCCGAGGTCACCCGTCTGCGCGAGAAACTGGGCCGCACTCCCCTGGCGGCGGTGGTCGGCGGCGGCCTGCTGGGTCTGGAAGCCGCTGGAGGACTGCAAGAGCTGGGTGCGGAGTCCACGGTGGTGCACTCGCGCCAGTGGCTCATGAACGCCCAGCTCGATCAGGGTGCCGGGCGCGCCCTGAACGCCTTGATCTCGCAACGCGGTATCCGCCTGCACATGGGGCAGCGTCCTTCCGGGATCAAGCTGGACAAGAAGAGCAACGAGGTCTGCGCCGTCGAATTCGGCGACTCCCCGGATCTCCCCGCCGACATGGTGGTGGTGTCCACCGGCATCCGCGCACGGGACCGGCTGGCCGTCAACTGCGGGATCACCACCGCTGCCCGCGGAGGCATCGTCATCGACGACGCCTGCCGCACCTCCGCCGAGCACGTCTGGGCCATCGGCGAGGTCGCCAACTTCGACAGCCAGTGCGTCGGTCTGGTCGCCCCGGCCAATGCGATGGCGGAGATCGTGGCGGACCGCCTGGCGGGCGGAGCATCGAGCTTCGACGGCTTCGACACCGCCACCAAGCTCAAGCTCTCCGGGGTGGACGTGGCTTCGTTCGGGGACGCGTACGGTGAGGCCGAGGGCTGCCTGGAGATCGTCTACGCCGATCCCGCCCGCGGCCTGTACCAGAAGATCGTGACCACCGCGGACGCCAAGACCCTGCTCGGTGGTGTCTTCGTGGGAGACGCCACCCCCTATCAGTCCTTGCGGCCGCTGCTGGACCGCGAGCTCCCGGGGGAACCCGGCCTCTACCTCTCCGCAGCCGGCGGGGAGGCTCCGGACTCCGAGCTCCCCGACGACGCCGAACTGTGCTCTTGCAACGGCGTCAGCTTCGGGGACGTCAGGGAGGCCGTCTCCTGCAACGTGCATGAGATCTCCGAGCTCAAGACCTGCACCCGTGCGGGGACCCAGTGCGGATCCTGCATCCCGATGCTCAAGAAGACCCTGGACCGGGAACTGGCCAAAGCCGGCGTCGAGGTCTCGAACGCACTGTGCGAGCACTTCGAGCTATCGCGCGCGGAGCTCTTCGAAGCCGTCCGGGCACTGGAGCTCACCTCCTGGGACACGATCCTGGAACGTTTCGGCACGGGGCTGGGCTGTGACATCTGCAAACCAGCCGTCGCCTCCATCCTGGCCTCCCAGCGCGACGAATACGTCCTGGACCCCGGCCGCGGCGGCCTCCAGGACACCAACGATCGTGCCCTGGCGAACATGCAGCGCAACGGCACCTATTCGGTGGTCCCTCGCATGCCGGGTGGTGAGATCACCCCGGAGAAGCTGATCGTGATCGGTGAGGTGGCCAAGAAGCACGGGCTCTACACCAAGCTCACGGGGGCGCTACGCATCACGATGCTCGGCGCCCGCCTGGAGCAGCTGCCGGAGATCTGGAAGGAGCTGGTCGAGGCCGGGTTCGAGTCCGGCCAGGCCTACGGCAAGGCGCTGCGCAACGTGAAGTCCTGCCTGGGCTCGACATGGTGCCGGTACGGCGTGCTGGACTCGGTGGGCATGGGCATCCAGCTGGAACTGCGCTACCGCGGCCTGCGTTCCCCGCACAAGTTCAAGATGGGCGTCTCGGGGTGCGCCCGCGAGTGCGCTGAGGCCCGCGCCAAAGACGTCGGCGTGATCGCCACCTCCGACGGCTGGAACCTGTACGTCGGAGGCAACGGCGGAGCCACGCCGGCGCACGGCGAGCTGCTGGCCCAGGGCCTCGACGACGAGACGTTGATCTCCTACATCGACCGCTACCTCATGTACTACATCCGCACGGCCGACCGGCTCCAGCGCACCGCGCGCTGGCAGGAGGAGCTGGACGGGAAGATCGAGCATGTCAAGAACGTCGTCGTGAAGGACTCCCTGGGCATCGCGGCCGACCTCGAGGAGGCCATGGCCCGGCACATCGGCAGCTACGAGGACGAATGGGCCGCGACCCTCAAGGACCCCGAGCGCCTGGCCCGGTTCCGGACCTTCGTCAACGACGTCGAGACCGACGACTCCATCCGGTGGGTGGCCGAACGCGACCAGCACCGCCCCGCCACCCCCGAGGAGATCGAGGCGGGGCTCGGCGTCCCGGATCCGGTCATGGTGGCCGGCACATCGCTTCCGGTCGGGCCTCCGGCGAAGGTCTGAGGGATGGCGAGGAGTCAGGACGACGATCCGGGCAGCGACCAGGCATCTGCGCTCGCCGATGGCCATCTCCACGAACTGCGGGGACAGCGCATCGGCGTGACCGCCTCCCGGCGTGGCGGCGACCTGTGCTCGGCCCTGGAGCGGCACGGGGCTCAGGTCCTGCATGTACCCGCGCTGTCCGTGGTGCCAGCCGAGCACGACATCCCGGTCATCAACGCGACCAAGGCCCTGCTCGAGCGCAGGCCGGATGCCCTGCTCGTGTCCACCGGCTACGGCCTGCGGCGCTGGCTGGAGACGGCCGATGCGACGGGACTCGGCGGCCACCTGCGCGAAGTGATCGCGGGACTGGAGATGGTGGTGCGCGGGTCGAAGGCGGCCGGGCAGGTGGCGGCGCTGGACCTCGAACCGGAATCGATGACGGTGGTGACCCACGTCAACGAGGGCGTGGACCTGATCATCGACGGCACGGCTCGCCGGGTCGCCGTCCAGCTCCCCGGCGTCCATGACGATGCGGCGGTCCAGCGCCTCTTCTTGGCCGGCCGCGATGTCCAGACACTGGTGCCCTACCGCCTGCAGCACGCGGGACGGCCTGCCGTCCAGTCACTGGTCCAGGAGGCGTGCGCCCGCAGGCTGAACGCCATCGTCTTCATCGCCGCCCCGGCAGTGGACTCCGTCTTCGCGGTGGCTCGCAATGCGGGGCTCTACGACGAGCTCCTGCGGGCGTTCAAGGACGGCTCGGTGGTGCCGGCGGTCGTCGGCGAAGTATGCGCCAGGCCGCTGCAGGACGCCGGGGTCGAGCCCGTGATGCCCGACCGCCCCAGGATGGCCGAGATCGTACGGCTGCTGTGCGAACGGGCAGAGGACGAGCGTCTGCACGTCGAGACCCGGCACGGTCACCTGGAGCTGCGGGGATCACGTTTGACGGTCGAGGATGACGAGGTCTGGCTCACCCCTCAGCAGGTCGCCGTGATGCGCGCCCTGGCCACGGCGAACGGCGCCGTGATCTCCCGTCCTGAGCTGATCAAGGCCGTGCCCGGACTCGAAGGGGCGCACGCACTGGAGATGACGGTCTCCAGGCTGAGGCGCAAGCTGCCGGCGCCCCTGGTCCGCACCGTGGTCAAGCGGGGCTACTGCCTGGACATCACCTCCTCCCATCGGTCGCGTGCGATGGACGTGCCGAACGATGGGGGGACGGATGCCGGCATCGGCGCCGGGAAGGGTCAGGTCGTCATGGAGGCGTCGCGCTGAGCCAGCAGCGCCTGGATCTCGGGGTGGCAGGTTCCGCACCCGGTGCAGGCGCGGGTGGCCGCCGTGATGGCCTCCGCCGTCCGGGCACCGCCGTCGATGGCCTCCTCGAGCACGCCTCGCGTGACCCCGGCGCAACGGCAGACCACGTCCGCGGGACCAGCGGCGGCCGGTTCGGGAGCGGCCCACTGCGAGTCCAGCGAGAGGAGCCAGGTGAGGTCGCCCCGGAGCGGCTCCCCGGCCTCGACCGCCGCGGTCAGCTGAGCCATCGCGCGGGGCCGTGCCAGTGCCACGGCGCGTCGTAGACGGCCGTCGTCCGCGAACTCCGCATGAAGGTCCTGGCAGAGCGCATCGTCGGTGAACCGGATCCGCCTGGCGGGATCGCCGGCGACGGGCAGACCGGAATCGAGGACTACCAGGTCGATGTCCTTGGCCTTGAGCCGCAACACGGACGGTTCGTGGGCCGGCATCGGCTCGACGGGGCCGGTCATGAGGCGGGGGTCGGCGAGGGCCCTCACCTCGGCTGCGATCCGGGCCGCGAGGTACTCGGCCTGCCGCCAGCCCGGCGCGATCATGCCCGCCGGTGCGCTCCGGAGTTCACCCGCCCTGCGCTGCAGGCAGGGCTCGCATCCCGGATCCCGGCACAGGACCTCGGCGCAGTCCCCGATCGCGAAGACCCGGCCCTCCACGTCCGCCTGGAGCTCGTGGTCCACCACGATCCCCTGGAGGACGCGCAGGCCGGCGCCCTCGGCCAGACCGGCTCGCGCCTGGACCCCGCAGGACAGCACCAGCAGATCCCCCGGTATCGATCCCCCGTCGGCGAGCTCCAGCGCCGTGAAGCCGCCGCCAGGGTCGGTGGCCACTGCGACGGCACGGGCCGAACGGCACCGGACACCCGCCTGCCGTAGCCGCTCTGCCAGCAGCCGCGCCGTGCCCGGGGACAGCACCCGCCCGAGCGGATGATCGCCGGTGTGCACCAAAGTGGCCGTACCGGCCGTCTCGGCCGCGGCCAGGGCCGCTTCCACCCCCAGGACTCCTCCGCCCAGGACGACCGTGTGCCCGCGTTCGGCCACAACAGCTCGCATGTGCCGCGCGTCGTCGAGGTCCCGCAGGGCAGTCACTCCTGCCGGGAGAACGGCCCCATCCGGTGAGGGATCCAGTCCGCGCAGATTGGGCCGGACCGCCCGGGCGCCGGTCGCCAGCACCACCCGGTCCCAAGAGAGCCCGGAGATCCCGGCGGAGGCGTCGCTGCTGCTCTCGCTCGCCCCGTCGTTCTCCTGGTCGTTCTCCTGGGCGTTCTCCCCGGCGGCCTCCCCCGGGCCTGCGGCAGCCACGCGAACCGTGATCCGCCTGCGCGTGCGGTCCATCCTCAGCACCTCGGCGCCGAGGCGGACGTCGACCCCCGCGGCGCGCCACGTCTCCAGGTCGGCGACCGTCAGCGACTCGCGGGAGACCCGCCCCACGGCGTATTCGCCCACCAGGATGCGGTTGTAGGCCATGTGGGGTTCGGCCCCCAGGACGGTGACGCGAAGCAGGCCGCGTTCGACCAGGGGCAGGACATCGTCGACGAAACGGGCGGCCACAGGACCGCAGCCCACCACCACGACGTGCTCGCCGACGTCGAACGGGACCCGTGCCCGCACCCTGCGAGCGCGGAAGGCGACGGAGTCCTGCCCGTGAGCCGGCTCCAGCCCGGCCCCGGCCTCTCGCGGGTCTTGGCGCCTGCTTCCACCCGGCGGAAGACCGGCCGACGAGACGGTGGCGCCTGGTCCTGATACGTCCGTGCGATCGGTCACGTGAGGCTCTCCTGAGGATCGTCGATGCGGGGCGCTCCGGCCGGTCCGGGGGCACCGGGCGGCGCAGGTGCTGCCCGTGCGACACGGACTCGCACGGCCTTGAACTCGGGCATGCCCGAGACCGGGTCCACCACGGCTGAGATGAGCCGGTTCACGGTCTGCTCACCGGCGAAGTGGAACGGGAGGAACACCGTGTGCGGTGCGATATCGGCGTCCACGGCCACAGCGGCAGCGGCCTTGCCGACCGCGGAGGCCAGGGCCAGGCGGTCACCGTCGCTCACGCCGAGGCGCGCGGCCACGGTGGGATGCAGGTGCGCCCGCGCCTCCGGAGCGGCGGCCTGCAGCGAGGGGACGCGCCTGGTCTGGGTGCCGGACTGATAGTGCTCGAGGAGCCGTCCCGTGGTGAGCATCAGTTCGATATCCGGCCCTCCGGCGTCGGGGGGTACCGGTGGTTCGGCGATCGAGCCGCGGTCGTGCGCGGGTCCGAGCTCCGCGCGTCGCGCTGCTGTTCGCGGTCTGACGGCCTTCATATGGGCCAGTCCGTCCGCGTGGCCGAACCTCTCCAGGAACATGCGCGGTGTCCCCTCCGGGGCGGCGGCGGTGACCGGCCACTGCCGAGCGCTGGACTCCGCGGGCCCTTCGAGCCCGTCCAGTCCGGCGTGGCTCAGTGCCGAGTAGTCGGCCTTGCCTCCCGCCGAGGCGCGGGTGAGTTCCTCGAAGACCTCCGCGGCGTTCGTCGAGAACGTGCCCGGAGCGTCGAGACGGCGGGCGAGCTCCGCCATGATCCACAGCTCGTCGCGCGCCTGTCCCGGTGGCTCCTGGATCTTCCGGCGGCGAAGCACCCGGCCCTCCAGGTTGGTCATCGTCCCCTCCTCCTCGGCCCATTGCGGGACGGGGAGGATCAGGTCGGCATGCAGGGCGGTCTCGGACATGAAGAAGTCGGAGACGACCAGGAACTGCAGGCGGTCCAGTCCCCGGGCCACCTCCGCCGCGTCCGGAGCCGAGACCACCACGTTGGAGCCGTTGACCCACAGCGCCTGCAAGCCTCCTGGCACGCCGAGCGTGGTCAGCAGCTCGGCGGCCGGAATGCCGGGGCCCGGGATGATCTCAGGGTCCACGCCCCAGACGCGGGCCACGTGCTCGCGGGCGGCGGGGTCGGTGATCAGGCGGTAGCCCGGAAGCTGGTCCGCCTTCTGCCCGTGCTCACGGGCGCCCTGGCCGTTGCCCTGTCCTGTCAGGGTGCCCCAGCCCGAGTTCTCCCGGCCGGGCAGGCCCAGCAGCAGGGCCAGGTTGATCGCCGCCATCACGGTGTCCACGCCGTCCACATGCTGTTCCGCTCCGCGGCCGGTCAGGACATACGTCCCTTCGCGTCGCCGGCTCAGCAGGCGGGCTGCGGTGACGACGTCGGTCGCGGCCACTCCCGTGACGGCCTCCACACGTTCGGGCCACCAGGCCGCTACCGCCGCCCGGACCGCGGCCGTACCGGACGTGCGCTCGGCCAGATAGCCCTCGTCGGCAGCGCCATCGCTCAGGATCACATGCGTGATGCCGAGCAGCAGGCTCAGGTCGGTGCCCGGGCGCGGGGCGAGATGGATCCCGCCGCCGTCGTCGGTCAGGGCCGCGGTCGCCGATCGTCGCGGATCGACCACGATCAGCCCGCCTGCGGCCCGGGCGGAGGCGAGGTGCTGCACGAACGGCGGCATGGTCTGGACGGGGTTCGAACCGCACAGGAGCACGGTGTGCGCCGCGTCGAGGTCCTGGAGGGGGAACGGCATGCCCCGGTCCGTGCCCAGTACCGCGTTGGCGGCCCCGGCCGCCGAGGACATGCAGAACCGGCCGTTGTAGTCGATCCGGGAGGTCCGCAGAGCGATGCGGGCGAACTTCCCCAGCTGGTAGGCCCGTTCCGTCGTCAGCGAGGCGCCGCCGAAGATCCCGGCCGAGTCCTCGCCCTCCCGGTGCTGGATCGCGCGGAAGCGGGAGGCCATGAGATCCAGGGCATCGTCCCAGGCCACGGGTTCGAGGAGAGGCTCGCCGTCCGCGTCGACGCCCACCCTGCGCAGCGGATGCGTCAGCCGGTCCCGCGCGTCCAGCAGCTCGGCGGCGGTCCAGCCCTTGCGGCACAGCCCGCCGCGGTTGGTCGGGAAATCGCGGGGTGACAGCTCGATTCCCCTGCCGGTGCGCGTGAGCGTGATGGCGCACTGCAGGGCGCAATACGGACAGTGCGTGTCGACGGCCTCGGCCGTCGCGGAGACCCCCTCAGACATGTTCCGCGGCCATCGCGGTGCCGCGACGCAGGTAGAACGCCCAGGTGAGCACCAGGGCCACCATGTAGAAGCCCACGAAACCGAAGAACGCGATCTCGTAGCCACCCGTCGCCGACTTCGATGCGGAGAGCACCTGGGGGATGGCGAAGCCCCCGTAGGCTCCCACGGCGGAGATGAGACCGAGGGCCGCGGAGGCCCGCCGTGCGGTGGAGACTCCCCCGGCGGTGTCCTCACCCCTCGCCTCGCGCAGAGCGCCGCGGATGCGGTAGATGGACGGGATCATCCGGTAGGTCGAGCCGTTGCCCACACCCGAGCAGATGAACAGCGCCAGGAACAGCACCAGGAACAGCCAGAAGTTCTGCAACGGCAGGGTGAGCACGACCACCAGGGCGAACAGCGCCATGCCCGCGAACGCGTACACGGTCATCTGCGCACCGCCGAAGCGGTCCGCGAGCTTGCCGCCGTACGGGCGGGCCAGCGAGCCGATGATCGGGCCCATGAACGCCAGGGACAACGACGCCGCGCCCACGGAGAAGGTCGAGAACTCGGGGAAGGTGTCCGCGATCAGCTTGGGGAATACCCCCGCGTAGCCGATGAACGACCCGAAGGTCCCGATGTAGAGGAAGGACATGACCCAGAAATGCGGCTCCTTGACCGCGGCCAGCGAACCGGCCACGTCGCCTCTGGCGTCGGAGATGTTGTGCATGAACCTCCAGGCGCCCCAGGCCGCCACGATGATGAAGGGGACCCAGAACCAGCCGGCCAGGGGCAGGTTCAAGGCCGCCGCACCACCGATCGTGATCACCAGGGGGACCACGAGCTGGGCGATCCCGGCCCCCAGGTTGCCCCCGGCCGCGTTGAGTCCCAGGGCGTAGCCCTTCTCACGGGCGGGATAGAAGTAGGTGATGTTCGCCATCGAGGAGGCGAAGTTGCCTCCTCCGAAACCGGCCGTGGCCGCCACGAGCAGCATGAGCCAGAAGGGGGTCGCCGGGTTGGCCACCGCCAGTGCCAGGCCGATCGAGGGGATCAGCAGCAGCAATGCGGAGATGATGGTCCAGTTGCGCCCGCCGAAGCGCCCCACCATGAAGGTGTACGGGACCCGCAGCGTGGCGCCCACGAGCGACGGCATGGAGATCAGCCAGAAGAGCTGGGAGTCGGTGAACTCGAAACCCGCCCGCGGGAGGAAGACCACGGTGATCGCCCACAGCTGCCACACGGCGAATCCCAGGAACTCGGCGAAGATCGACCATCTCAGGTTGGACCGTGCGATCGCCTGTCCCTGGGCCTCCCACTGCTGCCGGTCCTCGGGATCGTAGCCGTCCAGCCATCGGCCAGGGCGCTCACGCAGGGCGAGCTTGGGAAGAGCCTGAGGGGCCCCGGCGTTCTGTACGCCGGAGTGCTGGAGTTCGGTGCTCACAGAAGCCTCCAAGTATCGAGAAGGCACCCGCGAGGAGTCTTGGGATGCCGTTATTCCCGACCCTAGGAACTCCCTGTTGCCGTGCATGTCGCAGGGCCGTCACTGGGGGGTGACGCTTTGCTCACGTACCCCGGCGCAGGTGGTGAGGGACGCAGGTGGTGAGGCAACAACGGACCCTCAGTGCTACGGGAGCAGGGCCTTGCCCTCTTCCCACCGTTTGAGCACGACGTCCACCAGCTCGGGCGGGACCTCGGTGCCATCCACCAGCAGTGGCTCGGTGACCCTGCCCCCCGCCCGGGCAGACGTGGCGGGCAGTCCCTCGGCTGCCGTCTGCGCGGCCCGGACGGCATCGGCGTGGAACACCCCGGGAGCCACGTGGAAGGAGACCGTGGTGACATCCCGGGCCCCGTCTCTCAATGCGCCGGCGACGGCATCATGGGCGCTGGGCTCCACGGCCGAGACGAAACCGGTGCGGACGTCACGGCCCGTGAGCTCGGCCAGGTCGGCTGCCTGCCGGCGGACGTCCTGAACCGCACGATCGTCGGACGATCCCGCCGCCACCAGCACGATGGCGGGCGCTGCCGTCTCCGCGGAAGAGGCCACGAGGGCTTCATGCAGTGCCGGGGCGGCCTCAGGGCGCCTCACCGCGGTGGTACGGGCCTCTGTGTGGGCGATCCGCCGGGCCATGAGCTCGGACAGGCTCCGATCCGGCCCCAGTGCCCCGGTCACCACGTGATGCGACCGCCCCGCCACGGCCCGGGCCAGGTCCTGGTGCACGTGGAACCCGGCTGACAAGAGCAGGGGCACGATCACCACGGGACGATCCGCGAACTCCTCGCACCGGTCGACGACGTCCGGCTCCTGGACGTCGACCCAGGTCAGAATGACGTCTATGCCGGGCAGCGCCTGCGCGACGGAGGCTGTGATCTCCTCCGTCGCGATCTGCGCGGACCGAGACGTGGATCCATGGGCGCAGAGCAGCAGGACCGGATCCTGCGGGGCGCTCACGAACCCAGCTCGATCAGCACGCGGCCGTCGTCGATCGAGACCCTGTGCACGGGCAAGGAGAGCTCCGCGCCGGTACGGCATTCGCCGGTTCGCAGGTCGTAGACCTCTTTGTACAGCGGGGAGGCCAGGGTGGGCACGCCGTCCACGGTCTCCCCCACGAGGCCCCGGGCCATCACGAGGGCCCCCGAACGGGGGTCGGCGTGGTCGCAGGCGTAGACGGTGTCGTCCTGCATCCTGAACACGGCGACCTGATGCTCGCCGATCAGCGCGACCTCGCCCCAGTCCGGCTCGAGGTCGCTCACAGCGCACACATCTTCAAAACCCCGGGTGCTCGCCGGAGCCGGCTCAGTGCTCATGGTGGTGGTTCCGTTCTGTGTGGGGTCTTCCGGACCGTGTCCTGCGTTCTTCGTACATCCGCACCCAAGCATCCTGCGGCAACCGCATGACCTCGGCGTTACGGAGATGCTTCTATGTCAGCAAAGGTCGAGCGGACTGCCCAAACCGTTGCCGGTGATTTCCGCTCGCGAATGCACGTGAATGCACGTGAATGCCAGGACACGTTAGGAAGCGTCACACTCATGCCACACACGCCAGCTCCCGGAACCGGACGCGAGATCCTGGTGATCGGGGGTGGACCGGCCGCTCACCGCCTCGTGCAGAAGCTCATCCAGAGGGGGCTCGGGGAGGACCGGGTCACCGTCCTGGCCGAAGAGCCGTGGTCCTCGTACGACCGCGTGGCCCTCGAGACCCTCTTCAACGATCCGTACCGCGACCTCTCCCTGGGCGGACCCGAGTTCTGGGAGCACCCCCAGGTCACCCTGCACACCGACATGAGGGCCTCGGATCTGGACGTCAAGGGGCCGAAGGGCCTGCGCGACGCGCGCGCGGATCGTCAGCCGCGCCGAGCTGCCCGAGGATCAGGTGCTCCAGCTGCGGGTCTGCCGCTTCAGCGGGAGGTGCTGGTGCCCCCAAGGTCACAAGCACCTTCCGCACAGGACAGCGGCAGGATGGTGAACCCGCATCTGCTCGACCTTCATCAGAATAGGCGGAGATGTCCTCGATCAGGCAGCGATCCGTGCAGAAAAGCGGACATGTCCCCTAAAATAGCCGAAGTAGATGAGCTTCCGCACAGCGGAGGACATCGGCGCCCTGACGTGGGACGACGTCGGGATCACTGCGAACCGCTCTGCGCCTGCGCTGCGCTCGACGATGCCTGCGGCTCCTGCGCCTCGAAGATCGACACGAGCACCTGGCGAGCCCAGTCGATCACGGCGGCATCGGTGAGGTCCTTGCCTCCGACGCGCGCCGTCTTGGGCTTGGGGATCAGGACCTGACGGGCACCGGAGGCGTCGGCCCCCGGAACCGGCACGATCTTGGATCCGGGGTGCATGCGCTGCAGGCGCATCTGCTTGGACTCGGGCAGATCGGCCGGGGCGAAGCGGATGCTCGGCCCCTGCACAGCGATGTCCGACAGGCCCACCGAGCGGGCCATCACACGCAGGCGGGCGACCTCGAGCAGCAGCCGAGCCGGCTCCGGAAGCTCGCCGAAGCGGTCCTGCAGCTCGGCCTCGACCTCGCGGATGCCGTCCACGTCGGAGGCCTGGGCCAGGGTGCGGTAGGCATCCAGGCGCAGGCGCTCCCCCGGGACGTAGTCGTGCGGCAGGTGCGCGTTGACCGGCAGCTCGATCTTCATCTCCGTGGGCGCGGTGTCCTCGTCGCCGCGGAACTCGGAGACGGCCTCGCCGACCAGGCGCAGGTACATGTCGAAGCCCACGCCCTGGATGTGACCGGACTGCTCGCCGCCCAGCAGGTTGCCGGCACCGCGGATCTCGAGGTCCTTCTGCGCCAGCTGCAGGCCGGCGCCGAGCTCGTTGTGCGCGGCCACGGCCTTGAGCCGCTCCAGGGCGGTCTCGGTCAGCGGCTTCTCGACGTCGTAGAGGAAGTAGGCGTAGGCCCGCTCGCGGCCGCGGCCCACGCGCCCGCGCAGCTGGTGCAGCTGCGAGAGCCCGTACTTGTCCGCGCCGTCGACGATCAGGGTGTTGGCGTTGGCGATGTCCAGGCCGGTCTCCACGATCGTGGTCGAGACCAGGACGTCGAAGCGCTTCTCGTAGAAGTCCAGGATGATCTGCTCGAGCTCGGTCTCCGACATCTGCCCGTGCGCCACCGCCACGCGGGCCTCCGGGACCAGCTGGGCGATCTCCGAGGCGCGGCGGGTGATCGACGAGACCCGGTTGTGCACGAAGAAGACCTGGCCCTCGCGCATGAGCTCGCGGCGGATCGCGGCGGTGACCTGCCGGTCCGTGTAGGCGCCCACGTACGTCAGCACGGGGTGGCGCTCCTCTGGGGGCGTGGCCAGCGTGGAGGTCTCGCGGATGCCGGTCAGCGACATCTCGAGCGTGCGCGGGATGGGGGTCGCGGACATGGACAGCACATCGACGTCCGTGCGCATGGCCTTGAGCTTCTCCTTGTGCTCCACGCCGAAGCGCTGCTCCTCGTCCACGATGATCAGGCCGAGGTCCTTGAACTGGACCTCCTTGCTCAGCAGGCGGTGGGTGCCCACCACGAGATCCACGGAGCCGTCGCGCAGACCGGCCAGGATCTCCTTGGACTCCTTGGCGGTCTGGAAGCGGGACAGGCCCGCCACGCGCACGGGGAAGCCCGAGTAGCGCTGGGAGAACGTCTCGACGTGCTGCTGGCCCAGCAGCGTGGTCGGCACGAGCACCGCGACCTGCTTGCCGTCCTGGATGGCCTTGAAGGCCGCACGCACCGCGACCTCGGTCTTGCCGTAGCCGACGTCGCCGGAGATCAGGCGGTCCATGGGGACCTCTTTCTCCATGTCGGCCTTGACCTCGTCGATCGTGGTGAGCTGATCGGGGGTCTCGATGTAGGGGAAGGCCTCCTCGAGCTCGCGCTGCCACGGGGTGTCCGGGCCGAAGGCGTGGCCCCGCGTGGCCATGCGCGCCGAGTACAGGCGGATCAGCTCGGCGGCGATGTCCTTGACCGCCCGCTTGGCCGCGCGCTTCTTGGCATTCCAGTCCGAGCCGCCCATCTTGGACAGCACCGGAGCCTCCCCGCCCTGATAGGTCGAGATCTGGTCCAGCTGGTCCGTGGGCACGAACAGCCGGTCCTTGGGCCCATTGCGCTTGGACGGGGCGTACTCGAGCACCAGGTACTCGCGCTGCGGCTTGGGCTGCCCGGGCTTGGTCACCGCACCGGCGATCGGTCGGGCGATCAGCTCGATGAACTGACCCACGCCGTGCTGCTCGTGGACCACGTAGTCGCCGGGCTGCAGCGCCAGCGGATCCACCGCGTTGCGCCGGCGCCGCTGCGGCAGCGCCGTCTTGGTCTTGGCCGCGTAGGACGACGAGCGCCCCAGGACGTCGGCCTCGCTGAGCAGCGCCACGCGCTGGTCGTCGAGCACGAAGCCCGTGGACACCCCGGCTGTGGTCAGCTCGACGACGCCGGCGGTGGGCTCGACCTCCAGGGACTCGTGGCGAGCGGCGGGGATCTCCGCGCTGCCCATCAGCTCCGCCAGGCGCTGCAGCGGACCCGGCCCCTCGGTCACGGCCACCACGCGCCAGCCCTCGCGCACGAGCGAGCCCAGGTGCTCCAGCAGCGCCTCCACATCGCCGCCGAAGCGCCGCGGCGCCCGCCCCGAGACGGTCAGGGTGTCGGCGTCGGTGTCCATCAGCCGCACGAGCGCCTCGTCGGTGTCGGCGTCGACCTCCGAGAGCTGCGCACCCACGGTCAGTGCGGTCGTGGACCACCAGCCCAGGCCGGTCTCCAGAGCGGTCTCCCGGGACTGGGCCAGCGTGTGGAAGGACCCGGAGGCCAGAGTGCGCCCGTCGTCCTCCAGGGACTGGGCCTGGGCCACGTCCAGCGGCGCCTGGTCGGTGTCCGCGGCGGACTCCCAGGCCGCGGCCAGGAACTCCTCGTTCGTGGCCACCAGGTCCTCGGCGCGGGCACGGACCTTCTCCGGCTCCTGCACCACCACGATCGACCCGCCCGGCAGCAGCGAGAGCACGGGCATCATGCGATCGGCCAGCAGCGGGGCCAGCGACTCCATGCCCTCCGAGTAGATGCCGCCGGCGATGCGCTCCAGGATGGCCTCCGCACCGGGCAGGCGGTCCTTCAGCCGGGCGGCGCGCGACTGCACCGCAGGGGTGATCAGCAGCTCGCGGCACGGCGGAGCCACGATGCGCTGCGGGTGCTCGCCGCTGCGCAGGGTGCGCTGATCGGCCACCGCGAACCAGCGCAGCTCCTCGATCTCATCGCCGAAGAACTCGACGCGCACCGGATGATCGGCGGTGGGCGGGAAGACGTCGAGGATCCCTCCGCGCACGGCGAACTCGCCGCGGCGGGAGACCATGTCCGTGCGGGAGTAGGCGGCAGCGGCGAGGGCCCGGACGGTGTCGTCGAAGGACTGCTCGGCCCCGCGCTCGAGGATCACCGGCTGCAGGTCCCCCATGCCCTCCACGACCGGCTGCAGCACCGCGCGCACCGGAGCCACGACGACATCCAGCGCCCCCTGCTCCGGGTGAGCCAGCCGGCGCATGACGTCCAGGCGCTGGCCCACGGTGTCCGAGCGCGGCGAGAGCCGCTCGTGCGGCAGCGTCTCCCAGGCCGGAAGCGAGGCGACCTGAGCCTGCGGGGCCCAGGCCGGCAGCTGCTGCTCGAGCTCCTCGGCCTCCCGGCCCGTGGCGGTGACCACGAGCAGCACCGGCTGCTGCCCGTCGGAGGCCGGGGCGCTGCGCAGACCCGCCAGCAGCTGGCTGATCAGCACCGGGCGCATGCCATCGGCCACGCTGATCACGGTCTCGGCGGAGCGCTCCGCAGGGCGCACGCCCGCCTGGGCGCGGACTGTGGCCAGCGAGGGCTCCTGGGCGAGGATGTCGGCGAGGCCGGTGAGGGACATGTGCTGCGGGACTCCTGGTGGGCACGGCTGGATCGAGAAGGGCGCGGTCTGGGGCGACACGACGAATGGCCCTGCACTCGGATCGAGGGGCGGCTCGAGGTGCGTGCGGGACTGAGGCCTCCAGGCTACTCGTCGGCTCGGACGCCGCAGCGTCGGGCTGAGACGCAGGCCTCAGCCGCCGGCCGAGGCGCGGTCCTGCACCGAGGCCGTCCCGGCGCTCGGGTGCGCCAAGCCCAGGCTGCTTCGCAGCGCGGCCACGGCGCGCCGCCTGCTCGACTCGGCCAGCAGCGCGTGATCCGCATCGCCCAGGGACATCGCACGGAAGTGCACGCCGCGGCGCTGCAGGGCGCGCACCTCCCGCTGACCTCCGGCCATCTCGAAGCTCTCGCGGTCGCCGTCGCCCAGATGCAGGTCCACCGGGGGCAGCCCCGACGGATCCCGCAGCATCTGCCCCAGCATCTGGACCTGGCCGGTGCGCGCTGCGATCCGCAGCTGCCACAGCGGCATGGTGCTGAGCACCACCCGCCGCGCGGTCTTCAGCCGCTGCTTGAGACGAGCGCGCCATGCGTGCGGGTCCCGTCCGAGGCGCTCGCGTCCGCCCAGCAGCCGCTGCACGGCGCCGTCGCGGTAGAAGCGCCAGTAGTAATCGCCATCGGGGGTCCAGGCGACGCTGTTGAGCAGGATCGCCAGGTCGAGCTGCCGGGCGGTCTTCAGCGCCATCCACGCCCCGGAGCACAGTCCCGCGGCGGCCACGGGTCCGTCCACGCGCGCCCTGAGCCAGCGCACGGCCTCCATGGTGTCCTCCACCGCCTCCTCGGTGTACGGCATCGGCTCGCCCAGGGCTGCCGGGTCCCCGGCCTCGCCGATCCCGCGGCGCTCGGCGCGCAGCACGACCAGCCCCTGCCCGGCCAGCTCCCGGGCGGTGCGCGCCCACAGACCGGTGGGCCCGTCCATGGGCTCGGCATCGGCGGCGATCAGCAGCAGCCCCGCTGCCTGCCCCGACGACGGCCCTCCATCCCGGCCCCACGCTGCACCGGACGACGGCCGTGAGGCCTGAGCCTCGGGAGCCTGCCCCGGCACAGGCCGCGTCAGCACGCCGGGCAGGCGATGGGGTCCGATCGTCACGAACTCGCTGCGCACGGCGAGCAGGCCGTCCCGGAGCGGGCTGTCCCAGTGCCTGGGCCAGGCCAGCTCCGGAACGGGAGCCGTCGCCGTCTGCGCATGATGACCCTCACTACCCGAGGCGTCCGCGGAGGATCGCTGCGCCGTGCGCTCCTCCGAGCTCGGCACCGCCAGGGAGATGACCCGGTCCAGCACCTCGAGAGGGACCCGAGCATCCCGGGAGGCCACGGCGTACATGCGCTCGGCCCCGGCCCTGTCCTGCGCCGTGGCGCGCACGATGCTGACGTCGCCTCGGCCGTGGAGCGCCTGGTCGGAGGGCAGCCGCAGCGCGGCCAGGGAGGCGGCCTGCTCTGCGCTCAGGCTCAGCCCCGGCAGTTCGATCCCCTCCGCCGACGGAAGGCCCGCGGACATCCGTCGCAGCGCCCGGTGCTCGCGCACGAAGCGCCGGCCGTCGACCGGCTCCCACAGGACGGTGCGCTCGGCGGCCTCAGGATGCTGCAGCGCCCCGGCCGCCACCGCGGCGCCCAGGCGCAGTCCGATGACCGAGACCGCCGCCCCCGGCGCTGCCTCGCGCGCCGCTGCGATCAGCCGCAGCAGATCCTCGTGCCAAGCGCCAGCCGGATCTGCGGGCAGCCGACCCGTTGATTCACCGACCCCACTCCACGACGGCCTCAGCACGACTGCTCCCGCCCTCGCCGCCGCTCGGATCGCCAGGACCCGCAGGGTCCGGTAGGAGATGACCTGCTCGCGGCCCACGGGCGGAGCCAGGACGATCGCTGCGCGCACCGGCCCCTCGCTGGGACGGTGCACGTGGACTTCCAGGGCCTCGCCGTCCGCGCTGCCGGGGAGCCAGCGCGCGGTCCCCAGCTCGGGATCCCACAGGGCATCGCAGTGCGAGGACCTGTTCGACGCGGCGCCTCGGTCGGGCTGCCTGTCGGGCCCGTCCCGCTGGCTGCCGTGCGCGACGGCCCAGGGCGCTGCGCCGCCGTCCCTCGATCGCGATGTCTCGGTCATCGCCGCTCCCCCTGTCGCCGTGGCTGCTGTTTCCGCGGCTGCGCGCAGCCGGCTCGCTCCTCCGGCCGTCGCCGCGCAGCACCCGATCCGGGGATCCTTCCGGCGCTGAGCGCGTCCCCACGCGCTCCCCGGCCCCGGCCGGTCTCGCTCCCAGCGTAGGGGGCTGATGCGAGCCATGCCGAGGCGCGGACGTCATATGCCGACCCGTTCACGAGGCCGCGGTGGAGCGCTGCCGCCGCCGATCGGCGCCATAGCGGGCGCGCGGCGGCTTCACCCCATGTCAGGCGGTCCGGGGGCCGGTCGGGCTGTTGGTACATTGACCGCAGGAGCGAGCCGTGGGCAACAGACCGGAGGCTCCTGCACGGGGGATCAGAACGGGCTGCTCAGCTGCCGGCATGGGGATGCCGACAGCGGACCGGAGCCCGCAGCGGGGATGCGCTCTGCATCCTGGCAGCGGTTCGGCGCAGCCCCTCATCAGAAGGGCTTGAGGCGCACATGACCTCTGCACACGGCCACGACGTCGGCAATGGCGCTGCGCTCGTCCTGGACGCAGCCGCCGCACAGGACGGACGGGACCTCAGGACCGAGGAGGACTTCGCGCCCGGGGCACCGAGCAGACGCGGGTCCGCGGTCGACTGGCTGATCATCCACCAGTTCGACGCCGCCCGCGCCTCCCCCGGCGGCATCGACACCGTGATCCGCGGGATCCTGCGGCATCTCGACCCCTCCGTGTCGGTGGCGGTCGTGGGCGTGGACACCACTCCGGGCGGCGATCCGCACCGCGTCGGCCGGTGGGAGACGCACGTGCTCGGGCAGCGCACCTTCCGCTTCCTTCCGGTCGTGAGCCTGGATCCGGCCGATCAGTCGCGGCGCATCCCCCACACGGCCCGGCTCGTGGCGGGCGTGGTGCGCCATCGGAAGTCGCTGCCTCCGGCTCGCCGCCTGCAGTGCCACCGCATGGACACCGCGCTGACGCTCGGCTCGCTGCTGCGGATCCCCTTGGCCTATGTGATCCACACCCAGGTGGCCGGTTCGACCGGCAGGTCCTCCGACTCCTTCTGGCGCTTCGCCGGCCAGATCCACCCGCGGCTGGAGAACGCCGTGATCCGCCGCGCCGTCGACGTCCGCGTCTTCAGCCCCGCCCGTCTGGAGGCGGTGCAGCGGGTCAACCCGATCGCCCGTGCGGCCACCACCTGGTGGGAGCCGGAGCTGCTCGAGCGCGCCGCCGCGGAGGCCCCCGTCCGCGATCCGCACCGGATCGTGTGGATCGGACGCGTCGAGAAGCTCAAGGCCCCGGACTTCGCCGTCGAGGCCTTCGCCGAGCTGGTCCGCGAGGATCCCGAGACGCCGTGGTCCCTGCACTTCTACGGACCGGGCACCGAGCTCGAGGCCCTCACCCGGCAGGTCGAGGCGCTGCCCCGGGAGATCGGACGGCGGATCACGATCCATGGACCCGTGGCTCCGCAGGAGATCGCCCGCGTCCAGGCCTCGTCCGGGGTGTTCCTGATGACCACCTTCGCCGGGTACGAGGGCTTCCCCACGGTGATCGTCGAATCGCTGGCGGCCGGCATGCCGGTCGTGTCCACCGAGGGCGCGGATCCCGCTGGGCTGGTGCAGGACGGGCGCACCGGATTCACCTCCCCCCGCGATCCCCGCGAGTTCGCCGAGCGGATCCGGCGCAGCGTCGGACTGGACCGCGCCGAGCTGCGCAGCGCGGTCGCGCACCTGTCGGCTCCGGCCGCCGTCGGGCGGCTCATGCAGGCAGCGGAGGCCCGAGACAGGGCCTTCTCGCCTCGCTTCGAGGCGCTGGACGGCCGCCTCCTGCTGGATGGCATGGAGTTCATGATCGGCTCGGACGCCCAGGTCGACGACGAGCTGGACCGCCTGGCGCACACAGGCCGCCCCGAGCTGGTCGTGACGGCCAACGTCGATCACGTCCTGTCGCTGCGCACGTCCTCGGCGCTGCTGGCCGCCTATCGCGGGGCCTCGCTGCGCCTGGTCGACGGCATGCCCCTCGTGGGCCTGGCGCGGGTGCTGGGCCTGGCGCAGGCCGAGCGCCACACCGGGGCGGACCTGCTGCCGCACACCGCTGCCGTGGGCGCCGAGCGCGGCTGGCGCATCGTGGTCACCGGCGGTGCCGACGACGTCGCCGCCGAGGCCGTGGCCCGGCTGAAGGCAGCGCATCCGGGGGCCGATCTGCACCACGTCCCGTTCCCGTGCATGCCGAGGGTCGATGACCCCCTCTCCCAGGAGGTCATCGACCGGCTGGCGCAGCTGGATCCGTCCCTGGTCTACCTCTGCCTGGGCTCGCCCAAGCAGGAGGCCTGGTTCGAGCACTGGCGCCGAGAGCTGCCCGCGGCCGTCTACGTGGGCGCCGGGGCGGCCGTGGACTTCGCGGCGGGAGCCCGTCGGCGCGCCCCGCGCGCGCTGCAGATGATCGGCGGCGAGTGGACCTGGCGGCTGGTGCAGGAGCCGCGGCGCATGGCCGGGCGCTACCTGGGGCGCGGTCCGCGCTTCCTGGGCGTCATCGCCCGCTCCGTGCTCAGGGACCGGCTGCGCGTGGGCCGCTGACGCGACCGTGCCCGGCGCCTCCCGACAGGACGGGAGGCGCCGCAGCTCGCGGGAAGGCTCAGCGCCCCATCACCGGGTCGTAGTCGACCATCTCGTCCGTGGTCTCCTGGCGCCGCTTGAGCAGTCGCATGCCGCCGGGCACCCTCGCGATGCGCGCCTTGACCCCCACCCGCTTCTGCGCCGGCATCAGCTCGGCGGCCAGCAGCAGCTTCTGCTTGGCCTCCTCGATCCGTCCGGCACGCAGGGCCTCATTGGACTGCCGGATGATCCGCTGCGGGGACCCGACGGACAGTCGGTGCTCCACGAACGCGATCTCCTCCGGCGTCATCTCCTCCCGGAACCCCTCGAGCAGCAGCTGCAGGGCCCGGTCCTCCCCGCGGCCCATGTCCTCGACGTCGGAGCTCATGGATCCCGGCGACCACCACAGCAGCAGCAGGACCTCCTCGAGGCGGTGGAACCGCCAGCCGGAGAAGACCGCCCGCAGCCACAGCTCCCAGTCCTCGACATAGCTCTGGGTCTCGTCGAAGAGCCCGACCTCGTCGAAGAACTCCCGTGGGAACAGGCTGGCCAGGCTGCCGATGTTGTACTGCAGCATCACCTCCCGCTGGCGCTTGGGCTCGGGCACGGGCTCCCGGTGCAGGGGCCGCGTCGTGTCGAGCGGTCCGCGCGTGATCTCGGCGCCCTGCAGGGAGACCAGCACCCTGCCTCCTCCCAGCCGCTCGCGCTCGGCCACCATCCGGGAGATCGCCGCAGGCATGAAGGCGTCGTCGGCATCCAGGAACGTGACGAACTCGCCGCTGGCCATGCGCAGCGCGCGGTTGCGGGCGCCGGCCACGCCGGTGTTCTCCTGGCTCTGCACGATGACGCGCCGGCCGGGCAGCGCCATGCGCTCGTACACCCGGGCGAGCTCGGCGGTGGCGTCCTGGGAGCCGTCGTCGATCACGATGATCTCGAGGTTCTGCCAGGTCTGGCGCATCAGCGAGGTCAGCGCCTCGCCGATGAAGCGCTGAGCGTTGTAGGCGCCCATGATCACCGTCACGAGGGGGACGCCGCCGCCCTCTTCGGGCACGGCGGCGAGATGTCTGCCTCGGTGGTCGTTCGTGGTCACAGGAGTCTCCCGTCATCGATGCTGCTCCGGCGCCGCCTGCCGGATCGTGCGGCAGCGCCTGCGGCCGCCCATGGCCGCGCTCGGGTCGCGGCACCTTCCCCGCGGCGCTCGCACGGCCCGCCACGAGCCTGGCACCGCCGGCCCGGAATCGGAACTCCGGCAAGTTTCGCTTCATGAGTTCCCGAAGCGATGTCCCCACATGCGCGGGGCGCCGTTGGGGCGAACGAGTGCTCGGAGTCGAGGTCGGCGCCCCGTGTGTCCGCACAACTGTGCCGGGCCCGGGCCTGCGAGCCGGTCCGATGAGGCTCGGGCCCGCAGACCAGGCGGTATCGTCTGAGCCCGATGCGCCGGGGACGCTTCTGGGCTCCCTTCCGCCTGGCAGCCGACCGTGGTCTCGGATCCGGCTGGCGGCGGCGCGACGGCGGGCCCGTCGCGGGGCGCAGGATCCATGCATCGCCCGGGGTGGGGACCCCGGCGCAGCTTCGAGGGGAGAACCGTCGTGACCCTGGCACGCTATCTGAAGGCGCTGCGGCGCTGGTGGCCGATCGTGGTGCTGTGCGCACTCGTCGGGCTCGGACTGGGCTACGGCTCGGCCCTGCTCATGCCCAAGTCGTACGAGGCGCAGACCACGATCTTCGTGAACGTCTCCGAGTCAGCCACGGTCCAGGACCTGCAGATGGGCGAGCAGTTCGCCCAGTCCCGCGCCGCCTCCTACGCCGCGATCGGCACCTCCTCCGAGGTCCTCCGCCCGGTCTCGGACGAGGTCGGCGACGAGGTCGAGGACGCCGTGACCGTCACCAACGCGCCGAACACGGCCACGCTCAGCGTCACCGCCGAGGACCCGGACCCGCAGCGCGCGGCCGAGATCGCCCAGGGCGTCTCGGAGAGCCTCGTCGAGCGGGCCGCGGACCTCGAGGGCTCGTCGGCCCCGGATGAGTCCCCGGTGCAGCTGTCGATCATGGACGAGGCGGAGGTGCCGCTGGCCCCCGCCTCGCCCTCGCCGTCGATGAACAGCCTCGTGGGCGTCGTGGTCGGCCTGGTGGTCGGGCTGCTGATCGTCCTGGCCCGCGCCGGCTCCCAGGCCGGCAGGCGCGCACCGTGAGCCGGCGCCCCACCACCTCACGGGGCGCCCGCGTGCTCGTCGTGTGCCCCACCGAGTACGGGGGCCAGATCGAGCACGCCGCGGACACCGCCTTGGCCCTTGCCGCGGATCCCCGCACGCAGCGCGTGGTCCTTCTCTCCCGCAAGGGCGCCGACGCCTACCTGGGCCGGCCCCGGGTCGAGGGGCTGCAGATCGTGGAGTCGATCCCCCCGCGGCGCACCGGCTCAGGGATCCTGCGTCGCGGGATCCAGGTCCTGGACCTGGTGCGCGAGCACCTGCAGATCCGCCGCCTGGCCGCCCAGGCCGGCCCCGGAGCCGTCGTGGCGCTGGACTCCTCGAAGTACCCGTTCCCGGCCGTGCTCACCCCCGGCAGGGACCAGGCCTCGGTGCTGTTCCTGCACAACGTCCGCCCGCATCACGACGACGCCCGCGCCTCGCTGCGCCTGCGGCTGCTGCGCCGCCTCGAGCTGGGGGCGGCCACCGGCTGCGATCGCGTGATCGTGCACGGCCGGGACCAGCGCAGCACCGCGCAGCAGAACCTGGGCGAGACCCGCGGCGACCTCGTCGCTGTGCCCCTGCCCACGAGCACCCGGATCGACGAGGCGGCTTCCGCCGAGTCGGTGCCCGTGCCCCTGCACGACGACGGTCCCGCCGCCTCCGCCCGCCTCGAGCTGCCCGAGCAGCCCTACGCGCTGGTGCTGGGCGAGCTGCGCGCCAACAAGGGCGTCGAGCTCGCGATCGACGCCGCCGGGCAGGCGGGCGTGCCGCTGCTCGTGGCCGGTCGCGCCGAGAGCCCCGAGCTCGCCGCGACCCTGCGCGAGCGGGCCGAGCGCGCGGGCACCGTCCGGCTCGAGGACCGCTTCCTGGAGCGCGGCGAGTTCCAGAGGGCGCTGGAGGGCGCGGCCGTCGTCGTGCTGCCCTACACGCACTTCGACGCCCAGTCCGGGATCCTCGCCAAGGCCATCGCCGCCGGGCTGCCCGTCGTGGCCTCCGACCTCACCTCGCTGCGCGAGCAGAACGGCGCGCACTCTCCCGCCCGCTTCGCGGACATCCACGACCGCGACGCGTTCGCCGCAGCGCTGCGCCAGGGCTTCGACGACGCCGTCGCCGCCGGACCGCGCACCGGTGCCGACACCTCGTCCCGCGCGGACTGGCAGCCCACGGTCGAGGCCGTGCTCGGGGCAGTCCCCCGCGGCTGAGCAGGACGCATCCGATCGGGGTCCTCGCATGAGCATCCCCAGGACCAGGAAGGAGCAGGCAGCATGACGGAGATCAGCACGCTGCGCCCGGCTCGGCACACCGCCCTGCCCGATGGCCGCCTCCCCGAGACCGGGACGCGCCTGGACCGCGTGCTGTCCGGGCTGCTCATCGTGCTCTCGGCCTTCCCGTACGCGGGGATCCCGGTGGGCGGCGACACGAACATCCCCGTGTCATCGGTGCTCGCCGGCATCCTGGTGCTGCGCGCCATCCGCTACCTGCCCCTGTTCGCGATCGCCGTGGTGCTGGCGGCGGTGCCGTTCTTCTCGGCCTTCATCCGCCTGTTCCTCACCTCCGATCCGCTGCAGCTGATCCCCACCATCACGTGGGTCGCTGCGACCCTCGCCCTGCCGGGAGCCGCGGCCGCCGTCCTCTTCCTGCGCCGCCGTGCGATCGCCTGGCTGTCCTGGACCCTGATCGGCTCCGCCGGCTACGCCGTGGTGCAGAAGCTCGTGTTCATCGACCGGCTCGACACCATCCCGTTCATGTGGCTCTACACCCTGCCGGGCTACGCCAACATGTCGGACTTCGCCGACACCTTCCTGCTGTACGTCAGGCGCCCCTTCGGGTTCTTCCCGGAGACGTCGTTCATGGTCGGGTCCGTGACGCTGATGGCCATGGTGCTCATCGTGCTGCTGCGCCACTACGGCATGACCCCGTCCTGGCTCGAGTGGTCTGCGGTCGGCCTGGCCGTGTGGGCGGCGGCCATCTCCGGCTCCGGCTCGGCGGTCGTCGTCGTGGCGGTCGTGGCCATGGCCATCATCCTGCCGGTGGCCATCCGCCAGGCCTGGCTGTTCCTGCTGGGCGTCCCGGCCGCCGCGCTCGGCGCCGCCGTGGTGGCCTCCAGCGTGCTCCAGGAGCGCTCGGAGAGCTTCAACTGGTCCTGGGCGGACCGAGGCAGCTCGGTGCAGGCCGTGGTGAAGCGGCTGATGGAGGACCCGATCGCCTTCTGGGGCGGACTGGGCCGCGGCAATGTGAACCAGGAGTTCGTCTCCGGGCGCATGCCCCTGGAGACCTTCCAGCACTACAACCCGATCCCGGACGTGTACTCCGTGCTCGGCCGCATCATCGCCGAGAACGGGATGCTGGTCGGCGGGCTCACGGTGGCCGGCATGGGCCTGCTCATCCTGCGCTCCGGCGGGCGCGTGCCGCCGCTGATCGGCGTGCTGCACGTCCTCACGTGGGTCGTGGTCGCCGGGGCCACCATCAGCTACGACAACGCCTTCTGGCTGTGGGGAGGGGCCGGCGCGGCCCTGGGCCTCGAGCTGACCCGGCGCTGGCCGGAGGAGCCCGTCCCGGGCGGACGGCGCATCCGCTCCACGGCCGAGATCGAGGACGACTTCGATCGTCGTCAGGACCTGCTCGACGCGCCGGCCGGTGCCGTCGCGGCGCATCCCCGCGGCGGCGGCTCGAGCGCTGCCGCTGCGCGCAGCGACGACGGCGCCGGTGCCGCTCCGTGGGACCGCTGACCTGCTGACCCTCTGACCCGCTGAGTCGGCTGCGGGGGCCGCTCGGCCTGCTGCACGTCCGCCCCGGCATCACCCCTTCACCTCACGAGGACAGGACGAGAATGCGCATTCTGCATGTCATCAACGACGCCGAGACCGGCGGCGCCCAGACCCTCGTCGAGGCTCTGGCACGCCACCGGGACCCGAGCGACGAGGCGCACATCCTGGTGCTGCTCGGCCGCGGCGGGCTCAGCGACCGGCTGGAGGAGGCGGCCAGCTCGGTCGAGCACGTGGGCATGTCCCGGAAGGACCTCGTGCCGGCGCGGGCCGCAGCGCATCTGCTGCGCATGGTCCGCAGGCTGGAGATCGACGTGGTGCACTCGCACCTGCAGCAGTCCGACCTGCTCAGCGCGCTGACCCCGCACGGCCGCCCGCGCGTGTCCACGCAGCATTCGAGCCAGGACGGCTCGTCCTCCGCCGTCGCCCGCTTCGCGTGGCAGGCCGCGGCCAAGACGTCCTTCCGCATGGATGCGGTCGTGGCCTGCTCGCCGTCGGCGCGCAGGGTCGCCACCGAGTTCGGCTACACGTTCCCGGCCGAGAAGATGCCGGTGATCGTCAACGGGACCGCGACGGCCCCCGCCCCCTCCCCCGATCCCGGGGGCCAGCGGCTGCTGCATCTGGGTCGCTTCGCCCCGGCGAAGGACCATCGCACCCTGCTCGAGGCCATGGCG
Source organism: Kocuria sp. CPCC 205260 (assembly GCF_040981045.1). Lineage (NCBI taxonomy): Bacteria > Bacillati > Actinomycetota > Actinomycetes > Micrococcales > Micrococcaceae > Kocuria > Kocuria sp. CPCC 205260. The sequence goes on from NZ_JAVKPT010000006.1 coordinate 136,017, forward strand.
CTGGTCCACGAGAGGCTCCCCGGCGCCACGCTGCGCTGCGCCGGCAACGGCGTGGACGAGGACAACGACGAGCTCACCTCCTGGCGCCGGGAGCTCGGGCTGGAGGGGAGCGTCGAGCTGTGCGGCACGATCTCGGACGTGCGCTCCGAGCTGCGGGCGGCCGACGCCCTGGTCTTCTCGAGCTCGACCGAGGCCCTGCCGATGGCAGGGATCGAGGCGCTGAGCGAGGGGCTTCCGGTCGTGACCACGGACGCCGGCGATGCCGGGCTGCTGGCCGTCGACGAGCACCTGCTCTGCCCGCCGCGAGACCCCCGCGCGCTGGCCGAGCGGCTCCTGTGGCTGCTCGAGCGCTCCCCGCAGCAGCGCGCACAGCTGCGCCGCCAGGCGTGGCAGCTGTGCGGCGAGCGCTTCGGGATCGAGCGCACCGTCGCCCGCTACCGGAGCATCTACCGAGATCTGGTCGGGGTCGCCTGATCCGAGCCCTCATCGGGTGAGGGGCCCTCGGCCCGGGACGGATCCTCGTCCCGGGCCGCCTGCTCGGCGGCCTCGGCCACGATCTGCCCGTCGGCGCGCACGGTGCGCATCATGCGCACGGCCATCAGCGCCAGACCGGCCCCGACCACGAGGATCGTGGGCCAGCTCGGCAGCAGCCGCGCGACCAGCACGGCGAACGCGACGTAGGCGAGCGCTCCCGCGAGCATGACGGCCCAGCGCCTGAGGTCCTGGCCCTGGATCCGGTAGGGCAGGTCCCGGTTCGCGCCCATCACCTGCGCGGCGCTGAGCAGCAGCGACGGGGCCACGGTGCCGAGGATGACCCACTCGATGTCCCCGGTGCTGGTCGCCAGCCACACGGCGGGCAGCGTCAGCACCAGGATCGCCAGGTTGATCAGCGAGGCCCGAAGCGCCGACCCGCGAAGGGTCATCACCATGCTCGCCGGCTGGTTGATCGCCTCGGCGATCAGGCCGATCGTCAGCGTGGCCAGGCCCATGGCGGCGAAGGCGAAGTCGTCGCCCATCCACGCCGTCATCAGCTCCGTGGGGATGCTCAACAGCGCCGCGCCCATGAGCATGCCGATGCCCAGGGTGAGCGTCTGGCAGCTCTTGAGCACGTGCGAGGCCTGCTCCCCCTCGGCCACGCGCAGCGGATAGCCGTAGGGCATCGTGATCCAGCTGACGATCAGGCGGCAGCTCTGGTAGACGCGCATGAGGGCGCCGAACGCCGTGGCCGCCGCCAGGCCCAGAGTCGGCCCGACCAGGAACAGCGGCAGCTGGTAGACGCCCAGCAGGGCCAGCGAGCCGATGGACATGACGGAGGACAGCCGCAGCAGCGGGGCCCCGTGATCTGCCCACAGGCGACGATCGAGCACCGGAGCCCGGAAGCGCCGCCACACCGCCCACAGGCACACGAAGGGCGGCAGCATGAGCGAGAAGCACTCGACCACCACGATCCCGATCAGCCCGCTGCCCGTGAGCAGGACGGCCCCGTAGCCCAGGGCCCGCAGGATGATCGACACGACGGCGGCCTTGCGCTCGATGTCCGGGCGGTTAAGGCCCCACAGCACCGAGTTCAGGCCGCGGCCGACCATGGAGACGAACAGCGTGCAGCCGGCCAGCACGGTCATGGGCATCACCGCGTGCTGGTCCTGGTCCGGGACATCGACGGCTGCCAGGTACAGCGGGAAGGCCAGCAGGTACACGATGGTCAGCCCCGCGCCGAGCAGCACGAAGACCAGGATCGCCGCCGTCACGAAGCGCCGTCGCTCGTACGAGGCGCCCGGGCCCTCCGCGATCCCGGTCAGGGTGCGCACGATCCCGGAGCCCAGCCCGAAGTCGGTCATGGTCAGCATCTGGATCGCGCCGATCGCCAGGACCCACAGGCCGTAGGACGGCGCGCCGACGATGGACACGGCCAGCGGGTAGAGCAGCAGCAGCCCGAAGATCGAGGTGAAGCCGGAGAGGTAGTTCCACAGGATGTTCTGCCCGAGACGCTCCGATCCTGTGTCGGCCGAGGTGTCGGCCTCGGGCTCCTGGCCTCCGCGGACCTCGTCTGCAGCCGTCTCGGCGGGCAGCGGCGCGGACGCGCTGCGCTCCCGGCGCCGATGACGGCGCAGGGGCCCGGAGGCGGGGCCTTCGAGGCGGTGCTTGGCCATGCGGACGGTCCTCCTGGACGGGTGCGGACCTCGAGGTCCTCATGAGCGAGGGGAGAAGGGGCCCCTGCGCGAGGTGCGGCTGCTGCGCCACGGCGGAGATCGCACGTGGTCAGGACGTGGTCTCGGCATCCCCCGATGCCGTCGGCGCGGCGCGATCCCCATCGCGGCCGTCCGATACGAGCATGTCCCGGAGCATCGTACGCACCTCCGCCCGCCCGGACGCTGCAAGCAGGGCGTGGTCCAGTGAGGGGACATCGTGCACCCGAACAGTGCGTCCGAGCCGTCGCGCGATGCGTACACCCCAGTCGCCGCGGGCCTCGCGGAACTCGGCCAGGTCCTCTGCGCCCAGGATGAGATCGATCTCACGCGCTCCGCCGGGCAAGACGAGCATGCTCGAGACCGCGTCGCTGATCCCGAGCAGGGCCAGCAGGTGCCGGGCCGGGGCGGGGGCGTGCGTCTCGACGGCGCCGCGCAGTCCGCGCAGCCGACGGCGCAGCACGTCGCGCACGCCCGCGGGCCACGTCGGCCGCTGCTGCGCTCCCCCTGCCTCCCGTGCGAGGGACTCCGTGAAGCCGCGCGGGGCGTTCTCCCAGGTGTCCCTCTCTCCGTAGAGCAGGTCGTAGTAGCCGGTCCCGGGTCGCCAGGCCACGTTGTTGACCGCGATCACCCGCCGCGTCACGGTCCGCTCCGCGCTGCGCAGCGCCAGCCAGGAGCCGACGCACAGCCCGACCGCCGTCACGGGCAGGCCCGTGCGCCGCGTCAGCCAGGCGGCATCCGATCCCACGGCGCGCAGCGTCGCAGGGTCATAGGGCGAGGGGATGGTGTCCAGGCTCGCGTCGGAGAGGATCCCGCAGCCCGGGCGCTCGGCGCGCAGCACGGTCATGCCCTCTCCCGCCAGGTCCCGCGCCGCACTGGTCCACAGGCCCGTGGGACCGTCCGAGGGCTCGGAGGCCGCCGCGATCAGCTGCACGGCCGTCTCGGGCAGACGGCGCCGCCCGCCTCCCGTCGGCCGATCCTCCGCAGCGCTGAGCACTGCCGGTCTGCCGTCGGCCACGCGCACGAAGGTCTCGATCACCCGTTGCGGCGCTCCGGACGAGTCCGGCACCGTCAGCGCGGCGCTCGCCCTGGGTTCCATGTCCACGGCCTGCTGCGCCTCAGTGCTCAGCGGAGGCTCCAGCGGATCCGCAGCCGTCAGGAGCTCGACGATCTCGTGGACGGCCGTCCGCGGGACTCGCGCGAACTCCGAGCCCACGCCCCACAGCATCTCGGCGGCCTCCCGATCGTCCTCCTCGCGGATGCTCCACCGATCCGAGGGCAGCGGGCCGCGCCGAGGGTCAGGCAGGGTCCGCAGGCTCTCGGCCTGCTCGCGGCTCCACAGCATTCCGCTCACCTCGGCGCCCTCGTCCGCCGTCGGCCTGGGCACGCTGACCCGACGCAGAGCCTGGTCGCGACGCAGCTGCTCCCGACCGCCCTGCGGCTCCCACAGCACGACTCGCTCCAGCTCCGGAAGCGGCCGGGCGTCCGGGCCGTCACCGGCTGCGGCGCCCTCTCGTGCCGGCTCGTCAGTCGCAGTGCAGGCGTCCAGCAGCACGGCCGCCCCCAGGCGCAGGCCCACGGCGTGCACCGCAAGCCCCGGCGCCCGCCGCCGCAGCTCGTTCACGGATGCGCGCACATCAGCGCGCCAGGCCGAGCGGACGTCGTCGCCGGGCAGGTCGTGGGAGTCGCCCGAGCCGCGCAGGCCCAGCCGCAGCACCAGGCAGCCCTCTCCCGCCAGCTCCCGGCTCAGCACGGCGATCGCGGCCGTGGACACGACGCGCTCGCGTCCCAGCGGTCCCACGACCAGCACGGCCGCGCGCGCCCTGCCGCTCACGGGGCTCTCCAGGACGCCCGCCGCCGCCGGAGCCTCCAGCACGCGGCCTCGCGCCTCCTCGCCGTGCACCATCCGGTCGTCGCCGACGGGGATCCACGTCTGCTCGATCCTCGTGCTCGCACCACGGCGCTCGGCACCGGCCGAGCTGTCCGGCCTGGCAGATCCCTGCGCCGGGCTCACGAGACCCGCGCCCCTCCCGCGGGTGCTCCGGCATCCGGTGCCGGAAGGGCGCTGCGCAGGGAGGCGACCAGCAGCCGATGGGACTCGCTGGTGAGCAGCGAGTGGTCCATGTGCTCCAGACGCCGCTCGCTGAGGGGCAGCCCGCGCTGGTCGAGCTCGCGCACCGCGCGGTCGGCGCGGGTCTGCTCCCAGCGCTCGATGTCGTCACGGCCGTTGACGACGTGCACTGGCTGACGGGCCGCCATGGGCTCCAGCACGGACTCCGGGCCGATCACGCGGCGGGAGCGGTTCAGGCGCAGCCACAGCGGGTAGGGCATCTCCCACCGCATCCATCGCACGATCTCCGGACGGATCTCGGACTTCAGCCCCCGGAGGTCTCGCTCGCGCAGGCGTCGAGCCGCGATCCTGACCAGCGCCGAGACCGGGGAGGCCTTCGCCGCTGCGCCATCGGCCGGCCCCTCCGACGGGACGTCGCCGGCCGCCGTGTCGGCGACGTCGGGCAGCGCGGAGTCGTCGGCGATGCCCAGGTAGGCGCTGCGGGCCTTCGCGCGCTCCACCGCGGGGAGGTCGGCGTCGTAGACCAGGCGCAGGCCCTCCCACCAGGAGAGGTCCATCTTCCACTCGGCATGCCCGATCAGCGTGGTCGAGTCGGAGAGCACGGGACGGCCGTGCAGCTCGCCCAGGCAGGCTGCCCAGGCCGAGGCGCAGTGCAGCCCCGCGTGGACCTCAGCGCAGCCGTGGTCGCGAAGCCACTGGACCATGTCCTGCAGCCCCACCGCCGAGCGCAGGGTGTAGGAGTTGCTGGCCTGCAGCTCATCCACCGGAGTGGAGTCCGCCACGGTCGGACGGTCGCAGCGCAGCACCACGAAGCCGCCGGCAGCCAGCTCGCGGGCGGCATAGGGCCACTCCCCGCCGCCTGCTCGTCCATCCGGGCCTCCCCCGGAGACGATCAGGCCCGGCCCCCGCCAGCGCAGCGCATCGGCCCTCGGGTCCTCGCCTGCGGCCTCGTCCCGGGACTGCAGGGAGCCCTCGGCCCAGGTCACGATGCCCACCCGCGGCTCGGGGCCGACATCGACCAGGCGCTCGTGGAGTCGGACGCCGTGCTCGTCGTCCCAGCTGATCTCGCGCACCGGGGCCGAGACGAGCCCGCCCTGGACGGGCTGGTGCTCCGGCAGGGCATCCATGACCAGGTCGAGGACGTCGTCGTGCAGATGGGTGTCGAACGGCTCGACGGCGTACATGGCCTTCGCCCGTCGGCGGTCCTTCTCCTTCACGATCGCTGCGTTCTCGGGGCTCGGGGCGGGCAGCCCGCTGAGGCTCTCAGCCTGGGCACGGGTCAGGGTCAGGCTCAGAAGATCAGCCTCGCCGTCGCGCTGCGGCGTGGAGGAGGCCAGCGCCGCGCGCATGCGGGTCCACTGCCGCACGAAGGCGCTGCCGCCCACGGGCTCCCAGGCCACCACGGTGCCGAGCTCCCCGGACATGCTGGCCAGCAGGGCCGCCCCGATCCGGTAGCCGATCGCGTGCACCGGGACCTGCGGCAGGCCGCGGGACTCGCGGACGTGGGAGATCACGGTGCGGACGTCGTCCTGCCAGCGTCCGACGAGATCGGGGTCCCCGTAGAGCGGCTGCGAATCCGAGGTGCCGCGCCAGAAGAAGCGGACGGCCGTGTAGCCGCGCCGCGCCAGCAGCACGGCCAGCCGCCGTACCGCCAGCAGGGACAGCACCTGCTCGCGTCCGGCAGGCTGGCCGAGCACCACGATGCCGCGGCTCGTCCCGTCCTCGGGGGCGTGGATCCATGCCAGCACGGCCTCTCGGCCGGTTCCCGCCCATGTGGGCTGTCCTTCGAGCATCTCTCCCCCAAACGATTCGACCGGGCCCGGCCACGGCGATCCCTCGCCCCACCCGACCCGCTCCCCCTTCCGGCCCCGGAAGAGGGGACAGCGGCTCCCCTGCCGCTTCAGCCGCCGGACGTCGTGCGACCAGACACGACGACGGGCGGCCAGGCGCTCGCCTCGACCAGCGCGACGTCCCGGTTCCCGTCTGGCTCCAGGTCGAAGCCCTCGTCCAGCGGGATGCGGCCTGCCCCGCAGGGCACGCGCACGGACGACGATGCGGCCGCCGAGCTCAGCCTCAGCTGCCCGCTCCGGGCACGATAGCCGGGCTCGCCGGCACGGCGCTCGTATGACGACTCATCGTCCTGTCTCCCGAGCGTCGGCTCCGTCCGCAGGTCGGCCAGAGCGTCGCGGCTCTCGCCCCCCAAGAGGCGGACAGTCTTGAGTGCGCTGTCCGGCCCGACCGGATCGGAATCCGGTCCGACCTGCAGATCCACCGCCAGCGCCTCCCACTGCCGGTCGCCGAATCCCCAGTTCCGATCGAGATCCAGGAAGCCGCCGAGCTCGTCCTCCACGACGAATGTGACGGACCCGGGGCCGTCGATCGACACGTCGCAGTGCGTCTCGTGGCTGAGCACGCCCTGTCGCGTCCAGACCCGCAGCCGCAGCCTTCCCCGCAGCCGCAGCGGGCGGTCGCACACCACGTGCGCGTGCAGTCCGGCCAGCCCCTCGTCGGTGAGCAGCACCGCGACCGGGGCGCAGGCGCGGCGCATGGCGTACCAGGTGGCCTTGGGCAGGCCCTCGGAGTCGAGCAGCCCCCAGCCGGCCCCCGGCACCAGGTCCCGGGCCGCGAGGATGATCACGCCGTCGCAGCGCGACCCCGGGCGGCGCAGATCGGCCAGGGTGCGCTCCACGGCCCGGGCCGATGCCGCGCGCTCCAGCCGCAGCTGCTCCTCGCGGACGAGCCCGTCCCAGTCCACGTCCCCGGGATGATCGGCCACCAATCCCGTGGCACCGCGGTCGGCCTCGATCCCCGGAGCGATCCAGCGCCGGGCGTAGTGCGCGGCGATGTCCTCGAAGTCCCATTCGGCCCCCGGATCCCGGGCCGCCGCCGCGGACCATGCCGCGCGGGCGGCCTCGTCATGATCGGCCGTCGCAGAGCCGAAGGCGGCCTCGATCGCTTCGGGGCGCGGCGGACACCCGAAGGCCAGGGCCTCGGCCGCGAAGCGCACGCCGCTGAGGCGGGCGTCCGTCAGCGGCCGGCGGTAGGCGCCCACGCCGAACCAGTGGGAGATCCCCTGATCGGGGCGGGTGGGCGGCTGCCCGCCGCACGGACTCGTGGGCACGTGCACGGCCTGCGGGACGAGCTCGGCGCTCAGGCGCGGGATCAGCTCGTCGATCGCGGTCATGGCCATCTCCTGCGGGCTGCGGCCCCACAGCACGGGCTGCTGCAGGACCTCGTTGCCGCCGGAGACCACCGCCAGGCACGGGTGCGCCCCCAGGCGCGGCAGCCAGGTCCGCAGCTCGGCCTCGAGCAGCCCCAGCCAGTCGGGATCCTCCGGTGGATCGAGGGTGGCCAGCATGGCGTCCTGCCAGACCATCAGGCCCAACCGGTCGCAGGCCTCGTAGAAGGCCGGGGACTCCCAGGCTCCGGTGCCGGAGATCCGCAGGATGTTGGCGCCGGCAGCGGCCATGGCTCGCACCGTGCGCTCGATCTTCTCCGCCGCTGCGCCCAGGCTCAGCGGGTCCACGGGCGCCCAGACGGCGCCGCGGACGAAGACCGGGCGGCCGTTGACGATCAGCCGGAAGCCGCCGTCGTCGGTCTGCGCCTCCAAGCGGCGGAATCCGACGCTGCGCCGGGCCAGCGGCTGCAGCTGTCCGGGACGGGATCCGGCGCGCACGGTCAGCTCGTGCAACGCGGGCTCGCCATGGGTCGCCGGCCACCACAGCGCAGGCTCACGCACCTCGAGTCGCACCCGGCTCTCACCCGCAGGGACCTCGACAGCCGTGACGGCGCCTGCGCAGGCGAGCTCCAGGTGCCCCCCGCGCTCGGCCATGCAGTCCACGAGCACCCGCGCGCTGCGAAGGTCCGCATCGAGCTCGGTGCGCACGCCCGTCAGCTCGATCCCGTGCTGCGGCACCGGCAGCAGGGAGACCTGCCCCCAGGGCCCGATGACGGGAGCGGTGCCGGCCCACGGGATCCGACCGATCAGCGGCGTCCGGCGCCAGCGCAGCGACTGATCCGCCACGAGGCTGGAGCGCCATCGTCCTCGAGGCCGGCGCGGCACGGGCAGCAGGGACAGGGCGCGGCACACGATCGCCAGCTCATGACGGCCCGGCGACGCCGTCAGGTGCACGACCAGGTCGTCCAGCCCGGTCGCCGATGTCGCGGCGCGCCGGCCGTCCCACCAGACCTCGGAGACGGTCGCCACCCCGCGCAGGCTCAGCTCCCACTGCCCCTGCGGCTCGCCGGAGGGCAGCTCGAGGTCGGCGCGCCACCACCAGTCCCGGTCATCCGGCTGCGCCACCGGCTCGCGCCCCGCATCGCGCAGGGCGGCGGCGAGCGTTCCCGGCACGGAGGCGGGCAGGCTCAGCTGCGACAGCTCTTCGAGCCGAGGCCTCAGGATCGAGACCCCGCCCGCGCGCAGCACCGGGGCCCCGGCCTGCTCCCAGGGACCCGTCCAGCCGATCGCCCCGGACTCCGTCCCGTGCAGTGTCCAGTTCAGCCTCCCCAGGGCGACGCCGCCCGAGCCTGTGCCGAGCGGGTCGTCCACGAGCGGGTCGGGACTCATGAGGCGGGCTCGGACCCGCCGCCGTCGGCGGCCCAGGAGGCCAGCGCCTCCGCCGCCTGCGCCCAGTGCTCGACCGCGGAGTCCATGGTGGCCGCCAGGGCCGAGGAGCCCCGCCCGCGGGCGAGCCGAGCCAGCTGGAACTGCATGCCCTTGGCCTCCTCCGAGACGGCGGTCCAGGCCTCGACGGCCGGTTCGAGCTCGGGCACCTCGGCATGCCGGCATGCGGCGGCCGCCAGCATGGAGACGACGCCGAGCTGCCGCGTGGTCTCGAAGCACAGCGCGTGGTAGCCCTCCATCCCGTTCTCCCCCAGCCAGGCGAAGCGCGAGCGGAGGATCTCCATGAGATCGGCGACCGGATTCATCTGCGGTGCCCGGGCGGAGTGCAGCCGCAGCAGGCGCCGGGTCTGCGCCGCGGCGTCGACGTCCTGCGGGTCGCGCAGCCCCTCCAAGGAGATCAGCTCGGTGTAGGGCGAGGGCACGATCCCCTGGCTGCGGCCCGCGCCCAGCACGTGGTCGAAGTCCGCGCCGTCGAGCCGGTGCAGCCCCTCGTTGTGCAGGTAGACGAGCTCACGGGTGTCGGGATCGGCATGCAGCACGACGATCGAGGTCTTGGTGTGCTCCTGCCCGTAGGACACGCCTCGGGTGTCCGGCAGCCAGAACGCATCGGCCTCGATCAGCATGGGGTTCCCGAGGCCCAGCTGCAGCATGACCTGCTCCTGCAGTCCCAGCCAGATGTCGTGCTCGCCCACCCGGATCCCGGTGACCTCCTCGAGGTCGCGGTGATCCACCTTCAGGAACTCGAACTGCGTCGCCTGAGCCGTGGTCGCGACAGCCGCTGCGAACAGCGGCTCCGGTGCATGCCCCAGACCGTGCAGCAGCTCGATCCACACGTCCAGGTAGCAGTTCGTGTTCGACCAGACGGACTCATCCCGGTGCAGCGGGTGCTGGATGAAGCCCTCAGGGCTCAGCGCTGCGACCCCGAGTCCGGCGGCGGAGGTCGTCGCGGTCATCCGGTCTCCCCCGTCGGCAGGCCGAGAAGGGCCCGCACCTGCTCGGGCCAGGCCATCAGCTCGGTGCCGTGGACCCGCGCCAGCGCCAGCGCCACGCGCTCCAGGCCGAAGCCGAAGCACGCGGAGTGCGCCATCGAGCCATCGGCGCTATGCAGGTCGAACTCGGCGCCGAAATGGTCCTCGTGGTAGTTGCCGGAGGCGATCGCCGTGCGATGGGTGCCGTAGACCGGCGCCGTGATCTCGAACTTCAGCTCGGCCTGCAGCTGCCCCTTGGCCAGCATCACGCCGGCACGGCCGAAGAACGGGTCGTTGGCGCTCTCGATCTCGACATCCAGCCCCAGATCGCGCAACAGCCCCGAGCCGAGCTCGAGCATGGCCTGACGGTGGGCCAGTGCCTGCTCGGGCGTGCCCACGAGCACGAACTCGAGCATGCGGAAGGAGACGAAGCGCATGGGGTCCGGCGACGGCTCGTTGCGGAAGCAGTCGCCGATCAGCGAGTACACCGTGCCATCGACCTCGCCCCGGGCGGAGCCCAGCTGCAGGGCGCCGTAGAGCGGGTGGCAGGCTGCCGGCACCAGCGCATAGCCGCTGGTCGACATGTGCCCGTCCCACGGCTGGCCTGCCTCTCGGTCGGCCAGCAGCCGCCGATGAGCCTTCGTGTCGCCCTCGAAGGTGTCGATCGTTCCCAGCAGCTGCGGGAAGCTGGCCACGTAGTCCGTGCGCTCGAGCAGGCTGCGGGCATTGACCGGCGGGAAGCGGACGGCTTCGAGCCGACCGGGGCGGGGCAGGTCCACGGCTCGCTCGCGCGCGGCCAGGATCAGGCCCTGCACGACGGCCTCCATCACCGCCCCGGTGCCCGTGATCCCCTGTCCCAGCGTGGGCAGCAGCCACCCGGCCTGGAGCAGCTCGGCCTCGAAGCGCTGCTCCTGGGACATCTCCTCCGCGGGAGTCTGCGGCATCCCGACCTGCGCCCCGCCGCTCATGCCCGCCCCTTGGAGACGGTCAGCAGCGAGGCGCTGCTGTTCAGGATGCGGTCGTTGTTGACCTGCAGCGACGGCCCCATGGCATCGCGCAGCGAGCGAGCGAGCGAGAACGGGCCGGTGTTCGAGTACGAGGCGATGCCCACGATGACCATGGCCTCGGAGACGATCGCGCGCACGGACTCGGAGGTCGAGACCTTGAGCGTGTTCATGGCGATCGCGAAGTGCATGGACGTGGCCAGCTCGGGATCATGGGCGGCCTTTTCGAAGCGGGCGATCGAGCTGCGCACGGTGTCGATCATCGACTGGATCCGCACCTCGAGCTCGGCCAGTCGCAGGGCTCCCGGAGGCGTGGTCCCGGGGTTCGAGCGGGCCTTCTTCTGGATGAAGCGCCGAGCCACGGCACCGGCTCCGGTGGCCAGGCCCAGCCAGGACGACGCCCACAGCGTGTGCGATGCCGGGAGCATGGTCTGTGCGGAGATGGTCGCGAAGTCGACCGGCAGCACCATGTCTGCCGACACGGTGCCCTCCAGCTCGAAGCCCTCGGACATGGTGCCGCGCAGGCCCAGGGCATCCCACTCGCTGGTGCGCTCCAGGCTCAGGTGCTCGCGCGGCACGACCACCAGTGACTGCTCGGAGGCCGGTGCCTCCGGATCACGGCGCGCCGTCACCAGGATCGCGTCGGCGAAGCGCCCGTAGGAGATCACGGGAGCCGACTTGGCCACGGTGGCGCTGCCGTCGTCGTGGGCGACGACCGCGCACGACGACGTGCGCGTGTCGCCGCCGATGTTCTTCTCGGTCGTCGAGGAGGCCAGCAGCAGCTGCTCCGCCGCCACCCGGCAGGTGAAGCGCGACAGGGCCGTGTCCTCCTCGAGGTCCACGTGGCGGGTCAGGCACAGCTCCTGGCTGAAGTGCATGGCGATCACCGCGGCCGAGGAGGCGCACACGGCACCCAGGGCCTCCACCAGCCGGCAGATCTCCGTGATCGAACGGCCCAGGCCGCCGTGCACGGCCGGCACGTGAGCGCCCAGGATCAGCTGCTCGCGCGCGGCGTCCAGCATCTCCTGGGGAAATCGACCCTGGGCGTCGACGTCGGCTGCCGCAGCCGCTGCGGCCGCGACCACGGCGTCGATCCGCTCGGACCAGTCCCTGCGCTCCATGTCCTCGCCGGAGCCGCTGCGGTTCTCGCGCGTCGGGGCGCTCACTGCTGCTCCTCGAGAGTGCGCACGGCGGCGGCGATGGATTCGAGGCTCTCGAAGGTCTCCTTGGTCAGCATCTGCTCCGGGAACTCGAGGTCGAAGGCGTCCTCCACCCCGAGCATCACGTTGACGGAGGCGTGCGAGGTCATCCCCGCCGCGTAGAGGCTGTCGGATTCGGCCAGCGAGCCGGCGTCCCGGGCCAGATGCGCATGCTGCGCGACGACCTGACGGACCTCGGCGATGATCTCTTCGGTGCTGCTCATTCTGCTTCTCCCCGATTCTTCCGGGGGACCTGAGGGGTCCCCCTGTTGTGCGGGAGCGGCTGCGACTGCTGCCCGCAGCCCCTCCGCCGGCAGAACATCGCCGTGCGGATTCCCCGTTCCCCTGTGCTGAGCCCCGGCCGGCATGCCGCGGACCGCTGAGCGGCACTTCGCGGCATCCCCCGGCCTCCGGGACGCATCCAGCGTCCCCGGAGCCGTCCCCGCCTCGATCCTCCCCCCAGGTGACCGTCCCGACAGCGCGACGGCTCTCGCCGTCGCGGACAGGACCACCGTCTCCCCCGTCTGCGCAGTGCGCGCAGCGGGCACGGTGGTCGAGGCCACTGCCAGGAAGCTGCGGATCCCCCGTCGCCGCGCCAGGAGCGCGGCCGATCCATGCAGCTGCACCCGATGAGCGGTCTGCTCCTCGGATCCGGTCCCCTCGGCGGAGGATCGCCGTCGGATCGGTGCACATCGTATGTCAGTCCATGAAATCGGATCTGAGGCGCTGAGGTCCAGACATTTCATGACAGTTTCCTTGAGCGCCACCAAAAGGGCCACACGCGCCGTGAGCTCCGGATCGGGTGCGGCCCCCTCCGCCGGCGCATCCAGGCCGACCCTCTCCTGGGGGTGGAGCACACGACGGAGGTAGGCCGGGCCGAAAGATCCGATCGCCTCCGCCACCGGCCCGTGGGCCTGGATGTCGCAGCCCACCGCGACGACGCGGCGGGAGGCCTGCGGCGCAGCGGACATGGCGAGCTCCTTCGATCAGCCCAGCCGCGGATCAGCGGCTCGGACCGGCATATCCTGCCAGCTCCGCGGAGCTCTTGGTCTCGCGCGTCACCCCGTCGACGATCTGCGTCGCGCTCTGCCGCCCCGGAGCGCCGCGTCCGCCCACGCCCCACGGCCGGACCTCGAGCCCGTAGGCCTGGGCGAGCCTGTCGTGCTGGACACCTGCGCAGTTCTCGCGCAGTGCCCGGTCCTGCTGAGAGACCATCTGCTCGCGAGTGGCGTGCTCAGCGATCCGCTCCCAGCGCTCGGCGAGATCCGAGGGCCGATCGAGCACGACGGGCAGCGACACCTCGTGGAAGGCCTGGATCGAGCGCACGGCGATGGGCCGCCCCAGTTGTGCGGCCTCGAGGACCGTGATCGGGAAGCCCTCCCAGGCCGCCGTGTGCAGGTACAGATCGGCCTCCGCGAGGTGGCGCTCGACCTGTGCAGGAGGGATCCACCCCGTGACCTCGATGCCGGCGGACTCCAGATCCGCCTGCATGGTCTCGTCGCCGCCGCCGACCCACAGCGCGCGCACGGGGTGGCCCTCTGCGCGCACCGCGCGGACCGCAGCGCGGAACCACGCGGGGTCCTTCTGCGCGGTCAGGCGACCCGAGCCCACGATCAGGAGGCCTCGAGGATCCGAGGGCTGCTGCACCAGAGTGGGGGTCGAGTCCGCCTCGAGCTCGGCGATGTTGGGGACGTGGACCAGCTCGACGTCCGAACGCCAGGCGCGCGCCGGCGCCAGCTCGGCGCGCGAGCAGCCGGCCAGGACGTCCGTGCGGTGCAGCAGGACGCGCTCGACGCCGCGGAATGCCGCGCGCTCGAGCCGCGACTTGTCCTCGCGGGCGAACGCCCACGCGTGCGGGGTGTAGACCGAGCGGAAGCCGTCGAGCCCGATGCCGGCGACGCGGGCCCACACTCCGGCGTAGCTGGAGTGCGAGTGCACGACGGCCGGATGCAGCTCGCGGATGGTCTCGCGGACGGTGCGCACCGCACCCAGCTGACCGCCGGTGATGGCGGTGACGGAGGCGAAGTCCTGGCGCCACTGCGCTCCGAGAGCTTCGGCCTCCGGGCGCAGCCGGCACACGATGTGGTGACGAGCCTCGGGCAGATCCCGGACGTAGTCGCGCACGGCTGCGGCCACGCCTCCGCCGAATGCCTCGACGACGTGCAGGACGTCGATGGCAGGGCTGTGCTCCATGCGGTTCCCCCTAGCGGCCGGGCGGATCGACCCGGCTCAGAACAGCGCCGCGGATCGAGCCCCTCGATCGCTGCGACGCCGGATGAAGATGTTCGAGGCCCGCTCCCCCGAGCGACGACCCCGGCGAGCGACTCTACGCGTCGAGCGGCTCGGACTCGGCGTTCGGGACGTCCACTTGACCCCACAGATGCGCACGGACGTCCCCTCACCTGTCGATCTCCGGCTCGCGTCGAGGGCCGTCCCAGGTCTCGCCGTAGAATGGCCGATGAATGACAGTGCGCGATCGGCCCCACCGCATTTTCGGCCAGGCGCGGTCGCCGCGTGCTCGACCAAGCTCCCGTCGTCGTCCCAGCAGGAGGAGTCCCATGGCCGTCAACGCCAGCCAGACCATCAATGCCCCCGTCGAGAAGGTCATCGAGACCTTCACCGATGAGGCCTTCAACCGCCATGTCGCCGAGCGCGGCGGCGCGACCCTGGTGTCCCAGAACGTCGAGGGCGACACCTCGGGTCCGTTCAAGGTCACGATCGTGCGCAGCATGGGCGCGGAGAAGCTGCCGGACATCGCGAAGAAGTTCGTCAAGGGCGGACTCACCGTGACCCAGGTCGATACCTGGTCCGGTCCTCGCGACAACGGCTCCCGCGACATCCAGACCGAGGTCTCCGTGGGCGGCATGCCCGTCTCCGGCTCCGGCACGCAGACCCTGACCGCCAAGGGCGAGACCACCGACGTCGCCGTGGACGTCACCGTCAAGGCCAACATCCCGCTGGTCGGCGGCAAGGTCGCCTCGGCCGCCGAGCCCTATGTGGGCAAGGCCCTGAGCCTGCAGTCCCGAGAGGCCGACGCCTGGATCGCCTCGCACTGACCCGCCCGGCGGCTGTCCTGGCCGCACCGGCTGCGCGCCCCGGAACCCCGCCACGCAGCAGGGTCCCGGGGCGTCGTCATCTCCGGCGCCATCGGCACTTCGACGCGACGCAGGCCACTGCGGTCGTAGACTGGCCCGATCCGTGGCCGGTGCCCAGCACGGGTCGATGCCATGCCGCACGGAAGGTCCCCGATGTCCCAAGCCCAGTCAGCCAGCAGATCGCCTCTGCTCCGTCTCGGAGATGCCCTGCGCCAGGACCTGGTGGGCGGCGTGCTGCTGCTCGTGGCGCTGGTGGCCGCCCTGGTGCTGGCCAACACGCCGGCCGAGTCCTTCTACTTCGGACTGCGCGATGCCGAGGTGGGCATCCACTCCGTCCCCGGGCTGACCCACACCGTCGGCGAATGGGCCGCCGACGGGCTCCTGGCGATCTTCTTCTTCCTGACCGGCCTGGAGCTCAAGGCCTCCTTCGTGGACGGCGAGCTGCGCAATCCGGCCAAGGCCGCCGTGCCGATCGTGGCGGCTTTCGGCGGCGCCGCCGTGCCGGCGATCATCTACGCGGTGCTCAACCTGACCGCGGGCTCGGATCCTTCGACCATCCAGGGCTGGGCCATCCCCACCGCCACGGACATCGCCTTCGCGGTCTCGGTGCTGGCGGTCGTGGGCTCCGCCCTCCCGGTGGCCATGCGCACCTTCCTTCTGACGCTGGCCGTGGTCGATGACCTCATCGCGATCGTCATCATCGCCATCTTCTACAGCCACGGCTTCAGCTTCCTGCCCCTGCTGGCCTCGTTCGCCGTGCTGGCCGTGTACTGGGTGCTGACCCACCGCTTCGCCTCGTTCTTCATGGCGCGGGCCTGGGCCGCCTGGGTCATCCTGCTGCCCCTGGGCTTCGTGGTCTGGATCCTCATGTACAACAGCGGCATCCACGCCACGATCGCCGGCGTGCTGCTCGGCTTCGCGACGCCTGTGCTGAAGACCCGTCCGCACGTGATCAACGACGAGGACCCCGCCCAGGGCCTGGCCCCGACCCTCGAGCACCGCTTCCGCCCGCTGTCCAACGGACTGGCCGTTCCGATCTTCGCCTTCTTCTCCGCCGGTGTGGCCGTCGGAGGCGTCGAGGGCATCCGCTCGGCGGCCACCGACACCGTGGCCGTCGGCATCGTGCTGGGACTGGTCTTCGGCAAGATGATCGGCGTCTTCAGCTCCGCTTGGCTGATGGACCGGTTCACCCCTGCCAGCAAGGACCGCGACTACCAGTGGATCGACATGGCGGGCCTGGCCATGGTGGCCGGCATCGGCTTCACGGTCTCGCTGCTGGTCGCCGAGCTGTCCTTCGGCATCGGCTCCCCGCACAACGACTATGCGAAGGTCGGCATCCTCTTCGGCTCCACGATCGCCGCGCTTGCAGGCGGCGGCCTGCTCGTGGCTCGCAACCGCCACTACAAGAAGCTGCGCGACGAGGGCGCCGAGGTGGACACCATGGGCTGATCGGCGCGCTCGGTTCCGCGCACCGACGACGACGGCGCTGCACCTTCTCCAGATGGAAGGTGCAGCGCCGTCGTCGTGAGAGACGAGCGCGGACCCGGCGATCAGCCCTGCTGCCCGGCCTGAGCCCGCTCGATCGCCTTCTCGGCCGCGACCCAGCCCAGCGCCGCGCACTTCACCCGGGCGACGAAGCGCGAGACGCCGGCGAAGGCCGCGGCATCGCCCAGCAGCTCGACATCCGGCTCGATGCGACCGCGCGAGTGCAGCATCTCTCGGAAGGCGTCCAGCTGCTCACGCAGCTGCTCCAGGGACGAGCCGGGCGCCATCTCCGAGAGCACGGAGGCCGCGGCCATGGAGATCGAGCAGCCATCGCCCTCCCAGGTCACGGACTCGACGGTCTCACCGCGCAGGCCCACCCGCAGCCGGATCTCATCGCCGCAGGTGGGGTTGTACTCGTGGTCCGCCCCGGCGGCGCTCTCCTGCCCCACCGGCTCCGTGACGGCGTCCTTGCCGGGCAGCTCCCGGATCTCGGCCGCCAGGCCCTCGCCGACGCGGCGCTTGGAGTGGTCCAGGATCACCTCCTGGTACATCTGATCGAGCTCGCTCATGCTCTCTCCTTCCCGCTGCTGGCGGCGCTGGTGTCCTCGTCGACCCGGAAGTAGGCTCGCACCTTCCCCAGCTCCTCCAGGAACCGGTCGATGTCCTCCGTGGTGCTGTGCACGTAGGCACTGGCCCGTGTGGTCGCCGCGGTGCCGAGCCGCCGGTGCAGCGGTTGGGCGCAGTGGTGCCCCACGCGCACGGCCACCCCTGCGACGTCGAGCAGCTGGCCGACGTCGTGGGAGTGCACGCCGTCCACCACCACGGAGGCCAGGCCCACGCGGGGCTCCCCGGCTGGCGGGCCCACGAGCCGGATTCCGGGCAGCTGCTCGATGCCGGCGGCCAGGCGCTGGCCGAGCTCGGCCTCGCGGGCCTCGATCCGGGACATGCCGATGCCCTCGAGGAAGCGCACGGCCTCCGCCAGGGCGACCGCCTGGGAGATGCGCTGGGTGCCGGCCTCGAACCGGGTGGGGGCCGGCATGTACTCGCTGGACTCCATGGTGACCCGCGTGATCATGGACCCGCCGGTCAGGAAGGTGGGCAGCGCCTCGAGCAGCTCGCGGCGGCCCCAGAGCGCGCCGATGCCCGTGGGCCCGAGCATCTTGTGCCCGGAGAACACGGCGAAGTCGACGTCGAGGGCATGGAAGTCCACCGGGAGGTGCGGCACCGACTGGCAGGCGTCGAGCACCACGAGCGCTCCCACCCGGCGGGCCGCCGCGACCAGCGCGGAGACGTCGTGGACGGCGCCGGTGACGTTGGAGACGTGGGCGAAGGCCAGCACCCTGGTCCGCTCGGTCACGACCTCCTCGAGGGACTCGAGATCGAGCAGCCCCCGGTCATCGACCGGGATCCAGCGCAGCGAGGCTCCGGTGCGAGCGCACAGCTCCTGCCACGGCACCAGGTTGGCGTGGTGCTCGGCCTCGGTGATCACGATCTCGTCGCCGGGCCCCAGACGGAAGCGCTGCGAGGCCTCGGTGGCACCGTTGGAGCCTGCGGTCGCGTTCGAGAAGGCGTAGGTGAGCAGGTTCAGGCCCTCGGTGGCGTTCGAGGTCCACACGATCTCCTCCTCCTGCGCGCCGACGAAGCCGGCGACCGTGCGGCGAGCGTCCTCGAAGGCGTCCGTGGCCTCGACGGCCAGGGTGTGCGCGCCGCGGTGCACGGCGGCGTAGGACGTCTCCAGGAAGGAGCGCTCGGCATCCAGCACGCTGACGGGGCGCTGGGAGGTGGCCCCGGAGTCCAGGTAGACCAGCCTGCGGCCGTCGAGCTCGCGCTGCAGGATCGGGAAGTCGGCGGCCAGGCGCCGAGCCTCGGCGTCGTCGAGGGGTCCGTTCGGGGTGTCCATGTCGAAATGCCTCCATCGCGTCGGGCCCGTCCGGCGCACGAGGCGCGGGACGGCATATCCACGGTAGTCCAGGGCTCCGACGGCCCAGCGGAGCCTCAGGAGCTGTGGAAGGCGTTCTGGGCGGCGGTGAGGCCGTCGTCGATGATCCGCTCGACGGCATCGGCCGCCCGGTCCAGGTGCAGCGGCAGGTCCTTGGCCTCGGCCGAGCCGAACGGGCGCAGCACGTAGTCCGCGGTGTCCATGCGCCCCGGAGGACGCCCCACGCCCACACGCACTCGGAGGTAGTCCTTGGTGCCCGCGGCCTTGGAGATGTCGCGCAGCCCGTTGTGCCCGCCCTCGCCGCCGCCGCGCTTGAGGCGCAGGGTATCGAAGGGGATGTCGAGCTCGTCGTGGACCACGATCAGCTGCCCGGCGGTGGCGTCGTAGTACTTCAGCAGCGCGCTCACCGGCCCGCCCGACGTGTTCATGTACGTCAGCGGCTTGGCCAGCACCAGGCGCGGGCCGCCCGGGCGCAGGCGGGTCTCGATGACCTGGGCCCGCGACCTGTGCGCCGAGAAGCTGCCTCCGGTGCGGCCGGCGAGCTCGTCCAGCACCATCTGGCCCACGTTGTGGCGGGTGGCCGCGTACTGGGGACCGGGATTGCCCAGTCCCACCACGATCCAGCGATCGGTCGTCATGCGGGGCTGCTCCTCGAAGTGCTCGTCTTCGTCATCGTGTCCGTGGCGCACACCGTGCGCTCGGTCCATCCTGCCCGCTCGCGCGCCAGGACGACGATGGCACCCCGTCGCGCGGACGGGGTGCCATCGGGATCCGGCGCGCCGTCGGCCGGAGCCGGGCGCACAGGGGGATCACTCGGAGTCGGAGGACTCCTCGTCGGAAGCCTCGCCGCCCTCGGACTCGCCCGACTCCTCGCCGGACTCGCCCTCGGCGCCCTCGGTCTCCTCGTCCTCCGGCTCCTCGCCGAGATCCTGCTCGATGGGCTCGGAGACGTTGATGACCATGGTCTCGGGGTCGGTGAGGACCTCGACGCCCGACGGCACCACGATGTCCGACACGAGCGCGTGCTCGCCCGGCGTGCGGCCCTCGATGTCGAGCTCGACCTGCTCCGGGACGTTCAGGGCGTCGGCCATGACGGTGATAGTGGTCTCCTCCTGCGTGTAGATCGCGGAGGGGTCGACCTCGCCGGTGACGTTGATCGGCAGGTCGACCTCGACCTTCTGGCCGCGCTTCACCGTCAGCAGATCGATGTGGTAGATCTCCGGGCGGATCGGGTGGCGCTGGACGTCCTTGAGCATGGCCAGGTGCTTCTGGCCGTCATCGGCCAGGACCTCGATCACGGCGTTGGCATTGCGGGAGATCAGCATCATGTCGTGGCCCGGCAGGGACACGTGGATGGGATCGTGACCGGCGCCGTAGATGACGGCGGGGATCTTGTCGGCCTGGCGGATGCGGCGGGCGTAGCCCTTGCCGAAGTCGGTGCGGACCTCGCCGGGGACCTTGGTGGTATCAGCCATGGTGGCTCCTCCTGATGCAACGGGTTCTCGTGGTGGTTCATCGGTGCCGATCGGCGAGCGACCGGGACCTTCAGCCTCCACGGCTTTCCGGACACGAATGCGAGGCATCCGATCGGATCATCCCGCGCGCTGGATCCGCGAGCCTCGAGCTCCGGATGCGCTGGAAGAGCAGGTACCAGCCTCGTCGATCACGGGAGTCCGCGGGATCTCACCCGCGCGCTCCCCTCGCCTCGGCAGCCCGCACAGCATACCAGCCTGCGCTCACGACCTCGGAATGCGGACATCGCCCCATGTCACACGGTTCGAGCTGCCCCCGGCTCGCTCGAGGCCCCGACCAAGAGACCACAGCAGAGAACACCCATATCGGGCTCCGGACTCGTAGGATGGGCCTGTGGGATGCTCGCGCACCCGCTCGAGATCAGCCGTGGGGACGGCGGATTCCGAGCAGGTCGCGGGCGCTGACCCGCATCAGCATCGCAGGAAAGCATCGGGACGCCCCTAGCAGCGCGTGGCCCTTCGACGGCGCCGTCATCGCACGACGCACCCGCGGCAGTGCCGCGGCGACGATCAGGGACCAGGCGCGATCGCCTCGGTGCATTCCACCAGGGGGAGGAATCATCCATGAGCAGGTCGCTCGGCACATCGCCGCAGACCGATCGACGCACGACCGCCCGGGAGTACCGCTCGCAGCGCCGCGCGCACCCGTCGCAGGGCGCGGGCTCAGGCCCCGCGGCCACCACGGAGCACAAGGGGTCTGCGCGCCACGACCCTGCCCCTCTGCCCCGCCGGCCCGACGGCAGCGGCGGGGAGCCGACCACCGGCCCCATCCGCATCATCCCCACCCCGGATGCCCCGTCCCGCCCGCTGCCGACCGCCACGGAGCAGCAGTGGCGCACCGGATACGTCACCCGCATGCGGATCGTGGACGCCCTGGCCATCGTGGTCACGCTCGTGCTGGCACAGGTGGCCCGCTTCAGCCTCCCCGATGCCCAGGCCGAGCTGATCATCGGCCGGTTCGGCATCCACTACCTCGTGGTGGGCCTGATCATCGGCCTGCTGTGGTGGTGCGCGCTGGATCTGCGCGGTACCCGAGCCGTGCGCCTGATCGGCAGCGGCATGGAGGAGGCCCGGCAGGTCCTCACCGCGACCCTGATGGTCTTCAGCGCCGTGGCGATCGTCTCCTACGCCCTGGCGCTGCCCGTGGCGCGCGGCTACGTGCTCGTGGCTCTGCCGGCCGGTGCGGCGCTGCTGATCCTGGGCCGCGTGATGCTGCGCTCCCAGCTGATCCGCCGCCGTCGCGCGGGCGAGGCCATGGCGCCCACCATGATCGTGGGCCGTCGTCGCGGCGCCCTCGAGACTGCCGAGTCGCTGCGCGCGCACGTCGAGTCCGGGCTGGACCCGGTGGCGGTCTACGCCCCCACCACGCGCAAGCAGATGCCCTCGAATCTCGAGGAGATCGAGATCCCCAATGCCCTGGCCCCCGACCAGACCCCCTCGGTCTCCGGAATCCTGGAGGCCGTGCGCCGCCACCGCATCCAGACGCTGGTGCTGACCAACAGCTCGCCGCTGACCTCGGCCGAGATCCGCCACCTCTCCTGGTACCTCGCCGATGCCCACGTGCGACTCGTGCTCAACACCGGGCTCACGGACATCGCAGGGCCCCGCATCCACACGCAGCAGGTCGCCGGTCTGCCCCTGATCCACGTGGCCACCCCGCGCATGACCCGCTCGCGACGGATCCTCAAGCGCCTGGTCGACATCGTGGGCGCGCTGGGAGCGCTGATCGCGTTCTCGCCGATCATGCTGGTCGTGGCTCTGGCGGTGAAGGCCCACGACCGCGGCCCCGTCCTGTTCCGCCAGCAGCGCGTGGGCCTGGACGGGACGCACTTCAAGATGCTCAAGTTCCGGTCCATGTACACGGATGCCGAGGAGCGCAAGGCGGCCCTGCTGGCGGAGAACGAATCCGGCGGCGACGTCCTGTTCAAGATGAAGGACGATCCCCGCGTGACCGGCCCCGGCAAGGTGCTGCGCCGCTACAGCCTCGACGAGCTGCCCCAGTTCCTCAACGTCCTGCGCGGAGACATGTCGCTCGTGGGGCCCCGTCCCCCGCTGGACTCCGAGGTCAGCAAGTACGACTCGTACGTGCACCGCCGCCTGCGGGTCAAGCCCGGCATCACGGGCCTGTGGCAGGTCTCGGGACGCTCGGACCTCGACTGGGAGCAGGCAGTGCGCCTGGACCTCTACTACGTCGAGAACTGGTCGGTGCTCGAGGACCTGCTGATCCTCCTGCGCACCGTGAAGGCCGTCTTCGCCCACGAAGGCGCCTACTGAGTCTCAGCCCAGCGCGGACGCTGTGAGCTCGGCGGCACTGGCCGCCGGCTCCCATCCCGCTCCGGCGACCTCCTCGAGGCCGCGCCACCGGTACCGGCGGCGCGGCCTCGAGGCGTCTGCCGCGGCATCGCGCGGCTGTCCCCCAACCTGTTATTGATCTGTTCGTGATCTGCGCAGATGCGTGCGATCAGTAGCGATACACTTCTGTATCGTGATTCTTCAGAATTTGCTGATAACGACCTGATAAATAACCCGAGACTCGCTTATGCTTTGGGGCGTCCGCGCGCCCGGGTGCGTCGCGGATGCTGACCCCCCCCCCCCGAACAGATAGGCCCCGCGTGTCTCCCTCCCCCCGCCACACCGCGACCTGCTCCGTGCTGTCCCTGACGGCTCTGACCATCACCTCCCTTCTCACCGCCGTCCCGTCCCACGCCGAGGAGTCCCCCGCCACCGGCACCACCGATGCGGGCGCCCCGGCGGGCGAGCTGCCCCTGGTCGACGGCGAGGTCGTCTCCTACGACGACGAGGCCGTGGCCTCCTACGACGACCCCGAGCTGCCGCAGTCCGCTCCGAGCACCGGCGATGACACTCCCGGTGCCGCCATGGGCCAGTACCAGAAGACGGTCGAGGAGGCCAAGCACCTCTCGGAGGACTCCGAGGAGACCATGGAGCAGATCGAGGGCGGGGACCTTCCCGATCCCGAGGACACCGCCTCCGCGTCGTCCACCTCGGGTCCCATCGGCGCCATGTCGCTGAGCGTGCTCGGCAGCGCCTGGCAGCCCTCCGGCATCCAGGGCATGGATGTCTCGGGATGGCAGCCGTCGGTGAACTGGACGCGGGAGTACTCCATGGGCGCCCGCTTCGCCTATGTCAAGGCGACCGAGGGCACCACCTACACCTCGTCCGCCTTCGACAGCCAGTACATCGGCTCCTATCAGGCCGGGATGACCCGCGGCGCCTACCACTTCGCCGTGCCGACCCGCACCTCCACCGGTGCTGCGCAGGCGGACTACTTCGTGGACAACGGCGGCGGCTGGTCCACCGACGGCCGCACGCTGCCCGGCCTGCTGGACATCGAGTACAACCCGTACCCGGCCTACGGCAACATCTGCTTCAATCTCTCCCAGTCGGAGATGGTCAACTGGATCGAGAGCTTCTCGAACCGCTACGAGAAGCGCACGGGCCGTCTGCCCGCGATCTACTCGACGACCGACTGGTGGGCCACCTGCACCGGCAACACTGCTCGGTTCAACGACCACCCGCTGATGATCGCGCGCTGGACCGGCTCCCCCGGAGTCATGCCCAACGGCTGGAGCACCTACGACATCTGGCAGTACTCCGAGACCGGCCCGTTCTCCGGCGACTCGAACGTGTTCGGCGGCAGCGCCGCCAAGCTGCGCGACCTGGCCATCAACCCGAACTACCGCCCGATCGGCGGCAAGGCTCCGACGACCGCGCCCACGACCGCCGGCCCGTTCCGCGATGTCTCCGCCAGCAATCAGTTCGCCACCGAGATCACCTGGGCCAAGAACAAGAAGTACCTCAACGGCTGGTCCGACGGCACCTACCGCCCCACCGAGAACATCGACCGCAACGCCATGGCCGCCGTGGCCTACCGCATGGCAGGCTCCCCCGCCTACACCCCGCCGCGCGTCTCCCCCTACAAGGACCTGACCCCGCAGTCGGCCTTCTACAAGGAGATCACCTGGGCCCGCTCCGAAGGCCTGCTCACCGGCTGGTCCGACGGCACCTTCCGCCCCCTGAACGACATCGACCGCAACGCCACCGCAGCGCTGCTCTACCGCATGTCGGGATCGCCGGCCTACACCGCACCGAAGACCTCCTCGTTCAAGGACGTGCGCCCCGGCTCGGCCTTCTACAAGGAGATCCACTGGATGAGCGCCCAGGGCATCACGACCGGCTGGAACGACGGCACCTTCCGACCCCTGGACCAGACCCACCGCGACGCCATGGCCGCCTTCCTCTACCGCTTTGCCAACTGACCCCTGACGGTGCCCGCCCGCCCGGCGCTCGGGCGCCGTCAGGACCCGCTGACCATCGCGGCTGCGGCAGGACCCCCTGCCGCAGCCGCTCCCGCCCGGCTCGCAGCCGTCACCCGCGCGACTGCGAGCCCCGACGCTCTGCCCCGAGGCTTCTTCCCCGTCACGGACGCAGCACCACCCGGACGCGCTCCCGCGTCCGGAACCAGATGCAACCGCTCAGACGGCACATCGTCCGTGCCAGCAAGGGAAGTGACCCATGACCCGTTCCGTTCGCCATCGACTCGCCGGCGCAGCGCTGGCCGCCGCGGCCCTCACGGCCCTGCCAGTGATGCTCGGGCCCGCACCCGCCCAGGCCGCCTCCCAGGACATCGTCAGCGTGGCCTCGTCCCAGAAGGACGGCTACCGGCAGCAGATCCTCAGCGAGATCAATGCCTACCGGACGGCTCGCGGCCTCAAGCCCGTGCGCTACTCCTCCACGATCACCGGCATCGCCCAGGACGAGTCCGATCGAGTGGTGCGTGCCGAGTACGTCAGCCACTCCCTGAACTTCGTCTCCGATCCCCGACGCGGCGCCGGCGTGGACGCCATGAATGAGATCACGGCCCTCGAGTACTCGATCAACCCCAAGGCCCTTGTCACCTGGTGGAAGAACTCCCCTGATCACAACAAGGTGCTGCTCTCCCCCAAGATCGACGTGATCGGCATCGGCGTCACGATCGCCGACGGGAATCTTGCTCGCACCGGGCAGCCCTGGCGGATCGTCTCGGTCGTCGACGGCTACGGCTATGCCTCGGGCTACGGCCCCTCCGACGCCCGCTCGTCGGTCACCTCATCCACGACGGCCAAGCCCACCACCAGCTCCGCCGTGAAGCCCCAGGCGACCCGCAAGACCGTCCCTGCCGGGCCCTTCGCCGATGTGCCGGGCGACCATTCTTTCGCCTCCGAGATCAGCTGGGCCAAGTCGAAGGGCCTGCTCACCGGCTGGTCCGACGGCACCTTCCGCCCGACCCAGAACATCAACCGCGACGCCATGGCCGCGGTCGCCTACCGCATGGCCGGCTCGCCCGCCTACACTCCGCCCAAGGTCTCCCCCTATAAGGATGTGTCCCCGTC
>NZ_JAVKPT010000060.1:0-601 GCF_040981045.1 Kocuria sp. CPCC 205260
GACTACCGGGCCGCCGTGCGCCCGGGGACGAAGGCCGTCTACACGGAGGTCGTGGCCAACCCGTCCGGGGAGATCGCCGACCTGGAGGGCCTCGCCGCGGTCGCGCACGAGGCCGGCGTCCCGCTCGTCGTCGACTCGACGATGACCCCGCCCTACCTGATCCGCCCGTTCGAGCACGGGGCGGACATCGTCATCCACTCGGCGACCAAGTTCCTGGGCGGCCACGGCACCACGCTGGGCGGCGTCGTCGTCGAGTCCGGCCGCTTCGACTGGGCGAACGGCAACTTCCCGTCCATGACCGAGCCGGTGCCGACGTACAACGACGTCACCTGGTGGGGGAACTTCGGGGAGTACGGGTTCCTGACCCGGCTGCGCACCGAGCAGCTGCGGGACATCGGCCCCGCTCTGGCGCCCCAGTCCGCGTGGAACCTGCTCCAGGGCGTCGAGACGCTGCCGCAGCGCATGGACGCGCACCTGGCCAACGCGCACGTCGTCGCACGCTGGCTGGAGGAGGACCCGCGCGTCTCCTACGTCAACTGGGCGGGGCTGCCGAGCCATCCGCACCACGACCGGGCGCAGAAGTACCTGCCCCTCGGCCCGG
>NZ_JAVKPT010000061.1:0-600 GCF_040981045.1 Kocuria sp. CPCC 205260
TGGCTGAGACCCCGCGCAGGATCACCGAGGACAAGATCGACTGCTTGAGCGAGAGCCGAGGAACCGTGGTGATGAACACTGAGCAGGTCCAGTTCGTTCAGACGGACAACGGTCAGGATCGGGTGGGCCAGGGCGAAGTCCCGCCGCGCTTCTTCTGAGTCGGCAAGCGTGACGCCTTCGAGTCTGGCGACCCTGTTCGGTTTCCTGTTCTTCATCGCCCCCGGCCTATTGGCTGACCTGCTGGAAGCGCGGCGTCGCGCTGGGGCCAAGGAGTCCGCCTTCCGTGAGATCGGCCGGGTGGGGCTCTTCTCCTTAGCCTGTTCTGTGGCCGGAGCTGCGGTGGTGGGTGCCGTGCTGGTCGGGTTGCAGAGATGGACCGGCTTCAACCCACTGCGGGCAGTGCGCGACTCTGCCTACGCCACCGACTACTTTTGGTGGTCAGTCACCGCGGTGGGGCTGGTGTCGATGGTTGGGTGCTTGGCCGCCCTGGGGTTTCAGTATTGGCGTCTAGGGCCCATGCGTCTGCAGGTACAGCAAATCTCTGCCTGGTCCGTCGCCTTCGAGATTCCGGGCCGACTCCAAACCAGACCCATCAGGTGG
>NZ_JAVKPT010000062.1:0-595 GCF_040981045.1 Kocuria sp. CPCC 205260
CGGGGCCCCGCTCGAGGCCCTCCCGGGCCGTACGGTAGGCGGTCTCGGGCAGCCGGGCGCGGGAGGCCAGGGGGTCCCGGGCGGCGTGGAAGGAGTCGGCGGTGGAGACGATCCGGGGCGCGTGCGCCCGCAGCACGCCGCGCTCGGGGGCGATCCGGCGGGCCCACCCGGAGGCCACCAGCCGCTGGGCCTCGGGGCTGACGGCGTGGCCCGCGAACAGGGCCGCGCACCCGCTGCGCCCGGCGCGCAGCAGCAGCACGTCGCGCACGTGCTGGTACGGGGCGCGCTGCTCCACGAGGTTCTCGTCGCCGTCGTCGAAGCAGGCCACGAGGCCGAGGGCGTCCACGGGCGCGTAGGCGGCGGAGCGGGTGCCGAGCACCACGCGCACCTGACCGGTCGCCGCGGCGAGGAACGCCCGGTAGCGGGGGGTGGGCCCGTCCTCCGCGTGCAGGCGCACCACGTGCTCCGCGCCGATCTCGTCGACGACCGAGCGCTCGAGGCGGGCCAGCGCCTTCTGGTCCGGGACCACCGCGACCGCCCCGCGCCCGGAGCGCCAGGCGGCGCCGACGGCGGCGGCCAGCACGTCCGTCCAGTC
>NZ_JAVKPT010000063.1:0-595 GCF_040981045.1 Kocuria sp. CPCC 205260
CTGGGCGTCGTCGCCGTTCGCGTTCGCCAGGACCCGGGAGACGTCGGACTGGAATTGCGCGTAGTCCGGATAGGTGGGGAAGGACTGGTCGTAGTAGGGAGGACCCGCCGCGTACGCCTGCAGCTCGTGGTCCTTGGCCTTCGTGGCCACGGTGACCATGGAGCCGATCGAGGACTGCGGGATGTCCGTCTCGAGGATCTGCTGGCCAGAGCTCGCGAGCTCGTCGAACTTGGTGGCCACCGCGACCGGGTTCAGCTGCGCGAGCATCGCGGCCTGGACGCAGCGCTGCCGGGCCTGGCGGTCGTAGTCCGTGGCGCCCTCGCGGGAGCGGGCGTACCACAGGGCGTGGAAGCCGTCCATGTGCTGGGTCCCGGGCTCGATCCACCCCAGGATGGGGTTCTTCAGTCCCGTGTCCAGGTTGGTCCCGCCGCCGATCGGTACGCGGCCACCCACGTTGATGTCGATCCCGCCGAGCGCGTCCACGAGGGACGCGAAGCCGTCCATGTCGATCAGCGCGTACGCCTGGATCTTCAGGCCCGTGACGCCCTCGGCGGCCTCCTTGGTGGCCTGCGCCCCGGGATCGGCGACGTCCGGG
>NZ_JAVKPT010000064.1:0-595 GCF_040981045.1 Kocuria sp. CPCC 205260
GCGTGTCCATCGCCAGTTCCTGCGCACCATCGGCGGGATAGCCTTCAAGCCGTGCCCTCTCATACGTTTCGGCGGCACGGTCGGCCCGTTCCCGTATGAAAGCGGTGTCGTCAGCCTGTTCAAACTTGTTCGTGCGGAGATAGTCCAGCAGGTACAGACCGTAATAGGAAAAGTCGGTCTGACCCTCGTTTTTCTTCTTGTTGTTCATTACTTTGGATTTAGCGGATTGATAATTAACGGGATAATCGGTTGGAAAAAGGAAGAAAAAGGCACTCGGTATCCCTCCGAGTGCCACCACTAAATCCAAAGTATGAGTGTAATCCGGTATCGAAGAACAATTCATTACTCTGAACAAGTGGCAAAGTTAGTGCAAATCGAAGACAATACGAAAAAAACTTGTTTGTTTCTATTGTTGAGATGCAGCCTAACTTATCAAAAGTTAGTGATTATTTCCTTTTTTTCGGATAGGAAGACTTGCATTTCTTTTCCGGGAACACGAACGTCGTGTTATAATCCCCGTCAAAGGCGACTATGGCATCGAAGTTCTTGCCCTGCTTGCTCTTGAAGCCTTTGAGCAGCTTGGTGTGCCCGTCAG
>NZ_JAVKPT010000065.1:0-593 GCF_040981045.1 Kocuria sp. CPCC 205260
GTGGCCGCGGCGATCGTCCGCACGTTCCACTCCGCCGATGCCAAACCCCGCCCGGTCTACGAGCCGCGCATGGCCCCGCCCAGGCCCGGCCCCGCCGTCGCACCAGCGACGCACCAGCCCACGTTCACCACCACGGTCGAACAGCTCCAGGAGGGGCAGTACGTGCAGCTGGAGCAGCTGGGGGTGGAGATCATGGTCTCCGAGATCCACCACGAGGGCCACGACTGCCTCATCGTCGGCTACGACGACCAGGGTCAGGAGCTGAGCACCGAGCTCAGCCCCGGGGCCGAGGTACAAGCCCGCTACGCCGATGACGACGACCTAGAAGAAGCAGCCTGAGGAGCACCCCCATGAGCAACCTGGCGAACAACGAGAACGAAGAACTAGCGCTGATCAACGTCATGGGCTTCCTGGTGCCAGCAGTCCTGGCCGGGGGAGCGGCCTGGATCGCCGCCAAGTCAGCCCCGGTGCTCGCGTGGCTGGTCAGCCACGGGGTGCTGGCAGCCCACAGCAACGCCGTAGTGGTGCCCCTGGGGGAGAACGCCGGCCTGGACATGCCCCGCGTCGTAGCCGCCGCAGCACTCGTGCTCGCA
>NZ_JAVKPT010000066.1:0-589 GCF_040981045.1 Kocuria sp. CPCC 205260
GAACGAGATGACCCAAGAGGCGAAGAAGAACGATTCTACCCTCCATATCACCGTTCAGCCTTTCTACGAGGGCAACAAATGGTACGCTACTACTTACCGCGACTTCACCGACCTGCGTCTGGTTTTCACCGTACCAAAGTCAATGGGTAAGTTTGGTGGCGATACAGACAACTGGATGTGGCCTCGCCAGACCTGCGACTTCTCTGTATTCCGCATCTATGCTGACCCTAAGACCAATGGTCCTGCTGCCTACAGCAAGGACAATGTGCCTTATCATCCTAAGCGTTGGGCTCAGGTTTCTCTCCAGGGTTACAAGGATGGCGACTATGCGATGACCATGGGTTACCCAGGCAGCACAGAGCGCTATCTTTCAAGCTACGGAATCCAGACCATGCGCGATGCTGAGAATGCACCTCGTGCCCAGGTTCGTGGCGTAAAGCAGGAGGTGATGCAGAAGCACATGCGTGCCGACGAGGCTGTCCGCATCAAGTACGACAGCAAATACGCCAGCTCTTCCAACTACTGGAAGAATGCCATCGGTATGAACAAGTGTATCGACTCTATCGGCATCGTTAATCTGAAGCGTGAG
>NZ_JAVKPT010000067.1:0-584 GCF_040981045.1 Kocuria sp. CPCC 205260
TGGCAGGCCTTTATTCCTAAAGCCGTAGCAATATGCGTCTTTCCCGTTCCCGGATTTCCATACAGGACCAGGTTTCTTCCCTGTCTGATGAAGTCCAGTGTCTCCAATTCAGGTAATATTACCTGTGCCTCTTTGGGCATGTCTTCCATAACAAGCTCATGCAGATACTTCATTTGTGGAAATCCCGCAGATCTTATCCTTGATCTTCTTCTACACTCCCTTCTCCTGGCGCTTTCCTTTCCAAGCAATTCCGTCAAGAACTGCAGATGGTTCCAGTTTTCTTCAGCTGCCAATGAAAGGGTGCATTCCAGTTCCTCTTTAAAGGCCAGAAGCTTCAGTTCTGCAGCATAGTCATAAATGGTTTCTTTTTCTGATTTCATATATTATAAACTTAAATGGTTGGTATTATATCATGCACTTCATTGTATCCTGTCATGAGCGCCGTGATGCCTTCAAGCATATCCACAGCTTCTCTTTCTATATTCTCCTGTTGTGCCGGGAGAACAGGCGGTTCCATGGTTTCTTCTGTCTCTCCCTGTACGCTACCATGCAGCATGGCCTTTACCTGGTTCGGAGATATCTTT
>NZ_JAVKPT010000068.1:0-576 GCF_040981045.1 Kocuria sp. CPCC 205260
GTGACGGCCTCGATCTCAGCCAGTTCCGCGACCGACGCGGCGTCGAAGTCCGCGACGATTGCGCGCAGACCGCTCTTTTGCTCATCCGAGAGGTGTTCCAGACCTGTGAGCGCTCGCTGCTCGCACAGGTGGATGAACCACTCGACCTCCACGTGCACCCGTTCGCGGTTCAGCGCAGCTTCCGAGAGGTAGTCCACCAGCACGGCGGTCTGGGGGCGGTAACGGCCGTCCAGCGGTCCCAGCGCGATGGCGGGTGACTGCTGGCTCAGGGCCACACGTCCGGAGGGGAGGGTCTGCGCGGTGTTCGACATGGCCCTCATTCTTTCACGCGCCGGGGCGCCCCTCGCCGCGGTGAACGTCCTGCACCGCGGTCCTCGGGATGGCCGCGCAGGGCGTGGATACACATGCTTCCGGGGCCGCCCGAGCACAGGATCGCCGTTCCCTAGCCTGGTCGCGTGGCGCCCGCGTGGTGGGGCGCGGGAAGGAACCGGTCATGTCACAACTCGCGAGCCCGGTGTTCCCGGGAACGTCCCCATCGGCGGTCTCGGCGCTGGTCCACGAACGGCTCTGCCTCGT
>NZ_JAVKPT010000069.1:0-575 GCF_040981045.1 Kocuria sp. CPCC 205260
GGCTGCTGGCACGGAGTTAGCCGATGCTTATTCATACGGTACATACAAAATCCTACACGTAGGAAACTTTATTCCCGTATAAAAGAAGTTTACAATCCGTAGGACCTTCATCCTTCACGCTACTTGGCTGGTTCAGGCTCTCGCCCATTGACCAATATTCCTCACTGCTGCCTCCCGTAGGAGTTTGGACCGTGTCTCAGTTCCAATGTGGGGGACCTTCCTCTCAGAACCCCTACTGATCGTCGCCTTGGTGGGCCGTTACCCCGCCAACAAGCTAATCAGACGCATCCCCATCCATCACCGATAAATCTTTAATCTCTTTCAGATGTCTTCTAGAGACGTCATTGGGTATTAGTCTTACTTTCGCAAGGTTATCCCCAAGTGGTGGGCAGGTTGGATACGCGTTACTCACCCGTGCGCCGGTCGACGCCCATCAAAAGCAAGCTTTCGATGTCGTTTCCCCTCGACTTGCATGTGTTAAGCCTGTAGCTAGCGTTCATCCTGAGCCAGGATCAAACTCTCCATTGTAAAATATCATTTTTACTTTGCTAAACCCGAAAGTATAGCGAAGTGTT
>NZ_JAVKPT010000007.1:0-123997 GCF_040981045.1 Kocuria sp. CPCC 205260
ATCCTGCCGCTGCGCCGCACCGGTTCGAACCGGCGGGCCGCTCGCGGCGACAGAGAAGAACATTACACACCCCCTGCGCCCCCCGCAAACCATCTGGGCCGTTTGTGCTGCACCCCACAGGAAGCCCTCATCCGCCGGCCGAGGACCACGACGAGGCCCCCGAGCCCCGCGGCTGACAGCCGCGGGCCTCGGGGGCCGAGCCAGGCGCGCACCCGCATGAAGGTGCCTTTCGGGTCACTCCCCCAGCACGACTCCCGCCATGTTCTTCTTGCCGCGCTTGAGCAGGGCGTACCGGCCGTGCAGCAGCTGCTCGTCCTCTAGCTGAGCCTCGATGCCCTGCACCTTCTGGTTGTTCACGGAGACGCCGCCCTCCTGGAGGGTGCGTCGCGCCTCGGAGCGGGTGGTCGACAGCCCCGTGGCCACGAGCAGGTCGATCAGCGCTCGATCCTCAGCACCCACGGTCGCCGAGGGGAGCTCCCCGATCACCGCGGCCAGGGTCTGCTCGTCCAGAGCGCCGAGGTCCCCCTTGCCGAACACGGCCTCGGAGGCCGCGATCGCCTGCTCGGTGGCCTGGGCCCCGTGCACCAGCACGGTGACATCCCACGCGAGCTGCTTCTGCGCCTCTCGGCGGAAGGGCTCCTCGGCGACCTTGCGCTCGAACTCGGCGATCTCCTGGCTGGTGCGGAAGGTGAAGACCTTGAGGCGGTCGACCACATCGGCGTCGGCGGTGTTGAGCCAGAACTGGTAGAAGGCGTACGGCGAGGTCAGCTCGGGGTCCAGCCAGATGGCGTTGCCCTCGGACTTGCCGAACTTGGTGCCGTCCGAGTTGGTGATCAGCGGCGTGCCGATGGCCTGGACCGCGGTCCCCTCGACCTTGCGCACCAGCTCCGTGCCCGAGGTCAGGTTGCCCCACTGATCCGAGCCGCCGGTCTGCAGCATGCAGCCGTACTCGCGGTGCAGGTTCAGGAAGTCCATGCCCTGCAGGATCTGGTAGCTGAACTCGGTGTAGGAGATGCCCTCCTCCGAGTTCAGCCGCTTGGCCACGATCTCCTTCTTGATCATGGTGCCCACGCGGAAGTGCTTGCCGATGTCGCGCAGGAAGTCGATCGCCGACATCCCGCCGGTCCAGTCCATGTTGTTGACCATGCGAGCGGCGCTGTCGCCGTCGAAGGACAGGAAGCGCTCGATCTGCTGGCGCAGCTGCCCGACCCACTGCTCCACGACCTCGCGGGTGTTCAGCACCCGCTCCGAGGTCTGGCGGGGATCGCCGATCAGTCCGGTCGAGCCGCCGACGAGCCCCAGCGGACGGTGCCCAGCCAGCTGCAGCCGGCGCATGGTCAGCAGCTGCACCAGGTGCCCCAGGTGCAGCGAGGCCGCCGTGGGATCGAAGCCGCAGTAGAACGTGATCGGCTCCCCGTCGAGCAGCTCCTGCAGGGCCGCCTGGTCCGTCGACACGTGCACGAGCCCGCGCCAGTTCAGCTCCTCCCAGATGCCCGGGAAGTCGGGGTCGTTGTGCTGGGCGGCCAGATCGATCGCGGTGGTGGGTGTCGGGGTCACGTCGGGGTACCTCTCGGGTTGCGGAAGCGGAAGGTGTTTCAGGCGCGGACGCCGTCGTAGCCGGCTGGCAGCGGGCCGGCCGAGACGGTGCGCAGCCTCTGGGTGGGTCTGGTCATGGCCACATACAGGGAACCGACGCCGTCGTACTCGTCGATGATCTCCTGCGGCTGCACGAGGACCACGGAGTCGAACTCCAGGCCCTTGGCATCCCACGTGGACAGCACGACGACCTGGTGCTCGAGCCGGCGCACACCGGCGCCCACCCTGCCGGGCAGGCGCTCGGCGAGATGCCGGCCGATCTCGCGGACGCGGTCCTCGGGGGCGATGACGGCCACGAGGCCGCCCTGGACGACCTCGAGCTCCTCCTCGAGCTGGTCGTCGATCGCGCGCATGATCGCGGCGTCGTCGGCCTGAGCGGGCAGCTCAGCAATGATCGGGGGCTCCCCCTCTCGCACCGCCCGCGGAGCGGCCACGTCCTGACCGGCGGCGCGGGCGACGGCCGCGGCGACCGAGGCCACCGCCTCAGGCGTGCGGTAGTTGACCGTGAGCTCCTCCAGGCTGAAACGCTCCCCCACGAAGGGCGCCAGGGCCTCGCCCCAGGAGGCGGCGGCCGAGGCCGAGCCGGCCTGGGCGATATCGCCGACCACCGTGAACGACTTCATGGGGCATCGGCGCATGAGCACCCGCCACTGCATGGGCGTCAGCTCCTGCGCCTCATCCACCACGACGTGCCCGTAGGCCCAAGTCCGATCGGAGGTCGCGGCCTCGGCCGCGGTCATCCGGTGCTCCTGCTCCTCGTTGAACTCCGTGAGGTCGCTGGCGCTCACCACGCCGTCGACCCCGACGTCCTCGAGGGCCTGGCTCATGTTGTAGAGCGCCCGCTCGGCCATCTCGGTGGCCTTGGCGCGCTCCGCCTCACCGGTGCGGATCCGCACGCCGGCGTCCTCGAGGGTGCCCAGGCGCTCCGCGGCCTCGTCCAGCAGCGGGACGTCCGAGACGGTCAGCGCAGCGGCGGCCGGGCGCTCGAGCTGGTCCCGCTGGGCGGGGCTCAGGTGGCGGAAGGCCGAGTCGAGGTAGCGCCGCTTGGCGAAGAGCTGGCGCACCAGCGTCTCGGCTGACAGCGGCAGCCACAGCAGGTTCACGGCCCGGCGCACCTCGGGGGCCTGGCGCAGGTCCTCCACCAGGTAGGAGCGATCGATCGCGTTGCCGGAGGAGGCGTCGAGCTCCTCCCCCAGCTTCTCGGCGAGCTCGCGCAGGATGATCTTCACGAAGGTCGCGCGGGCCTCGTTGTGCGGCTTGCCCGTGCCCCTGGCCTTCTCCCGGGCCCGTCGGGCGAGCTGCCGGGTCAGCACCACGCGGTGCGAGTCCACGGTGAGCACGAGGTCGCGCTCGGGCAGCTTCTGCCGGTCCTTGACCGCCTGCTTGATGACGTCGACCATCTCCAGGCCAGCCTTGAGACCGGCGACCTCGCGGTCGCGCTCCGGCGCGCCGTGGATCCCGGGGAACAGATCGGCCAGCGACGACATCACCACGCCCGTCTCGCCCAGAGAGGGCAGCACGCGGTCGATGTACCACAGGAACGACGACGACGGCCCGACGAGCAGCACCCCTGACTTGCGCAGCCGCTCCCGGTGCTCGTAGAGCAGGAACGCCGCGCGGTGCAGGGCGACCGCGGTCTTGCCTGTGCCCGGACCGCCCTGGACCACGCGCACGCCCTGCAGAGGGGCGCGGATGATCCGGTCCTGCTCGGCCTGGATCGTGGCGACGATGTCCGTCATGCGACCCGTGCGCTTGGAGTTCAGCGCCGCCAGCAGAGCGCCTTCCCCCTGCAGGACGGACTCATCGTCGAGCAGCTCGGGGTCCAGGACGTCGTCCTCGATCCCCGAGACATGGCGTCCGTCGAGGATCAGGTGGCGACGGCGGCGCACACCCATGGGGCTGCGGCCCGTGGCCTGGTAGAACGCAGCGGCCTCGCGGGCGCGCCAGTCCACCAGGAGGCGTCGGTGGTCCTCCGTGGCCAGGCCGATGCGCCCGATGTAGCGCGTGGAGGCCTCTCCGGTCTCGGTGGTGTCCAGGCGTCCGAAGGCCAGCCGCTTGTCGACGGCCTCGAGCTGGGCGAGCCGGTCCTCGTAGTGGGTGGCGAAGGCATCGCGCTCCGAGCGGGACTGATGTCCCGTGCCCATGTCCGTGCGGCGCACGCGCGCCAGATCATCGGCCTTCTCGCGT
The DNA here is from genome assembly GCF_040981045.1 of Kocuria sp. CPCC 205260. Lineage (NCBI taxonomy): Bacteria > Bacillati > Actinomycetota > Actinomycetes > Micrococcales > Micrococcaceae > Kocuria > Kocuria sp. CPCC 205260. The sequence goes on from NZ_JAVKPT010000007.1 coordinate 3,784, forward strand.
CGCAGCTCGTCCAGGCGGTCGTAGAGCCCCGTGACGTAGCGCTGCTCGATCTCCAGCTGCTCGTCCAGTGCGCTGCTGCCGTGGCCCTGCCCGCGGTCGTCGGGCAGGCTGGTCTCAGCACCGCTGCTCCTGGCGACATCCGTCATGTGCTCGTGCTCCTTGAAACGTCCGCCTCCCCGATCAGCCGCGATCGGGGAACCAGTCATGCTAATCCCCCGGGCATGAACAGGAGGTTGCCCGCAGCGCTTCATGTCGTCCGCCCTCAGCGGATCGCGGCGGGACCTCCCGGCTCTCAGACGCGATACAGGGCCCGGGTGCGGTGCCCGCCCAGCTTGCCGCGGCCGCGCTGATCGGTCAGCTCCATCAGCAGCCCGAAGCCCGCGATGTGCAGCCCCGCGCGGTGCAGCAGCTTGGCACTCGCCTCGAGCGTGCCGCCGGTGGCCAGGATGTCGTCGACCACGAGCACGCGGGAGCCGCGGGCGACGTCGTCGGTGTGGATCTCCAGCACGGCCGAGCCGTACTCGAGCTGGTAGCTCTCCCGGTAGGTCTCCCGGGGCAGCTTGCCCTCCTTGCGGATGGGGATCACGCCGGCGCCCGTGGCGCGCGAGACCGCACCGGCCAGCAGGAAGCCGCGCGCCTCGATGCCCGCCACGTACTCGAACTGCCCCCGGAAGGCCTCACCCAGGGCGTCCACGGCGCGGGCGAAGGCGGCCCCGTCGGCGAACAGCGGCGTCAGATCCCGGAAGAGGACCCCGGGCTCGGGGTAGTCCGGGATCTTTGCGCACAGCCGGTCGATCATCTCCTCGACCGATTCGGGTCGCGGGGCGGGCACGGGAGCAGGGCTGGGCTGAGTCACCCGGCCATGTTAGTGCCACCGCCGCGGGTGCGCCGCTTCTTGGGCGTCGCACGACGGTACGGGGAGACCGTGGGGTCGCCCTGGGCGGCGAAGCGCCATGGGAACCGCTCCGTGCCGCCCTCCCCCGAGACCCCTGTGCGCGGGGTCGTCACGATCGTCTGCGGAGGGCTCCCCGGTGCGAGCACCAGGTGCCGGCCGCCGTCGTCGTGCGCGCGGCCGCGCAGGGGCGCGCCGTCGTCCTGCAGGCCGAGCCCCAGGGCCTGGGCGAGGTTGCCCGGGCCACGGGCCAGGGAGACCGCCGCGGGCTCCGAGGCCCGCCGGGCGCTGCGACGGGCCACGGCCAGGTCCTGGCCCTCGACGACCTCGCCGGAGCGCAGCAGGCAGCCGCCGGGGATGCCCTGCGGGCGGCACACCAGGTTCAGCGCATGATGCAGCCCGTAGGTGAAGTACACGTAGGCGTGACCGGCCGGGCCGAACATGGACGCATTGCGCGCGGTGCGCCCGTTGTAGGTGTGCGCTCCGGGGTCCGGCAGATCCGTGTCCGCGGGCCCGCCGTAGGCCTCGACCTCTGTGAGGCGCACGGTCACGCGGCCCTGCGGGGTGATGGTGGTGAGCAGGCACCCCAGCAGCAGCGGCGCGGCCTCCGGGGCCGGGCGCTGCAGCAGCTCGAGCAGCTGAGGGTCCAGATCAGCTGTTGCGCTCTCGTGCATCCGTCCGCTCAGGCCTGGACGACGGGTGCGCGGTTCTCGAAGGCCTCCAGAGCCGCCAGGCGCTCCTTCAGCGCCGCCAGCTGAGCGGCGACGGCGTCGGGACCGGTGCCGCCCTGCGAGGACCGCGAGCGCAGGGAGCCCTCCAGCGTCAGGACCTCGCGCACCTGCGGGGTGAGGCGCTCGTCGATGGCGGCGAAGTCCTCGTCGGTGAGGTCCCACAGCTCGATGTCGCGCTGCTCGCAGACCCGCACGGCGTCGCCGGAGATCTCGTGGGCGTCGCGGAAGGGCACGCCCTGGCGGACCAGCCACTCGGCGATGTCCGTGGCCAGCGCGAATCCGCGCGGTGCCAGCTCGGCCATGCGCTCGGTGTGGAAGCTCAACGTGGCGACCATGCCGGAGACGGCCGGCAGCAGGACCTCGAGCTGATCGATGGCGTCGAAGACCGGCTCCTTGTCCTCCTGCAGATCGCGGTTGTAGGCCAGCGGCAGGGCCTTGAGCGTGGCCAGCAGACCCGTGAGGTCGCCGATCAGGCGCCCCGCCTTGCCGCGGGCGAGCTCCGCCACGTCCGGGTTCTTCTTCTGCGGCATGATCGACGAGCCCGTGGAGAACGAGTCGTGCAGGGTCACGAAGGAGAACTCCTTGGTGGCCCAGGTGGTGATCTCCTCCGAGATGCGGGAGACGTCGACCGAGAGCATGGCGCAGATCCAGGCGAACTCGGCGTAGACGTCGCGCGAGGCGGTGCCGTCGATCGAGTTGTGGACCGCGGAGTCGAAGCCGAGCTCCTGGGCCACGGCGTTCGGGTCCAGCCCGAGCGTGGACCCGGCGAGAGCGCCGGAGCCGTACGGGGAGACGGCCGCGCGGCGGTCCCAGTCCGCGAAGCGCTCGACGTCGCGGACCATGGCCCAGGCGTGGGCCAGCAGGTGATGCGAGAGCAGGATCGGCTGGGCGTGCTGCAGGTGCGTGCGCCCCGGCATGGGTGCGAACGGGTGCGCCTCAGCCTGCTGGACCAGCGCGCGGACGACGTCCAGCAGCTCCTTGGCAATGATCGAGGCGTGGTCGCGCAGGTACATGCGGCCCTCGGTGGCGATCTGGTCATTGCGCGAGCGGCCCGCGCGCAGCTTGCCGCCCAGCTCCGGGCCGGCGCGCTCGATCAGCCCGCGCTCCAGGGAGCCGTGCACGTCCTCGTCCGACTCGGCAGGCCGATAGGCCCCGGAGCGGACGTCTGCCTCGAGCTGATCGAGCGCCTCGATCATGCCCGCGAGCTCGTCGTCGGTGAGCAGGTCCACGGCGTGCAGCACGCGGGCGTGGGCGCGGGAGCCGGCGATGTCGTACGGAGCCAGGCGCCAGTCGAACTGCGTCGACTTGGACAGCGCCGCCAGGGCCTGATCCGGTCCGCCGGCGAAGCGGCCTCCCCACAGCGCGCCCTCGTTGGTCCCGTGCTTGACGTGCTCTGCCACTGGTGCTGCTCCTCGATCGCTTCCGTCTACTGGTCCCAGCTTAGGGCTGGAGGTGTGTGGGTTCGTCGTTCACTTGGTACGGGATGGCCGGTGGGCCCCTTCCTTGACTGCTTCGCTTGATGTCTGCGGAAGGGGCCCACCGCCCATCCCCCGCGCCGACGCCTCGCAGCCTCACGTCACCGAAGCAGGCCGTCGCAGCCTCCCGAGGGGCCGCGTGTGCAGGGCATCATCCGGTGAAGGTCGGCACACGGGGCTCCTCGCGAGGTCGTCGGGAGGGAGTCGCGTCCGGGTCCGCGAACGACGGACGCCGGCCGACCACGTCGCGGACGGGAGAAGGCGCGGCCGCCCCTCCTCCCGCAGACGTCAAGCGAAGCAGTCAAGGGAGGAGGGGCCGCCGCGCCCTCCGTGACGAGCCAGGATGCTCAGAGCAGAAGCCTCACTTGCCCTCGGCAGCCAGGCGCTGGTCGCGAGCGGAGGCGACCTTCGAGGACATGCCGAACAGCTCGATGAAGCCGCGGGCCTGGGACTGGTCGAAGGAGTCGCCCTCGTCGTAGGTCGCCAGGTTGAAGTCGTACAGCGCGGTCTCCGAGCGACGGCCGGTGACGGTGGCCTTGCCGGCGTGCAGGGTCATGCGGATGTCGCCGTTGACGTAGCGCTGGGTGTCGTCGATGAAGGAGTCCAGGGACTTCTTCAGCGGGGAGAACCACTGGCCGTCGTAGACCAGCTCGGTCCAGCGCTGGCCGACGGTCTTCTTGAACCGGGCCTGCTCGCGCTCGACGGTGACGTTCTCGAGCTCCCGGTGCGCGGCGATCAGGGCCATGGCGCCGGGGGCCTCGTAGATCTCGCGGGACTTGATGCCCACCAGGCGGTCCTCGACGATGTCGATGCGGCCCACACCCTGGGCGCCGGCGCGGCGGTTCATCTCCTGGATGGCCTCGAGCGGGGTCACCGGGCGGCCGTCGATCGAGACGGGGATGCCCTGCTCGAAGCCGATGATGACCTCATCGGGCGCCGGCGGGAAGGCGGGATCGTCGGTGTAGTCGTAGACGTCCTTGGTGGGGCCGTTCCAGATGTCCTCGAGGAAGCCGGTCTCGATGGCGCGGCCCCACACGTTCTGGTCGATCGAGAAGGGGTTCTTCTTGGTCGTCACGATCGGCAGGTCATTGCGCTCGGCGTAGTCGATGGCCTTCTCGCGGGTCAGCGCCAGGTCGCGCACCGGGGCGATGCACTTGAGGTCCGGGCCCAGGGTCTGGATGCCGACCTCGAAGCGGACCTGGTCGTTGCCCTTGCCGGTGCAGCCGTGGGCGACGGTGGTGGCGCCGAACTGCTTGGCCGCATCCACCAGGTGCTTGACGATCACGGGGCGCGAGACGGCCGAGACCAGCGGGTAGGAGTCCATGTACAGGCCGTTGGCCTTCAGCGCCGGCATGCAGTACTGCTCGGCGAACTCGTCGCGGGCATCGGCGACCACGGCCTCCACGGCGCCGCAGTCCAGCGCGCGCTGGCGGATGGCCTCGAGGTCCTCGCCGCCCTGTCCGACGTCCACGGCCACGGCCACGACCTCGGCCCCGGTGGCCTCGCCGATCCAGCCGATGGCGACGGAGGTGTCCAGGCCGCCCGAGTAGGCGAGTACGACGCGCTCGGTCATGAGTGTCTCCTTGAGAGGTTCGATGCTTCAGGTCTTCTGTGCATGACTATACACAGCGTGTTGTATTTATGCATTGCCGGGGTGCGTCGGCAGGCGGGATACTGGGTGGTCGATCCCCGAGCACGACCGCGGGCGGCCTCTGACCGCCATCATCTCGCAGTCGGCGCCCCGACCCCGCCAAGGAGCACCATGTCCGAGCACAGCACGAGCCCATCCTCCCCCGACGCCGAAGGCCAGTCCCCGGCGGGAGCCTCACCTCAGACGGGGCAGGGCGCGCCGCAGCTCAGCGAGGAGGAGCTCGCCCTGCTGAACCAGATGTTCGACCTGGCCCGCGAGGGCAGCACCGATCAGCTGCGGCAGGCCCTGGAGGCGGGGGTGCCGGTGAACCTCACCAACGGCAAGGGCGACACCCTGCTGAACCTGGCCGCCTATCACGAGCACGAGGACACGGTCGCGATGCTGCTCGAGGCCGGCGCCGACACCGAGCGGGTCTCCGACATGGGCTTCACCGCCCTGATCTGCGCCGTGTTCCGCGGCAACGAGTCCATCACCCGACGCCTCCTCGAGGCAGGGGCCGGGCAGGACACCGGCTTCCAGCCGGCTCGGGCCGTGGCCCAGGAGTTCGGTCGCGAGAACGTGATCCCGCTGCTCGACGAGCACGCCTGAGCACGGCGGAACGTGCGCTTCGGCCCGCCCCTGATCAGCTCGGGTCGATCTCCCGCTTGAGGATCTTGCCGGTCGAGCCCTTGGGCAGCGCGTCGACGACCTTGTAGGCCTGCGGGCGCTTGTAGCTGGCCAGCGACTGGCGCATGGTGGCGCGCAGCTGTTCGATCACCTCGGCCTCCTGCGCCCCGTCGCGCAGCACCAGGCAGGCCACGACCTGCTGGTCGGTGGTCGCCCCGCCGCGACCGACGACCGCGGCCTCCTCGACCCCGGGGTGCTCATAGATCAGCTCCTCGATCTCGCGCGGGTACACGTTGTAGCCGTTGCGCAGGATCGTGTCCTTCTTGCGATCGACGATCCAGAGTCGGTCGTCCTCGTCCTGACGCGCCATGTCCCCGGTGCGGAAGTACTCGCCGGCGAAGGCCGCCGCGGTGAGCTCGGGCTGCTTCCAGTACCCGGCCATGACATAGCGACCGGCCACCGCCAGCTCCCCGATCTCGCCGCGCGGCAGCTCACGGCCGTCGTCGTCGAGGATCGCCACGCGGGCCTCCTCCACGGGGGTGCCGATCGAGCCGGGGACGCGCTGGTCGACGGGCTGGTTGAACGCGACGACGGGCGAGGTCTCGGAGAGCCCGTAGCCCTCGTAGAGAGTGATCCCGAACAGCTGCTCGAACCGGCGCAGGACCTCGACCGGCAGGGCCGCTCCGCCGGAGAGCGCCGAATCCAGGCTCGGCAGCTCGAGCGGCTGTCGGGCCTGGACCTGGCACAGCGCCATGTGCATGGACGGCACGCCGATCACGCGGGTCACCCCGTGCTCGCCCAGCTGCTGCAGCACAGCGCGCGGCTGGAACGACGGGACCAGGCTGATGCAGGCCCCGACCGCCACCGGGGCGTTCAGGCACACCGTCTGGCCGAAGACGTGGAAGAACGGCAGCGCCCCCAGGATCACGTCCTCGGGCACGTAGCTGAACATGCGGGTGGTCATCCACGCGTTCGAGGTGACGTTGTCGTGCGTCAGGGCGGCGCCCTTGGGCTCGCCGGTAGTCCCGGAGGTGAACAGCAGCACCGCGAGGTCGTCGGCGGCGCGCTCGACCGGCTCCCGGACCTCGAGGTCTCTCGACGGCGCGGCGAGGGTCTGCTGATCCAGCAGGAGCAGGGGGACCGACGGCTCGAGCTCGGCGCAGGCCTGCTCGGCAGGTGCGCTCACCGCGTCGTGGACGACGACCGCGCTGAGCTCGGCCGTGCGGAACAGAGCGGTCAGCTCGCGAGCGCTGAGCAGCGGGCTGAGCGGGACGACGACGGCGCCCAGGCGCAGGATGGCGTAGTACGCGACCGGCATCTGCGGCGCGTTGGGCGCCACGAGGGCGACACGATCCCCCACGCCCACACCTGCCTCGTGCAGCCGCTGGGCGAACGCCGCGGACAGCGCGTCGAGCTGCCCGTAGCTGAGGCTCAGCTCCCCCAGGCGCAGGGCCGGGGACTCGGGGGCTCGGCGGGCGGAGTCGGTGAGCAGTGTCGCGAGGTTCGTCACGTATGGGGGCCTTCTGGCTCGGTGCGTCCGTCACCGGACGCAGGAGCGGGCCCGACGGCCCGGCTCCGTGCGAAAGGAGGTGCAGGTCCGATCCGGATCCGGGCGCTCGCGCGCGTCAGTCGCCTCCCGCCAGCCGCAGGAAGAACTCCGCCAGCTCGGCGCCCCCGGAGGGGTCGCGGCTGACGACCATGATCGAATCGTCCCCGGCGATGGTACCCAGGACGAGCTGGACAGCGGCCTGATCGATGATCGAGGCGAAGTACTGCGCGGCCCCCGGCGGGGTCTTGAGCATGACGAGGTTGCCGGAGGACTCGGCGGTGACCAGCAGCTCGCGGCACACACCGGCAAGGCGGGCGTCGGGTCCGGCGGAGCCGTCCGGTCCCGCGACCTCGCCGGAGGCCGGCGGCACGGCGTAGACCAGCGAGCCCGACGAGTCCCGCACGCGCACCGCCCCGACCTCGACGAGATCGCGCGAGAGCGTGGCCTGCGTGACCTGCAGGTCGTCGCGGGCCAGCAGCTCGGCGAGCTCGGTCTGCGAGTGCACGGAGCCCGAGCTGACCAGGGCGACGATGCGCGCCTGGCGGGCGATCTTGGTGGCCGGGATGCTCATCAGCCCAGCTCCGGCAGGGTGATCTCGCCCGTCTCGAGGCTGTACTGCCCCGAGGCTGCCAGCAGCCAGACCATCAGCGCCTTCTGGGCGTGCAGCCGATTCTCGGCCTCCTGGAAGACCAGCGAGCGCGGGCCGTCGATGACCTCGGCCGAGACCTCGCTGCCGCGGTAGGCCGGCAGGCAGTGCATGAACACGGCCTCGGGGGCGGCCTGGTCCATGGCCGCGGTATCGATCGAGTACGGGCGGAAGACCTCGGCGCGCGCGTCCTTCTGGTCCTCCTGGCCCATGGAGACCCAGGTGTCGGTGCAGACCACATCGGCCTCGGCGAGCGCGTGGGCGGGATCCTCGGTCACGAGCATCGAGCCGCCCGTGAGCTCGGCGAGCTCGCGCGCCCGGGCCACGATCGACTCCTCGGGCAGGTAGCCGGCAGGGCCCGCGACGCGCACGTGCATGCCGGCGGTGGCCATCCCCAGCAGGTACGAGTTGGCCATGTTGTTCGCGGCATCGCCCAGGTACGCGAAGCTGCGCCCGGCCAGCTCGCCGAAGTGCTCGCGGATCGTGAGCAGGTCGGCCAGGATCTGGCACGGGTGGTACTCGTCCGACAGCGCGTTGATCACCGGGACGTGGGAGTGCTGCGCCATCTCCTCGAGACCGGCCTGGTCGTACGTCCGCCACACGATCAGCCCCACCATCCGGGAGATGACCCGGGCGGTGTCTGAGACCGACTCCTTGACCCCCAGCTGCGCCTCCCCCGGATTCACGACCAGGGGCGATCCCCCGAGATCCGCGATGCCCGTGGCGAACGAGTAGCGCGTGCGGGTGGAGGTCTTGTCGAAGATGACGGTCGCGGTCTGCGGCCCCGCCAGCGCGCGATGGCGCCACCGGTCGGCCTTGAGCTCGAGGGCCAGGTCCAGGACCTCCGCCTGCTCGGCGGGGCTCAGATCCGTGTCGCGAAGGAAGTGGCGTGGCATGAGGCGTCCTCTCGGAAGGAAGGTGGGGCCGACGGGCGGAGGCGGAAGGCTCAGGCGCCCGGAGCGCTGAGCACGGCCTCGCGGGCCGCGTCGAGGATGGAGGGCAGCGCCCCGAGCAGCTCGTCGGCCTGCTCTGCGCTGAGGATCAGCGGCGGGGCCAGGCGCAGCGTGAGCGGCCCCGGGGCATTGACGATGAATCCCGCGCGGCGGGCCGCCGCCACGACGGCCGGGGCCAGAGCGGCGGTCTGCGATGCCGAACGATCGATCGGCTCGAGGTCGATGCCGATCAGCAGCCCGTGGGCGCGGACCTCGGCGACGCCGTCGATCGCGCGCAGTCCGTCGGCCAGATGCTGACCCACCGAACGGACGTTCTGCAGGATCTGCTCGTCCTCGATCGTCGTGAGCGTGGCCAGACCGACCGCGGTGGCCAGCGGGTTGCCGCCGAAGGTCGTACCGTGCTGGCCAGGGCCGAGCAGACCGGAGGCGTGCTCGCCGAAGGTGATCATGGCCCCGATCGGGAAGCCTCCGCCCAGCCCCTTGGCCAGCGTCATGGCATCCGGGGCATCGGCACCCGAGAGCTCCGCCGAGCTGGCGAACCACTGCCCCGTGCGCCCGACGCCCGTCTGGACCTCGTCGACGATCAGCAGCGCCCCGTGCTCGCGGGTGAGCTGCCGAGCCCGGCGCAGCCATCCCTCGGGCAGCGGTCGCACGCCGGCCTCGCCGCGCACGGGCTCCACTATCAGGGCGCTGACGGTGTTGTCGACGGCGGCCTCCAGCGCCTCGAGCGTGGGGGCGAGGAACTCCACGCCGGTCGGCAGCGGCTCGAACGGCTCCCGGTAGGCCTTCTTGGCGGTCATGGCCAGCGAGCCGGCCGTGCGTCCGTGGAAGGAATCCTCCAGGGCCAGGATCCGCGTGCGGGGACCGTCCGGGCCGGGGACCTCGTGGCCCTGGCGGCGGGCCAGCTTGAAGGCGGCCTCATTGGCCTCCGAGCCGGAGTTCGCGAAGAAGACCCGCGAGCCCTCCGGCGCCCCGGTCAGCTCGAGCAGCTTCTTGGCCAGCTCGATCTGCTGCGGCGAGGTGAAGAAGTTGGAGATGTGGCCCAGGGCGGCCGCCTGCTCCGAGAGGGCGCGCACCCAGGCGGGGTGGGCGTGGCCCAGCGCGTTCACGGCGATCCCGCCCAGCAGATCCAGCAGGCGGTTGCCGTCGGCGTCCCACACGACAGCACCTTCACCGCGGGCGAGCACGGCCTGGGGCGGGCCGAAGACGTTCATCAGGTGCTGGGAGTACTGCTCGAGCAGGGCCTCCGCGGAGGCGTCCTGGGCAGAGTGCGTGCGGCTCATTCGGGGTCCTCCGTCGTGGTGGTCTCGGTCGGGGCGGTCTCCGCCGCGCCGACGGTCTGCGCGCTGCGTCCTGCGCCGGAGGAGCCCTGCGCGGCCTCCTCGCCGGTCGGGTGCTTCCCCGCACCGGATCCCAGGACGACGCGATCGATCTCCGCGGTGGCAACGCCGACCGGTTCCGGATGCCGGCGCAGAGGCCGCTCGGCTGCCGGCGCGGTGCCGTCGGGGCGGACCTCGGTGCCGATCCCCTCGTCCGTGAAGATCTCGAGCAGCACCGAGTGCGCCTCGCGCCCGTCGACGATCGTGGCCCGCGGGACCCCGCCCTCCACAGCGGTGAGCGCCGCCTCCATCTTGGGGATCATCCCGGACTGCAGGCTGGGCAGCAGCTCGCGCAGCTCGGAGTCGGTCAGCGACGAGATCAGCGAGCTGCGATCCGGCCAGTCCGAGTACAGGCCCTCGATATCGGTCAGCGCCACGAGCTTCTCCGCGCCCAGCGCCACGGCGACCGCGGCGGCTGCGGTGTCGGCGTTGATGTTGAGCACCTCGCCGGTGAAGCGGCCGTGGGCGTCGACCTCCGGGGAGATCGAGGAGATCACCGGGATGCGCCCGGCCTGGATCAGCTCGCGCAGCGGCTCGGGGTTCACGGAGACGATCTCGCCCACGTGCTCCAGGTCCACCTCCTGGCCGTCGACGACCGTCCCGCGGCGCACCGCGTTGAGCAGGGAGGCGTCCTCCCCCGAGATCCCCACGGCGTACGGGCCGGTGGCATTGAGCAGGGAGACGAGCTCGCGCTGGACCTGGCCGGTGAGGACCATGCGGATGGCGTCGATCGCCTCGGCCGTGGTGACGCGCAGACCCCCGCGGAACTCGGACTCGATCCCCAGCCGCTCGAGCATGCGATTGATCTGCGGCCCTCCGCCGTGCACGACGACGGGGCAGATCCCCACCTCGCGCAGGAAGACCATGTCGGCGGCGAACGCCTGGCGCAGCGGATCCGAGACCATGGCGTTGCCGCCGTACTTGAACACCATGACCGCCCCGGAGAAGCGGCTGATCCACGGCAGCGCCTCCATGAGCACGCCGGCCTTGGCGCGCGCGGCGGTGATGCGGTCGTTCGGTGCGGTCATCGGGTGTCTCCTGGGAGGGGTTCGGCTCGGGCGGCTTCAGGACGAGTACGCCGAGTTCTCCTCGACGTAGTCGTGGGTCAGGTCGTTGGTCCAGATCGTGGCCTCGTGCGCCCCGGCCTTCAGGTCGACGACGACCTCGACCTTTCGCGACGACGCCAGGTCCACGCCCTCCCGGGGGTCGCCGATCATCCCGCCGCGGCAGACCATGACGCCGTTGATGGAGACGTCGAGCTCGTCCGGATCGAACTCGGCATCGGTCGTGCCCACGGCCGAGAGGACCCGGCCCCAGTTGGGGTCGTTGCCGAAGATCGCGGTCTTGAACAGGTTCGAGCGGGCCACCGTGCGCGAGACCGTCTCGGCCTGGACCACGGAGGCGGCGCCCATGGTGGTGATCGCGATGTCGTGGGCGGCGCCCTCGGCATCGGTGATCAGCTGCTGGGCCAGGCTGTGGCACACGGCGCTCAGCGCACGGGTGAGCTCGAGCTCGTCGGGGCTGATGCCGGAGGCCCCCGAGGCCAGCAGGGTCACGGTGTCGTTGGTGGACATGCAGCCGTCGGAGTCGGCGCGGTCGAAGGTCACGGCGCAGGCCTCGCGCAGGCTGCGCTGCAGGACCTCCGGGCGGACCTCGGCGTCGGTGGTGAGCACCACGAGCATGGTGGCCAGTCCCGGGGCGAGCATGCCCGCGCCCTTGGCCATCCCGCCCACGCTCCAGCCCTCGGGGCTCGTGTGCGCGGCCTGCTTGGGCACGGTGTCGGTGGTCATGATCGCCCGGGCCGCGCGCAGCCCGGCCGCCTCATCCGCTGCGGAATCGGCCAGGACCTCGGGGATGCCGGCGCGCATCACGCCCATGGGCAGCTGCACGCCGATCAGTCCGGTGGAGCACACGACCACCTCGCCGGCGCCGACCTGAAGGCCCTCGGCGACCAGCTCGGCCGTTTCGTGCGAGGCCTGGAAGCCCTGCGGGCCCGTGCACGCATTGGCTCCGCCGGAGTTGAGGATCACCGCGCGGGCGGCGCCGTCGGCGACGACCTGGCGCGACCAGTGGACGGGGGCCGCGGCCACGCGGTTCGACGTGAACACGGCGGCGGCGGCCGCACTGGGGCCGTCGTTGATCACGACGGCCAGGTCGTCGCCGCCGGAGGCCTTGAATCCGGCGGTCACGCCGCCGGCGCGGAATCCAGCGGCTGCGGTGACGCCGCGGGAGGTGTCGACGCTCAGCCCGGCCGCCGGGTCCTGTGAGGGGTGGACGGTGCTCACGGTGCGACTCCCTGCTGGGTCAGCCCGGTCTGCTCGGGCAGGCCCAGGGCGATGTTCATGGACTGCACGGCTCCGCCGGCCGTGCCCTTGACGAGGTTGTCCAGCGCGCAGCTGACGATCACGCGCCCCACGCGGGCATCGACGGCCGCCTGGATCTGGACGTGGTTCGAGCCCAGGACGGCCTGGGTGGTGGGCCACTGCCCCTCGGGCAGCAGATGGATGAAGGGCTCGTCGCGATAGGCCTCCTCCAGCGCCTCGCGCACGGACTGCGCACCGGCGCCCTCGGCGATCCGGGCCGTGGCGGTCGTGAGGATGCCGCGGGGCATAGGCGCCAGGGTGGGGGTGAACGAGACCGCGACGTCGCTGCGGCCCGAGGCCCAGCCCAGACCCTGCTCGATCTCCGGGGTGTGCCGGTGCACGCCGCCCACGCCGTAGGGGGACATGCCGCCCATGACTTCCGCGGCCAGCAGGTGCGGCTTCAGCGATCGCCCCGCCCCCGAGGTGCCGGAGGCCGCCACGATCACGATGTCCTGCAGCTCGATCTGCCCGGCCGCGGCCAGCGGCGCCAGGGCCAGCTGGGAGCCGGTGGGATAGCACCCGGGGATCGCGATGCGGCTCGCCTTCGCCAGTCGGGTGCGCTGCCGGGTGCCGTCCGGGGCCACGATCATCTCGGGCAGGCCGTACGGCCAGGTCCCGGCGTGCGCGCTGCCGTAGAACTGCTCCCATGCCTCGGCGGATTCGAGCCGGTGATCGGCCGCGGCGTCGATCACGATGGTCGACTCGGGAAGCTGGGCCGCGATCTCGGCCGAGGCGCCGTGCGGCAGGGCGAGCACGACGATGTCGTGCCCGGCCAGCTGCTCGAGGCTCGAGTCCGTGATGATCCGATCGGCGAGCCCGTGCAGGTGCGGCTGCAGCGAGCCCAGCCGCTGACCGGCGCTGGAGTGCGCCGCGACGGCGCCGATCTCCACCTGGGGATGCTGCATCAGCAGACGAAGCACCTCTCCCCCGGCGTAGCCGCTGGCTCCTGAGACTGCTGCGGTGAAGGTCATGCGGACATCCTACGCAAGATTATGCAGGTATGTCGATATTTATGCACTCGGCGCGGCGGCGAAGACTAGGCTCGGTGGTCAGGAACGCACCGACCGGCGGCTTCCGTCCGCCCCGAAAGAAGGAGACCAGCATGCGCGCCATCACCCTCACGCAGCACGGGGGCCCGGAGGTCCTCACCGTCAGCGAGGTCGAGGATCCGGTCCCGGGACCCGGAGAGGTCCTGGTGCGCACCCGCCGCACCGGGGTCAACTTCATCGAGACCTACCAGCGCGAGGGCGTCTACGACGTCGAGCTGCCCTTCACCCCGGGCACCGAGGGAAGTGGCGAAGTCATCGCCCTGGGCGAGGGCGTCGACTCCCTGCAGGTCGGGCAGCGGATCACGACCTCGCAGGGCCGGGCCACCTACGCCGAGAAGTTCGTGGTCGATGCCGATCGCGTGGTGGTGGTGCCCGAGTCCGTCTCCGACGATGCCGCGGGCGCGCTGCCGCTGCAGGGCTTCACGGCCCACTATCTGACCCGCTCGACCTTCCCGGTCGGCCCGGAGACCACCGCCGTGATCACCGCCGCCGCCGGCGGCGTGGGCGGCGTCGCCATCCAGCTCATGAAGCGCCAGGGCGCCACCGTGATCGGGCTGACCTCGAGCCAGGAGAAGGCCGACACCGCCCGATCGCTGGGCGCCGATCATGTCCTGCCCTACGAGGGCTTCGCCGATGCCGTCGAGGAGATCACCGGCGGCCGCGGCGCCGACGTGGTCTACGACTCGGTGGGCAAGACGACCTTCGACGAGTCCCTGGCCGCCGTGCACCTGCGCGGCATGGTCGTGCTCTTCGGCGGGTCGTCCGGGCAGGTCCCCCCGTTCGACCTGCAGCGCCTCAACGCCATGGGCTCGCTGTACGTGACCCGCCCGTCGCTCAACGCCTACATGCACACCGAGGAGGAGCGGAAGTGGCGGGCCCGCGAGATGTTCGAGGCCATCGAGGACGGCCTGAAGATCCGCGTGGGCGGCACCTATTCCCTCGACGACGCCGCTCAGGCGCACCGCGACCTCGAATCCCGCAGGACCCAGGGGAAGCTGCTGCTGACCTTCTGAGTCGCCTTCGCAGACGACGGGGGGCCGTGGCGATTCCCGATCACCGCGGCCCCCGCCGCTGTCATATGCCGCTGCGACGTTCCGCTGCGGGTCGTCAATGCGAAAGGTGACTTGCCTCACCTCACGGAAAGTGATTTAGTCACTTTCATGCCGCACATCACATCCCTCTCCGAGCGCCTGGCGCAGTCGATCGTGGAGCACATCCATGCCTCGCAGTTGCAGCCCGGCGACTCCCTGGAGCCCTCCCGATCCCTCGCCGAGCGCTTCGAGGTCACCACGCCGACGATCCGGGAGGCCCTCCGGCGCCTGGAGGCCGCCCGCGTGGTCGAGATGCGCCACGGCAGCGGCGTCTACGTCGCCGATGGCCTGACCCGCTCGGTCATGAGCAACCCCCACCAGCCGCCGATCACCCTGCGCAGCATCCTCGAGCTGGACGATGCCCGACTGTCCCTCGAGCCGCCTATCGCCGCCCGCGCGGCCGAGCACCGCACCCGCGAGGGTCTGAGCCTGCTGACCCAGTCAGCCTCCAATGCTCTCGTGGATCCGCCGCGAAGGGCCCGCCCCGCCCTGCACTTCCATACCCAGCTGGCTGCCTGCACGGGCAATCCGCTGCTCGAGCAAACCATCGAAGCCCTGTTGTCGCAGCGCATGGGCGAGCAGATGGAGATCCGCCTGCGCTTCGATGACCGCGAGCGCGACTATGCCGAGCACCTCGAGATCCTCGAGGCCGTGCGCTCGCGCGACGCCGATCGCGCCGCCGAGCTGACGCGCGCTCATCTGCAGGGCATTCGCGATGCCATCGCCACCTCGGCCCCTGCGGATCCCCAGGATGCTGACGGAGGCGAGCAGCGATGAGCCCCGCAGCCACCCGCCTGGCGGAGATGACCTCCGCTGAGGCCGCAGCCAGCGCGCAGGCCGGCCGGATCGTCGTGCTGCCCGTGGGAGCCCTCGAGCAGCACGGTCCGGCCATGCCGCTCGGAACCGATACCTATCGCGCCGACGCCGTGGCCGAGCGTGTGGTCAGCAGGCTTCCGGACGACGCCGTGCTGGGCCCCACGCTGCCGATCGGCGTCTCTCCCCACCATCTCGGGTTCCCCGGCACGGTCAGCCTCACTACGCGGACCTTCACGGCGCTGGTCCGCGAGATCGCAGTGGGTCTGCACCGTCAGGGCTTCCACCGAATCCTGGTCGTGACCGGGCACGGCGGGAACAACGCCAGCCTCACGACGATCGCCCAGGACCTGCTGGCATCCGATCCCGATCTGGAGTTCGCCTGGACCCCGCTGACCTCTGTAGCCGCGGACATCGTGCGCTCCGCCGGAGTGAGCGCGGTGCACGGGCACTGCGGTGAGGCCGAGACCGCCCAGATGCTCGAGGTGGCACCCGACCTGGTGCGCCGCGATCTGCTCGAGCCTGGCCCCACGCGTCCCGAGGATCTCGACCCCCTCAGCGCCCTGGCCCGCAGCGTCTCCCATCCCACCCTGACCCGCTCCTGGGACGACTTGACGCCCAACGGCGTGCTTGGCGACCCCCGGCAGGCTACCGAGCAGCTCGGCGCCGAGCTGATCGAGACCATCACCGAGAGGATCTGCGACTTCCTGGGCCGCTGGGCTCAGCTCTGACGAGCCTCACGCTCCCTTTCCCCTGACCCACAGCAGCATCCGCAGGACCTAAGGACGGGCCGTCGTCGCGGCCCCGTCCGCGATCCTGTGCACCCTCATGCGTTCGAACAGGCCCCTCCAGAGCCTTCCGCCGACCGCGTACGCCGACCTCGCAGCCGTCTGCTTCGTCCTCTCAGCCCCATCAGCGAACAGGAGTTCCCTCATGTCCGGA
Organism: Kocuria sp. CPCC 205260; assembly: GCF_040981045.1. Lineage (NCBI taxonomy): Bacteria > Bacillati > Actinomycetota > Actinomycetes > Micrococcales > Micrococcaceae > Kocuria > Kocuria sp. CPCC 205260. The sequence continues at coordinate 19,924 of NZ_JAVKPT010000007.1, forward strand.
TCCCCCAGGATCGCCGCACGCGCCGCCACCCTCGTGCTGCTGATCGGCATGTCCATGGCTCCCAGCGTCAGCGCGACGGGCTCGATCGACGGGCTCGACCTTCAGGACCTCCGACCCCAGCAGCCCCGCGCTCAGAGCGACATACCCGGATCCTCCGCCGGATGCGCGAAGGATCGGAGGGCCCCCTCCGAGCAGGAGACTGCCGCGGGCTCCCAGCCGGGCTCTGTTCGCAGCGGAGGGCTCGAGCGCACCTACATCCAGCACCTGCCTGAGGGCTACAGCGCCCAGAAGACCTGGCCCGTGGTCCTCGTCTTCCACGGCCGAGGCAGCACTGCCGCCGAGACCCAGGAGTTCTCGGGACTGGACCACCTGCCGGCCGTCGTCGTCTACGCCGACGGCGTCCCCGGGAGCCTCGAGGATCCACGCCAGGCTTGGGAGGGAGCCCCCTATTCGGCCGAAGGAGTCGATGACCTGGCCTTCGTAGACGACCTGCTCGATCAGCTCGAGGGAGATCTGTGTCTGGACACCTCACGGGTCTACGCGACCGGGAAGTCCAACGGCGCGGGCTTCGTCGGAATCCTGGCCTGCGAGCGCTCGCAGCGGATCACGGGAATCGCTCCAGTGGCCGGGGCCTTCTACGCGACCGGCCATCGGGAGTGCTCGCCGTCTCGTCCGGTGCCCGTGGTCGAGATGCACGGCACGGCTGACGCAACCATCCCCTACGACGGCGATCCGGCCCGAGGACTCCCGTCGATCCCCGGTTGGACGGCCGCCTGGGCCGAGCGCAATGGCTGCCGCGGCGCCGTCACGACGAGCTCCCCCGCCGCGGACATCGAGATCGACAGGCACCGAGGCTGCCACCGCGGAGCAGAAGTCACGCACGTGCGGGTGCAGGGAGGCGGCCATACCTGGCCAGGAGCCGACGCCTACTCGGGCGGAGGTGCCACGACCCACAGCGTCGAAGCCACCGACCTGCTCTGGAACACCCTGAATCACTACCGACTGCCGAGGTGAATCCATCATGACCACTGCCAATCTCTCCGAGCGACAGCGCGACGGCGACAAGCTGCCCCGCGTGCTGCGCATCCTGGGCGTCATCGAGCGAATCGGCAACGCCCTGCCCCATCCGTTCTGGCTGTTCTGGATCCTGGCCGCGATCTTGGCTGTCATCAGCGCGATCATGTCCGCGTCGGGCGTCTCGGTGATCTCCCCCAGCGACGGCGAAGAGGTCGTCGTTCGCAATCTGCTGAGCGTCGAAGGCCTGTCCATGGCGCTGTCCACGGCCATCGGCAACTTCGCCGAATTCGGCCCGATGGCGACGATCGTCGTGGTCATGATGGGTGTTGCCGTGGCAGAGGGCACCGGGTTCCTGAACGGCCTGATGCGCGTCACGATATCCCGGGTCCCTGCCTTCCTGGTCGTCTTCGCAGTTGCCTTCACGGGCACGATGTCCCACGTGGCAAGCGCCGCCGCTTACGCCATCCTGGTCCCGCTGGGGGCCGTGGCATTCCGCGCTGTCGGTCGATCCCCAATCCTGGGCATCGTCGTCGCCTACACCTCGATCGCCTCCGGCTACGATGCCAGCCCCATCCCGACTCCGAATGACGTGATCTTCGCAGGGATCACGACCGAGGCAGCCCATATCATCGACCCGGAGGCCTACGTCTCCCCGCTGAGCAACTGGTTCTTCAACATCGCCTCGAGTGTGCTTCTAGCACTTGTGATCACACTCGTGACCAATCTCGTGCTGGCCCGCCGGCCAGACCTCGATCCGGATCCGGAAGCCGACGTGGACGAGACCTCGCTGCGCCTGAGCGGCAGGGAGACCAAGGCCATGATCATCGCAGTCCTGGCAGTGATCGCTGTGCTGATCGTGACGACCATTCTGCTTCTGCCTGCCAGCTCCCCGCTGCGCGGCGAGGGCGGGTCCTTGACGGACTCGCCGTTCCTGGATGGGATCGGCGTTCTGGTTGGTATGCTCTTCGCCCTGGCAGGCATGGTCTACGGCTGGCTCAGCGGCGAGATCACTGCGTGGGAAGACGTGCCGGCGATGATGACCTCGGGCGTGAAACAAATCGCCCCGGTCCTGGTCCTGTTCTTCGCGATCGCGCAGTTCTTGGCCTACTTCGAGTGGTCATACATCGGCGACGTGATCGCGGTGGAGTCCGCTGCTCTGCTCGACTCCACCGGCATCCCCATCCCTGTCGTCTTCCTGCTGGTGCTGGGGCTGCTTTCCGTGGTGAACATCCTGATCACCAGCGGCTCGGCAATGTGGTCCATCACTGCCCCGGTGCTCGTCCCGATGCTCATGCTCGTGGAAGTTCCGGCGGAGACCACGCAAGCTCTGTTCCGAATCGCGGACTCGGGCTCAACGGCCGTGACACCCATGAGTCCCTACTTCGTCCTGGCCCTGGGGTTCCTGCAGCAGTACCGGCGATCAGCCGGGATCGGGACCCTGGCCTCCTACACATTGCCACTGGCGGTGTGCATGACCCTCTCCTGGACGCTGCTGTTCCTCGCCTGGTGGATGCTCGGGCTTCCCCTGGGGCCAGGTGCGCCCGTGCGCTGAGCCGACCTGCTCGCGACTGCGGGGCCGCACCCGACGTCTGTCGTGGGTGCGGCCCCGCAGCTTCATATTCGAAAGGCGCAGACCCTGATTCAGCGCAGGCTGCGCCGCCGCAGGATGACCCCGCCGGCGATGCCCAGACCCAGCACCAGCACCGAGGCCGCAGCCAGCAGCCCGCCCCGGGTCTTCTGGGCGGACACGGTCTGATCCGTGATGCCGCCGTCGAGCGAGCCTGCCTCTGCGGTGGACAGGACCTGCAGCTCGCCGTCCTGCACGCCGAGCAGGACGTCGACCTCCCCGTCGAAGTCGTCCACGGAATCGCCCCGGCCCTCGCCGCGCACCTCCACGGCCTGCCCCGGCTCCGGCGTGAACGGATCCTGCAGCCCGCTGTCGAAGCGCTGGGCCGAGATCTCCTCGTCGTCCGGCAGCGTGATCGCGTACTTGGGGTTGAAGGACTCCGAGTGCAGATCGTGCGTCATGTCGGTGTAGGTGCCGGTCACCGCGTAGGTGGAATTGGCCCAGCCCTGCAGCTGCTCCGCGCGCTGGAACGCCGAGTAGGAGGCGATCGCCAGCACCAGCGCCAGGATGACGCCCAGCACGACTGCGATCACCGGCGGCCAGGTGGCGCCGATGACCTCCGACTCCTCGCGATCGCCCGCACCGAGATCCTCGAGCGGATCTCCTTCGGGGTCGCCGTCCGTGCCTCCGCGCAGGGAGAAGGCGTCGCGGAACGCGCTGGACGCGCCATCGCCGCGACGGCCGTTCTCCTGCAGCCGACGGCTGCCTTCGGCTCCCCCGGCGGAGGGCCCGGGGGTGTTCTCAGTGCTCATGTGCTTCTCCTCCCCCGCAGGCGGGGGCCTGGCGAAGGGTGGTCATCGGTTGCTGGATGGTCTCCCGGGCTGCTCAGCCGCGCAGGACGGCGCCGTGTCTCGACGCGGCGAGTTCGACCGCCGCCGTGCGAGCCTCGGAGGCCTCTTCGGCCGTCAGCGTGCGATCGGGCGCCCGGAACCGCATGGCCAGGGCCACCGACTTCTTCCCGGTCTCGATGTGCTCGCCCTGGTAGACGTCGAAGACGCGGACGTCCTCGACGAGCTCGCCCGCGCCCTCGCGGATCGTGACCATCAGCTCGGCAGCCGGCACAGCGGCATCCACCACGAGCGCGACGTCCTGCGTGGCCGGGGTCTGGACGCTCAACGGCTCGGCGGCGATCGCGCCGTCGCGGGCGGCCAGGATTGCCGACAGCTCCAGCTCCATGGCGCTCGTGCGCTCGGGCAGGCCCTGCTGAGCGACCAGCTGCGGGTGCAGCTCGCCGGCTGTGCCCACGAGGTCCCCGGAGGGAAGGCGCAGCACCGCCGTCCGCCCAGGGTGGAAGGCCTGATGGCGACCCTGCTCCACGCTCAGGCGCACGCCCAGGACGTCGCCGACCAGACGCGCGATCTCAAGGGCGTCCCGCCAGCCCAGCGCTCGCGGGTCGGACCCAGGGGCCGCCGGGGCATCGTCGCCGGCGAAGACGGCTGCGATATGCAGGGGCTGCTCCGGGATCCCGCCTCGCAGATCCGCCAGGACCTGCTCGGACGGGCGCTGACCGACCGGAGGGATGGATCCGGTGCCCAGCTGGGCGCCGGGGCGGAAGACGAGTCCCGACTCGAAGAGCTGCAGATCGCGGAACCCGCGCGAGCGGTTGCGATGCAGGATCTCCAGCAGGCCGGGGATCAGCGAAGCGCGCAGCACGCCGCGGGACTCGGCGATGGGATTGGCCAGGCGCACCGAGTCGACCTCGGACCCGGGCTCGGGCGAGGCCCACAGCTGGTTGTCGGCCGGCGTGGTGAACGGGTAGGCGAGCACCTCGGTCAGGCCGGCGGCGGCCAGGGCGCTCAGCACGCGCCGGCGACCGGCCTGCTCGGCGCTCAGACCCCGTCCCGGAGGCGCGACGGGAAGCCGCGACGGGATCTTGTCGTAGCCGTCCAGGCGCGCGATCTCCTCCGCCAGGTCCTCGGGCTCGCGCAGATCGGGCCGCCACGACGGGGGCGTGACCAGCCAGCCGTCCTGCCCGGCGGCGCTGGGCTCCTCCTCGACCTCGGCGGCCGGGCTCAGCGTCTCGAGCGTGCAGCCGATCTCGGTGAGCAGGGACTCCACGCGCTCGGCCGAGTAGTCCACGCCCACGCGCCGGGCGGGATAGTCCGCATCCAGGCGGATGGTGACGGGCGCCTCCGCCTCCTCGACGCGGACGTCGCCGACCTCGGGTCCGGCGGTGCCGCCGGCGAGCTCGACGAGCAGCTGGACGGCGCGCTCGGCGGCGGCGGCCTGCAGCTGCGGGTCCACGCCGCGCTCGAAGCGTCGGGAGGCCTCGGAGGACAGGCGGTGGCGGCGCGCGGTGCGCGCGATCGACACGGGATCGAAGTGCGCAGCCTCGACCAGGACGTCGGTCGTGGAATCGCCGACCTCGGCGAACTCGCCACCCATGGTCCCGGCCAGCCCGATGGGGCCGGTGGCGTCGGTGATCAGCAGGTCCTCGGGATCCAGCGCGCGCTGCTTGCCATCCAGCGTGGTCAGCTGCTCGCCCTGACGGGCGCGGCGCACGGTGATCTGCTCGGCGACCCGGGACAGGTCGTAGAAGTGCAGCGGCTGGCCGAGCTCGAGCATCACGTAGTTCGAGATGTCCACGGGCAGGCTGATCGAGCGCATGCCCGCCAGGCGCAGACGGGTCGACATCCACACCGGAGTGGGCCGGGACGGGTCGATGCCGCGCACCACGCGGGTCGCGAAGCGCGTGCAGCCCTGCTCGCCGCGGACCGGCGCCTCCTCGGCCAGCACGACGGGGAACGCGTCTTCCGTCGGCGCGGGTGCAGCCTCGGACAGGGCGAGCGCCGGGTCCTCGAACGCAGCGCCGACGGCGTGGCAGTACTCGCGGGCCACACCGCGCATGGACAGGGCGTAGCCGCGGTCCGGGGTGACGTTGATGTCGGCGGCGGACTCGTCGAGCTGCAGCACCTCGCGCACGTCCGTGCCCAGCTCGGGGTCCAGGCCGAGATCGCCGAGCACCAGGATGCCGTCGTGATCCTCGCCGATGCCCAGCTCGCGCGCCGAGGCGATCATCCCCGCCGAGGTGTGGCCGTAGGTCTTGCGCGGGCTGATCCGGAAGTCACCGGGCAGCACGGCACCGGGCAGGGTCACGACGACCTTGTCGCCGACCTCGAAGTTGTGCGCGCCGCAGACGATGCCCTGCACGCCGGAGGGCTCGATGCCCTCGCCGGTCAGGGTCTGCTGCTGGCCCTCCGGGACCACGCGCACGGAGCACCAGTTCACCGTCTTGCCGTTGGAGTGCTCCTCAGGCTCGCGGGACAGGACCTGCCCCACGACGATGGGCCCGGTGAGCTCATCGCCGGGGCGGATGACCTCCTCCTCCTCGAAGCCGACGGAGACCATGGTCTCCAGCAGCTGCTCGGCGGTGGCTTCCTCGGGCAGCGGCGCGAACTCGCGCAGCCAGGACAGCGGAACCCGCATCTCAGACCTCCATTCCGAAGTGCTGGCTGAATCGGATATCGCCCTCGACCATGTCGTGCATGTCGGGGACCCCATTGCGGAACATCAGCGTGCGCTCGATGCCCATGCCGAAGGCGAAGCCCGAGTAGACCTCGGGGTCCACGCCGGCTGCGCGCAGGACGTTGGGGTGGACCATGCCGCAGCCGCCCCACTCGATCCAGCGCGGACCGCCCTGGGCCTGCGGGTGCCACACGTCCATCTCGGCGGAGGGCTCGGTGAACGGGAAGTAGTTGGGCCGCAGCCGGATCCGGGCATCGGGGCCGAAGATCTGGCGCGCGAAGTGCTCGAGCGTGCCCTTGAGATCGGCCATGGTCAGGCCCTTGTCGACGGCGAGGCCCTCGACCTGGTGGAACACGGGCGTGTGGGTCGCATCGAGCTCGTCGGTGCGGAAGACCCGCCCCGGGGCCACAACGTAGACCGGCAGCTCACGGCTCAGCAGGGTGCGCATCTGGACCGGGGACGTGTGGGTGCGCAGGACCAGGTGGGCCTCGGGCGGGTCCACGAAGAACGTGTCCTGCAGCTCGCGGGCGGGGTGGTCCGGCTTGAAGTTCAGGGAGTCGAAGTTGAACCACTCGGACTCGACCTCGGGGCCCTCGGCGACCTCCCAGCCCATGCCCACGAAGATGTCCTGCGCGGTCTCCATCATGGCGCTGATGGGGTGGCGCCCGCCCAGCCGGCGACGGCTGCTCGCGGCGGTGACGTCCACGGACTCCTCGACCAGGATGCGCTCGGCGCGCTCGGCCTCCAGCACCCCGGTGCGCGCTGACAGCGCCTTGTTCACCCGGCCGCGGGCCTGGCCCATGAGCTTGCCCGCGGCGGCCTTCTGGGACTTCTCGAGCGAGCCGATGCGCCGGTTGGCCAGGGCCAGCGGCGAGCGATCGCCGGCGTGGGCCAGGCGCACCGCCTTGAGCTCGTCGAGATCAGCGGCGGCCTGGACAGCGTCCAGGGCCTCCTCCACGGCGCGGCCGACGGCCTGCTCATCCGTGGGATCGAACTCCGCGACGGTCGGGGTCTCGGCCTGACCGGTCGGGGTCTCGGCCTGGGCGGCGGCAGAGGGCGCCTGCTGAGGCCCGCCCTCCGGTGTGCTCTCAGACATGTGCGACAGGTGCCTTCGCTCTCGGGTTCGGTTCATCGGCCCGGCGCCAGAACGCGGGCGGTCCAAGTCTAGTCCCCGCAAGGCCCTCGTCCGGCCCCGGCACAGTGCCTGTGGGCGACTCGCATGGGTCGCCGGCCGCCTGCTCAGCCGGCCAGGTGACGTCGGATGCCGTCCAGGATTGGCAGGTCCGCGGGGATCCACGGCAGGGCCTCGGCCTCCTGGAGGCCCTCGATCGGCTCCGGGCCGATGCGCACCCAGCGCAGCTCGAGATGATCCGCGCCCTCGGCCTGACGGCCCATGCCCAGGGCGTCGGCGTCCGCTTCCTGCTCCTCCGCGGCTGCGACGACGACGGCCGTCCACACGCGCATGGCCGCCGACTCGCTGAGCGGCCATCCCTGCCGATGGGGTCCGGGGACCTCCTCGAGCAGGCGGATCCGCACACCCAGCTCCTCCCGGCACTCCCGGTGCAGCGCCTCCTGGACCGTCTCCCCCGGCTCCTGCTTGCCTCCGGGCAGCTCCCACAGCCCGCGCAGGGACTCCGGATAGGCACGCTGGGCCGCGATCAGCCGCTGGGGCCGGTGCGGGTCGTCCAGCAGCGCGGCGGCCACGACCTGGGTGCGGAACGTGCGCTCATCGTCGTGCCTCAGGCTCATACGGCGCCCTCGGCGGTGCGGCGCTGAGCGCGGGCGGAGGCGTAGAGGCACAGGGTGGCCGCCGTCCCCACGTTGAGCGACTCGGCGGCCCCGTGCAGCGGCACCGCCACGCGGTGGGAGGCCAGGGCCTTCTCCTGCTCGGACAGCCCCTGCGCCTCATTACCGAAGAGCCATGCCGTGGGGCGTGCCAGCTCGACAGCCGCCTCCCGGCCAGCTGCCGAAGCATCCTGCAGCTCATCCAGATCCAGGGCGCCGTAGCCGTCCGCGGCCAGCACCTGCAGCTCACCGCCTGCGGCATCGCTCACGGGGCGGCCGACCAGCTCGGCCGGATCCAGGCCGGTGAGCACGGGCAGATGGAACAGGGAGCCGGCGGTCGAGCGCACCACCTTGGGGTTGTGCAGATCCACCGATCCGGCGGTGAGCACCACGGCATCGGCGCCGGCGGCATCAGCGGCGCGCAGCACGGTCCCGGCATTGCCGGGGTCCTGCACGCGGCACATGACCGCCACCAGGCGGGGCCGACGCTCGGCGACCTGCGCCCAGGTCAGCTCGGGGATCCGGCACACCGCCAGCACGCCCTGCGGGTGCTCGGCATCCGACATGGCCGCAAGGACCTCGTCGGAGACCATGCGCACGAAGACCCGCGGGGAGCCCTCGGCCTGGAGCACGCGCTCGACGAGCTGATCGATGTCCCGGTGGCGCTGCAGCGCGCGCTCGGAGATGTAGAGGGCGTCGATCACCCCGTCCCGAGGTGCAGGCACCAGGGCGTCGAACTCCCCCAGGTGCGCGCGCAGGGCCTCGCGGACGCACTGCGGGCCCTCGGTGAGGAATCGACCGGCCCTGGAACGCGCAGAGCGCCTCGCCAGTCCCGCGACCGATCGCACCCGGTCGGAACCGGGATTGATCAGCGCGGAGTCGGCGAGGCGCTGCGCGATGCTCACGCTCGAAGCGGGATCAGGCCGCGTCGGAGCGCGGAGCGGAGGTGTCCGCGGGCAGGTTCTTCTTGGCGATCTCGACGAGCGCGTTGAACGCGGGGGCGTCGTTGACGGCCAGCTCGGCCAGCATGCGGCGGTCGACTTCGACCTCAGCGGCCTTCAGGCCCTGGATGAAGCGGTTGTAGGTCAGGCCCTGAGCCCGAGCGGCGGCGTTGATGCGCTGGATCCACAGCCGGCGGAAGTCGCCCTTGCGGGTGCGGCGGTGATCGTAGTTGTAGGTGTACGAGTGGAGGACCTGCTCCTTGGCCTTGCGGTACAGGCGCGAGCGCTGTCCGCGGTAGCCGGAGGCCATCTCCAGGGTCGTACGACGCTTCTTGTGGGCGTTGAGCGCCCTCTTCACACGTGCCACGTGTGTGCTCCTTCGGTGCGGGAGCGACTCGTCCCGGTCCTGGCCGGGGGTCGCTCGGTGTTCAGGGGTGCTGCGGCGAGACCGTCAGCGGATGTTCTGCGAGGTGCTTCGGCTCAGCGGCCGAGCATCTTCTTGACGACCTTGGCATCGCCCGGGGCCACGATCTTGTCGCCGGCGAGGCGGCGGGTCAGGCGCGAGGACTTGTGCTCGAGGTAGTGGCGGCGGTTGGCCTGCTGGCGCTTGACCTTGCCCGAACCCGTGATCTTGAAGCGCTTCTTGGCACCCGAGTGGGTCTTCATCTTCGGCATGGTGGGCCGTCTCCTTGCTGTCGGTCTCACCGCTGTCGCGGTGCGCCGCCTCTGGGGCGGCCTGGTCTGGGTCGTCGGCTGGGTGAGCCGACGACTCCTCGGTCACCGACCCGGTCCCGTCCTGCGGGATCCGGGTCGAAGCTTTCATGTCAGGGCAGCGGGGTCACTGCCCCGGCTTGGGTCCGCCCGGCTTGGGCGCTCCACCCGGCTTGGGTCCGCCGCCCGGCTTGGGCGCCGTTCCCGGCTTGGGTGCGGGCCTGGGCGTCGAGCCGGGGGTCGGGGCGCCCGACGGGCGCGGCGCCGAGGGTCGGCCCGGGCCGCCGGCCGGACGGGGCGAACCGCCCTGCCCGGAGCCCTGCGAGCTCGAGGCCGGACGCGGGGTCCCGGAGGTCGAGCGCGGGGGCCTGGACGAATCCGAGCCGGTGCGCGGACCCGACGAGGACGGACGACCGCCGCTGGGGCGCGAGGCGCCACCGGAGTCCGGGCGGCCCGACGAGGGCCGACCCGAGCCGCCGGAGGGACGGCCGCCGCGATCGGATCCGCGATCCGAGCCGCCGCGATCGTTCGAGCGGGGCCCGCCCTGGCGACCGCGACCGCCGCCGCGGGGCTCGCGCTTGTCCTCCTTGGGAAGCACGACGGGCGGCTGATCCTCGGAGACCTTCAGCGGCGGGGCGCCCTCGGGCACCTCGAACTTGGCCGAAGCCAGCGCGCGCAGCTCCTCGGGGATCGACTCCCCGATCGAGCTGCCGCCCACGGGCAGCGGGTTCTCGGCATCGCCGGTGGCCGGAACGCCGGACTCACGAGCATCGCGCTCGCGATCGCGACGGGAGGACTTCACCTTCGAGGGAAGACGGCTCTCCTGATCGGACTCCGCCTCCTTGGCGCGGCGGGCAGCCGACTTGGCCTCGGACTTGGTCTTCAGCGGACCGAGGACCATGACCATGTTGCGGCCGTCCTGGCGCGGGCTGGACTCGACCTGGCCGAACTCCTCCAGGTCCTCGGCCAGCTTGCCGAGCAGGCGCACGCCCATCTCCGGACGCGACTGCTCGCGGCCGCGGAACTGGATCATGGCCTTGACCTTGTCGCCCTCGGTCAGGAAGCGCTTGGCGTGCCCGACCTTGGTCTCGTAGTCGTGGTCATCGATCTTCAGGCGGAACCGAACCTCCTTGAGGCTCGTGTTCGACTGGTTCTTGCGCGACTCGCGCGCCTTCACCGCCGCCTCGTACTTGTACTTGCCGAAGTCCATCAGCTTGGCGACGGGCGGCTTGGCGGTGGGGGCGACCTCAACCAGATCCAAATCGGATTCACGGGCCAGTCGCATGGCGTCCTCGACGCGGACGATGCCGACCTGCTCGCCCGCCGGCCCGACAAGGCGGACCTCGGGGACGCGAATCTTCTCATTGATGCGTGGATCGCTGATGCTCTGCTCCTGAGATAGTCGTGCCGGTCTGATCCGGCGATCTGCGGCGACGGCGCCCGAACTGTGCTCGAGCTCCGCGCCCTGGTGCGGATGGCAACGAAAAAGCCTCCGCTGCCCAGGGCAAGCGGAGGCCGAGGCATCCGGATCGGCAACCACCGATCCCCCGACCGAACGGGGACGCCGTCAGCATCTCTGCTGGCACGGCGCGGACGCTGCTGCGTCGTCTTGACCCGGAGACCCTGTCGATCCTGAGATCGCGGTCAGCGCGGGTGGGAGTCACCTCCGCTTGCACACTGCCGAAAATCATACACGAAAGCTTCTCCCCAAAACAGGATGACGCTGCGGCGGGCAGGATCCGGCCACGCGCGAAACTGGGGATCGCCACGATGCCACTCACCGGGACGGCGCGCACTGCCAGAGCACTCGCGGCCGGGACCACAGGACTCCTCGCCGGGGCATGGAGCATCACGAGGCGGCTCGAGGGCGGCGTCGAGGATGCGGGCGTCCCGTGAGGGGCCGATTGCTCACCCCACCTCGATCCAGTGGCCGAGTCGTCACCGGTTCAGCGCGGAAACAGTGACGATCCGGCCAGTCGATGGCGGAACCGCTCGGACGGGGCTCGTGCGGGCAGGGGCAGGGGCCCGGGCCGGCGGAGCATGCGTCGCCGACGTGATCGCCCGCAGCACCTAGGCTGGGGCCATGACTTCTCAGAGCACCTTCCGCTTCGACGGCGCCTCGGACGACGACGCCCGAGCCGCAGCGCATCAGCCCGCCCAGGATTCCGCGCAGCCCGAGCATGCCGATCACGACCATGCCCAGGAGCCGCACGAGGGCAGCCCGCTGAGCCAGGAGGCCCTGGACGCCGTCACCCAGCAGGTCCGCGACATCGCCGAGGTCCCCGCGATCGAGGTCATCACGACGTCTGCGGTGCACCTCATGTCCGCCGCCGCCGTGAAGTGCGGCCTGGCCGAGGGCCCGGATGCCGAGGCGCTCAAGGACCTCGACGAGGCCCGCAAGCTGATCACGGCGCTGGCCGGCTTCGTCACCGCCGCAGCGCCGGAGATCGGCTCGCAGCACGCGGGCCCGCTGCGCGACGGCCTGCGCACGCTGCAGCTGGCCTTCCGCGAGGCGTCGACCTACCCGGACAAGCCCGGTCAGGGCCCCGGCGAGAAGTTCACGGGCCCCGTCTTCTCCTGAGCTGACCCACCGGCTTCCTCAGATCTCGAGCGCCTCCAGGGCCACCTCGAGGCTGTCGACCTTCTCGGCCACCACGGTGTGCTGGGAGAGCCTGTCCTGGAAGGCCCGGACAAGACCGTCGAGCTGCCCCTGGTCCAGTCCCGGCAGCAGCTCGAGCACGGCGGTCAGCTCCGGGCCCTCGCCCCCGCCGGGCAGCGACCCTCCCCCGCTCAGCGGGGTGTCCGCGCCGCGGCCCCGCCGCACGTGGGCCCCGGCCACACCGGGCAGTCCCAGAGCGGCATCGAGCACCGCCCTGGAGACCTCCGGCGAGTCGTAGCTCGGCGTCCACTCGATCCCCTGCGCGATCGCCCACAGCGCCGGGCGGCGCACCACGAAGGGCGCAGCCGAGCCGGGGTTCAGCACGAGCATCTGGGCGCTGTCCTGAACAGCCGCCAGAGCAGCCCGCCGCGCATCGACGGCCACCGGCCGGGCCTGGCGGTGCCACTGCGTGACCTCGACGTCGGAGCCGAAGACCGGCTGCACGCTGCGACCGCTGCGCGAGCTCAGCCGCACCAGGGCCATGTCCGCTTCCTTGTCGGCCACCAGTCCGTCGTCGGTGAGGGTGCTGGCAGAGACCTCGGCGACGACCGGGACGAAGACCCGGGCGGCTGCGAGCGCGGCGACGACCTCCGCCTCATCGGCTTCTCCCCGCGAGCGCGCCGCCAGGGCCGACTCCAGCGCGGCGTCGACTGCGCCGCTGTCGCCCGGGAAGAGGTGGCCATGACCGCGCTCCAGGTCGCGGCCCTGCCACGGCTGTCCCCCGGTGTCGGTCTGCCCGCCTGCCGAGCGCAGCTGCGCCTGGATGTGCGCGGGAAGCTCGCGCGCGGGCCCTCGCGGAGTCTGAGGGTCGTCGTTCGGCCGGGTGCCGCTCACGGGCTCAGGCCTCCGGGCGTCCCGCGACATCCAGGGCCTGCTCGAGGGTGAAGCGCCCGGCGTAGAGGGCCTTGCCCATGATCGCGCCCTCCACACCCGAGCTCACCAGGCGGCGCAGCGCGGCGATGTCCTCCAAGGAGGCGATGCCGCCAGAGGCCACCACGGGCTTGCCCGTGCGCTGCGCGACCTGCTGCAGCAGCTCGACGTTCGGGCCCTTGAGCGTGCCGTCCTTGGTGACGTCGGTGACGACGTAGCGGGAGCAGCCGTCGGCCTCGAGGCGCTCGAGCACATCCCAGAGGTCCCCGCCCTCCTGGGTCCAGCCGCGGGCGGCCAGCGTGGTGCCGCGCACATCCAGGCCCACGGCGATGACGTCTCCGTGCTCGGCGATGACCCGTCGGGTCCACTCGGGATCCTCGAGCGCGGCGGTGCCCAGATTGATCCGGGCCGGCTCGAGCGACAGTGCGCGCTCGAGGGAGGCGTCGTCGCGGATGCCTCCGGACATCTCGATCTTCAGCGACAGCGACCGGGCCACGCTCGTGAGGACGTCGATGTTGTCCCCGGTGCCGAATGCGGCATCCAGATCGACCAGGTGCAGCCACTCGGCCCCGGCGTCCTGCCAGGCCTGCGCGGCCTCCAGCGGATCGCCGTAGCCGGTCTCGGAGCCGGACTCCCCCTGGACGAGGCGCACGGCCTGGCCGTCGCGGACGTCCACCGCCGGCAGCAGCTCGAGGCGCGGGCCGGTCTGCTCGGCGTGGTTCGTGTACTCGGTCATTGCTCTCCTCGATCGAATGCGGATGTCTCGGGGGCGGCGCTCAGCCGCGGCTGCCCGTGTACCAGGCGAAGGCGCCGTAGATGATCAAAGCGGCGGCGATGACCCCCATGATCACGACGGTGTAGCGCGGGAAGCCCTGCTTGTGGAACGAGTAGGTGCCTCCGGCCATGAAGGCTCCCAGCGCCATGACGATGACGGCCCAGCTCATGCGTCGCTCTCCTCCTGACCAGCGGTCTGCGCGTCCCGCGCGGCGAGGGCGGCGTCCAGTCGGCCCGTGCGCGGCAGCGTCTCGAGCCAGTTGCGCAGCAGCTGGAGTCCCGCCTGGCCCGACTTCTCCGGGTGGAACTGCGTGGCGGACAGTGCCCCGTTCTCCACGGCGGCGATGAAGGGGCTTCCGTGGCGCGACCAGGTGACCTGCGGCGGAAGCATGTGCTCGCTGTTCTGCTCGAACTCCCACTTCAGCACGCCGAAGGAGTGCACGAAGTAGAAGCGCTCCTGCTCGATGCCGCGGAAGAGCACGCTGGACTCGGGCGGCTCGACCGTGTTCCAGCCCATGTGCGGGACGATCGGGGCGTCCAGCCGCTCGACCGTGCCGGGCCACTGGCCCAGGCCCTCGGTCTCCGTGCCGTGCTCCACGCCGCGCTCGAACAGGACCTGCAGCCCGACGCAGATGCCCAGGACCGGGCGCCCGCCCATGAGCCGGCGCTCGATCAGACGCACCGCGCCGATCTTGCGCAGGCCCTCGGCCACCGCCTCGTAGGCGCCCACTCCGGGAACGAGCAGGCCGTCGGCGCCGGAGACCAGCTCCGGGTCGCGCGTGAGCAGGACGCGGGCACCGGCCTCCTCGAGCGCGCGGACGGCCGAGCGGACGTTGCCGGCACCATAGTCGAGCACGACCACGGACGGCGCCGACGAGGCCGGCTCCTGCGGCAGCGGCTCCCCCACGGTGTGCGGCGCGGGGATCGTGCGGCCCTTGTCGTCGACCGCGTCCTCCGGGCGGCGGATCACAGCGCGCCCTTGGTCGAGGGGATGCCGGTGACGCGCGGGTCGGGCTCGACGGCGGCGCGCAGCGCACGGGCCAGGGCCTTGAACTGGGCCTCGACGATGTGATGCGGATCCCGCCCGCGCACCAGCTCCATGTGCAGGCAGATCCCGGCGTGATGAGTCAGCGACTCGAAGACGTGCTGGGTCATGGAGCCGGTGAAGTGCCCGCCGATCAAGTGGTACTGCTGGCCCTCGGGCTCGCCGATGTGCACGCAGTACGGGCGCCCGGAGACATCGACGACGGCGTGGGCCAGCGACTCGTCCAGCGGCACGGAGGCCTCGCCGAAGCGGGCGATCCCGCGCTTGTCGCCGAGGGCGGTGCGCAGGCACTCGCCGATCACGATCGCGGTGTCCTCCACGACGTGGTGGACGTCGATGTGGGTGTCGCCGGTGGCCTGGACCGTCAGGTCGATCAGCGAGTGCTTGGACAGCGCCGTGAGCATGTGGTCGTAGAACGGCACGCTGGTCGAGATCGAGTGCTGGCCGGTGCCGTCAAGGTTCAGCTCGACGCGGATGCTGGATTCCGACGTCACGCGCTCGAGCGAGGCGGTGCGTGCGCCGTCGCTCGCTGCGGTGGTGGGCTGATCGCTCATGATGGGGCCTCCTGCGGCGGGATGGGGATTCTGTGCCGGGCCGACGTTCGAGGGCGTCAGCGACGGGCGGTTCAGCGGTTCGCGGGGTCCTGCCCTGTCTCGGAGTCCTTCGCAGCGGCGGACCGGCCCTCCAGGTGCGCGCGGACGCCGTCGAGGAACGCGGTGGTCTCCTCCTCGGTGCCGGCGGTGACGCGCAGGTGCCCGGGGATGCCGACGTCGCGGATCAGGACGCCTCGATCCAGCAGGTCCTGCCACAGGGCCGGGGCGTCGATGCCGCCGCCGAAGAACACGAAGTTGGAGTCCGATTCCGCCGGGTCCAGCTCCAACCGCTTGAGGTCATCGACGATCCGGTCGCGCTGCATGCGGATGTCGGCGACGTCGGCGAGCAGAGTCGTGCGATGGCGCAGCGCCGCCAGAGCGGTCGCCTGGGTCACCGCGGAGAGGTGATACGGCAGGCGCACCAGACGCACGGCATCGGCGATCTCCGGTGCGGCGGCGAAGTAGCCGATACGCGCACCGGCCAGGGCGAAGGCCTTGGACATGGTGCGGCTGACGACCAGGCGCGGACGGCCTTCGAGCAGGCGCAGCGCGGTGCGCTCCGGGAAGCGGGAGAACTCGGCATAGGCCTCATCGACCACCACCACGGTGTTCGACTCCTCGCCGGCGCGGTAGACGGCATCGACGACGTCGTCCTCCAGCGCGGTGCCCGTGGGGTTGTTGGGCGAGCACAGCAGCACGATGCTCGGGCGGTGCTCGCGGACCTGTGCGGCGGCCGATTCGGCGCTGAGCGTGAAGTCCTCGGCGCGCGCGCCCGGGATGAACTCCGTGTTCGTGCCGGCTGAGAGCAGCGGGTACATGGAGTAGGACGGCACGAAGGCCAGCACACGACGACCGGGGCCGCCGAAGGCCTGCATGAGCTGCTGGAGGATCTCGTTGGAGCCGTTGGCGGCCCAGATGTTGTCCTGGTCCAGGCTGTGGCCCAGGTATTCGGCCAGCTCGCGGCGCAGCTGCGTGAACTCGCGGTCCGGGTAGCGGTTGAGGGTTCCCACGACCCGCGAGACCTCGGCGACGATGGCGTCCTGGACGTCCTGCGGCACCGGATGCGTGTTCTCGTTGGTGTTCAGGGCGATGGGGACGTCGATCTGCGGCGCCCCGTAGGGGGACTTGCCGCGCAGGTCGTGGCGCAGGGGAAGCGACGCGAGCCGTTCGGCTCGCGTGGCGCCCTCGGTGCTGGGTGTCGCGCTCTGAGAAGTCACCAGGACAGTCTACGAGGCGCGGACGGGGCCTCCAGCATCCGACGGCGGCCGAACCCACCGTCCTGCGGCTCAGGCCGCGGGAACCAGCACCTGCTGGCCCGGGGAGACCTGGGCGGAGTCCAGCTCGTTGAGCTCGACGATCTGCAGGACGACGTCCCGGGTGTCGCGCTGCGGCTCGGCCTGCTGAGCGACCTCCCAGAGGCTCTGGCCGGGCTGGACGGTCACGGAGTCGACCCCGGGGCCCTCGGCTGGCTCGGTTCCGGCGGTGACGTGGGAGGGTGCGATCAGCACGACCAGCAGTGCGGCCGCGGCCAGCACGCCGAGCATGGTCGGCAGGCCGATCAGCAGCAGCCGCCCGCGGCGGGTCAGGCGCATGGGCGAGGACGCGGATCGCGCCGGTGCGGAGGCCTCCGGCTCCTTCACGGCGGGCAGGGTCCGAGACTGCGGTGCAGCTGCGCGACCGCCCGGAATGACGCGCAGAGCCGGACGGCGCCCCTCCGACTCCTTGAGCCGCGCAGCGGGGCGTCGGCGCAGGGCGGGCACGGCGGAGGAGAGCTCCTGCGCGAAGGCACGGCCCCCGCTGCGCAGGGCGCTGACGAGGGGGATGCTGCCGGTGGAGGACGAGTGCGACAGGACAGCGGTGCTGATCACGGACATGGGATGCACTCCTTCTTGCCGAGGGACGGACGGTGACAGACGGTGCGGGTGGTGCGGGTGGTGGCCGCTCCCGTGTTCGAACCTGTGTCGGATTCGAGACCCGATCCCGGTTCTCGAATACGTGTTCGAACTGCTTACGACCATTTCTAGCACCTGTGTACGACTCGTGTCGAGACACGATCGAACAGATGTTTGAAGGTGACGTCCGGCTCACGTAGCCTCAGCGAGAGGACTGTGCAGGTCGGAGGCCCTGGCGGGGCCTCGAGGACGAGTCAACGCAACCGCTCAGACAGCACAAGGCGGCCACGGCGCGGCGCGAGCGCGTCGCCGCGGCCCAGCACGCAGCGCACCCGGCGATCCGGAGGCGCCCATCGACGGAAGACGAGGACGGACATGGCAGCCAGCGGCACCGGTCGCACGCAGCGCGGCTCAGGCGGCACGGCCCGGGCGACGGGCTCCGAGTCCTCCCGGCGCAAGGGCCTGACCCCGCGGCAGCGCACGATCCTGGAGGTCATCCAGCGCGCCGTCGCCGCCCACGGCTATCCCCCGTCCATGCGCGAGATCGGCGACCTGGTGGGCCTGAAGTCCCTGTCGAGCGTGACCCACCAGCTCAATCAGCTCGAGCGGCAGGGCTACCTGCGCCGCGACCCCAAGCGCCCGCGCGCCCTCGAGGTCCTGGTGCCCCTGCATCTGCTTGGCGATCCCGAGGCGGAGGCCGCCTCCGCCGTCGCCGAGGCTCCGGCCGCTTCGGAGGCGCCGGAGCTGGACGACGACCTGCCGTCGATCGGCTCCGCGGACGTCTCGTTCGTGCCGCTCGTCGGCCGGATCGCCGCCGGCACCCCGATCACCGCCGAGCAGCAGGTCGAGGACCGCATGGCCCTGCCGCGCCAGCTCACCGGCCACGGCGAGCTGTTCATGCTGCGGGTCTCCGGCGACTCCATGATCGATGCCGCCATCTGCGACGGCGACTGGGTCGTGGTGCGCGCTCAGGCCACCGCCGAGAACGGGGAGATCGTGGCGGCCCTGCTGGACGACGAGGCCACGGTGAAGACCTTCCGCCAGCGCGACGGACACACCTGGCTGCTTCCTCAGAACTCGCAGTACGAGCCGATCCTGGGCGACCACGCCACGGTGATGGGCAAGGTCGTCTCGGTCCTGCGCAGCCTCTGAACACGCAGATCACCGCCATGACGAGCGGCTGAGGACGGATCCGTCCTCAGCCGTTCGTCGCTCATCCCCTGCCGGTCGCAGCAGCCCGATCCACTGCCAGTACGTGGCCGAGAACAGCAGGATGAGCAGGTAGCCGACGATCGTCAGCGGGATGCCGGTGCGCAGGAACAGCTGCGTGGTGAGCGCGCCCGTGCCGTAGGCGAGCATGTTCTGCGGGGCGGAGATCGGCAGCAGGAATCCGAAGCAGATCAGGAACTGCATGATCAGCCCGAAGCCCACGCCCTCGCCGGGCGGGTCCGGGATCGACACGGCCAGGGCGATGAACACCGGGATCAGCGCGCTCGACATGGACGTGGCCGAGGCGAATCCCAGGTGGATCAGGATCGTGAACGCGCCGACGATCGCGATGATCGCGAGCACCGGCAGACCCGTGATCCCGAGCCCGTCGAACACGGCCGCCGACAGCCATGCCGCCGCCCCGGTCTCCAGCAGCACGGATCCCAGCGAGATGATGACCGCGAAGACCACGAGCGTCCCCCAGCTCACGAGCTCCTCCACGGTCTCCCAGGAGTAGACCCCGATGCGCGGCAGCAGCATGACGCCGATGGCGCACAGTGTCACGGTGGTGGCGTCGATGTCGTGCAGCGAGCCCTGGGTGGACCAGAAGGCCAGCAGGATGACGGCCACAGCCGCCAGGCGCTTCTCCGCCCCGGTCATGGGCCCGAGCTCCGTCAGGGACTTCTGGACGATCTCACGGCCGCCCTCCAGACGGTCGATCTCGGGCCTGATGGTGGCCCGCATCACGAAGTGGAGCACCACGGACATCACCGCAGCCCAGGGAGCGCCGGCGGCGAACCACTGCGGCCAGGAGATCGTGGCCCCCATGGACTCCTGGATGAATCCGACGGCCACGAGGTTCTGGGCTGCGGCGGTCCGCACGCCGATGTTCCAGATCGAGATCGACTGCGCCGCGGTGATGACCATGAGCGCGCCCAGCCGGGACTCGGTCGTGGCCTGCATGCCCGCAGCCAGCGCCAGCGCCGCCGCCACGAGCGCCACCGCCGAGGAGCCGAAGCCGGCGAGGGCGCAGCCCAGGGCATCGCTGGTCCCCAGCGCCTCCCCCGAGCCGTCAGGTGCCGGCGACGCTCAGCCCATCAGGGGTCGGCATCAACATGACGACGGCCAGCACGATGATCTCCAGCCCCAGCCACACCGGGCGCATGCTCAGGTGGGCCTTGCGGGAATGCGGTCCGCGGGACTTCTCGGAGCGCAGCCCGGCGGTGGCGCGCTCCTCCGAGCGGGCCTCCTGCCCTGCCTTGGCCCGTCGACGCGCCGCCGTCCGCAGCCGGGACGGATTCCCCCCGTCCCCGCGAGATCTTCCCGTTGCGTCCTCGCCGCTGCGCGCATCGACCATGATGAGCTCCTTCTTCGTCGAAAGAGCGGACTCTTCTGATATCCAGAGTCACATGGATCGAAACGCAGTAGGTATGGATTGCGCGCGGTTGCCCCGGCCGGCTCAGTCCTGGCCGTGCAGCCGCTGCAGCGCCGAGTGGACGGTCTTCCGGTCGGTCGTCGTCCACAGCGGAGGCAGGCTGGCGCGCAGGAACCCGCCGTAGCGCGCCGTGGCGATCCGCGAGTCCAGCACCGCCACCACGCCGCGATCGCTCGTGGAGCGGATCAGTCGACCCGCTCCCTGGGCCAGGCGCACAGCGGCGTGTGTGGCCGAGATCGCCATGAACCCGTTGCCTCCGCTGTCGGCGACCGCGCGGGTGCGCGCCGTGGACAGCGGATCATCCGGGCGCGGGAACGGGATGCGGTCGATCAGCACCAGACGGCAGGAGTCGCCGGGCACGTCGACTCCCTGCCACAGCCCCATGGTCCCGAACAGCGACGTGTCCGGCTCCTCGGCGAACTGGGAGACGAGCGCGCTGAGCGTGGACTCGCCCTGGCACAGGATCGACAGGCCTGTTCGCTCGCGCATCACCTCCGCGGCCTCCTCCGCCGCTCGGCGCGAGGAGAACAGCCCGAGGGCTCCCCCGCCGGAGGCTTCGAGCAGATCCTGGATCTCCTGCAGCATCCCGTCGGAGAGCTGACGCCCGGGCTTGTCCAGGTGCTTCGCCATGTAGAGGATGCCCTGGCGCGGGTAGTCGAAGGGGCTGCCGACGTCGATGCCGTCCCACTTCGGTGCGCCGGAGCCCTTGAGTCCCAGATCGCCGGCCACGGCGTCGAAGGACTCGCCCACCGTCAGGGTAGCCGAGGTCAGCACGACCGTGCGGCCCTCGAACAGGCCCTCGCGCAGGCGCCCGCCCACGTTCAGCGGCGCGATGCTGAGGGTCGCCGGATCGGAGTCATCGGCCGGGACGTAGCCGCGGCCGGGCTCCCAGCCGCCCTGGCGCGACAGCCACATCACCTCGCGCGCCTCGTGCGCGCCGAGCAGCCGCTCCGCGAGCTCGAGGGTCTCGCTCAGCCGCGATCGCGTCATCTGCCGGCCGCCGTCGGTGTCGCGCCCGCCGTCCTTGGACTCGGGCTTGGTCTCCGACAGCGCGGTGCGTGCGGCCTCGCGGATGCGGGCGACGGCCGCCGACATCGGCTCGGTCAGCCCCCTGGCCAGCAGCTCGGCCGGCACGCCTTCGAGGGCCTTCTCGAGATCGTCCGCCCCGGAGGCCAGCTCCTCGTGCTTGGCGGTGGTGTGCTTGCGCACGGAGGCGGCCACCGAGCGCACCGTGGCCGCGGACATGGCTCCAGAGACGGCTCCCGTCACCCGGTCCCGCAACTCGTGGGCCTCGTCGACCACCACGACGTCGTGCTCGGGCAGGACCTGGATGGATTCGAAGGCGTTGATCGCCAGCAGGGCGTGATTGGTGATGATGATGTCGGCCTCGGCCGCCCGGGCCTTGGCGAGCTCGGCGAAGCAGCTCTCCACGAGCGGGCAGCTGCGGCCCAGGCACTCGCGCGCGGAGACGGAGACCTGCCGCCAGGCGGCGTCGGTGACGCCCGGGGTGACGTCGTCCCGGTCGCCGGTATCGGTGACCTCCGCCCATTCGCGCAGGCGCTTGACCTCCAGCCCTAGCCGTCCGGCGCGGGAGCTCGATGCGGCCGGGGGATGCGGGCCGTCGTCGGGCATGGCGAACAGGGCGCCGCCCTCGTCCTCGGGATAGCCGCCCTCGATCTTGTGCAGGCAGGCGTAGTTGCTGCGGCCCTTGAGCAGCGCGACCTCGAGGTCCTCCGGCAGCTCCTCTGACAGGACGTCGAGCAGGCGGGGGACGTCTCGGCCGACCACCTGGGACTGCAGCGCGAGCGTGGCGGTGGCGACCACCACGGGGCGCTCGGCCGTGCGCGCGTGCTGGACCAGCGGGGTCAGGTAGGCCAGCGACTTGCCGGTGCCCGTGCCGGCCTGGACCAGCAGGTGGCGGTTCAGCTCGAGGGCCTCGGCGACCTTGCCCGCCATCAGGCGCTGGCCGTCGCGGCGCTGACCCCCCAGGGCCTCGACAGCCGTGTCCAGAAGGTGCAGCGCGTCGGCTCCGCCGGGCAGCGACTCCGGGCGGACGTCCACGACGGGGCGTCCGGAGGCATCCCGGAATCCCGTGCTGGCCCCCTCCACGCTCAGCGCGCCTCGGCGCCGGAGGCGGCCTGCTCAGCGGAGCCGGCGTCTGCTGCGTCCGAGGCCGCGGCGTCCGTGCCGTCGCCGGGCACGCCCTGCCCGAACTGCTGGGCGTCCTGCCACACATAGCGCTGCAGCTCGCCGGCCAGGTCCTCGCGCACCTTCACGAGCAGGTGCGTGCCCTCGCCCAGGTACTCGGTGCGCAGGATCTCGGCGTCCCAGCCGTGCAGCCGCGAGACGATGTCGCCGTCGGTGAACGGGACCAGCAGGTCCAGCACGTGATCGGGGCGCGGGATCGCCTCGGAGATGCGCTGCTTGAGCTCGTCGATGCCCTCGCCCGTGCGGGCCGAGACGACGACGACGTCGCGGTGGGTGTTGCGCATCCGCTGCACCACGAACGGGTCGGCCGCATCGGCCTTGTTCAGCGCGATGATCTCCGGCAGGTCGAGGGCGTCGATATCCGCGAGGACCTCGTGGACCGCGCGGATCTGCCCCTCGGGATCCGGGTGCGAGGCGTCCACGACGTGGACGATCACATCCGAGTCGGCGACCTCCTCGAGGGTCGAGCGGAAGGCCTCGACGAGCTGCGTGGGCAGCGAGCGCACGAAGCCGACCGTGTCCGAGAGCGTGTAGCCGATGCCGTCCGGAGTCTCGGCCTTGCGGACCGTGGGATCCAGAGTGGCGAACAGGGCGTTCTCCACGAGCGCTCCTGC
This sequence comes from Kocuria sp. CPCC 205260, assembly GCF_040981045.1. Classification (NCBI taxonomy): domain Bacteria; kingdom Bacillati; phylum Actinomycetota; class Actinomycetes; order Micrococcales; family Micrococcaceae; genus Kocuria; species Kocuria sp. CPCC 205260. Next base: position 42,769 of record NZ_JAVKPT010000007.1, read on the forward strand.
ATCCGTGAGCCGGTTGAGCAGCGAGGACTTGCCCGCGTTCGTGTACCCGGCGATCGCGACCGAGGGCACCGAGTTGCGACGGCGGTTCAGCCTCTTGGCCTCGCGCGAGGGCTTCATGGCGGCGATCTCGCGACGCAGCTTGGCCATGCGTGCGCGGATCCGGCGGCGGTCCATCTCGATCTTGGTCTCACCGGGACCGCGCGAGCCGATGCCCTCGCCGCCCGCGGCGCGACCGCCCGCCTGGCGGGAGAGGCTCTCGCCCCAGCCGCGCAGGCGCGGGAGCATGTACTCGAGCTGGGCCAGCTCGACCTGGGCCTTGCCCTCCTTGGACTTGGCGTGCTGGGCGAAGATGTCAAGGATCAGTCCGGTCCGGTCGATGACCTTGACCTTGACGACGTCCTCCAGGGCGCGGCGCTGCGACGGGGCCAGCTCCTCGTCCACGACGACGGTGTCCGCCCCCGTGGCCGCCACGATGTCCTTGAGCTCCAGGGCCTTGCCCGAGCCCAGATAGGTGGCCGGATCCGGGTTGGTGCGGCGCTGGATGATGCCGTCGAGGACCTCGGAGCCGGCGGTCTCGGCCAGGGCCGCGAGCTCGCGCAGGGAGTTCTCCGCCTCGGAGGCCGGGCCGGTGGTCCACAGCCCGGCGAGCACGACCTTCTCGAGGCGCAGCTCGCGGTACTCGACCTCGGTGATGTCCTCGAGCTCGGTGGACAGGTTGGCCACGCGGCGCAGCGACTGCCGCTCGGACAGCTCCATCTGGGCGCCGTCGACGTCGGTGTGCACGCTCCGGTCCGCGAGCTCGCGGGCGCGTCCGCTCAGGACATCGCGGCGCCCGCCGCCTGCCGGAGCTCCCTCGGCAGCCTCCTGGGAGGTCCCTGCCTCCGAGCCGGAATCGTCGGGGGCGGACCGGTCGTCCCGGTCCCGGCGCTGCTGGGCGCGCGAGAGCACCCGAGCGACGACGTCCTCGAGCTGCTGATCGGTGGGCGTGGCGCCGGTGGGCTCGGCACCGCTGTCGGGGATGTGGGTCATGGATCCTTTTCGGGTGGTCTGACACGCCGTGCGCGGGCTCGGGGAATGAGGCCGCAGAGGCTCGATCAAGGCTACAGCGCAGCACGGACGCGGTTTGTTCCGCGACGGCGCCTGTGCAGCGGATCCGGGGCCGCCGTCGGGAGCGGCCGGGCCGCGAGCCCATCGCCCGGCGACCTACCATGGTCCCCATGTCCGAGACCCCTGGCGCCCACTACTTCACGACTCCGCAGGACGAGGAGCGCCGCTCGCGGATCCGGGTGCAGCTGCGCGGCCGGGAGGTCTCCGTCGAGACCGCCGGCGGGGTGTTCTCCCCCAAGGGCCTGGACAAGGGCACCGCGATCCTGCTCGACGAGGTCCCCGATCCGACGGGCGCCGAGCTGCTGGACCTGGGCTGCGGCTGGGGCCCGGTGGCGATCGCCATGGCTCAGGCTGGACAGCCGGGGGCACGGGTGACGGCCGTGGACGTCAACGACCGTTCCCTGGGTCTGACCCGCGACAACGCGGCGGCCCTGGGTCTGACTGGCGTGGAGGCTCTGCGCCCCGAGGACGTCCCCGACGACCGCCGGTTCGACACGATCTGGTCGAACCCGCCGATCCGCATCGGCAAGCAGGCGCTGCACGAGCTGCTGCTGCTGTGGCTGCCGCGCCTGGCCTCCGGCGGCACCGCCTGGCTGGCGGTGCAGAAGAACCTGGGTGCGGACACCCTGCAGTCCTGGCTCGCCACCGCGCTGCCGGAGGCCGCCGCAGGGGCCTGGGAGGTCCGGCGCACGGCGACCGCCAAGGGCTTCCGTATCCTCGCCGTCACCCGGGGCTGATCACCCCAGCTGGCGGCCGCCGCGCCGGAGGACTCCAGCAATACCCCGGGACGCTGCTCGTCGAGCCGTGTCCAGGGCAGATTCGGCCGCCCGTGCAACCCGCTGAGGGCGCCTCAGGCGAAGACGCCGCGCGCCACGATCTCTGCCGGTCCGGCCAGCACCACATGCTCAGCGCCGTCCGGCCCGGGCACGAAGGTCGCCGAGACGATGCCGCCGGGCACCTGGACCAGGTACTCATCGGGTGCCGAGGCCCCCGCCCAGAACCGCGTCGCGGCCGCGGCGGCGCAGGCCCCGGTGCCGCAGGACTGGGTCTCCCCCACCCCGCGCTCGTGGACGCGCATGCGCAGCCGGCCGATGCCGTCGCCCTCGTCGTCGGCCGGGACCACGAACTCCACATTGGTGCCGTCGGGAGGCGTGGGGCTCACCTCCGGCTGGGTCCACAGCTGCAGGTGATCGAGCTTCTCTCCCTCGGCCAGCGCCACCACGGTGTGCGGGTTGCCCATGGTGATCGAGACCCCCGGACGAGGGACCTTCAGGCCCTGGGCCGTCACGACGGCATCGGAGCCCCGCTCGCGCGCCCGGTCGCCGTCGATGAATCCCCACGGCCCCATGTCCACGGCGAAGCCGTCGGGCGTGGCGGCGACCGTCTTGAGGCCTCCGCGGGTGCCGATGCGCAGCATGGCGCCCTCTGGCAGCTCCACCAGGCCCTGCTGCAGCAGCGCTCGGACGAACACGCGCACGCCGTTGCCGCACATCTCGGCGATCGAGCCGTCGCCGTTGCGGTAGTCCATGAACCACTCGGCCGACGGATCCTGCTCGAGCAGCTCCCGGCCCTCGGGCAGCGCCGAGGAGCGGATGAGGCGGATGAAGCCGTCGCCGCCGATGCCTTGGTGGCGGTCGCAGGCCCGTCGGACCACGTCGTCGTCCAGCAGCAGCTGCCCGTCCGGGTCCACCACGAGCACGAAGTCATTGCCCGTGCCGTGGCCCTTGAGGAACTCCATCCCGCTGAGCTCGCCGAAGACCGACGGGGCCTCCTGCGCGGAAGCGGTCTCGGTGGTGGTCTCGGCAGTCACGGGGTCGTCCTCCTGGGTCGGTGTGCGGGCGTCCACCCCAGCATGCTAGTCCGCGCTGAGGATCCGCTGGACCTGCTCCACGAGGTCCTCGGCACCGGCCTCGAGCCAGTGCACGCGCTGATCGGCGCGGAACCAGGTGAGCTGGCGTCGGGCGAACTGGCGGGTGGCCACGGTCGTGGCCTCGATGGCCTGTGCGCGATCGGTGCGCCCCAGCACGACGTCGGCGAACTGCGGATAGCCCAGCGCACGGCCTGCGGTGGGGCTCTCGAGCAGTCCGAGCGGCAGCAGGCGCGCGACCTCGCCCTCCAGACCGGCCTCGGCCATGGCCTGCACGCGATCGGCCAGGCGCTGATGCAGCACGGCGCGATCGGTGTCCAGACCGATCTGCACGGCAGGCTGGTGATACGTGCGCGTGGGCATGAACGACGTGAACGGCCGCCCGGTCACCTCCAGGACCTCGAGCGCCCGGATGAGGCGGCGGTCGTCGTGCACGCGCTGGGCGGAGGCAGGATCGGCCTCCTGCAGCCGTCGGCGCAGCGGCCCCTCGCCGTGGTCCTGCAGCTCCTGCATCAGGCGAGCGCGGACCTGCGGGTCGGTGCCGGGGAACTCGATCTCATCGAGCGCGGCGCGCACGTAGAGGCCCGAGCCGCCCACCAGGATCGGCACGCGACGGCGCGAGCGGATGTCCTCGAAGCACTCCCGGGCTGCGCGCTGGAAGCGGGCCACCGAGGCCTCCTGGCGCACGTCCAGGATGTCCAGGAGATGGTGCGGGACCCCCCGACGCTGAGCCTCCGTGACCTTGGCGGTGCCGATGTCCATGCCCCGGTAGAACTGCATGGAGTCGGCGTTGACGACCTCCCCGTCCAGCCGCTGGGCCAGGGCGATCGCCAGGTCCGACTTGCCGGTCCCGGTGGGCCCGACGATCCCGACGACCGGCATCTGGCCTGCCCGGACCTGAGGCGCTGCGCTCACGCTCCGCGCACGGGCAGTGACGGCATGCCGAGGCTCACCGCACCGCCCGCGCCGCCGGCGGCACCGCCGCTCGGCGCTGCGCAGGAGGCGGCCTGCTCGCGCTCCCAGGCATCCCCGCCGCGCGAGCGGCGCAGCCGGTACTGGCCGGGCTGCGGATCGGCGATCAGGTGATAGGCGGCCGCCCGGGTCACGGGCACGGTCACGAAGTCACCCGGGCGCGGGGCCTGCTCGCCCTCGGGCACCGAGAAGTGGACCAGGCGCTGGTCGGGTGCGCGCCCCGAGAGGCGATGGGTGGCCTCGGACTTGCGCCCCGTGTCCGCGGTGACCAGCAGCTCGAGGGTGCGACCCACCAGCTGCTCGTTCTCCTCGGCGGCGATCCGGTCCTGCAGGGCCACCAGGCGCTCGTAGCGGTGCTGGACGACCTCCTTGGGCAGCTGGTCCTCGCGCTCGCCTGCCGGAGTGCCCGGGCGCACGGAGTACTGGAAGGTGAAGGCCGAGGAGAACCGGGAGCGCTCGACGACGTCGAGGGTGTCCTGGAAGTCCTCCTCGGTCTCACCAGGGAAGCCCACGATGATGTCGGTGGTGATCGCAGCGTGCGGGATCTGCTCGCGGACCTTCTCCAGGATCCGCAGGAACCTGGCGGAGCGGTAGGACCGACGCATGTCCTTGAGCACCCGATCCGACCCGGACTGCAGCGGCATGTGCAGCTGCGGCATGACATTGGGGGTCTCGGCCATGGCGTCGATGACGTCGTCGGTGAAGGCGGCCGGATGCGGGGAGGTGAAGCGCACGCGCTCCAGCCCCTCGATCTGCCCGCAGGCGCGCAGCAGCTTGGAGAAGGCCTGGCGGTCGCCGAAGGAGACGCCGTAGGAGTTCACGTTCTGCCCCAGCAGGGTGACCTCGACCGCGCCCTGATCCACGAGCGCCTGGACCTCGGCCAGGATGTCGCCGGGCCGACGGTCCTCCTCCTTGCCGCGCAGCGACGGCACGATGCAGAACGTGCACGTGTTGTTGCATCCCACCGAGATCGAGACCCAGCCCGCGTAGGCCTGGTCCCGCTTGGTCGGCAGCGCCGACGGGAAGGTCTCCAGCGACTCGAGGATCTCGATCTGCGCGTCCTCGTTGTGCCGAGCGCGCTCGAGCAGGGTCGGCAGAGAGCCGATGTTGTGGGTTCCGAACACGACGTCGACGACCGGTGAGGTCTCCAGGATCCGATCCTGGTCCTTCTGCGCCAGGCATCCGCCCACAGCCACCTGCATGCGCTCGTTGCGCTTCTTGGGTCCCACGAGCTGGGAGAGGTTGCCGTAGAGCTTGTTGTCGGCGTTCTCGCGCACCGCGCAGGTGTTGAACACGATGAGATCCGGCTCGTCCTCCGGCTGGGCGGGGACGTAGCCGGCGGTCTCGAGCATCCCGGAGATCCGCTCGGAGTCGTGGACGTTCATCTGGCAGCCGAAGGTGCGCACCTCATAGGAGCGCGGGGCCTCGAGCACGGGGACCTCGGGGGCGAGCGTGGAGGGGCCGGTCTGGGCGGTATCGAGGCGGGGAGTCACGCGACAAGGATAGTGAGTCGGTCAAATCTCCCGCTCCCCCGCTGCACCGAGCCGAGGCCATCCTCCTCAGAGGCTCTCCGGCTCCTCGAGCAGGCCGTCATCGCCGGTGCCGTGGTCGTCCAGCACGCCGCGCACGACCTCGAAGGCCAGCCCCGGGGCGTAGCCCTTGCGCGCCAGGGCGGAGACCATGCGGCGGATGAGCTTCTGCTTGGCCTGGCGATCTGCCAGCTGCGCCTGAAGCGCCGGACCCGACGGCAGCTTGCGGCGCGCGAGCTCCACGGCATCCGCCCGCTCGTCGTCATCGGTGCGCTGGGCGAGGGCCTGCTCGACGAGGTCCCGGTCCACGCCCTTGCGCTGCAGCTCCATGCGCAGGGCCGGGCGGGCCAGCTTGCGGGTCTCCGCCCGCTGCCGGACGTAGGACTGCGCGAAGGCCTGATCGTCCACGAGCTCGACCTGCTCGAAGCGATCCAGCACCGCCCGTGCCACGGACTCCGGGATGTCCTTGTCCGCGAGCTTGTCCTCGAGCTGCTGGCGCGACTTGGCCGAGGCGGTGAGCTGGCGCAGCACGATGGCGCGCGCCGTCTCATGCAGCTGCTCCTGCTGCTCAGCGGCCTCCGTGGGATCCGAGGGCATGTCGCGGTCGCTGCGCACGGCACGCCCCATGCGGCGGGCGCGCTGCTGGGCTCTGAGACGGCGGCGGTCGTAGTCCGACTCGCCGAGCTCATCCGCCAGCGTGTCCTGCGGCAGCTGATCGCTGTCCTGCACGGGCAGGTCGTCTGGGTCCACGAGGATCGGCGCTCCTGAGCTGTGTCTCTGGTCTGCAGGGTCTCTGGCCCGTGCGATCTCCGGTCAGCGGGCTGGGGCCTGGCGCAGCACCGTCACCGCGCTGCGAACAGGCACGAGCCCGGATCTGAGGCGAGCAGCCCCCGCTGCCCGAGCGGGCGGCGGGGGCTGGCTCAGCGCATCAGGCCGGCAGCCGCTCAGAAGGCGGCGTCCGCCGGGGCCTTCTCGGAGTCGCCGCCCAGCGGGGCATCGATGCCCGCGGTGGCGATCGCCTCCTGGTCGACCTCCTCGTTCGGGTCCTCGACGATGCCGAGCTTGACCAGCAGGCGCTGCTCGATCTCCTCGGCCAGCTCCGGGTTGTCCTTGAGGAACCGGCGCGAGTTCTCCTTGCCCTGACCGAGCTGGTCGCCCTCGTACGTGTACCAGGCACCGGACTTCTTGACGATGCCCTGCTCCACGCCCAGGTCGATCAGGCCGCCCTCGGTGGAGATGCCCTGGCCGTAGAGGATGTCGAACTCGGCCTGCTTGAACGGCGGGGCCATCTTGTTCTTGACGATCTTGGCGCGGGTGCGGTTGCCCACGGGGTTCGCACCGTCCTTGAGGGTCTCGATGCGGCGCACGTCCACGCGCACGGAGGCGTAGAACTTCAGCGCCTTGCCGCCCGTGGTGGTCTCCGGCGAGCCGAACATGACGCCGATCTTCTCGCGCAGCTGGTTGATGAAGATCGCGGTGGTGTTCGAATGGGACAGGCGACCGGTGATCTTGCGCAGCGCCTGCGACATCAGGCGGGCCTGCAGGCCCACGTGCGAATCGCCCATCTCACCCTCGATCTCCGCCTTGGGCACCAGCGCCGCCACGGAATCCACCACGACGATGTCGATCGAGCCGGAGCCGACCAGCATGTCCATGATCTCGAGCGCCTGCTCGCCGGTGTCCGGCTGGGAGACCAGGAGGTTGTCGATGTCCACGCCGAGCTTCTGGGCGTAGACCGGGTCCAGGGCGTGCTCGGCATCGATGAAGGCCGCGATGCCGCCGGCGCGCTGGACGCTGGCCACCGCGTGCAGGGCCACCGTGGTCTTGCCGGAGGACTCCGGGCCGTAGATCTCCACGACGCGTCCGCGCGGGAAGCCGCCGGTGCCGAGGGCCACGTCCAGGGCGATCGAGCCGGTGGGGATGACCTCCACCTTCTGCGCCGGGCGCTCGCCCAGCTTCATGACCGAGCCCTTGCCGTAGCTCTTGTCGATCTGGGCCAGGACGGTCTCGAGCGCCTGCTCGCGGTCCGAGCCGCCGGAGGCAGCCGAAGCTGCGGACTTCTTGGGAGCCATCATTCACCTCGCGTGGATCGTGGGGGCGGGTCCGCTCGATGAGGGGCCCGACGGTGCTGCTGCGCACCAACGTATGGACGGGGTCCGACAGCACAAGACGGACCGTGGGGGCTGCCGATCAGCCGCCCCGAAGGGGCCTGCGACCAGCAGCTGTGGAGCCTGCGGGGCCCGCCGGCGCCGCCTCAGCACACCGAGATGCGGCCGGAGGCGGCGACCCTGCGGGCGCAGGCCCCACAATAGCCGATTCGAACACCTCTTCGAATGCAGCGGACCTGCGCGTGTCGCGACGGGTCCGCTTCAGGAGCGCGGCTCCTGGTCCGGCCCCCACTGCCGGGACTCGGGGACCTGCTGCTCGCGGCACAGCGCGAACCAGACGAGCTTGGGATCCTCGCCGTCGGCCAGCGCCTGCTCGGCGGTTCGGTGGCCGAGCTCCCCCAGCACGGTGTCGCGCACCAGGATCCGGCCCTGCGCCTGTCCGAACTCGTGGACGACCATCTCGTTGAACCTGCTCACGCGCATGCGGGCGATCGCTCCTCTTCAGATCGGATCCGAGCCGGACAGCCGACGGGCCCGGCACGACGCAGGGCCCGGCGCCGTTGTCGGCACCGGGCCCTGCAGCTGGTCATGGGGCGGCGACCAGTCGGGTCGCCGCGGGAGGCGCTGGGCCTCAGGAGGCCTGGACGGTCCCCGCGAAGCTCGAGCCGAACTCCTCGTGCAGCTCCGCCGGCACCGTGTCCGGGGCGAAGTTGCCCTCGAGCTCGGCGATGCGATCGGCGACCTCGCGCAGCATGGCCGACACGGGGATGTCGAGTGCGGCGCAGATCGAGGCGAGCAGCTCGGAGGACGCCTCCTTCTGCCCGCGCTCCACCTCCGACAGGTAGCCGAGCGATACGCGTGCGGAGTGGGAGACCTCGCGCAGCGTGCGGCCCTGACGCTGGCGGACCGAACGCAGGACCTCACCGATCTCCTGACGCAGCACGACGGGCCGGGACTGCGCGGCCTCCGCCTCCGTCGTCGAAGTCTGGTCCATGTCCTTCCAGCGAATGATTCCGTTGACGGACACAGGGGTCTTGGTGGTGGTGATGATGTGGCTCCTCGGTCGTGCGGAGGACGAGGCCTCCGCGTTGTCCGAACCGGTCGGCGACCGGGCCCGGATGGCCCTCTCTGGGCCGTCGGTGGGTGCAACCGCCGACAGGACTCCATTGTTCCGTGCTCGACGGCCGTTCGGCTAGGAGTTCACTGGGAGGCGCCCAGGACCTCCACGAGCATCTCCAGGGCGGCCCGCACGCTCAGGCGGCGGATCTGCTCCCGATCGCCCTCGAGCCGCAGCAGCCGGGAGCTGAGCCCGCGAGGACCGGCGGCACCGAGCCACACCGTCCCCACGGGCTGCCCGTCGTGCGGCTCCGGCCCGGCCACTCCGGTGGTGGACACGGCGACGTCGATGCCCAGCGCGGTCCGCGCGCCGGAAGCCATCGCCTCGGCCACCTCGGCGCTGACGGCCCCGGTGCGCTCGAGCAGCTCGGCCTCCACGCCCAGCACGCGCTGCTTGACCGCGTGCGAGTACGAGACCACCGAGCCCTCGAAGGCCGCCGAGGCCCCGGGGACGGAGACGATCGCGGCGGCCAGGGCGCCCCCGGTCAGCGACTCGGCGGTGCCCAGGCTCAGCCCGGCCGCCGAGGCCGCGCGCACCGCACGGGAGGCCAGCGGTTCGACGGTCTCCTCGGCCAGAGCCTCATCGGCCCCCGACGGACGCGCGCCGTCCGCGGCGGTGCCGCTCGTCGTGTTCGCCGTGTCCACGGGCGATTCCCTGGGATCGCTCATCAGCTGTTGTCCACGGGCTTGCCGGCCGCCAGGGAATCGCGGCGCAGCTGGTACGCCTTCACCACGTAGTCCACGCCGGTGACCACGGTGACGATCGTGGCCAGGCCCATGAAGAACCAGCCGATCCAGGGCCACCACGGACCCACCACGGGAACGAGCGGGATGAGCAGGAACAGCAGCGCGATGGTCTGCAGGACGGTCTTGAGCTTGCCGCCCTTCGAGGCGGCCATCACGCCGTAGCGGATCACGGCGAAGCGCATGACGGTGATGCCCCACTCGCGGACCAGGATCACGATCGTGACCCACCACCACAGCTCGCCCATGGCCGACAGGACGATGAAGGCGGCCCCCGTGAGCAGCTTGTCCGCGATCGGATCGGCGATCTTGCCGAACGAGGTGATCAGCCCGCGGGCGCGGGCGATGTCGCCGTCGAGCTTGTCGGTGAACATGGCCAGGCCGAACACGCCCACGGCCGCCCAGCGCCACCCCAGCGAGGCCTCGCCGAACGAGCCGCCCAGCACGGCGAACCACACGAAGAACGGGACCATGACGATCCGCAGCGTGGTCAGCGCATTGGGCAGGTTCCAGTTGGACGGAGCGGGGCGTCCGCCCTGATCGGCCGCTGCGGTCATGAAGTGCTCCTGTCCTGCGGCGCGCGATGCGCCGCGTCGGTCTGCGTGCGATGAGGCCTCCGGTGCGTCGTCGTCGCGGACGGCACAGCGCCGGAGGCTCGGCTCAGCGGCCGGTGAGCTGCCAGGCGTCCTGGCTGGACTCCTCGTCCGCGTCGTCGTAGTACTCGGCGGCGGCCTCGACGTCCGAGTCGTCCAGGGCGTCGGCGCCGGAGGACGCGATCTCACCGGAGCCGCCGGTGCCCTGATGCGGATGCGCCGGGGCGGGCTCGGCCGCGGTGGGGGGATCCTCGCCGCGGATGACGGCCAGGGTGGCGGCCAGGTCGTCCGGACCCACCAGGACGTCGCGGGCCTTGGAGCCCTCTGACGGGCCCACCACCCCGCGGGACTCCATCAGGTCCATGAGCCGTCCGGCCTTGGCGAAGCCCACGCGCAGCTTGCGCTGCAGCATGGAGGTCGAGCCGAACTGCGTGGTGACCACGAGCTCGACCGCCTGCAGCAGGACGTCCAGATCGTCCCCGATGTCCTCGTCGATCTGCTTCTTGGGCTGCTCCTGGATGACGTCGTCGCGGTAGTGCGTCTGCATCTGCGACTTCACGTGCTCGACGACGTCGTGGATCTCGGACTCCGCGACCCACGCGCCCTGCACGCGCATGGGCTTGGAGGCGCCCATGGGCAGGAACAGGGCGTCGCCCTGTCCGATCAGCTTCTCCGCACCGGGCTGGTCCAGGACCACGCGGGAATCCGTGACCGAGGAGGTCGCGAACGCCATGCGCGAGGGCACGTTGGCCTTGATCAGGCCCGTGACCACATCCACCGACGGGCGCTGGGTGGCCAGCACCAGGTGGATGCCGGCCGCGCGCGCCAGCTGGGTGATGCGCACGATCGAGTCCTCGACATCGCGAGGGGCGACCATCATCAGGTCCGCGAGCTCGTCCACGATCACCAGCAGGTACGGGTACGGGCGGATGACGCGCTTGGAGCCCGGCTCGGGCTGGACCTTGCCCGCGCGCACGCCCTTGTTGAAGTCGTCGATGTGCTTGTAGCCGTAGCGCGAGAGGTCGTCGTAGCGGGCATCCATCTCCCGCACGACCCACTGCAGCGCCTCGGCGGCCTTCTTGGGGTTCGTGATGATCGGGGTGATCAGGTGCGGCACGCCCTCGTAGGCGGTCAGCTCCACGCGCTTGGGGTCGACCATCACCAGGCGGACCTCATCCGGGGTGGCCCGCATGAGCAGCGAGACGATCATGGAGTTCACGAACGACGACTTGCCCGCGCCGGTGGCACCGGCCACGAGCATGTGCGGCATCTTGGCCAGGTTCGCCACGACGAAGCCGCCCTCGACGTCCTTGCCCACGCCCATGACCATGGGGTGATCGTTCTTGCGCGCGGCCTGCGAGCGCAGGACGTCGCCCAGGGCGACGGTCTCGCGGTCGGTGTTCGGGATCTCGATGCCGATGGCGGACTTGCCGGGGATCGGCGAGAGGATGCGCACGTCCGCCGAGGCGACCGCGTAGGAGATGTTCTTGGACAGCGCCGTGACGCGCTCGACCTTGGTGCCGGCACCCAGCTCGATCTCGTAGCGAGTGACCGTGGGGCCTCGGGAGAACCCGGTGACCTCGGCGTCGACCTTGAACTGCTCCAGGACGCTGGTCAGCGCGGCCACGACGGCGTCGTTGGCCTCCGAGCGCTCCTTGGACGGCGGCCCCAGCACGAGCGAGGACGGGTCCGGCAGCGTGTAGGCGACATCGCCCTCGAGCTGCAGCTGCTCGGTGCGCGCCGGGATGGGCTCGACCGGAGTCTCCGCCCGGCGCACGACCGCTCGGCCCATGACGGGCTCGTGCTCGTCGACGCCCTGGTCGTCCACGAGCGCGGAGGAGCCGGAGCCGGCCGCGGTGTCCGAGGCGGCGGAGGCCGCCGCGCCGCCGGGCTCGAGTCCCTGCTCCGCCAGCAGCCTGCGCGCGGCCTGCTGATCGCGGGTGGGGCGCTTCTGCCCCGGACGCGGGCGCTCCTCCTGGGAAGCGGCAGCCGCGGCCGAGGAATCCTCCTGGGGGCTCGGCGCCTCTCCGGACTCGACGTCGTAGACGAAGCTCTCACCCGTGTCCCGCGCCGCTGGGCGACGGCCCGAGCGGCGGGGCTGCTGCTCGGCCTCCTGCCCCTCGGAACCGTCCGGCAGCACGGCCGTCTCGAAGGCCTCGTCGCCGTGGTAGGAGTCCAGCTCGGCTCGGCGCTGCGCGTCCTGCTTCTCCTGCCGCTTGCGAGCTCGCCGGGCCGCACGGGACTCGGGCTCGGCCTGGCGGTCATCGAGGTAGGAGCGGTCGTGCTCCTGCGCCGAGAGGTCGGTGCCCGCACGCCTGTGGGGCTCCGGCTCCCCCACCAGGGTCCGCCAGGCTGCGCCCAGGCGCGGGCCGATCTGCGACAGCGGGGTCCCGGTGATGATCAGGACGCAGATCGCCAGCAGCAGCGCGCAGACGATCGCGGCGCCCACGGGCGTGATGACCCCGCCCAGCGGGCCGGCCATCAGGTAGCCGATGGCTCCGCCGGCGGTGAGGCGGGCCTGGAAGGAATCTGCGACGCCCGGCGAGCCGCCCAGCACGTGGGCGATCCCGCTGGCCGCCAGCAGCGCCAGGCTCAGGCCCAGCGCGATCCGGTTGTTCGGCGGGGTGGGCACGGGACGGCGGAAGATCCGCAGGGCGAAGCCGCCCAGAGCCAGCGGCAGCACGAGAGCCGCCCAGCCGATCAGCCCGGCGACCACCACGTGGATGCCCGAGGCGGCGGCACCCAGCACGGGCACGCCGGAGTCGTAGAGGCTCCACCACTCGACCACGGCGATCGCCGCGGCCAGGCACAGCAGCACCAGGGCTCCGCCGTCGCGACGGTCCTGGGGCTCCATATCGGTGCGCACGGTGCCGATGCGGCGCACGGCGCCGCCGACCAGGTGGGCGCCCCACAGCCAGAGCCCGAGGAGGGCATCGAGGATGCGCTCGCCGGCGCCGGGGCCTGCTGCGCGGGAGCTGGAGGACGTGGCGCGGGGGGACTTGGAGGATCCGCTCTTGGGCCTGGAGCCAGAGCCGCGCGACGTCGAGGCGCCCTTGCGGGCGGGGGAAGTACGAGTCGCCATGGCCCCCAGGGTAGTCGACGGCCCGCAGACGATGGCTCGTCTGCGGGCCGCGGTGTGGCCTGACCGCCCGGTGATCACGGGGCGGCGGCCGGGATCAGCTTCGGTCGGCCTCCAGCACGACCGGGACGATCATGGGCTTGCGGCGCAGCTTGCGCCCCACCCACGGGCCGATCGTGCGGCGCACCGTCTGCTGCAGCTGGTGCGTGGTGTGCTCGCGCTTGTCCTTGAGCGCGTCCTCGATCGCGGCGGTGATCTTGGGCTTGATCTCGTCGAACACGCGATCGTTCTCGGCCACGCCGCGGGCGTGGACGTCCGGGCCGGTGACGACGGACTTGGACTTGCGGTCGATCACGACGACGATCGAGACGAAGCCCTCCTCGCCGAGCACGATGCGGTCCTGGAGGTCGTCCTCGGTGATCATGCCGACCGACGAGCCGTCGACGTAGACGAACTTGATGTCGCGGCGCCCGGCGATGCGCGCCCGGCCCTGCTTCATATCCACGCTGGTGCCGTTCTCGATCAGCAGCACGCTCTCCGGCGGCACGCCGGTGGCCTCGGCGAGCTCGCCGTTGGCCATGAGATGGCGGACCTCGCCGTGCACCGGCATGACCTGCTCGGGCTCGACGATGTTGTAGCAGTACAGCAGCTCGCCAGCCGAGGCGTGCCCGGAGACGTGGACCTTGGCGTTGGACTTGTGCACCACATGAGCGCCCATGCGCATGAGGCTGTTGATGATGCGGAACACGGAGTTCTCGTTGCCCGGGATCAGCGATGAGGCGAGGATGACGGTGTCGCCCTCCTGCAGCTGCACCCGGTGATCGCCGCGGGCCATGCGCGACAGCGCCGCCATGGGCTCGCCCTGGGAGCCGGTGCACATCACGACGATCTCGTCGTCGCGGTAGTTGTCGATCTTCTTCTGATCGACCAGCACGCCCTTGGGCACGTCCAGGTAGCCGAGCTCCTCGGCGATGCCCATGTTGCGCACCATGGACCGGCCCATCAGCACGACCTTGCGGTTGGCCGCGACGGCGGCGTCGAGCACCTGCTGCACGCGATGGACGTGCGAGGAGAACGACGCGACGACGACCTTCTGGGTCGACTTGGCGATGACGCCGGAGAGCACCGGCCCGATGTCCTTCTCGGTGGGCGTGAAGCCCGGGACCTCGGCGTTGGTCGAGTCGGTCAGGAACAGGTCCACGCCCTCCTCGCCCAGGCGGGCGAAGTGGCGCAGGTCGGTGATGCGACCGTCGAGAGGAAGCTGGTCCATCTTGAAGTCGCCCGTGTGCAGCACCGTGCCGCCCTTGGTCCGCATGAAAACGGCCAGGGCGTCCGGAATGGAGTGGTTCACGGCGACGAACTCGCACTCGAACTCGCCCAGCTTCTCCACCTGGCCCTCGCGGACGGTGAGCATGAACGGCTTGATGCGGTGCTCCTGCAGCTTGGCCTCCACCAGGGCCAGGGTCAGCTGCGAGCCGAGCAGGGGGATGTCCGGGCGGCGCTTGAGCAGGTACGGGATCGCGCCGATGTGGTCCTCGTGGCCGTGCGTCAGCACGACCGCGACGACGTCGTCCAGGCGGTCCTCGATCTGGGAGATGTCCGGCAGGATCAGATCCACGCCGGGCTGGTGCTCCTCGGGGAAGAGCACGCCGCAGTCGACGATCAGCAGCTGGCCGTTGATTTCGAACACGGTCATGTTGCGTCCGACCTCGCCCAGGCCGCCCAGCGGGGTGACTCTCAGGGTGTCCTTGGACAGGGACGGCGGTGCCTTCAGGTCTTCGATCCAGTGGACCATGTGACCCCTTTCATGTGCGGTTGTCAGCGCGATCTCGCGCTGCTGGTCATTCAGTTGTTCATGTCATGGGTCCGCGCTCCGCCGCCCGAGGACGGGGCGGTGCGGAGCGCGGTTCGCCGACAGGCTGCGCCGTCGACTCGCTGCAGCGCAGCGGCAGGCACGGCTCAGGCGCCGATCGTGTCCTGGACGACGCTGCCCTCCAGGTCAGCGCGCATGACGGCGAGCTCGTCCTGGGTGGCCTCGACGTACGGCAGGCGCACGGTGTGCCCGGGCAGCATGCCCTGCCAG
Organism: Kocuria sp. CPCC 205260; assembly: GCF_040981045.1. Taxonomy (NCBI): domain Bacteria; kingdom Bacillati; phylum Actinomycetota; class Actinomycetes; order Micrococcales; family Micrococcaceae; genus Kocuria; species Kocuria sp. CPCC 205260. The sequence continues at coordinate 57,967 of NZ_JAVKPT010000007.1, forward strand.
TGCAGGATCTGCTTGGCGGCCACCGCGCCGGGCACGTGAGTCATGGTCGCGCGGACCACGGGCTCCAGCTCGTAGGCCAGGCCGCGGGCCGTGGCCAGGTCATCGCTGCGCATGGCATCGATCATCCGGCGGAAGCGCGGGGTGTCCACGTGCGAGGTCACGCCGACCAGGCCCACGGCGCCGATGGCCATCCACGGGACGGTCAGGCCGTCGTCGCCGGAGTAGAACAGCAGATCGGACTCGGCCATGACGCGCGTGGCCTCCGTGAGATCCGCCTTGGCGTCCTTGACCGCGACGATTCTGGGGTGCTCGCCCAGCCGGATCAGCGTGTCCGCCGACAGTGGGATGCCCGTGCGGCCGGGGATGTCGTAGAGCATGATCGGCAGCTCGACGGAGTCGGCGACCTTCTCGAAATGCGCGACGACGCCGGCCTGCGTGGGCTTGTTGTAGTACGGGGTGACGATCAGCAGCCCGTCCATGCCGGCCTTCTGGGCCTGCTCGGACAGGTGCATGGTGTGCGCGGTGTCGTTGGACCCCGCACCGGCCACCAGGGCGGCCCGATCGCCGACGGCCTCGCGCACGGCGCGGAAGACCGCCTCGTGCTCGTCGTCCGTCATGGTCGAGTACTCCCCGGTGGTGCCGCCGACCACCAGGCCGTCACAGCCCTGGTCCACCAGGCGCTGCGCGAGCGCTGCGGTGGAGTCCAGATCCACGGAACCATCGGTGCGGAACGGAGTCACCATGGCGGTGAGCAGGGTTCCGAACAGGGGCTTGTCGTGGTGCGCAGTCATGCGACCAGCCTACCGTCTCCGTCAGTCACCGGTGCTGGCAGGGCCGCGCGGGGCGCGCCCTCGCGACAGGGCCACGGCATCGCGCATGCACCGGCGTGCGCGCGCAGTGTCCCCCGAGGCGCTGTAGGCCAGGCCGAGCCGGTACCAGCTTCGCCAGTCCCCGGGCGCGGCTTCGGCCTCCTGCGCCCAGCGCTCGAAGTCCTTGTCTGCGGCCTCGCGCACGATCCGCCCGCTGGGGCGCCGCGGCAGGTCCTCGGGCAGTCCGCCCTCCGCCTCCAGACGACGGCCGAGGCCCTCTAACCGGGAGCCGAAGACGACCTCGCGGACCAGCGCCCACACGCCGAGCACGGGCAGGAGGATCATCCCGATCGCCAGCAGCTTGGAGACCAGCACGTCCGAGCTCAGCAGGATCCACGCCCGCTGCAGGCTCAGTCCCAGATACAGGGCCAGCAGCGCTGCCATGATCGCGGCCAGCGCCTTGCCCTGGGCGCGAGCCTCGAGCAGCGTGAACACGCCCGCGAAGGCCACGACCACCAGGATCCAGACCTTGGACGCGCTCGGCAGCGGGAGCAGAAGCAGGCTCAGCAGCGCTGCGACGAGCACCACCCAGCCCAGCCGCCGCAGCGGACTCCGCGACTGCCGGACGTCCTCGGCGCTCACGCGTCCAGGTCCAGGTAGCCGTCGAGCCCGTGGGTCAGCCCCGGGCGCTGCCCGACGGTGCGCACGCCCAGCAGCACGCCGGACATGAAGGACACGCGGTCGAACGAGTCGTGGCGGATGCTCAGCTGCTCCCCCACGGAGCCCAGCAGCGTCTCCTGGTGCGCGACCAGTCCGCGCAGGCGCACCGAGTGGACGTGGATGCCGTCCACGACGCCCCCGCGAGCGCCCGTGGGATCGGTCTGGGTGGCATCCGGGGAGACGGGCACACCGGCCTCCTCCCGCTCGGCGGCCATCAGCGCGGCCGTCCGCGCCGCGGTGCCCGACGGGGCGTCGACCTTGTCCGGGTGATGCAGCTCCACGATCTCTGCCGATTCGAAGAACCGAGCCGCCTGAGCCGAGAAGCGCATGGCCAGCACCGCGCCGATCGAGAAGTTCGGGGCGATCAGCACGCCCACCTCCGGGTGCTCGCCCAGCAGCTGCTCCAGGCGGGCCAGCTTCTCGTCGTCCCATCCGGTCGTGCCCACGACGCAGTGGATGCCGTGCTCCACGCCGAAGCGGACGTTGTCCTCCGAGGCCGCGGGCACCGTCAGGTCGATCAGGACATCCGCCTGCGCGTCCACGATCCCCTGCAGGCTGTCGCTGTGATCGATGGCCGCCACGAGGTCCAGTCCCTCGGCGGCCTCGACGGCCTTGACGGCCTCCGAGCCCATGCGCCCGTGGGCGCCCAGGACGGCCACGCGCAGTCCGCTCGCAGTGTTCTCGCTCATGCTGTGCTCCTTCGCTGCGCCGCCGATCGGCGGCTCGGATGGTGATCGTCCCGCATGCCGTGCGGGCGGGCGCCTGGCCGGGGGCTCACTGCCCGTCGGGGGGCTGCACGACCTGCACGACGGCGGGGCCCTCCGCGAGCTCGGCGGCCAGGCGCTGGACGTCCTGCGCGGTCACGGAGCGGACCCGGTTCATGGTCTCCTCGAGATCCACGAACTCGCCGATGCCCAGCTCCGCCGAGCCCAGGCGGCTCATGCGCGAACCGGAGTCCTCCAGCGCCATGACGGTCCCGCCGGCCAGCTGCCCGACGACCTTGGCCAGCTCGCGCTCCCCCGGGCCGTCGGCGGCCAGCTCCTGGAGCTGGGCCTGCATCAGCTCCAGCACCTCGTCGGTGCGCGCGGGCGCGCAGCCGGCGTACATCCCGAAGTATCCCGCATCCGAGTAGGAGCCGGAGAAGGAGAACGTGCTGTAGGCCAGCCCGCGCTTCTCCCGGATCTCCTGGAACAGCCGCGAGGACATGCCCCCGCCCAGCGCGGCGTTGAGCACGGTCATGACGTAACGGCGCTCGTCGCCGGTGACCAGGCCGGGGCGCCCGATCACCACATTGGACTGCTCGACCGGGCGGTGCAGCAGGTGACGGCCCCACTCGGGGCTCAGCTGTGCCAGGCCGTCGGGCTGCCCCGAACGACGGGCCCGCGGACGGCCGGGAGCCTCGGGGTCCCAGCCGGCGCGGGCCAGGCGCTCGCGCACCTCCTCGACCACGCGGTCGTGATCCAGGCCGCCGGCGGCGGTGACCACGAGGTTCTCCGGGCGGTAGTGCTCCTGCCAGTGCTCGAGCACGCGCTGGCGGGCCACCCCGGTGATCTCCTCGGGCGTGCCCCCGATGGGGCGCGAGAGCGGGTTGCCGTGCAGAACGTGCTCGACGAAGTGCTCGAAGGCCACGTCCGTGGGGTCGTCCTGGTCCATGGCCAGCTCCTCGAGGATGACCCCGCGCTCGCGCTCGAGCTCATCGGTCTCCAGCAGCGGCGCGGTGACCATGTCCGCGAGGACGTCGATCGCCATGGGCAGGTCCTCGGAGAGCACCCGCGCGTAGTAGCACGTGGACTCCTTGGCCGTGGCGGCGTTCGACTCGCCGCCGACCTCGTCGAAGGCCTCCGCGATCTGCAGCGCGCTGCGCCGGGCGGTCCCCTTGAACAGCAGGTGCTCGAGGAAGTGCGTGGAGCCCAGGTGACCGGGCCGCTCGTCGCGCGAGCCCACCCCCACCCAGAAGCCCACGGAGGCAGAGAGCAGCCCGGGCATGGACTCGGTGAGGATCCGCACGCCGTTGGGCAGGACGGTGCGGCGCACGGCGGCACCGCCGTCGCCGGACCAGACCAGCTCGGGCGAGTGCGTACCGGCGGGGTCCGGCGGGCGCAGCTCCAGCGCATACGACATGTGGGGGCTCGACTCCTGACGGCGATGAGGGATGGCCCCGGGGGCCGCAGCCGCGGCTCCTCTCGGGAACCCGTCGAGTCTAGGACCAGGCTCTCGGGGCGGCCAACTGCCGGCTCAGCCCTCGATCTCGGTCCGGGACCCCGATCTGGGGGCCCGGATGAACAGGGAGAGCACCACGCAGACCACGTCCAGCGGCAGACGGCGCAGGGCCCCACATTGCGCAGCCTGGCCAGACCCAGCAGGCCCGAGGCGGCCACCAGGGTCATGGTCACCGCCATCATCAGGGGCAGCACCACGGCCGTGCCCGCGGCCTGGAAGTGCCGGTCGAGCAGCAGGACCCCGAACCACGGCGCCAGCGCGGCCAGCAGGGTGCCGAGCAGGAACGCGGCGACGGCGACGATGAAGACCGCCCGGGTCGAGAACCGCTCGAGCCTCCAGCCCGTGGTGGGCATGACGACGGCCATCGTCAGCATGAAGCCGGTGAGCAGCCACTGGGCGGTGGCCGCGGAGACGTGGAACTCGCCCCGTCCTGAGGCGGACGGCTGTCTGAGGTGTGTGCGGACAAGGCATTCGCTTCCATGTGCGGAAGGCGCCGACAAGGGGATACGGTTCGTTGCCTCAGCATCAGGCCCGCCTCGACCGTACCCCGGATCCCGAGTCCGCACGCCGCCCGCAGACATGCCTCCCCCGAGGGGCTCAGACGGGTCGGGCCCCGCATCCACGGCGGATGCGGGGCCCGGGGCCTCGTGCGGCTCAGGTGCGAGCCGGTGGAGGGATCATTCGGCGGCGGAGTCCTCGTCCGCCTCAGCGGCGTCGTCGTCGGCCACGACCGGCGAGAGCGAGAGCTTGCCGCGGTCATCGACCTTGGTGATCTCGACCTGGACCTGCTGGCCCACGCCCACGACGTCCTCGACGTCGTTGACGCGCTTGCCGTCGTTGAGCTTGCGCAGCTCGGTGACGTGCAGGAGGCCGTCGCGGCCCGGGGTCAGCGAGACGAAGGCGCCGAAGGTCGTGGTCTTCACGACCGTGCCCAGGTAGCGCTCCCCCACCTCGGGGACCTGCGGATTGGCGATCGCGTTGATAGCCGAGCGCGCGGCCTCGGCCGAGGGGCCGTCCACGGCGCCGATGAACACGGTGCCGTCGTCCTCGATGGAGATGTCCGCGCCGGTGTCCTCCTGGATCTGGTTGATCATCTTGCCCTTGGGGCCGATGACCTCGCCGATCTTGGAGACGGGCACGTTGACCGTGATGATCCGCGGGGCGTACTCGGACATCTCGTCCGGTGCATCGATCGCGGAGGCGATCACGTTGAGGATGGCCAGGCGGGCATCGCGGGCCTGGGCCAGGGCGGCGCCCAGGACCTCGGCGTCGATGCCGTCGAGCTTGGTGTCCAGCTGGATGGCCGTGACGAACTCGGAGGTGCCGGCGACCTTGAAGTCCATGTCGCCGAGCGCGTCCTCCGCGCCCAGGATGTCGGTCAGCGCGACGCTGGCCGGCTTGCCGTCGACCTCGCCGGTGATCAGGCCCATGGCGATGCCGGCCACCGGGGCGCGCAGCGGCACGCCGGCGTTGAGCATCGACAGGGTCGAGGCGCAGACCGAGCCCATGGAGGTCGAGCCGTTGGAGCCCAGGGCCTCGGAGACCTGGCGGATCGCGTAGGGGAACTCCTCGCGCGACGGGATCACGGGGGCCAGTGCGCGCTCGGCCAGAGCGCCGTGGCCGATCTCGCGGCGCTTGGGCGAGCCCACGCGGCCGGTCTCGCCGGTGGAGTACGGCGGGAAGTTGTAGTGGTGCATGTAGCGCTTGGACTTCACCGGCGACAGCGAGTCGATCTGCTGCTCGAGCTTGAGCATGTTCAGCGTGGTGACGCCCATGATCTGGGTCTCGCCGCGCTGGAAGATCGCCGAGCCATGCACGCGCGGCAGGATCTCCACCATGGCGGTCAGCTCGCGGATGTCGCGGGGGCCGCGGCCGTCGATGCGCACGTTCTCGGAGAGCACGCGCTGGCGCACGGTGTGCTTGGTCAGGGCCTGGTAGGCGTCGTTGACCTCGTCGGCGCGCTCGGCGAAGGGCTTGCCCTCACCGGTCAGCTCCTCCAGGACGGACTGGTGCAGGGCGTCGGTGGCGTCCTCGCGCTCCTGCTTGCCGGCGATCGAGTAGGCCTCCACCAGGCGCTGGCCCACGGCGTCCTTGACGGCCTGGGCGACGTCGTCGCCGTGGCCGCCGAAGCGCGGCAGCTCCATCTCGGGCTTGCCGGCGCGGGCCTTGAGGTCCGACTGGGCCTGGCACAGGGCCTTGATGAAGGGCTTCGCGGCGTCGAGGCCCTCGGCCACGATCTGCTCAGTGGGCGCCACGGCGCCCTGGCCCTTGATGAGCTCCCACGAGCGGTCGGTGGCTTCGGCCTCGACCATCATGATCGCGACGTCCTCGGTGCCATCGGCCTTGGTGACCACGCGGCCGGCCACGGCCATGTCGAACACGGCGTTCTCGAGCTGGGAGTGCTTGGGGAAGCAGACCCACTGGTGGGTGCCGTCGGCCTCGGCCATCAGGGCCAGGCGCACGCCGCCGACCGGGCCGCCGAAGGGCAGGCCGGACAGGGTCGTGGACATCGACGCGGCGTTGATCGCGATGGTGTTGTAGATCTCGTCGGGGTCGATCGCCAGCACAGTCACGACGACCTGGACCTCGTTGCGGATGCCCTTCTGGAAGGCGGGGCGCAGCGGGCGGTCGATCAGGCGGCAGGCCAGCACGGCGTCGGTCGAGGGACGGCCCTCGCGGCGGAAGAACGAGCCGGGGATGCGTCCGTCGGCGTACATGCGCTCTTCCACGTCCACGGTCAGCGGGAAGAAGTCGAAGCCCTCGCGGGGCTTCTTGCCCACCGCGGTGGTGGACAGCAGGGTGGTGTCATCGTCAATGGACACCAGGGTGGAGCCGGCTGCCTGCTGCGCGAGCAGACCGGTCTCGAAGCGCACGACGCGCTGGCCGTAGCGGCCGTTGTCGATGACGGCTTCGGCGGACTGGATCTCGGGACCCTCCAAGGGCCACCTTCCTTTCGTCGCGATCGTCTCCACGATCGGGGTGATCTGGCAGTGTCCGATCCGCCCCGCTCGCACGGCGCACGGTCTTCGATCGAAGTCCACGGCCGCGGCAGCGAGGCTGCGGGGATTCCGTGGACCACTGTCGAGGACCGGGACGCGGGCGGCGTGCGGGCCGGATCGACGCGGACGGCTGGAGCCGTCCATCGCGGATGCCCTGCGGACCCATCCGTGGGCCCCGGGGCTTGTTCGTGCAGACCCAGCCTGACAGGTCCGCGACGCGCGGACCAGCATTGAGGGGCTGCGGGTGTTCGTCCGGACGCTCAGCCGGTGGGCGGGCGTCGGCGGCGGATGTGGCGGGATCCGCGCCCGTAGACCACGAGCGGGACCGCCGCGAGCTGCGTGGCGGCCCCGCCCGAGGCAAGGGTCAGAATGCGATCAGCGGCGCAGGCCGAGACGCTGGATCAGCGAGCGGTAGCGCTCGATGTCCGTGTTCTGCAGGTAGGTCAGCATGCGACGACGGCGACCGACCATGGCCATGAGGCCGCGGCGGGTGTGGTGGTCGTGCTTGTGCGACTTGAGGTGCTCGGTCAGATCCGAGATCCGGCGAGTCAGGACCGCGACCTGGACCTCGGGCGAACCCGTGTCGCCCTCGTGGGTCGCGTACTCCTCGATGATGGACTGCTTGACAGCTGCGTCGAGTGCCATGTGTGAACTCCTTCGGGGTCCAGTGCCGTGCGTCCCGGCTGCGAAGGTGATCGCGCCGGGGCAGGAGCTCGCACGAGCGGATCGTGCGGACTCAGGGGCCCGTCCGCCACGGACTGCAGGCGGACCGCCGATCATGGTAGCAGGCGCGCGCCACACGGGCTGTGAGCCGGACGATGGCCGGGGACAGTGCAAGACTGGAGGGCGAATCCCTCCGGGCCCGTTCCGCTGCGGCCCCGGCGCACCGTCCCCGAGCAGTGAGGAGTGGGCCCATGACCGAGTCCGCAGACAGCCGCGAGTCCGAGACCACGCAGATCGATCCGGCCCTGGCCGACCAGGTGGGCGTCTCCGAGCGCCGCCACACCCTCAACGACGGCCACCAGCTGCCGCAGATCGGCATGGGCACCTACCCCATGGACGACGCCGATGCCGAGGTCGGCGTCTACGAGGGCATCAACCGGGGCTTCCGCCTGATCGACACCGCCGTGAACTACGGCAACGAGATCGGCGTGGGCCGCGGCATCGCTCTGGCCGGGCTGCCCCGCGACGAGGTCTTCGTGACCACCAAGATCCCCGGCCGCGATCAGGGCGACGAGGCCACGGTGCGCGCCAGCGTGGAGGGCTCGCTCGAGCGGCTGGGCCTGGACCGCCTGGACCTGCTGCTGATCCACTGGCCCAATCCCCAGCAGGACAAGTACGTGCAGACCTTCCGGACCATGCTCGCCCTGCGCGAGGAGGGCCTGGTCCGCTCGGTCGGCGTCTCCAACTTCACCCCGGCCCACGTGGATCGCCTGATCGCCGAGACCGGCGAGACCCCGGCGGTCAACCAGGTCGAGCTGCACCCGCAGTACCAGCAGGAGGCTCTGCGCGCCCACCACCACGACAAGCGGATCCTGGTGCAGGCCTGGTCGCCGCTGGGGCGCAAGACCGACATCCTCGACCACGAGTGGCTCGCCGAGATCGCCGGGCAGGTCAACCGCACCCCGGCCCAGGTCATCCTGCGCTGGGAGATCCAGTCCGCGGTGCTTCCGATCCCCAAGTCCTCGAACCCCAAGCGCATGGCCGAGAACCTCGACGTCTTCGGCTGGGAGCTCAGCGATCAGCAGATGGAGCGCATCCGCCTGCTGCACACCGGTCTCTCCGGCTCGGGCTTCGACCCGGACGAGCACGAGGAGATGTGAGTCGGGCGCGCTGACCGCGCGCTTTGCCTGATGGACTGAGGGCCGCCCGGGGACTCCCCCGGGCGGCCCTCAGTCCGTCTCTGCCTCTGGTCGTTCAGGCGGCGGCGCCTGCAGCGCGCCGTCAGGGGGCGACGTCGGCCATGCCCTCCGGGTGCTGGGCCAGGATCTTGCGGGTGTTCTCCACGTCCAGGCTCATCTGCTGCACGAGCTTCTCCACGCCCTCGTAGGCCACCATGCCGCGCAGGCGGGCGATGAACTCCACGATGACCTCCTGGCCGTAGAGGTCGAAGTCCTCCACCCGCTCGCGGGGCCGGTCGATCACGTGCGCCTCGACCACCCGGGAGACGCCCTCGAATGTGGGGTTGGAGCCCACCGAGACCGCCACCGGCCAGCGCTGTCCGGAGGCGTCGGTGAGCCAGCCGGCGTAGACGCCGTCGGCGGGGATGTAGCCGTCGGCGTCCGGGGCGAGGTTGGCCGTGGGGAAGCCGAGCTCGCGACCGCGCGCGGCGCCGTGGACCACGGTGCCGCGCATGCGGTGCGGACGACCCAGCAGGCGTGCGGCGTCCTCGACGTCGCCGGCGATGAGGCGCTCGCGGATCCAGGTCGAGGAGATCCGCCGGTCCTCAGGATCGTGGTCGGTGTCCTCCTGCGAGGACACGGGGCCGTCGACCCCGACCAGCGGGAGGTTCGTGGTGCGCAGCTGGGCCGGCACAGTGCCGCAGCACTCGAGATCCTCGACCACGACGACGTCGAAGCCGTGCTCGGCGCCGAAGCGGCGCAGGGCGGAGACATCGCCCTGATTGCCGCGCCCGAACCGGGCGTCGGCGCCCACGACCACGCAGCAGGCGCGCAGCCCGCGCAGCAGGTACCGCCTCATGAACTCGAGCGGGTCCTGCGAGGCGAAGGCGAGGTCGTAGTGCTGCACGAGCACAGCGTCCACGCCGAGCTGCTCCATGGCATCGAGCTTGTCCGAGGTGCCCATGATCTGGCCCCTGTACTGATCCGGGCGGTGCACCAGGGCCGGGTGCGGGTCGAAGGTCAGCACGACCGAGCTGGCGCCCTCGCGATGTGCGCGCTCGACGGCCATCCCCAGGACCTCCTGGTGCCCGCGATGGACGCCGTCGAAGTTCCCGACGGTGACCACGCAGGGCCCGAGGTCCTCGGGAAGCTCGGACAGGTCGTGCAAGCGATGCAACGGGTCTCCTCGGCAGGCGCGGCGTCGTCCGTCAGGACGACGTCCGCGATGCGGATCTGGGCGGTCGGACGGTGGTGGGCTCAGCGGATCGCGGGCTGCGGATGGGGCCGGCGGGCCTCATCCGGACGGGCACCGCTCGGCACTCGCTCCAGGGTAGTCGCTGACACCGACTCCCCGGCGGGTCGGATGCCTCAGGCCGGTGCCGGGCCGCCCCAGGGCTCGGACGGGCTGCGGTCATCGGCATCGGTCAAGGTCGCGATCCAGGTGTCGCGCAGCTGGCCCCGCTGCTCCATGTAACCGCGGACCAGAACGGGCGTGGAGAAACCGAGCTTCCAGGCGAGCTTGCGCGAGGCCCAGTTGCCATCGAAGGCCAGCCAGTGCAGGTGCGTGAGCCCCATGGTGCCGAACGCGTGCTCGATCACCAGGCGGCAGGCCGCCTCGGCGGAACCCGTGCCGCGGGCATGCGGGCCGAAGTTCAGGCCGATGTCCGCTGCACCGGCGCGCAGCCGGCACAGCTCGATCGTCCCGAGGAAGCGGCCCTGGGGATCCTCGGCAGCCCAGTTGATCGCCGATCCGGCCTTCAGCGCGCCCGGCACGTACTCCCGGATGTACCACAGCGCCGACTCCACGCCGTAGGGCTCGGGAACGGTCGTCCAGCGCACAGCCACCGGGTCCTGGCAGTTCGCGGTCAGAGCCTCGGCGTCGGCGGGGGTCAGCTCCCGCAGGGTGAGGGCCCCGTCGGTGAGCCGCGGGACGCTGAGCCCCTGGCTGGTGCTGGCGGCGGTGTCGTCGGTGCTCATGCGCGGTCTCCTGCGGTCTCGGTGGAGCGGTCGGTGAGGGGGCGGGTGCGGCGCAGCCAGATCAGCCCCACGATCGGCAGCAGCAGCGGGATATAGCCGTAGCCCTGGCCGAAGTGCGACCAGACGGTCTCATCGGCGAACAGCTCCGGGGCGGCGAAGGTCATCGCGCCGATGCCGAGCACGCCGATGAGCTCCACCAGCACGGCACCCGTGGCGATCCGATGCCAGCCAGGCCCGGTCTTCGCCAGCGCCACTGCGGCCACCACGTAGACGGTCGCGGAGAACAGCGAGAGCAGGTAGGCCAGCGGAGCGACGTCGAACTGGGTGAGGATCTGATACAGCGAGCGCACTCCGGCCGACAACGAGAAGATCCCGTAGACCACGATGATCACCCGGCCCAAGCCCGAGGACTTCGGGTCGGTGCGCCGTGCGCCCTCCCGCGGCCCGAAGCGCGACTGCAGTCGCCCGGGAGGCTCCGGCTCGGAGCCGGCGGAGCGCGGGCTCTCAGGGTCGGTGTGCTGCATGGCGTCCTCTCGACTCACTGGTAGTACCAGATGAAGTTCATCCGGTACACCATCACGATGATCGTGGGGCCCGTGGCCGCCAGGATCCAGTTGGACCAGCTCGAGCGCTCCACGAGCGACCAGATGAAGGTGCCCGCCGGGATCAGCAGCGCCGTCAGCAGGTAGCCCCAGTACTCGAGCGCCGAGCCCGAGGCCGCCGGACCGAGGATCCCCAGGAAGATCGAGCCGATCAGGTAGACGAGCAGGAAGGCCTCCAGCACGAGCACGGAGCCCTGCGTGGCATCTCCCGGGGGCCGCTTGCGCAGCGCCTCCACGGCGCAGATCAGCGTCGAGAGGCCGCCCAGGACCACCGAGGCCCAGAACCACCCGTCATATCCCCACAGCATCCGTGTCTTCTCTGCTTCCTGTCCTGCGGCCGCCGTGGCGACCGGTCCGTTCTCAGCCCTGCGCCTGGAAGACCAGGACCGACTTGGCGGTGCGCTCCTCGGCGTGTCCGCGGTCCTCGAGCAGGGCCACCACGTGGCCCTGCGGATCGAAGCCTGCGGTGAGCTCCCCCGGTCCGGTGCCGGTGGGTCCGATGCGCTTGCCCTGCCCGATCTCCACCGATTGCTGCGCGGTGAGCTCACGGGCCGGGAACATGGCCCGGGCCGCCTGGTCGAGCGAGGTGGACGGCACCGTTGCTCCCCCGGCGACGATCCCGGTGAGCGCCTCCAGCTCCCGGGCCTGCTCGAGGCCCAGGGCGCCCACGCGGGTGCGGCGCAGCGCGCTGAGGTGACCGCCGATCCCCAGGGCCTCGCCGAGATCGCGGGCGATCGCCCGGATGTAGGTCCCCGACGAGACGTCCAGGACGGCGTCGAGCTCCAGGGCATCGCGGTCCCGGCGGATCTCCGTCACGTCGAAGCGCGAGACCGTGATCGGCCGCGCCTCGAGGGCGACCTCTTCCCCCGCGCGCACGCGGGCGTAGGAGCGCTTGCCGTCCACCTTGATCGCCGAGACCGCGGACGGGACCTGCTCCAGGTCTCCGGTCAGCTCGGCGACGGCCGCGCGGATCTGCTCGTCCGTGACGGCCGCGACGGCGCTCGGATCCGCGGTGCCGGTGAGCTCGCCCTCGGCGTCCTCGGTGACGGTGGTGGCGCCCAGGCGAATGGTGGCCTCGTAGGTCTTGTCCGCGCCCACCAGGTGGGTCAGCAGCTTGGTCCCGCGCCCGACGCCCACGATCAGCACACCGGTGGCCATGGGGTCCAGAGTCCCGGCGTGGCCGACCTTGCGCGTCCCGCACAGCCGGCGCATCCGCCCGACGACGTCGTGGCTGGTCCAGCCCTTCGGCTTGTCCACGACCACGAGTCCCTCGGGCACGGTCAGCGAGGGATCGGGGCGCGGCGTCTGCGCGCTGCGCCCCGATCCGCCCGCCTGCGGCTCAGCGCTCACGAGTGCCGCTGGGATCCTCGTCGTCGGCCTCAGCGGCCGCGGACTGGGCGTCGTCGGCCTCGTCCGTGCGGTAGGAGTTCTCGCCGTTGGCGTAGGTGGCCCCGGCCGCGGAGGCGGCGACAGCCGCGTCCTTCTCCTTGGCCCGGCGCAGGACGTCCTCCAGGTTGGAGGCCGCCTCCGGGATCTCATCGGCCACGAACTCGAGCGTGGGCGTGAGCCGGGCGGTGATGTTCTTGCCGACCTCGGCACGCAGGATGCCCTTGGCGGACTCGAGGGCACGGGCCGAATCGGCCTTCTCCTCGGCGCTGCCGTAGACCGTGTAGTAGACGGTCGCGTGCTGCAGGTCGTTGGTCACGCGGGCGTCGGTGACGGTCACGAAGCCCAGGCGCGGGTCCTTGACCCGGCGCTCCAGAGCCTTCGCCACGATCACCTTGACGCGGTCGGCCATGCGGGAAGCCCGCTGTGCATCGGCCATGATCTCTCCCGTTCTCGCGCGCGGACCCGCGGGTCCGTGCGCTGCAGTGCAGTGTCAGGGGCGGCACCGAGGCGGTGCCGGAGCGTGCGGCCCGCACCGCGGGTCCGACCCGTCCGCCCGAGGGCGGCTGCGGAACGGACCCAGCGATGCGGGCCGCACGAGGGATCGACGACGATCAGGCGCGGGGCTTCTCCTGCATCTCCCACGTCTCGATGACGTCGCCTTCCTTGATGTCGTTGAACGACCCCAGGCCGATGCCGCACTCGTAGCCGTCGCGGACCTCGGTCGCGTCGTCCTTGAAGCGGCGCAGCGACTCGATGGTCAGGCCCTCCTTGACGACGTTGCCGTCGCGCACCAGGCGGGCCTTCGCGTTGCGGCGGATGAGCCCCTCGGTGACGTACGAGCCGGCGATCGAGCCCCACTTGGAGGACTTGAACACCTCGCGGACCTCGGCCTTGCCGAGATCCACCTCCTCGTACTCCGGCTTGAGCATGCCCTTCAGGGCCGCCTCGACGTCGTCGATGGCGTTGTAGATCACCGAGTAGAACTTCATCTCGACGCCCTCGCGGTCGGCGAGCTCGGTGACGCGCTCGGCCGGCCGGACGTTGAAGCCGATGATCACGGCGTTGTCGACCGTGGCCAGGTTGACGTCGTTCTGCGTGATCGCACCCACACCGCGGTGGATGACGCGCAGCTGGACCTCGTCCGGAGCCACCTCGATCTTCAGCAGCGAGTCCTCGAGCGCCTCGACGGCACCGGAGACATCGCCCTTGATGATGAGGTTGAGCGTGTCGATCTTGCCCTCGGCCACGACCTGGTCGAACGACTCGAGCGTGACGCGCTTGCGGCGCTTGGCCAGCAGGGCGTTGCGATCGGCCGCCTGGCGCTTCTCCGCGATCTGGCGAGCGGTGCGCTCATCCTCGGTCGCGATGAAGGTGTCGCCGGCGCGCGGCACCGTGGACAGGCCGAGCACCTGCACCGGACGGGAGGGACCTGCCTCCTCGACCGCGGCGCCGGTCTCGTCGAACATGGCCCGGACGCGGCCGTGAGCCCCGCCGGCGACGATCGAGTCGCCCACGCGCAGGGTGCCCGACTGGACCAGGACGGTGCAGACCGCGCCGCGGCCCTTGTCCAGGTTGGCCTCGATGGCCACGCCGCGGGCGTCCTTGTTCGGGTTCGCCTGCAGCTCCAGGGCGCCGTCGGCCGTCAGCACGATCGACTCGAGCAGCTCGTCGATGTTCTGGGACTGGCGGGCGGAGACGTCGACGAACATGGTGTCGCCGCCGTACTCCTCCGGCACCAGGCCGTACTCGGCCAGCTGACCGCGGATCTTCTCCGGGTTCGCCTCGGGCTTGTCGATCTTGTTGACCGCGACCACGATCGGCACGTTCGCCGCCTGGGCGTGGTTCAGGGCCTCGACCGTCTGCGGCATGACGCCGTCGTCGGCGGCCACCACGAGCAGGGCGATGTCCGTGACCTGCGCACCGCGGGCACGCATGGCGGTGAACGCCTCGTGACCCGGGGTGTCGATGAAGGTCAGCGCGCGATCCTCGCCGTCGACCTCCTGGGACACCTGGTAGGCGCCGATGTGCTGGGTGATGCCGCCGGCCTCGCCCTCGATCACGCGGGTGTTGCGGATGGCATCCAGCAGTCGGGTCTTGCCGTGGTCGACGTGGCCCATGACGGTCACGACAGGAGGACGCTTCTCGAGCTGCTCCTCGCCCTCGGCGGCCTGCTCGGCCTCGAGGTCGATGTCGAAGGACTCGAAGAGCTCGCGCTCCTCGTCCTCCGGGGAGACGATCTGGATGACGTAGCCCAGCTCGGCGCCCAGCGCCTCGAAGGTCTCCTCATCCAGCGACTGGGTCTGCGTGGCCATCTCACCGAGGTGGATGAGCACGGTGACCAGCGAGGCCGGGTTCGCGTCGATCTTCTCCGCGAAGTCCATCAGCGAGGCACCGCGGCGCAGGCGCACCACAGTATTGCCGTCGCCGTGCGGCACCGAGACGCCGCCGACCTTGGGAGCATTCATCTGCTCCAGCTCCTGGCGCTTGGCGCGCTTCGACTTGCGGCCCTTGCGCGAAGGCCCGCCGCGGCCGAAGGCGCCCTGCGTGGCGCCGCGACCGCCGCGACCGGGGCCGCCGCCGGGACGGAAGCCGCCGCCCGGACCGCCGCCGGGTCCACCGGGACCGCCGCGTCGACCGCCGCCGGCACCACCGCCGCGGGCCGGACGGGTGCCGACCGGAGCCACGTTGCTGGTGTGGCCCGGCATCATGTTCGGGCTGGGGCGCGGACCGCCCGGACGGGGGCCGCCTGCACCGGCACCCTGGCCGGGGCGCGGGGCGCCCGGACGAGGTGCACCGGGGCGAGGACCGCCCTGACCCGGACGCGGGGCGCCAGGACGGGGACCGCCCTGAGCGGCCTGGCTGGGGCGCTGCGTGCCCATGCCCTGCTGGGCGGCGAACGGGTTGTTGCCCGGACGCGGGCCGCCCTGCGAGCGGGCGGGGCGCTGCGCCCCGCCGGCCTGCTTGGGCGTGAACGGGTTGTTGCCCGGGCGGGGACCGCCCGGCTTGGGAGCCGCGCTGCCCGGCTTGGGGGCGGGCTTGCTCGGGGCCTCCGGTGCGGGAGCCTGCTCGGCCGAGGGCTTCTCGGCGGCGGGCTTCTCCGGCTGGGCCGCGGCCGGCTCGGACTCGGCGGCAGGCGCCGACGGCGCCTGCTCAGCAGGCTTGGCCTGCTCCTCGGTCTTCTGCTCGGGCTGCGCGGTCTGACCGGCGGTCGCCGGCGTGGGAACCGACTGTCCGGGCTTCGGTGCGGAGGACGCGCCGGGCTTGGCGCCGCCTGCCGGCTTGGCACCGGTCGAGGACGGCTTGGCGGCGGGCTTGGAGGTCTCGGCCTTGGCCGAGCCCTCCTTCTCGCCCTTCTTCGCCAGCGCGGCCTTGGCCTGCGGCGACTCCTTCAGCTTCTTGGCGACCGGGGGCTCCACGGTCGAGGACGCGCCCCGGACGAACTCGCCCAGCTCCTGCAGGGTCGAGATCGCCTCCTTGGACGTCATCCCGAGCTCCTTGGCGAGCTCGTGAACTCTCTGCTTAGCCACTTCTCTCCTGTCCCGGCCCGCGCTCGTGACAGGAGGCGGACCGACTAACGGTCTGTCGGAGACCCTCCGAGTCGCTCGGACCGTAGGAGGGCATCCATTGCCGAGTGCGCTGGGGCACTCATCGTTCGGCACTCATCGGATGTCCATCAGCTTCTTGCTCGCTTCCCCATCAAGTGCATCCTGTGTCCTCAGTCCCATGCCGTGCGGGATGAGGTCATCTTCCGGCCGCAGTCCGGACTGCGACGGTCGTGCTGGTGCTGCCGTCCCGATCGCCCTGGAGGATCTGCTCGATCAGCAGCGCCTCGTCCTGGATCGGAACGGATCGCCGGAAGGCCCGATTGAAGGCTCTCCGTCGAAGGGCCCTGTCCGCGCATTCGCGCGAAGGGTGCAGCCACGCTCCGCGACCTCCGAGCCGACGCGCGGGATCAGGAACCACGACGGGCTCCTGCTCTCCTGCGACGAGGCTCAGACGCACGAGCCGGTCCTGGCCGACGACCTCGCGGCAGCCGATGCAGGTGCGCTGCGGAACGTGTCCCACGTGTGTACGCACCTCTTCCTGCCGGATCCGCGAGGGCCGAGCGCTCCTGCTGGAGGCGGGCACGGCTGCGGCTGGACCGACGACCATCCTACTCCTCCCGGGACGCCCACGCAGTATCGCCGCGCACAGCGCACTCCGGGCCGGCCCGGACGGCCGGAGGGATCGGGACCATCCGATGCCCGGAGGCTGTCCTCTCCCGTGCCGTCGAGCCGGGCGCAGCGGAGGCCGGGCCTCGCGATCCGCTCAGGCCTCGCGGCGCTGGCGGTCGTCCGACTCCGAGAGGATGTCGATCCGCCATCCGGTCAGCTTGGCTGCGAGGCGGGCGTTCTGCCCCTCCTTGCCGATGGCCAGCGACAGCTTGCTGTCGGGGACCACAGCGCGGGCCGAGCGGCCGCGCTCGTCGAGCACGTCCACACGCACCACGCTCGCCGGCGACAGCGCGGCGGCGATGAAGCGGGCGGGGTCGCCCGACCAGTCGACGATGTCGATGTTCTCGCCGCCGAGCTCGTTCATCACCGCGCGCACGCGGGTGCCCATCTCGCCGATGCACGCGCCCTTGGCGTTGATCCCCTGAGTGTTGGCCACGACCGCCATCTTCGTGCGGTGGCCGGCCTCGCGGGCGATCGCCATGATCTCGACGTCGCCCTGGGCGATCTCCGGGACCTCGAACTCGAAGAGGCGGCGCACCAGGTCCGGGTGGGAGCGCGACAGGGTGATCGACGGCCCCTTGGGACCGCGCTTGGCCTCCACGACGAAGGCGCGGATCCGGCTGCCGTGGGTGTACTTCTCGCCGGGAACCTGCTCGTGCGGGGGCAGGACGCCCTCCACGGTGCCCAGATCGATCTGGATCATCTGGGGGTTGCGGCCCTGCTGGATCTGCCCGGAGACGATCTCGCCCTCACGGCCCTTGAAGTGGCCCAGCACGGTGTCGTCCTCGACGTCGCGCAGCTTCTGCACGATCACGCTGCGAGCCGTGGAGGCGGCGATGCGCCCGAAGCCGGAGGGGGTGTCGTCGAACTCGCCCACCCGGTTGCCGTCCTCGTCGACCTCGGCGGCCCAGATGGTCACGCGGCCGGTCTTGGTGTCCAGCTCCGCGCGGGCGTCCTTGATGGCCCCGGGCGAGCGCTGGTAGGCGAGCACGAGCGCCTGCTCGATGGTGGGGATCAGCAGATCCAGCGGGATGTCGCTCTCGCGCTCCAGCATGCGCAGGGCGCTCATATCGATGTCCATCGAGGGGCCTTTCCGGATCGAGCCGATCGGGCTCCCCGCCGCGCGAGGACCCCGAGTGCGACGACAGCGCACCGTCCGGTGGGACGGAACGCTGTTCGCGGGTCTATGACGGCGCTGCGCGGGTGCCTGCGAAGGGTGCTCGAGGCCCTCGGCGCCGCCGGTGTCAGCCAGGCAGTCTACACCGGTGCGCTCACCACCGCCCCGGCGGGACGAGCAGCTCAGTCCTCGACGCGGACCCGGGCCTGCTTGATCTGCGACAGGTCCCAGGTCTCCGGGTCCTGCAGCTTGATGGGCATGCCCTTCTTGACCTGGGTGCTGCGCTGCAGGGTGACCTGCTCGCCCTGGACCTCCAGCACGCGGGCCTCGAAGCTGCGCCCGTGCGTGGTGCGATCCACCGGCTGCACGTCCACGAGCCGACCGACCGAGCGCCGCCAGTGCCGCGGGCGCTCCAGCGCGCGAGCGGCCCCGGGCGAGGAGACCTGGAGCTCGTAGGCGGGACCGTCGACCGGATCCGTGCGGTCGAGCTCCTCCGAGACGGCCTGCGATGCGCGGGCGATGTCCTCCATGTCGACGCCGTCGGTGCGGTCCTCCGGCAGATCGACCAGGACCTGCACGATCCGCTGGGAGCCCGAGCCCTCCACCTCGACGTCCTCCAGGAACAGGCCCTGAGCCTCGACCACGGGGCTCAGCAGCTCCTGCAGCTTGGCCGCCAGCGGGTCCTGGGCGGGGTGCTCGCTCACGATGTCCTCCTGCGTCTTCGGGTAGTCGGTGCGGGACCGGCTGCGTTCGGGCAGCTTCTCCGCATCCCGCTCCCGGCACGCGGGCCGAGTCCGAGCCGCCGAGAGCGCTTGTGCGCACGAGCGTAGCGGCTGGCTGGGACAGCCCGACCCACCGCCGTCCCCGGGTGCGACCTACCATGGGCGCACATGAGCCCGAGCGGGATGCCCCGCCTGAGCAGCAAGGAGCCTCCCGGCATGAAGCTGACCTCCCGCGGCCGAGCCGCCGCGATCGTCGCGGCGGCTCTGGTCGTGATCCTTCTGGCGGTGCTGATCTGGCGGCTGGGCCCGGGGCGTCCTGCCGACGACGGGGAGATCGCCGTGGCACAGGTCTACCGGGACACCGAGCAGCTGCTGGACTCGGAGGGCCTCGACGAGCTTCCCCAGGCGCAGCAGGACGAGCTGCGAGCGGAGCTGCAGGACCAGCTCGACGCGCTGCAGCCCTCCGAGCGCGCGCTCGAGGCCGCCGACGAGCAGGGTGCGCCCGTGGGCGTGAGCCAGGCCGACTACGTCCCCGGCCTGCCAGGCGCCTTCCTGTCCAGTGCTCGGATGATCGTCCACGGCCCGTCCGCACCGCCCGAGCAGCAGGTCGTCCTCAGCTCGATCGCCGCCCATCGCGCCGCCACGGCCCTGGAGCTCGGCGCCGATGCGAAGAAGGTCGAGCGCGCCGTCCCCGAGCTCACCGGTGACGACGCCCTGCCGGCCGCGCAGGACGGCCAGGACCCGGCGCCGACGGCCGCGGGAGAGTCGCCGCATCCCGAGCTGGCCCTGGCCCGCCAGCTCGGACAGGCCAGGGACGCAGCCCGGACCTGGTCGCACCTGCCGTCCCACCAGAGGCCGGACTCCTCAGCTTGGGCAGAGGCCCTGCTGCCGGTCCAGGACAGCGACTGGCTCGCCGCCCTCGAGCAGCGCCACCCGTCCGTGATCGACGGCTCCCCCGGCATGCCCGAGGGCTTCCGCGACGATCCGGATGCCGCCCGCGACCGGCTCATGGACCAGCTCCAGGACACCGCCCTGGCCCAGATCGCCGCGGCATCCGATCCCCAGGCCCAGGAGCTCGACTCCCCCTCCCCCGACCCCGGCACTGCGGTGCTCATGCGCCTGGCCATCGCCCGGGCGCAGGACGATCAGCCCGTGGGGCCGCTGCCCGGTCTTCAGGACTGAGGCCGCACCGCAGCAGATCGCGAGGGGGCCCGAGCCGTGCGGCTCGGGCCCCTCGTCATGGATGCGACGGACTCAGCGGCCGATCTCGGCCAGGACCTCCGCGACGACGTCCTCGCGGCGGATCTCGCGGGAATCGCTCGTGGCCCGATCCTTGATCTCGAGCAGGCCATCGGCCAGCCCGCGGCCGATCACGAGCATGCTCGGCACGCCGAGCAGCTCGAAGTCGCCGAAGCGCACGCCCGGGGAGACCTTCTTCCGGTCGTCGAACAGCACCCTGACGCCGGCCTCCTCGAGCTGGGCGACGATCTGCTCGGCCGCCTCGGCGGCCTCCTCGCCCTTGCCCGTGGGGACCACGTGGATGTCCGCCGGGGCCAGGTGGCGCGGCCAGATGATGCCCTTGTCGTCGTGGTTCGACTCCACGAGCGCGGCCACCGCGCGGGTGACGCCGAAGCCGTAGGAGCCCATGGTCACCACGACCTGCTTGCCGTTCTGGTCCAGGACCTTCAGCCCCAGGGACTCGGCGTACTTGCGCCCGAGCTGGAACACATGGCCCATCTCGATGCCCCGAGCGGCCTCCAGCGGCCCGGAGCCGTCCGGGGCCGGGTCGCCGGGCAGCACCTCGGCGCACTCGACCGTGCCGTCCCAGGTGAAGTCGCGGCCGGCCACGAGGTCGTAGACGTGTCGGTCGGCGATGTTCGCACCGGTGAGCCAGCGCGAGCCCGGGACCACGCGGGGATCCACGTAGTAGGGCAGCCCGGTGGTCGACTTCACGCCCAGCAGCGGCTCCTCCAGGCTCAGGCCCGGACCCAGGTAGCCCTTGACGATCTGCGGGTGCTTGGCCAGATCGGCCTCCGTGGCCTGCTCGACCTCGACCTCTCCCCCGACGCCGATCAGGGCGCCGATCCCGGCCTCGACGCGCTTGAGATCCACGCCGCGATCGCCCGGCAGCCCGATGACCACGAGGCGCCGCTCGCCCTCCGGGGTGGTGACGGCGAGCACGACGTTCTTCAGCGTCTCAGCGGCCGACCAGGGGCCGTCGTCCTTGGGGTGCATCTCGTCGGAGCGCTGCACAAGGGTCTCGATGGTGGCGGAGTCCGGCGTGTGCTCCACATGCGCCTCCGGCTGGCCCTCGAGCGGCAGGGAGTCCGGCACCACGGTGGTCACGGCCTCGACGTTGGCCGCGTAGCCGCCCGGCGAGCGCACGAAGGTGTCCTCGCCGATGGGCGTGGGGTGCAGGAACTCCTCCGAGCGCGAGCCGCCCATGGCCCCGGAGGTGGCGGCGACGGCCACGACGGGCAGCCCGAGCCGGTCGAAGAGCCGGACATAGGCCTCGCGGTGCAGGCGGTAGGACTCCTCCAGGCCGGCGTCGTCGATGTCGAAGGAGTACGAGTCCTTCATGATGAACTCGCGCGAGCGGATGAGCCCGGCCCGGGGGCGGGCCTCATCGCGGTACTTGGTCTGGATCTGGTAGAGCCGCACCGGCAGGTCCTTGTACGACGAGTACAGGTCCTTGACCAGGAGGGTGAACATCTCCTCGTGCGTGGGCGCCAGCAGGTAGTCCGCGTCCTTGCGGTCCTTGAGGCGGAAGAGGTTGTCGCCGTAGTCCTCCCAGCGGCCGGTCGCCTCGTAGGGCTCGCGCGGCAGCAGGGCCGGGAAGTGGACCTCCTGGGCCCCGATCCCGGCCATCTCCTCGCGGACGATCTCCTCGACCTTCCGCAGAACGCTCAGCCCCAGCGGAAGCCATGTGTAGATCCCCGGCGCGGCTCGGCGGATCAGCCCGGCGCGGACCATCAGACGATGGCTGGCGACCTCGGCATCGACCGGGTCTTCGCGCAGGGTGCGCAGGAACAGGGAGGAGAGGCGCAGTGCCACAGGCGCTCCGTTTCACAGGTCGTCACGTTCGGCACCGCCGATGAGCGGCGCCCTTCCGGCGGTGCGCGGTGCCGTCAGCATTGACGTCCGGGTCCGGATCCCGCCCATCCTAGCCCCGACGGCCCGCTTCCGCGGGCGTCCGGACAGCGCGCTGTGAGGCCCCGCAGCACCACGATCCGGGACAGGGCGGGAACGACGACGGCCCGAGGAGCACCTGGCGCTGCAGGTGCTCCTCGGGCCGTCGAGGCGGTGCGGCTCCCGTCAGGGGCCGGACGCTGCGGAGGCTGCGGAGGCTGCGACTCAGCCCTCGGAGAGGGCGGTCGCGACCTCCTCGAGCAGCGCGGCATTGTCCGGGGCGGGATCGCCCTCGTACTGCCCCGTGTCGACCACCATGATCACGGTGTTGCCATAGGCCATTCCGGCGGTGGAGTAGGACTCGCCCTCGTTCTCCACGGTGGCCTCGTAGGCGCTGTCGGCACCCTCGACCTCGAGATCCGAGGTGGACAGCTCAGCGGATCCGGAGGTGCCGTCCGCAGTGACCTCGACCTCGCCGCAGCCATCGGCGGCGTCGCGGTCGGCCTGCAGGGCGTCCTCTGCGGCGGCGGCGTCATCGAAGGTCTCGGCCGAGACCATCAGGGAGCCCTCCTGATCCACAGCCAGGACGCCGTCCGTGTCATGGACTCCGCCCAGCAGGGCGTTCAGGAACGGGTCCTGGCAGCTGGCGGGCGAGACGGCGAAGTCCTCCCCGAAAGCCTCCAGCAGATCTTCCTCCGGATCGGTGCCGGTGGAGGCGAGCTGGTCGGCGGTGATCGCCATGAGCTGGGCGCCGTTGATCTGCGTGGACAGGCTGCTGAGCAGGTCGGAGTCCGAGAGGTCCTCCGGGGCCTCGCCGGAAGCGGCAGAGCTGGAGGAGGAGTCCGAGGACTCGTCCTCGGAGGCCGATGCGTCGTCCGAGGCGGACTCGTCCTCCGAAGCCGACTCGTCGTCCGACGACTCCTCGTCGGTGGACTCCGCACTCTCCTCCGAGGCCTCGGTGGTCTCCTCGGGGGCGCTCGACTCGGGGGCCGAGCTCTCCTCGGAGGACGACGAGCTGTCGTCCCCGCCCTCGTCGTCGGTGGACTGGACGCAGCCGGTCAGCGCGAGCGCCGCGATGGCGGTGCCGGCGAAGAGGGTGCGGAAGCGCAGCTGCTGGGCCATGGCGTGAGGGCCTTTCGCAGGCTCGCCGTTCGGCGGGTGCGCTCGGGAAGGCAGACGAGCGAGTCGGGACGAGCTGCCCGGCATCGAATGCCGGGAGCAACAAAAACTATTGTGAACCTGCCGCGCGAACCGGCACTCCGGCCTCAGAAGAGCACGGTCGCGAAGGTCCCGTGCCGCTGAAATCCCACCCGCTCGTACGTCCGCAGCGCGGCGGTGTTGTAGTCGTTGACGTAGAGGCTCACGGCCTGGAAGCGCTGCAGCGCCTGCTCCACGACGGCGGCCATGCAGGGAGCCGCCAGCCCCCTGCCCCGCAGCTCGGGGCGCACCCACACGCCCTGGATCTGGCAGACATCGCCCGCCGCGGCGCCGAGATCCGCCTTGAAGTCCACCCGACCGTCGCGCATCAGCACGAAGGTGCGCTGCCGGGCCAGCAGCTGCTGGACGCGGCGGACATAGGACTCCCTGCCCTCCACGTACGGGGAGAAGCCGACCTCCTCCTCGAACATGGCCGCACTGGCCGGCTGCACGGCTTCGATCTCGCCGGGACGCCCCAGGCGCACCTCGGGGTGCCCTTCGAGCGCAGGGGCCTGATCGATGCTCAGCAGCGGCTGGCACTGCCGGATGGCGAACGGCTCGCGCCAGCGGCGCTGCACCGCTGCCCATAGCGCCAGGACGTCGTCGCGGGGGCCGAAGAAGGAGGCTCGGGCCTGGCGCGCGCCGACCAGGTGCGCGCCGACGGCCTCCGCCCCTCCCTCCCCCAGATGGACGGGGACCACGTTGGAGCCGACCCAGCAGGCGCCCGAGAGCTCGAGCGAGCGCCCCGCTGCGCCGGGGCGGGGACGATGACCGCGTGCGAGTCCGACGACCGGCTGCCTCGCGCGGGAGGGCACGTCGCGCAGCTGCGCCACGTGCTCGGCGACGAACACCGAGGAGATCGGATCCTGTCCGAGGAGCCGGTCGAGCTCCGAGCGCGGAACGGCGTGGGGCGGGACCAGCCGCGTCTGCGCGTTCGAGAAGAGCTTCACCCGACGGTGACGGTGGGCGAGGCGCCGGACTCCTCGTCCTCCTCCAGGCCCATCTCCTCTGCGACGCGGTTGGCCTCGGTGATCAGGGTCTCCACGATCTGATCCTCCGGGACGGTGCGGATGACCTCGCCCTTCACGAAGATCTGGCCCTTGCCGTTGCCGGAGGCCACGCCCAGATCGGCCTCGCGCGCCTCACCGGGACCGTTGACGACGCAGCCCATGACGGCCACCCGCAGCGGCACCGTCAGGTCCTTGAGCCCCTCGGTGACGTCGTCGGCCAGCTTGTAGACATCCACCTGGGCCCGCCCGCACGACGGGCAGGAGACGATCTCGAGCTTCTTGGGACGCAGGCCCAGCGACTGCAGGATCTGGGCGCCGACCTTGACCTCCTCGACCGGAGGAGCCGACAGCGAGACACGGATCGTGTCGCCGATGCCCTGGGAGAGCAGGGCGCCGAAAGCCGTGGCGGACTTGATGGTGCCCTGGAACGCGGGACCGGCCTCCGTCACGCCCAGGTGGAGGGGCCAGTCGCCGCGCTCGGCCAGCAGCTGGTAGGCGCGCACCATGGTCACGGGGTCGTTGTGCTTGACCGAGATCTTGAAGTCGTGGAAGTCGTGCTCCTCGAACAGCGAGGCCTCCCACTGCGCGGACTCGGCCAGCGCTTCCGGGGTGGCCTTGCCGTACTTCTCCATGAGGCGCCTGTCGAGCGAGCCCGCGTTCACGCCGATGCGGATCGAGACGCCGGCGTCCTTGGCTGCACGGGCGATCTCGCCGACCTGGTCGTCGAACTTGCGGATGTTGCCCGGATTCACACGCACTCCGGCGCAGCCTGCGTCGATCGCGGCGAAGACGTACTTGGGCTGGAAGTGGATGTCCGCGATCACCGGGATCGGGGACTTCATGGCGATGATCGGCAGCGCGTCGGCGTCGTCCTGGGAAGGGCAGGCCACGCGCACGATGTCACAGCCGGCGGCGTTGAGCTCGGCGATCTGCTGCAGCGTGCCGTTGATGTCGGTGGTGGGCGTGGTGGTCATGGACTGCACGCTCACCGGGGAGTCCGAGCCCACACCCACCGAGCCCACGCGGATCTGCCGGGTCTTGCGGCGAGGCGAGAGGACGGGAAGGGGTGCGGCGGGCATGCCCAGGCTGACCGGACTCACAGTTGGCTCCTGATTGCGTCGAGGATGGATCGGCCTCCATTGTGCCCCAGCGGTCAACCCGGTTCGTCCGCGGAGTGAGCCACGGCTCATGCCTGACTGCGGCGCCTCAGAGCAGCTGCACCGGCTCAATCAGATCTGCCAGCACCAGCACCGCGGTCATTGCGAGCATGGTCAGCGAGACGGCGTAGGTCATCGGCAGCAGCCGCAGCGGATCGAACGGCCCGGGGTCCCTGCGGCCCAGCACGCGCGCGGCGGTGCGGCGGATCCGCTCCCACAGCGCACCGGCGATGTGCCCGCCGTCCAAGGGCAGCAGCGGGATGAGGTTGAAGGCGAACAGGGCCAGGTTCACCGACCCCACGAGCCCCACCAGGGTGGCGGTCTTCTCCCGCAGCTCGAGCTGATCCGTGCTGGCGACCTCACCGGAGATCCGCCCCACGCCCACGACGGACATGGGCCCCTCCGGGTCGCGCGGGGCGTCCGTGAAGGTCGACACGGCCACGTTCCACACGTTGACCGGCAGCCGAATGAGCCCGCCGGCCACGCGCTCCAGACCGTTCAGCACCTCCCCCGGCACCGCGCTGATCGGCTGCGGGGTCAGCTCGGTGAACGATGAGGCGCCGATGAATCCCACGTCCTGCATGACGTAGCGCCCGTCCTCCACGATCGGGGCACCGGTGGAGTCGACGGCCGGACGCGAGGTCTCCACCGGAGTGATCGTGGTCGAAGCGCGCTCGCCGTCGCGGTCGTAGACGACCTCGATCGGCTGGCCGGCCCCCTCCCGGACGATCTCGGTGAGCTCGTCCCAGGACTCGACCCGGCTGCCGCCCAGGGACACGACGACATCTCCGGGGCGCAGCCCCGCCGCGTGCGCCGGAGCCGCGGGGTCGTCCTGCGCGCACTCCCCCTCGGAGGCCGGTGCGGACTGGGAGGCGGCGGCCGGGTCCACGGCCTGCACGCAGCGGCTCACCGTGGCCAGCGTGGTGGTGGGCTGCTGGGAGCCGAAGCCCGTGACGAGCACCGTGATGCACACGATCGCGATCAGCAGGTTCATGATCGGCCCGCCGAGCATGATCACGATGCGCTTCCACACCGGCAGGCGATAGAAGGCCCGGTCCTCGTCCCCCGGCAGGAGCTGGGCCGCTGCCACGGATCGGGTCTGCGACGTCATCTGCTGCATGACCCCGGTGGAGTCCACGCCGGCTCGGTGGCCGGCCGCCGGCGGATACATGCCGACCATGGCCACGTAGCCGCCCAGGGGGACGGCCTTGATCCCGTACTCCGTCTCCCCGCGCACCCGCGAGAACAGCGTGGGCCCGAAGCCCACCATGTACTGCATCACTCGCACCCGGAACAGCTTGGCGGGCAGCAGGTGTCCCACCTCGTGCAGGGCGATCGAGGCGATGAGGGCCAGGGCTGCCAGCAGGACGCCGAGGACGAAGATCAGGACGCTCACGCGCATATCCCACCACACCGGCAGGACGGCACAGCGGTTGCCTCGCCCGTGGGCTTCCGTGGGCTTCGCCCGTCGTCGTGGTCCCTCAGGACGGGGCCCGGGGAAAGATGAGGATCACGACGACGGGCGCGGGTCCGGCTCCCCTGGAGGAAGCCGGGCCCGCGCCCGTGAGGCGGTGCCGCTGACGGGTCAGCGGCGCATGATCCTGCGCGCCATGGCGTTGCCGACGAACTGCACGGTCTGCACCAGGACGATGATGACCGCGACCGCAGCCCAGGTGACCTCGTCGTTGAAGCGCTGGTAGCCCAGCCGCAGCGCGAAGTCGCCCAGACCGCCAGCGCCGATGGCACCGGCCATGGCGGACATGTCGGTCACACCGATGACCAGGAACGTGTAGCCGAGCACCAGAGGGCCCAGGGCCTCCGGCAGGATCACCGTGGTGATGATCCGGAACCGCGAGACGCCCATGGAGCGAGCCGCCTCGATCACACCGGGATCCACCGACATGAGGTTCTGCTCGACGATGCGCGCGACCGCGAACAGCGCGGCGATCGTCATGGCGAAGATCGCGGCGTTCTGCCCGAGCCTGGTCCCGATCACCGTCTCCGTCAGCGGGCCGAGGGCCGCCAGCAGGATGATGAACGGGATCGGCCGCACGAAGTTCACGATCAGGTTGATCGCGGTGTTCAGCGGGCGGTTCGCATAGATGCCGCCCGGACGCGTGACGTACAGCGCGACGCCGAAGACGAGACCCAGGAAGCCCGCGATGATCATGGTCACCACGACCATGTAGAGGGTCTCGCCGATGGACGTCAGCAGCTGAGGGCCGAGAACGGACCAGTTGGTCATGCCGACACCTCCTTCACGGTCGTGGCCTCTGCAAGCCGGGCGATCGTGTCCTCCACGGCCTGGGGATCACCCAGCAGCTCGACGGTCAGGGAGCCGAAGGACTGCTCCTGCAGCACCGACACCCCGCCGAACACGATCCTGAAGCCCACGCCGCGCTCAGCGGCGGCGCGGCTGAGCACCGTGCCGACATCGACGCCCTCGCGGATCTCCATGACCACCAGGCGGCCGTCGTGGCGCGCGCGCAGGTGCGCGAGCTCCTCGGCGTCCGGCTCGGCGTGGACGACGGTGGAGACGAAGCGACGGGTCGTGGGCGACTGCCCGGCCGAGAAGATCTGGGCCGTGGGGCCCATCTCGACCACGCGTCCGCTGTCCATGACCGCGACGCGATCGGCGATCGAGCGCACCACGTCCATCTCGTGGGTGATCAGCACGACCGTGATCCCGAACTCCCGGTTGGCCCGGCGCAGCAGCGCCAGCACCTCCTGGGTGGTCTCCGGGTCCAGTGCGGAGGTGGACTCGTCGGCCAGCAGGATCTTGGGGTTGGCAGCCAGCGCCCGGGCGATGCCCACGCGCTGCTTCTGCCCGCCCGAGAGCTGCTCGGGGTAGTTGCCCGCCCGCTCAGAGAGCCCGACGAACTCGAGCAGCTCCTTCACGCGCGCCCTGCGATCGGCCGCCGACCAGCCCGCCTGCTTCAGCGGGTACTCGACGTTGCCGGCCACGGAGCGCGACGTGAACAGGTTGAACTGCTGGAAGATCATGCCGATGTCGCGACGGATCGGGGCCAGCTGATTCTCGGTGCGGCCGTCGACCCGGCGGCCGTCGACCTCGACGACGCCGGAGGTCACCGGCTCCAGGCCGTTGATCAGGCGCACGAGCGTGGACTTGCCGGCACCCGAGTAGCCGATCACGCCGAAGATCTCGCCTCGGCGGATGTCGAGGGTGACATCGTCGACTGCGGTCACGTCCCGCTTGGTCCTGCCCTTGCCCGTGGTGAAGGACTTGGTGACGCCGTCGAAGCGCACGATCGCCTCGGTCTCGGGCCCGGGCCGACGCCGCTGCGTGTCAGCGGCGTCGGCCACCGGCTCGCTGCCGGGGTGGAACTGCTCGGCCGGGGTCACTTCTGGAGGTCCTCCTCGTAATCGGAGAGGACCTGCTCCAGCTCCTCCTGCGAGAGGTCCATGGTCACCGCGGTGCCCTTGCTGTCCTCCTTCTCGGCCTCCTCGACCTCCGGGGTGTGGAAGAGATCGGCGACCTTGTGGAGGGTCTCGTCGTCCTTGTTGGCCTCGGTGGTGGCGAACAGGTTCACGTACGGACGGGCGTTCTCGTTCTCGGCGCCGTCGGAGGCCAGGGCCGAATCGGGATCGATGTCGCCGCGGGCCAGGAAGTCGTTGTTGATGACGGAGCCGGCCACGGAGTCCAGAGACAGCACGGTCTGCTCGGCCGAGACCGGGGTGACGGAGACCTTCGAGGCCTCGGTGTCGATGTCCGACTCGGTCGGGGCGGTGGTGTCCGAGGTGAACTCGACCAGGCCGTTGGCCTGCAGCAGCAGCAGCGCGCGCGACTGGTTGATCGAGTCGTTGGGGATGGCGATCTCGTCGCCGTCCTGGATGTCCTCGAGCGACTCGTACTTGTTGGAGTACAGGCCCAGCGGGTAGATCGAGGTCGAGGCGATCGGGGTGATGCTCTCCCCGGAGCTGTTGTTGTAGTCCGCCAGGTACGCGATGTGCTGGAACCAGTTCATGTCGACGTCGCCGGAGACGGTCGCCGGGTTGACCTGGCTGTACTCGGAGAGCTCGACCAGCTCGACGGTGATGCCCTCCTCCTCGGCCTTCTCCACGAGGGCCTCGTTCACGGGGGTGGTGCCGACGACGCCGATCTTGATGACCCCGTCGTCGTAGGGGGCCTCATCGGAGTCGCCGCCGCCGCCGCAGCCGGCGAGGGTCAGGCCGAGGACTGTGGTCACGGCCAGGGCGGAGAGACGGTGTGCGCGCATGGGAGGGGTTGCCTTTCGTTCAGCGAGCTGTCCGATCCCATCGGGGTGACCGGCGGCGCTGAACGTCAGGCGTGCGCATCGATGCTGCGCACGAACCCAAATCCGTGCTTGCCGCGGTGCGGAACCGGAGCCGGATGGTCATCTGGGGCACCCCACCACGGTGAGAGGGTTGCCGTCCGGCCAGCCAGAGCTTCGCGCCGGATCTCGTCATCCGGCGCAGATCCTAGCATCTGAGTCCGGTGCGGGCGAGCCCCCCACGAGGCCTGGCACGGGCTCTGGCTCAGGCACCGACTGCACGTCGGCCGCGTCCCGGCTCATCGACGCCTCTGCCTCACCAGCTCATCAGCGCGGGAGCGAGCCCAGGCCTCGGCTGCCAGCACCGATTCGAGGCTCAGCTCGTCGACGGGCTCATGCTCCCGCACGACTTCGGCCACGAGCTCGACGATCTCCAGGAAGCGCAGGCGCCCGGCGTGGAAGGCCAGGACCGCCTGCTCGTTCGCGGCGTTGAACACGGCAGGGCCGGTGGGCCCTGAAGCCGCCGCCTCCTTGAGCAGACGCACCGCTGGGAAGGCCTCCTCATCCAGCGGCTCGAAGCTCCAGGTCGCCGCCTGAGTCCAGTCGCACGGCGAGGCGGCGCCCGGGACCCGATGCGGCCAGCCGAGGCCCAGCGCGATCGGCAGGCGCATGTCCGGCGGGGAGGCCTGAGCCATGGTGGAGCCGTCCACGAACTGCACCATCGAGTGCACGACGGACTGCGGGTGCACCACCACGTCGATGCGCTCCAAGGGGATGTCGAAGAGCAGGTGGGCCTCGAGGACCTCGAGGGCCTTGTTGACCATGGTCGAGGAGTTCGTGGTCACCATCAGCCCCATGTCCCAGGTGGGATGGGCCAGGGCGTCCTGCGGGCGCACGTCCCGCAGGGAATCGCGCGAGCGCCCGCGGAAGGGTCCGCCGGAGGCCGTCAGCACGAGCCGGTCGACCTCTGCCGACGCGCCGCTGCGCAGCGCCTGGGCCAGGGCTGAGTGCTCGGAGTCCACGGGGATCAGCGGGTCGTCGTGCGGGGAGGCCTGCGCGGCCCGGCGCACCAGCTCACCGCCGGCGATCAGCGACTCCTTGTTGGCCAGGGCCAGCAGCTTGCCGGCCTCCAGGGCGGCAAGGGTGGGGGCCAGCCCGATCGAGCCGGTGATGCCGTTGAGGACGAGATCGGCCCCCGGCGCTCGCGCCGCCTGCACGGCGGCCTCCGATCCCGCGAGGATCTGCGGGGAATAGTCCTCCCCCAGCGCCAGGACCCGCGAGGCGATCATGCGCTCGAGCAGCGCCGCGTCCTGGACATCGCCGGACGTCGCCACGAGCGGGGCCCGGGTCTCGACGGCCTGCTCCGCGAGCAGCTCGAGGTTCGACGAGCCGGCCGCCAGGGCCACCACCCGGAATGGGGCCTGCTGATCGGCCGACGCCGCGGCGGTGCGCACGACGTCGAGCGCCTGCGTGCCGATGGAGCCGGTCGAGCCCAGGATGCAGATGCGGCGCTGGGACTCGGCCCACAGGGGAGCCTGGGGGGCGGGACGCTGTTCGCTGGAGATCTCGGACATGGCTCCAGTATGCCGACCTGCCTCCAGCGCTGCCGGAGCGCGTTGGACGCGCCCCCCCTTCCGCGCACGCCCCCTGGCCCGGAGGAGACGAAGCGCCCCGCCCCTCTCGACGAGGGACGGGGCGCTTGCAGGTGCTGCGGAACGCGTCGGCTCAGCGCTCGACGGCACCGCCGCGGCTGCCCTTGGTGAGGGCGCCGTAGATGAACAGCACGACGAGCGCGCCGATGATGGCGAGCACGATCGAGCCGATGGACAGGGTGCTGCCGGCCGGGTGCAGGCCCGGGATGACCATGGCGATCAGGCCGCCGACGAAGGCGCCGACGATGCCCAGGATGATGGTCATCACGATGCCGCCGCCCTGCTTGCCGGGCATGATGAGCTTGGCGATGGCGCCGGCGATGATGCCGAGAACCAGCCAGGCGATGATGGATCCGATCATGGTGCTTCTCCTCTTCCGGGACGCAAGTGCGACGTCCCTGAACTGGGGGTCGAGTGCTCAGACTGCTGAGCATCTCCTCGAGAGTAGACCCTGAGCGGCTCGGGGGGAGCATCCTAGCCCCGAGCCGCTGAGGCGTCTCTCACACTTCTCTCAGATGCACTTGTGCATCGAATCGCCCCAGGTCAGCCCCGAGATGATCCGAGAGCCGCGCAGCTCAGTGATCGACCGGGGGCTCGGCCCCGACTCCCGTCATGGAGCGGACCTCCATCTCGGCCTGCTTCTCGCGGTTCTCGCGGCGGCTCTCCGTGAGCGAGCCGATGATGGCCAGCAGGAAGCCGACCGGGATCGAGACGATGCCCGGGTTGGTCAGCGGGAACCAGGCGAAGTCGGCGCTGGCGATCATTGAGGTCTCCGCCCCGGACATCACCGGGGAGAAGATGATCAGCACGACCGCGGTGATCAGGCCGCCGTACATGGACCACACCGCGCCGCGGGTGGTGAAGCGCTTCCAGTACAGCGAGAACAGGATCGTGGGCAGGTTCGCCGAGGCTGCGACCGCGAAGGCCAGGGCCACCAGGAAGGCGACGTTCTGCCCCTGCGCACCGATCCCGCCCAGGACGGCCACGACGCCGATCACGACCACGGTGATCTTGCCGACCCGCAGCTCCTCCTTGCCGGTGGCCTTGCCCTTCTTGAGCACGTTGCCGTAGATGTCGTGGGCGAACGACGCCGATGCCGTGATGGCCAGACCCGCCACGACCGCCAGGATCGTGGCGAAGGCGACGGCTGCGATGAACCCGAGCAGCAGGGATCCGCCGAGCTCGTAGGCCAGCAGCGGCGCCGCCGAGTTCACTCCGCCCGGAGCCGCCGCGATGCGGTCGGCGCCGATCAGGGCCGCGGCCGCATAGCCGAGCACCAGGGTGAAGAGGTAGAAGGTGCCGATCAGCACGATGGCCCAGACCACCGACTTGCGGGCCTCCTTGGCCGTGGGGACCGTGTAGAAGCGCATCAGCACGTGGGGCAGGCCCGCCGCGCCGAGCACCAGGGCCAGGCCGAGGGAGACGAAGTCGAGCTTGGTGACCTCGCTGAGCCCGTAGCGCAGCCCGGGCTCCAGGATCGCGTGGTCGCCTGCGGTGTCCACGGCTCCCCCGAGCAGGCCGGAGAAGCTGAAGCCGAACATTGCTAGTGCCCACACCGTCATGACCGCCACGCCGGCGACCAGCAGGCAGGCCTTGATGATCTGCACCCACGTGGTGCCCTTCATGCCGCCGATCAGCACGTAGGCGATCATCAGGACGCCCACGGCCAGGATCACCACGGACTGCCCGGTGCTGGAGGTCACCCCCAGCAGCAGGGACACGAGCGCACCCGCGCCTGCCATCTGCGCCAGGAGGTAGAAGAGCGTGACGCTGAGAGTGGAGATCGACGCCGCCATGCGCACGGGGGTCTGGCGCAGGCGGAAGGACAGGACGTCCGCCATCGTGAACTTGCCCGTGTTGCGCAGCGGCTCGGCGATCAGCAGCAGAGCCACGAGCCAGGCCACGAAGAACCCGATCGAGTACAGGAAGCCGTCGTAGCCCTGCACGGCGATCGCGCCCACGATGCCGAGGAACGACGCCGCCGAGAGGTAATCGCCGGCGATCGCCAGGCCGTTCTGGGTGCCGGTGAAGGAGCGGCCTCCGGCGAAGTAGTCGGCCGCGCTCTGCGTGGACTTCGAGGCGCGGATGACGACGACCAGGGTCACCGCCACGAAGGCCAGGAAGATCGACATGTTGATCCAGGGCGATCCGACCGTGCTCGAGGATGTCTCCGCCAGGGAGATCTGGGGGCTCATGGGTTCAGGCCTCCTGTCCGGTGCTGCGGGAGCGGGAGGCGAAGTCGCCGGCCTCGAGATCGGCGCGGATGTCCTGCGCCTGGCTGTCGAGGTTCTTGTTCGCGAAGACCACGTAGGCCGCGGTGATGCCGAAGGTCGTCACGAACTGCAACAGGCCCAGGATCACTCCGAGGTTCACGTTGCCGAGCACCTCGCGGCCCATGAAGGACGGCGCGTAGATGGACAGCAGGACGTAGAGGAAGAACCAGACGAGGAAGAACACGGTCATGGGGAACACGAAGCGGCGGTGCGTGCTGCGCAGGGACTGGAACTGAGGCGAAGCCTGGGCCGCCATGAAGTCCTCTGCCGTCGGCTCCGCGATGCGGGGCTGGTCGGTCACGGGGATCCTCTCGATGAAGAGTCGACGTGAGCTCTGTTACTCACAGGTGTGACACACACCATAATCAGCGATCTTCAAGGTTGAGGGCGCCACTCCGAGACACGGCATCGAGTTGCCAAGACATCCCCCGGCCGGCGCTCAGTCCAGGATCAGCACCAGGTCCACGAGGGCATCCAGGAAGGCATCGACCTGGTTCTCCTCGTACACGTCCTGGCCGTAGGCGGGGTCGAACACCGCGCGGCGGATCATGTCGGCATCCGGGGCCTGCTGGCGATCGATCTCGGTGAGCACCGTCTCGCACAGCTCATCGACCTGTCGGGCGCTGTAGCCACGGGTCGAGGCCGACGACGGGGCGCGGAAGCGGTGTCCGCTCGGACGGCGGAGCCGGCCGTAGATCTGCTCGAGCCGGCGGTCCATGCGGTCGTCCCAGGCCTGGGGGCCGTCCTCCGCCTGACGGCGCCGGGCATGGGCTGCGGCCGCACGGTCCTCGAGCCGGTCGATCGCCGCGTCGACCTCGACGGGGATGTAGCCGCCGCGCTGACGCCGGAAGGTCGCGGTGCGCAGCGTCTCGGGCTCGGGAAGCACGCTGTCGTCAGGCTCATCATCCCCGGGGCCCGAGCCGAGCAGCGGCAGCAGCAGGGCGTCGACGTCGGCGACGCGGTAGCCCCACGAGCGCGAGGCGACCCGTCCCAGGCCCAGGCCGTCCTGCGGCGCCTGTGCGCCTGCGGTCCCCTCGGCGTCAGGGGTGTCGGCTGCGGTGCTCATGACGGATCAGCCTCCTTGGCCAAGCCTGCCGACCGCGACCAGCAGCTCGAAGACCACGTAGCCCACCGGGATCGCGAAGAGGATCGAGTCGATGCGGTCCATGACCCCGCCGTGGCCGGGAAGGAGATCGCCCATGTCCTTCACCCCGAGCTCGCGCTTGACCATGGACTCGGAGAAGTCGCCGAGTGCGGAGACGATGACGAGGAAGAAGGCCAGGACGGTGCTGTGCCACCAGGGGACGTCGAGCATGAGCGCGCCCAGCACCGTGCCGAGGATGAGGGAGCCCAGCATGGACCCGGCGAAGCCCTCCCAGGTCTTCTTGGGGCTGATCCGCGGTGCCATGGGGTGCTTGCCCCACAGTACGCCGGCGATGTATCCGAAGGTGTCGTTGCCGACCGCCATGAGGATCACGAGCAGGACCTTGGCGGGGCCCTCCGGGGTGTGGAACAGCAGGACCGCCAGCGAGATCAGCAGGCCCACCCAGGTCACCGCGAACAGCGACGACATCACGGACAGGACCATGCCGTCGGTCCGCCCGAAGACGCGGCAGAGGATCACGACGGTGCAGACCAGGATCAGCGCGATGATCAGCGCCTCGGACCCGCCGACGAAGGCGGCCAGCGGCAGCACGGCCGCGCCCACGGCGGCGGGAGCGCGAGGCACCTTGATGCCGCCGCGGGCCAGGGCGCCGCAGACCTCCCACACGCCCAGGCCCGCGGCCGCGGCGGCCAGGAGGGCGACCACCGGCGGCACCAGGAACAGGCCGACGAGGAGCACGACGATCAGCCCCGCGCCCACTCCGATCGCGGCAGGCAGATTGCGGCCTGCGCGGGAGGTCCTCTGGGCGGGGGCGGACGACGGCTCTTCGACGACGGTGGGCATCAGACCTTCAGCAGCTCTGCTTCCTTGTTCTTGGCCGCGGTGTCGATCTGCTCCGAGGCCTTCTTGGTCAGGGCGTCGAGCTCCTTCTCGGCGCGCTTGCCCTCGTCCTCTCCGATCTCCCCGTCCTTGACGAGCTTCTCGATGGCCTCCTTGGCCGTGCGGCGGATGCTGCGCACCGAGATGCGGCCGTCCTCGGCCTTCGAGTGCACGATCTTGACGTAGTCGCGGCGGCGCTCCTCCGTCAGCTCCGGCATGACCACGCGGATCACGTTGCCGTCGTTGGCCGGGTTGGCGCCGACGTCCGAGTTGCGCAGCGCCTTCTCGATCTCCCCCAGGGCGGAGCGGTCGTAGGGCGTGATGAGCAGCGTGCGGGCCTCCGGGTTCTGGAAGGACGCCAGCTGGTTCAGCGGCGTGGGGGCGCCGTAGTACTCGACCGTCACGTTGGCGAACAGGGAGGGGTTCGCGCGTCCGGTGCGGATGGCGGCGAACTCGTCGGCGGCGTGCGCGACGGCCTTGTCCATGCCGGTCTTGGCTTCGTTGTGGATCTCGTCGATCACTTCAAGCTCCTTGCGTGGTCTGCGGGATCGGTGCGAGGTCCGGACCGATCAGGTGGGCAGCGCGGCTGTGGGCACTGAGGCCCAGTCTAGCGAGGCGAGTGCACACGCCGCGGGACGACGGCGGCTCAGACGGTGATGAGGGTGCCCATGTCCTCACCCAGGATCGCGCGCGTGACGCTGCCCTCGCCCTGCATGCCGAACACGCGCATGGACACGTTGTTGTCCCGGCACAGCGAGAACGCGGTCTGATCCATCACGCGGATGTTGCGAGTGATGGCCTCGTCGTAGGTCAGCGACTCCAGGCGCACCGCCGAGGGGTCCACGTTGGGGTCGGCGGTGTAGACGCCGTCCACGCCGTTCTTGCCCATCAGGACCTCGTCGGCCTCGATCTCCAGGGCGCGCTGGGCGGCGACGGTGTCCGTGGAGAAGTAGGGCAGGCCGGCTCCGGCGCCGAAGATCACCACGCGGTCCTTCTCCATGTGCCGGATCGCCCGCCGCGGGATGTAGGCCTCTGCGACCTGCTCCATGGAGATGGCCGACTGGACGCGGGTGTCCACGCCGCACTGCTCCAGGAAGTCCTGCAGCGCCAGGCAGTTCATCACGGTGCCGAGCATGCCCATGTAGTCGGCGCGCGAGCGGTCCATGCCTGCCTGGGAGAGCTCTGCCCCGCGGAAGAAGTTGCCTCCGCCGACGACGATCGAGGTCTCGACCTGTCCGACCGTGGCGGCGATCTGCTCGGCGATGTTGCGCACCACCGAGGTGTCCACGCCCACGCGGCCGCCGCCGAACACCTCGCCGGAGAGCTTCAGCAGGATGCGGCGACGCTGCCCTCGCTCCCCCGGGCTCGTGGCCGAGCGATCGGTCTCGCGACCTGCGCGCAGCGCTCCGTCGCGGATCTCCGAGGGGGTGGTGGTGGGCATGGTGCCTCCTGGCAGTCGCTGACGTGCCCCGCGGCGATGGGCGAGGCCGCGGGCGCCGCGGCCGTGTCACGGCCGCTGGGCACGGACCAGCATAGCGGCCAGCTAGGACCTGCTCTGCGGCACGCACCGGGCTCTCCCCGCACGGCGAGCTCGGTCGACGGGAAGCAACGGCGCAGACCAGGCCGGAGGCAGGCTCCGCAGACGACGAAGCGCCCCCGCCCGGTCCCGTGAGGGGCGCGAACGGGGGCGCTTGTGCGCTGAAGCGCTGCGGATCAGGCGCCGACGCGGAAGCGGGCGAACGCCTTGGGGGTCGCACCGGCGGCCTTCAGGACGGCGCCGACGGACTGCTTGGCGTCCTTGGCGAAGTCCTGGTCGACCAGCACGTTCTCCTTGTAGAAGCCGTTGAGGCGACCCTCGACGATCTTGGGGAGGATCTGCTCCGGCTTGCCCTCGGCCTTGGCGGTCTCCTCGGCCACGCGGCGCTCGTTCTCGACGGTCTCCGCCGGGACGTCCTCGCGGGTGAGGAAGTTCGGGGACAGCGCAGCGATGTGCACGGCGACGTCGTGAGCGGCCGTCTCGGCCTCGGCGCCCTGGCCGTCCACGGCCAGCAGCACGCCGACCTGGGCCGGGAGGTCCTTGGAGGTGCGGTGCAGGTACAGCTCCACCAGCGGGGCCTCGACGCGGGCGATGCGGCGCACGACGACCTTCTCGCCGAGCAGCGCGCCGGTCTCGGTCACCAGGTCGGAGACCTTCTGACCGTCGACCTCGGCGGCCAGCAGGGTGTCCAGATCCTGGGCGTCGACGGCCACGGCGGCGTCCATGACCTTCTCGCCGAAGGCCACGAACGGCTCGGCCTTGGCCACGAAGTCGGTCTCCGAGTTGACCTCGACGAGGTAGCCCTTCTGGCCCTCGACGCGGCCGACGACGATGCCCTCGGCGGTCGCGCGGCCCTCGCGCTTGGAGACGCCCTTGAGGCCCTTCACGCGGATGATCTCGAGGGCCTTCTGCTGATCGCCGTCAGCCTCGTCGAGGGCCTTCTTGACGTCCAGCATGCCGGCGCCGGTGCGCTCGCGCAGTTCCTTGATGTCCTTGGCGGTGTAGTTCGCCATGTGAGCTCCTTGATCGATCGTCGCCCTGTGCAGACCGTCGACGGTCCGCTCCGAGCGTGCTCCGCTCCCGATGATGCGGGATCGGAGCGAATGTCAGGTGAACAGCGGGTGGGATCGTCTCCGCCCGCGGGCTCCGTCCGGCGCCGGCGAGGGCACCGGACGGAGAGAGGATCAGCTCTCGGTGGACTCGGCGGCCGGGGCCTCGGCGGTCTCCGCCTCAGCGGCCGGAGCCTCGGTCTGCTCGCCGGCGGCGGCGACCTTGGCGGACTCGGCGGCCGACTCGGCGGACTTCTCAGCCTCGGCGGCGGCGTTGTGCTGCTCGAGCAGCTCGCGCTCCCACTCGGCCATGGGCTCCTCGGGAGCCTCCGAGCCGCCCTTGGCACCGCCGCGGGCCAGCAGGCCCTCGGCGACGGCGTCGGCGACCACGCGGGTCAGCAGGTTCACGGAGCGGATGGCGTCGTCGTTGCCCGGGATCGGGAACGTGACCTCATCCGGATCGCAGTTGGTGTCCAGGATCGCGACGACCGGGATGCCGAGCTTCTGCGCCTCGTCGATGGCGAGGTGCTCCTTCTTGGTGTCCACGACCCAGACCATGGAGGGGGTCTTGGACAGGTTGCGGATGCCGCCCAGGGTGCGCTCCAGCTTCTCCGCCTCGCGGCGCATGAGCAGGAGCTCCTTCTTGGTGTACTGCGAGCCGGCGACGTCGTCGAAGTCGATCTGCTCGAGCTCCTTCATGCGGTCGATCCGCTTGGAGACCGTGGAGAAGTTGGTGAGCATGCCGCCGAGCCAGCGGTGGTTCACGTAGGGCATGTTCACGCGGGTCGCCTGCTCGGCGATGGTCTCCTGCGCCTGCTTCTTGGTGCCGACGAACAGGATGGTGCCGCCGTGGGCGACCGTGGACTTGACGGCCTCGAACGCGCGGTCGATGTAGGCCAGCGAGCCCTGGAGGTCGATGATGTAGATGCCGTTGCGCTCGGTGAGGATGAAGCGCTTCATCTTCGGGTTCCAGCGACGGGTCTGGTGGCCGAAGTGGACGCCGTTGTCGAGCAGCTGGCGCATGGTGACGACAGACATGTCGTGCTCCTTCATTTCTGCGCTCGCGCACCCCTGGTCCGGGCATGCGGAGCGCGGTCTGCGGTTGGTCGACGGGTCCGCCGGGTCGGCGGATCGTCCCTGGCGCACCGCGTGGAGCGGCCCCGGGAACCGGGGATGGCTCTCCGTCCGCCGCCTGCGACCGGGAGGCCGAGGACCGTGGCGGGCGGGTCGGGTCTGCGAGAGGACGGAGCCTGACGGATCCCGACGACGATGCGCGCGAAGTCAGTGCCCAGCGCCGCCGCCGGTACCTGAATCAGGCATGCGGACGGCGCAGGTGGTGACACTGCGGGAGCAAGGGTACTACATGAACCGCGTCATGACGGGCCAGGCGCGGGGACTCCACAAGCGCCTGTCCGGGCCGTGACACGGGGCTCGAGGCTCCGCTGCATCCACAATCGGAGCCGCGCTGCCGCGATCCACCGCATCCTGCCCGCATGAACGCACTCGCCTCCCACGCCACCGCTTCCGCCGGCCCCGAGCAGCCGTCGCCGTCCCCCATGGCCCGACGATCGCGCAGCACGCTGCTGGTCGCGGCTGCGGTGCTGGTCAGCTGGGCGCTGTCCGCTCCGGAGACTCCCCCATCGGCACATGCCGCCTCCGGCCAGCCTGTCCGAGCTGCGGCGATCTCCACCGCGCTGCCGCTGGTCCCGGGCTCCCTCGATGCCGCCGATCAGCAGCTGCTGGCCGCCGTGCACGGGACCTGGCAGTGGCCCGTGACCATCCAGCCCAGGGTGGTCCGCGACTTCGATCCGCCGTCCGAGCGCTGGCTGGCTGGGCACCGAGGCGCGGATCTGACCGTCGGCCTCAACGGCGAGATCCTGGCTCCGGCGGACGGGCGCGTCAGCCACGTGGGCACGGTCGTGGACCGGGCGACCATCACCATCGATCACGGCGACGGCCTGCGCTCGAGCTTCGAGCCGGTCGAATCGGATCTGAAGAAGGGCGATCGCGTGCGCAAGGGACAGGTCATCGGCGTGCTCTCCGGCCGCAATCACTGTCTCGCCACAGTGCGGGCCTGCGTGCACTGGGGCGTGCGCCTGGACGATGACTACGTCCATCCCCTGCCGTTCGTGGGGGCCCAGCGACCGTCGGTCCTGCTGCCCGTGCCATAGGCCGCGCCTGCCGCGCGAAGCGCCCCGAGCCAGGGTGCTCGGGGCGCTGAGGTTCGCTGCGTAGGGCGGGCGGGGCTTGAACCCGCGACCCAAGGATTATGAGTCCTCTGCTCTGACCAGCTGAGCTACCGCCCCTCGTCCGCCCCGGGCGCCTGCACTGCGGTGCGGGCGCGAGGACGACGATTCGACAGTCTAGTCGAGCCGTCGGGTTGGCCCTGATCAGTCGCCCGCTCCCGGGCCCGAAGCCGGCGGGACGATCGGGAGGGGTCCGGTCTGCGGCCAGGACCCCAGCAGCAGATCCGGGTCCACGCCGCGGTAGAGCTGCTCGAAGACATCGATCGTGGCCGAGAAGCTGTGCTCGGCGACCATCCTCCTGCTCGCCGCTCCCATCTCGCGACGCTGGTCCTCCGGCAGCTCGAGGAGCCGCAGCAGGAGCCTGCCCAGCTGCTCGTGATCGCCGGGCAGGAACAGCCAGCCGTTGACGCCCTCGTCCACCAGGTGCGGAAGGGCGCGCGCATCGGCGAGCAGCACCGGAGAGGAGGCCGCCATGGCCTCGAGGGACACGAGGGACTGCAGCTCGGCGGTGCCGGGCTGACAGAAGGCATCGGCGCGCAGGTAGGCCACCCGCAGCTCCTCATCGGAGACGAATCCCCGGAACGCTGTTCGATCCGCGATGCCCAGCTGCTGCGCCAGCTCGGCCAGCCGGTCGTACTCACCGCCCTGGCCCACGATCTCCACGCCGACGTCGCTGCGATCCGCGATGCTCGCCACGGCCCGCAGCAGGACGTCGATGTGCTTCTCCGGGTCCAGCCGCCCGACGAACAAGACGGTCGGGCGGTCCCGCGGAGGCAGGACCTCCCCGGGCTTGAGGTCGTACTGGGCGGCATCGATCCCGTTGGACAGCGCATGCATGGGGAAGTCGAAGCCGTTGGCTCGCATGGACTCCACCGCCAGCGGGGTGGGTGCCGTGACGACGTCGCAGCGGCGGAACACCGAGGCCATATCCCGCCACGAGAACCTGCGGTACAGGCGTCGGAGCGGGTCCGGCAGCGGGAGGTACTGCTCGATGTTCTGCGGGATGAAGTGGTTGGTGCCTATCAGGCGGATGCCGCGCGACTGAGCCTCCTTGGCGAAGTACCTGCCCAGGATGTAGTGGCACTCGATATGCACCACGTCAGGGCGCAGCTCGTCCATCAGCCGGGAGATCTCGCCCCGCACCTCCCACGGGAAGCACAGGTGGAACGTGTCGTAGGTGAAGGCGGTGTGCGAGCGGAAGCGGTGCTCGGTGACCGCGCCGTCCATCCTGGTCATGGTCCGTCCCTTGCCGGGACGCGGTGCGGCGATGTGGACGTCGTGGCCCCTGCCCGCCATGGCCTGCGCCAGGCGGTGGGAGAACTGCGACGAGCCGTTGATGTCCGGCGGGTAGGTCTCCGCCACCACCAGGACCCGAAGGCGCCCGTCGACAGGCTCCGGCACGCCGTCCAGCGGGAGCTCCGGGAGCATGTAGTCATCCCGGATCACCCCGCGGGGGTCCTGGGGCGGCTGCGGATCTGCCGGGGAAGGGCTCACGGAGAATCGACTCCCGAAGGGTTGAGGGTCAGGGCGGGGTCCGCGGTCCGTCGGGCCAGGACCTCGGGGTGGAACTGGGACATCACGAAGACGCCGCTGATCGAGGCTGCGGCGCACACCATCAGCAGCACCGCGGGACCGGGACCGAAGTCGGGCCCGGCCTCGCCGAGCACCGACAGGCCGATCAGCACGCCCACCATGGGGTCGACGACCGTCAGTCCAGCCATCACGAGCTCCGGCGGTCCACTGGCGTAGGCGGACTGCACGAGCCAGCCTCCCACAGCGGCGGCCACCAGCAGGCCTGCGACGTTCACCGGGTCGATGCTCTGCCACCACGGGCCGTCGCCGATGCGCAGCTGCGCGGTGATGATCTTCATCTCCAGAGCCACGAAGCCGTAGAGCGTGCCGGCCGAGACGAGCAGCATCAGCGCGCGCCCTCTGTGCCGCAGGAGGAGCAGGGCCAGCGCGACGACGAGCAGCACCACCGCCAGGATCACCGTCACGGCGGTGCCGGCGCGGTGAGTGATGCGAAGGGCCGGATCCGTGAAGCGGACGGCGCTGAGCACGAACAGCGCCGCTCCCCCGGCGCACAGACCGAGCGCGCGCCAGGTCGCGGCATTGATCGTCAGGCCCGCGTGACGGCAGTGCAGCAGGGTGACCAGGGCCAGGCCCAGCACGCCCACGGGCTGGACGACGCTCACCGGAGCCAGGCTCAGCGCGGT
The DNA here is from genome assembly GCF_040981045.1 of Kocuria sp. CPCC 205260. Classification (NCBI taxonomy): domain Bacteria; kingdom Bacillati; phylum Actinomycetota; class Actinomycetes; order Micrococcales; family Micrococcaceae; genus Kocuria; species Kocuria sp. CPCC 205260. Next base: position 100,280 of record NZ_JAVKPT010000007.1, read on the forward strand.
CACGTTGAGGGCTGTTCCGAGGCCCAGGCAGATCAGGCCGGTCGCCCAGCGAGGGGAGCGCAGCAGGCCGAGCACGATCGGAAGCGTGAGCTTCCCATCAGCGGCGCCGGCCACGACCGCGATCGACTGCAGATGCGTCCCGAGGGCCATGAAGACCGCCGACAGCACGGCGAGTGCCAGGGCGCACCAGACCATGCGGGGACCTCCAGCCCTCTGCTTGCGGCTTCCGTGCGACGAGCCGTGAAGGCGCGTCGCAGCCCCGGACCGGTGGGTGCGGGACGAACACTGCCCGCCAGTGTAGGGACGATGCACGCTGGTGCGTCGGATCCGCACCGCTCGCCCAGTACCGCATGAGCAGACTCACAGTCGGCTCACCGCCGTGTGCGGATCGGCCGCCGCCCGGGCGTCGACCTCGGGCGAGCCCCTCGAGGCATCCTCGCATGACGTGCCCGACTCAGACCCGGACAGTCCGAAGGCCCGGCCCCCTTGCGGGAGCCGGGCCTTCGGACGGGGACCTGGCGCCTTGCGACGGCAGGAAACGGATCAGCGGCGGATGAGCCGGATGAGCAGGACCAGGAACGCAGTGCCGGCTGCGGCGGCGACGCCCATCGGCGCCGCACGGCCGCCGAGGGCCTCCTCCTTGGCCGCCTTCTTGAGGTCGACGCCCGAGGCGGAGCTGCGGGTGCGGTCCACGAAGCCCTTGGTGGTGGACTGGACCTTGTTCTTGCGGCCCTCGACGTCGTCGCGCAGCTCCTTGAGCCGGTCGCGACGGACCTTCAGGCGCTGACGCAGCTGAGCCTCGGTGGGCGCGGGCGGCGCGGTGGCGGCCTCGTCGGCCTTCTTGCGCTTCTCCTCGGCCTTGCGCTCCTTGGCCTCGGCCTCCTCGCGGCGCACACGGGCCTCGGTGTAGGCCGAGCCCTCCTTGACGACGCCGAGGTCGTACTTCAGGCCGCGGATGGTCTGGACCGGGTTGATCGGCATGGCCTTCTTGATCTGCAGGAAGCCGATCAGGCCCAGGATCGCGAGGACCACCAGGAAGAAGGCGGCCACGATCAGCGCCGAGAGCCACAGGGGCATGACGGTCGCCAGGCCGGCGATCGCCGCGGCGACCAGCGCGATGACGAGCAGAGCACCGAAGGCCAGCGCGGCGCCGAGCAGCGCGGCACCCTTGCCGAGGCTGACGCCCTTGTCCTTGAGCTCGAGCTTGAGAAGTGCCAGCTCATCCTGGAGCTGACGGGGAAGAAGCTTGCCGAAGACCTTCACGACATCCGCTATGGGTGCCGAACCCGTCTCGGCCGAACGGCCCTGATCAGAGCCCGCCGCGTGGGACATTCCCGCCTCCGTGGGGGTATCGATGGTTCATGGGCAGTGGCCACTCGGACACCGCAGTGCGCGAACAAAGTATCACTGCTGACAAGCCGATCCGATGCGCCGCGCGCGAGACCCGCCCGAGCGGCAGATCCACAGTGACGAACGCCCCGCATATGTTTAGATGCAAAGTAATATACACTTGCGACCAAGCGATTCGCGTCCGAAGCCAGGGAAAATCACCCCAAATTAACGCGGCGGCAACCGAGCCTTCTTCCCCCTCCCCGGAGCACACCCTAGAGTCATCCGCGTTACTCAACCGTGATCTTCAGTCGCCCGCGACGCTGAGCATCGGACGAGGTGACACGGAACCCGTCAGCACCACAGCGAACTGGCCTGCGGGCAGGTTCCCGACCGCTTCCCCACGGTCCTCGGACCAGTTCATAAGAGCCCCGGCTCGGATACCGATGCACACCCCCCCTTCAGGAAGTTGCAGCACCACATGAGATCTCCCCGCGCCCTCAGCGTCGCAACCACCGTCGCAGTCACCGGCGGCACCCTCGCAACCCTCGGCGCGGTTCCCGCGCAGGCCGCGCCCGAATCCGACTGGGACAAGCTCGCGCAGTGCGAGTCGAGCGGCAACTGGGCCATCGACTCGGGCAACGGCTTCTACGGCGGCCTGCAGTTCACCCAGTCGACCTGGTCCTCGTTCGGCGGCACGGGCCAGCCGCAGGACGCCAGCCGCGAGCAGCAGATCGCCGTGGCCGAGAACGTCCTGGCAGGGCAGGGCTGGGGCGCCTGGCCCGCCTGCTCCTCCCGTCTGGGCCTGAGCAGCGCAGCCGAGCCCGTCGCCAACCCGATGGCGGCCGGCCCCGCCTCGACCTCCTCGTCCTCGGCCGAGGCCGCGACCGACTCCGCAGCCGCCGGCACGGCGGTCTCCACGCAGTCCGTGGGCCCCCGCCCCACCGGTCCCATCGACTTCCGCGACGTCACCGACGCCTACTGGGCCTCCGCCGACATCGACTGGGCGTCCTCGACCGGAGTCATCGTCGGCCACCACGACGGCACCTACCGCCCCGACGCCGATGTCACCCGCGCCGACTTCCTGACCATGCTCTACCGGCTCGCCGGTCAGCCCGAGGCCGATCTCAGCGTCCTCGAGGGCTACACCGACAGCTCCGACCACCACCAGAAGCGTGCACTGGCCTGGGCCGTCGAGGAGGGCCTGATCAACGGCTGGGGCGACGGCACCCTGCGTCCGGACGCCCCGGTGGACTCCACCGCCCTGGGCCTGATCCTGCACCGCTCGGCCGGCGCACCGGCCCACACCGCCCCGGAGACCAGCCGCTTCCAGGACGTCTCCGCCTCGCAGGCCGGATACACCGAGCTGGACTGGCTGCACGACGAGGACGTCCTGCCGGACACCGACGGCCGACTGGGCGTCGGGGACGGCATCACCCGCGCAGAGGCCGTCTCCGTGCTCAACGCGGCGGTCGCCGCCGGTGTCGTCGCCGACGACACGGAGCAGACTCCCTGGGGCTCCGTCGGCGCAGCTTCGGGCTCCGGCTACGAGACCTCGGCCCAGGCCCAGGCTCAGGCGGCCTCGAACGACGACACCACGGCCATCGACGTGCAGTCGATCACCGACGGTGCCTCCAGCGCCGACGGCAAGGCCATCGTCGAGACCGCCATGCGCGGTCTTGGCGGCAACTACGTCTGGGGCGGCACCGCGTACAAGAACTGGGACTGCTCCGGCTTCACGCAGTGGGTGTACGCCCAGAACGGGGTCTCCATCCCCCGCGTGACCTGGCAGCAGTTCGGCGCCGCGCAGAAGACCTCGACCCCGCAGGTCGGCGACCTGGTCTCCCAGAACAACGGCTCCCACGTGGGCATCTACCTGGGCGACGGTCTCATGATCTCAGCCCTGAACCCGGACCAGGGCACCCTGGTCCACCCGGTGAACGCCATGAAGGTGGACGGCTTCTACACCTTCCTCTGACCCGCCTGCTCGAAGGGCCCGGCCTCTCGCTGAACTGGTGAGGGACCGGGCCCTTCGTCCTGTGCCGAGGGCTCTCTCCGCACTTCCCCTCCGTCCAGACGGCTCGCGATCCGCCCGACGACTCCCCGCCATGAGCGTCGGCGCACGCGCAGGGGCCCTCGGGGACGTATTCTGTGCAGGACACTCGCAGCACCCCCTAGACCCGCAGGAACGCCCACCGTGCCTCAGCCCCAAGACCACGCCGGCTCGACCGACGATCAGCCTCGCGTCCCCTGGGCGCGCCGCAGCGCCGCAGCGCTCGGCTGGGTGATCGGCTTCGCCGTCGCCATCGGACTGGTAGTCGCCGCCGTCATGATCCCCACGGCGTTCGTGGTCAACACCGCCTCGGCTGACGACGGCGCCTCGGACGATGCCTCGGCCATGACCGAGGAGACCGAGCTGCCGGACGAGGCCATGCAGAAGGTCACGCTTGAGGCCGCCGCCAGCTCCGGCGGGTCGGTCGAGTGGGAGGTCGACGGCCAGGTCGAGACCGAGGAATTCAGCGACAGCTGGTCCAAGAAGATCGAGATCCCGTCGGGCAGCTGGCCCCGCCTGGTGGTCACGGGCGACACGAAGGACAGCGACCTGTCCCTCGAGTGCTCGATCAAGCTCGACGACGAGATCGTGTTCGAGCACAAGGGCACCGATTCCTCGAAGACCGCGTCCTGCAGCGTCTTCGTCTGATCACTCCCGGCATCAGTCCTGCGGGCGGCCCAGCCCCCGCTCCAGCGCCGCGGTGACCTCGCGGTCCAGCGGCACCGGGCGGCCGTCGAGCTCGATCACCGGCACCGCGCGCCGCCCGCTCGACAGCAGCCACAGGGCATCGCAGTCCGAGAGCTCGGCAGCCGGAAGCGCACGAGACTCCAGCGGCATCCCCAGCTCCGACAGAACCGCGGCAGCGCGGGTCACCGTGGTACCCCGCAGAATCCCGTGCTCCTGCGGCGGCGTGATCATCCGCCGCCCTCGACGCACCAGCACGGAGGCCGTGGTGGCCTCGAGCACGAATCCGTCGGTGCTCACGAACACGGCGTCATCCGCCCCGCGGCGCCGCGCCTCCCGAGCTGCCGCCGCGTGGATCGCATAGGACAACGTCTTCACGCCGGTGAGCAGCCAGGGGGCCTCTCGTCCAGCATCCGAGCGCATGCCGCGATCGAGCAGGACCACTCGCACTCCGTCGCGGCGCTGGTCGGACAGATCCGCAGCAGGGGCGGCAGTGACCCAGGCCGTGGGCTCGGAGGCGCCCTCCGGGCCGCGGGTCACCACGATCCGCACGGTCGTCTCCCCCGCTCCGGCCGTTTCGAGGGCGCGGCGCACGCCTGCCTCCACGACGGCGCCCGAGATCTCCGGCAGCTCCAGGCGGTCGGCAGAGCGGGCCAGTCGCTGCAGATGCGCCGGCAGATCCACGGGGTCTGCGTCGTAGGCCGTGAGGGATTCGAACACGCCGTCGCCGCGGGAGACGCCGCGGTCCTCGACCCGCAGGGCCGGTGCCTCAGCGGGCAGCGGATGGAGGCACTCGCTCACGGGACGCCCTGCCGCCGCGCGGGCGCTCACGGGGTGCAGGACGACCAGCGCCTCGATCGGGCTCATGCTCCGCCTCTCGACTGCGGGACTGACGGGGTGATCCGCCCCACGCTACCGCGCGGCGTCCGAGTCAGGTCGCATACTGGGGAGCCGACGGCGATGTCCGGTCCACGGGCCCGAACACCCTGCCGAGCCATCAGATCTCACCGACCGCCTTCTGCGAAGGAGTGCCATGTCCCCGCTGTCCGCCTTCCGCCGCCGCATCCCGGCGCCCGACGGGATGTCCTGGCCGCACGTCGTGATCATCGGCGGCGGGTTCGCCGGAGCCAATGCCGCGCTCGAGCTGCGGGATGCGCGCGTTCGCGTGACCCTGATCGATCGCAACATCTACAAGACCTTTCAGCCCCTGCTGTACCAGGTGGCCACCGGCGGCCTGAACCCCGGCGACGTCACCATGGTGCTGCGCGGGCTGTCACGGAAGGCCCCCAACCTCCGCGTGCGCCAGGGCGACGTGGTGGGCGTGGATCCGCAGCGCCGCATCGTGTCCGTCGAGGACGGCGGTGCGCAGACGCAGCAGATCTCCTTCGACCACCTGATCATTGCCAACGGCATCTCGGCCAACTACTTCGGCACCACGGGGGCACGACGCCACGCCATGCCCATGTACACCCGCCAGGACGCCACGGCCATCCGCGATCGGATCTTCGCAGAGCTCGAGCGCTCGACCCGCTCCGATCCCGATGACTTCCTGCACGTCTCGATCGTCGGCGGCGGAGCCACGGGCGTGGAGGTCGCCGGTGCTCTGGCCGACTTCCGCCGCGACGAGCTGATGACCATGTACCCGGAGCTCGACGAGCGCGTCCTGCAGATCCGGATCCTGCAGCGCGGCAAGGACATCCTCAAGCAGTTCGAGGACCAGAAGCTGCGCGACTACGCGGCCGACGAGCTGCGCGAGCGCGGCGTGGAGCTCAGCACCGGCCAGGGGGTCAAGGCCGTCGGCTATGACTTCGTGGTGCTGGCCGATGACACCGTGCTGGAATCGGACATCACGATCTGGGCCGCCGGCACCGGCCCGGAGAAGCGGGTCTCCGAATGGGGCCTGCCCGTCACGGGCCGCGGTGCGCTCGCCGTCGAGGAGACCCTGCAGGTCAAGGGCCATCCGGGCATCTACGCCGCAGGAGACATCGCTTCGCTCGACGAGCCCCTGGCCCAGCTCGCACAGCCGGCCATCCAGACCGGCGTCCATGCTGCGCGCATGGTCCGCGCCGAGGTCGAGGGCCAGCCGCTGCGGCCGTTCCACTACACCAACCTGGGCGAGGCGGCCACGATCGGACGACGCGCTGCGATCGTGGTCGCCCCCGGCGAGGTCGCGATCACCGGCACCGCCGGATGGTTCGCCTGGCTGGGGATCCACGTCATGAAGCTCATGGGCGGACGCAATCGCCGCGCCGTGACCATGAACCTGATCTCCCTCTACGCCGCCCGCAGCCGGCACCAGCCGAATCCGGTCACCGGCAACGTCGATTCCATGCGCGCCGCCGCGGAGTTCACCGAGCACTCGAACAGGCGGAGGTTCGGGCCCGGACACCAGGGCTGAGCCCCGGCCGGCGGGCCCGTCCGCTCGGACGCTCAGGGCTCGCCGAGGGCCTCGGCGGGCTCGATCCCATGCCGCGAGCGCAGCCGCTCGAGCAGCCCGCGGCGCACGATCGGCCATTCCGCGGCGGTGATCGAGAAGACCACGGTGTCGCGCAGCGAGCCGTCGTCCATGAGCTGGTGGCTGCGCAGCACCCCGTCCTGCTTGGCCCCCAGCGCGGCGATCGCGGCCCGGGACTGGCGGTTGTGCCAGTGGGTGCGGAACTCGACGGCGATGCAGTCCAGGTCCTCGAAGGCCCGGGCCAGCATCAGCAGCTTGATCTGCGGGTTGACCCCTGTCCCCTGCACGCTGCGGGCCAGCCAGGTGGAGCCGATCTCCAGGCGCCGATGCTCGGACTCGATGTGCATGAACGTGGTCATCCCGACCGCACGGCCGTCGGCATCGAGCACGGCCCACGGGACCATGGAGCCCTCGGCGTGCTGGCGGTGGCGCAGCGCGATCTCCTCGGCCACGGACGCTGGTTCGGCAGCCGGGATGCGGGTGTACCACAGCGACTGCATGCCCTTCTGGCCGGCGGCGGCCGCCAGGTCCTCGGCATGCCTGTCGGACAGCGGGACGAGGGAGGCCAGCGGGCCTCGCAGCGCCGGGATGCTCAGGAAGTCGTCCATGGGCGTCAGCTTAGGCCCGGGTGTCGACTCCGCTACGGGGCTATGGGGACCTCACCGCTGGAGGTGCTTGGCCCGGGGCTGCTCCGCGCGGTGGCGCACCACCGGCTCGCCGGTCAGCGGGGAGATCCGCACCGGCTTGAATCCGAGCAGCAGCAGTCCTGCCAGCGTGGCAGCGGCCAGCGCGATGGCACCGGCCGCGATCGCGGGAACGGCGCCGTCGCTGAAGCCGTCCGGGGTCAGCTCGCCGCCTGCGGTCGTGAACACAGCCGACAGCGCCGCGATGCCCAGGGCCACGCCGATCTCACGGGCCGTCGAATTCGTCCCGGAGGCCACGGCCTGGTCCTCCGGGACGATCCCCTCCAGCACGAGCGCGATCCAGACCAGGCTGGCCGTCATGCGGGCCAGCCCGGCCACGATCACAGGGCGCACGCCGATCCTGGGCGTGATGAGCCCAGTCAACGGCGCCATGGTCCACGGCATGGTCCTCACACCGGCCTCCAGCGCCGTGGCCCCCTGGGCCACCGGCAGGAGCTGGATGAGGATGAACACCGCCCGAAGATGCCCAGCGAGAACAGCACCCCTACGACGTTCGCCACACGGCTTCTTGAGCATCTACCGCCTGCTGCGCGTCGAGATCGGGCTCTCAGCGCAGCGCACGGAGACGCTGTTGGCACGCGGGATGCTGATCAACACCCTGCTCAGCCTGCGGCTGCCGGACCTGGTGGAGACCGACGAGGACGCGAGCACGCTGCTGCGCTGCATCTTCCGCGACACGTTCGACGACGTCGTGGCCACGGCCTCGCAGCGCGCTCCGCTGCCGGAGGCCCACCGCTCCGCGGAGACCTCCGACTGAACCCAGCGACGCCGGTGAGCGCTGGCGGGGGTCAGCCCGAATGGGCGGCCAGGGCCCAGATCCGCTCACCGACCAGCCACAGGCCCATGGCGACCATGGCGATGCCCGTGATGCGGCTGATGATGCCGGCGGCCGAGGGCTGGCCGGTGAGCAGTCGTCGGGAGGCCAGGCACAGGAAGACGTTGAAGACCGCCGCCATCGCGGCCCAGGTGAGCCCGAGCGCCGCCAACTGCATCCACAGCGGCAGGGGCGCCGCCGCGGTGACGAACTGCGGGAGGAAGGCCGCAAAGAACACGAGCGACCTGGCGTTCAGGGCGCTCGGCACGGCGGCGATCAGCGGGCCGATCCCCGCGGCCACCACGAAGGCCACCACGACGTAGCCGATGCTGAGCCCGAGGACCGGAGCGGCCACCCCGCCGCCGCGCCCCGTTCCGCCTGGAGCACGCCGGTCGCCTCCGCCGCAGGAATGCTGCTCATCACACCGTCCGTTAGCAGACCCTGCCCCTCCCCGCTGCCGATCATTCAGTTCCAGATATTGGACCCCAGTGTGTGATCTACGTAACGTTCAAGATGTCCCGATACCTACCGCGTCGTCAGGACCGCAGATCGATCCGATCCGTCCGACGACCGCAGCATCACCCGGCGAAAAAGACAGAGGTGCACTGTGCAGTACCACCATCACGGATACGTCGCCCATGATCCGCTCGTGAAGGAGCCGGCCGGCAAAGGAGTCGATCGGCCGACGGACCTGCCGGACACCATGGACGTGCTCATCGTGGGCGCGGGGCCGGCCGGGATCATCCAGGCCGCCCAGCTCTCGCGCTACCCCGGCATCAGCACGCGGATCATCGACTCCCGCCCGGGCCGCCTGGAGGTAGGCCGCGCCGACGGACTCTGGGCCCGAAGCAGCGAGACCTTCCAGGCCTACGGCTTCTTCGATCGCATCAACGCCGAGGCGCACCGGCTGGTCGATGTGCACTTCTGGGGGCCCGATCCCGAGGATCCCAGCCGGATCATGCGCGGCGTGCGAGCCGAGGACCCGCCCTCGGGCGTGAGCGAGTTTCCGTTCCTGATCGTCAACCAGGCACGGGTCATCGACTACTTCGCCGAGTACGCCGAGCGCGGCCCGGCCAGGATCACGCCCGACTATGGCTATGAGTTCCTGGAGCTGGAGGTGGACGAGTCCCAGGAGCATCCGGTCAAGGTGCTGCTGCGCGATCCCCAGGGCCGCGAGCGCACGGTGCGCGCCAAGTACGTCATCGGCAACGACGGAGCCCGCAGCCGGGTGCGCGACTGCACGGACATCGAGGTCGAGAAGGACCCGTCCGCTCACGCCTGGGCGGTGATGGACGTGCTGGCCGAGACCGACTTCCCGGACATCCGCCAGAAGTGCGGGATCCTCTCGGACAAGCACGGCTCGATCCTGCTGATCCCCCGTGAGGGCGGCTTCCTGTTCCGGTTCTACGTGTCCCTGGGCGATATCGACGACAGCAACCGCGAGCAGCTGCGCGCCACGACCGTCGAGGAGGCCGCCGAGCGCGCCAATCAGATCCTGCACCCGTACTCGATCGACGTGAAGGAGGTGACCTGGTTCAGCGTCTACGAGGTGCGCCACACGGTGGCCAAGAAGTTCGACGACGTCCCCGTGGATCGGGTCGGCAGCCAGGACCCGCGCGTCTTCATCGCCGGCGACGCCTGCCACACCCACAGCGCCAAGGCCGGCCAGGGCATGAACGTCTCCATGCAGGACGGCTGGAACCTGGCCTGGAAGCTGGGGCAGGTGCTCGAGGGCCGCAGCGATCCCTCGCTGCTGGCCACGTACTCGGCCGAGCGGCAGCAGATCGCCGAGAACCTCATCGCGTTCGACAAGGAATGGTCGTCCATGATGTCCAAGCGCCCGGAGGAGCTCGACGACCCCCAGGACGTCGGGCGCTTCTACGCCGACAACGCCGAGTTCCCCAACGGGTTCGCCACTCAGTACCCGGCGTCGTCGATCGTCGGCCAGGACACCCATCAGCATCTGGCCGCCGGCTTCCCGATCGGCAAGCGCTTCCACTCCGCGCCCGTGCGACGGGTGGCCGACACCTCCCCGCGAGAGCTGGGGCATCTGTTCGAGGCCGACGGCCGCTGGCGCCTGTACGCGTTCGCGGACCAGGACGGCTCGGCCGTCCGGGAGCTGTCCGAATGGCTGGAGGGCTCCGAGGACTCGCCCGTGCGCCGCTTCACGCCGCAGGGCACCGATCTGAACAGCGTGTTCGACGCCAAGGTGATCTACCAGCAGCCGTACACGGAGATCGAGCTGGCCGATGTCCCGTCGCTGTTCCTGCCGAAGGTGGGGCCGTACGCGCTCACCGATCGTGAAGAGGTCTTCGCCGCCGATCAGGACGCCGACATCTTCGACCTGCGCCAGGTGGACCGCTCAGGCGCACTGGTGATCCAGCGTCCGGACATGTACGTGGCCCACGTCCTGCCGCTGAGCGCCCGGGAGGAGATCACCGAGTTCTTCGCGCAGAACATGGTGGTTCCGGCGACCTGATCCGTCGCCGAGCACGACAGCGCCCCGGCCGCCGTGCGGCGGTCGGGGCGCCGTCCTTCAGGCTCGGGGATGCTCCACGGCACCGAGGCGGGCGCTCACTCCACCGGCTCGAGCTCGCTCTCCACGACCCACTTGTGGTTCGTCATCTCCATGCCGTCCATCGTCATGTCGACCATGTAGACGGTCTCGTCGGTGGAGCTGTCGATGGTGGCCTCGGCACCCTCCATGCCCTCCATGTGATCGGCCTGGAGCACGACCTCGGTGCCGTCGGCCAGCGGTGCCTCGCCCGGGTCCTGCAGCTCCTCGTGCACGACCCACTTGTGGTCCTCCACGGGCTCGCCGCCATCGATCGGAGTGTAGGACACGGCATAGGTGGTCGTGTCGAAGGCCCCGGAGACGGTGGCCTCCGCACCCTCCATGCCGGGCATGTGATCGGCCGTGACCCGGACCGTGTCCCCCACGGCGAAAGTCGGGTCCGACGCCTCCTCGATGCCCTCGGGCGCAGGCCCGCCGTCAGGATTGTGGGCGTGCCCGCCCTCCTCGGAGTGGCCCTCGTGCGCGTTCTCGGAGGCTGCGCCCGAGGACTCCGAGGTCGACGACGCAGCGGCCGAGTGGCCCTCGTGGCCGCCTCCGACGCTCTGGTCCTCTTCACCGGTGCCGCACGCGCTCAGCAGCAGCAGCCCTGCCGCTGCTGCAGTGGCCGCGCCGGTGGTCCTGAAGGTCCTGTTCATGTGATCGATCTCCTCTGATTCTTCAGTTGCCGTGCTGGATAGCGGGCCTTGCGGCCCGGTGGGGAGGGCGTCAGCCCTGGCGTGAGGCCCACTGCACGGACGCCTCCGGCGAGAGGTCCAGCCCGCGCAGCGTCTGGGCGTTGAGCGCGACCACCACGGTCGAGGCGCCCATGAGCAGCGCGCCCACGGCCATCGGCATCACGAAGCCGATGGGGGCGAGCACGCCGGCGGCCAGCGGCACCGAGATGAGGTTGTAGCCGGCGGCCCACCACAGGTTCTGCAGCATCTTCCGGTAGGACGCCTTGGACAGCCGCACCACGGAAACAACGGAGCGGGGGTCGTCCGAGGCCAGCACGATGCCGGCCGAGGCCATCGCCACGTCCGTGCCCGCACCGATCGCCAGGCCGACGTCGGCCTGGGCCAGGGCGGGCGCGTCGTTCACGCCGTCGCCCACCATGGCGACCTTGCGGCCCTTCGACTGCAGATCGCTGACGCGCTCGTTCTTGTCCTCGGGACGCACCTGCGCCTCGATGCGATCGATCCCGAGCTCGCGACCCACGGCCTCGGCCACGTTCTGGGCGTCGCCGGTGAGCATGGCGGTCTCAATGCCCAGATCGTGCAGGGCCTGGATCGCCTCGCGGGCGGCCGGGCGCACCTCATCGGCCAGGGCGAGCGCGCCGATCGTGCGGCCGTCGCTGAGCACATAGAGCACGGTGCGTCCGTCGCGGTCCCACTGCTCGCTCGGCAGGGCCTGCGCACCGGTCTGCTCGAGCAGCCCGGGCCCGCCCACGCGGATCTGCGCGCCGTCGACGACGGCGGACACGCCGATCGCCGTGGAGCTGTCGTGCCCCGTGGCCTGCGGGATATCCAGACCGCGATCCTGCGCAGCCTGGTCGATGGCACGGGCCAGCGGGTGCTGGCTGCGAGCCTCCGCCGCAGCCGCCAGGGCGATCAGCCGGTCCTCGTCGAGGCCCTCGGGGGCATCGTCGGCCAGCTGGACGCCCAGCAGGGCCGGCTCGCCGCGGGTCAGGGTGCCGGTCTTGTCGAAGACGACGGTGTCGATCCCGCGCATGGTCTCCAGCGCGCTGCGGTCGGTGACCAGCACGCCCTGACGGGCGGCCCGACCGGTCGAGATGGACACGACCAGCGGGATCGCCAGGCCCAGGGCGTGCGGGCAGGCGATGACCAGCACCGTGACGACGCGGGTCAGGGCCATGTCCGGGGTGCCGACGATCGTCCAGACCACCGCGGTGATCACCGCGGCCCCCAGGGCGAACCAGAACAGCAGCGCCGCGGCACGGTCGGCCAGGCGCTGCGCGCGGGTCGACGACGACTGCGCCTGCTCGACCAGACGGCGGATGCCGGCCAGAGCGGTGTCCTCGCCGATCTCGGTGACCTCGAGGGTCAGGGGCCGGTCGGTGGCCACGGTCCCGGCCACGACCCGCTCGCCCTCACCACGGGACACCGGGGTGGACTCGCCGGTGACCATGGACTCGTCGACGTCTGCCTGGCCGTCGATGACGCGGCCGTCGGCCGGGATGCGTCCACCCGGGCGAACGACCACGCGGTCCCCCACGCTGAGCTCCGAGGGCGCGACGGTGCGCGTGGAGCCGTCGTCCTGGAGCAGCTCGGCCTCGTCGGGCAGCAGTGCGGCCAGCTCATCGAGAGCGCTGGAGGTCCGCGCCAGGGAGGCCATCTCGACCCAGTGGCCCAGCAGCATGATGACCACCAGCATGGCCAGCTCCCACCAGAACTCGAGCTGCGGGTCCAGCAGGCCCAGATGGCTTCCCCACGAGGCCAGGAAGGCCACGGTAATGCCCAGGGCGATCAGGGTCATCATGCCGGGGCTGCGCTGCTTGATCTCGTCGACCGCGCCCGTCAGGAACGGGCGGCCGGTCCAGAGGTACAGCACGGTGCCCAGGATCGCGGGGATCCAGGCGATGACAAGGCTGTCCGGCAGGTCGTAGCCCACCAGATGCGCGAAGGCCCCGCTGAGCAGGACCGTGGGGATCGCCAGGACCACCGAGATCCAGAACAGGCGGCGGAACATGGCCACATGGTCGTGATGACCGCCGTGACCTCCATGTCCCCCGTGGCCTTCATGGCCGCCATGGTCCTGGTGGTCATGCTTCTCGTGCGCGGCCGGATGACCGTGCTGCTGATGCTGTGAGTGCGTCGTTTCCACCATTCCTCCTATACATGACTATACCCCCATGGGGTATTAGATCCAATCGACCGGCGCACCCGCCCCCAGCGGCACCGGCTCCGCCGAGCCGCCCCGTCGGCCGCCTGTCGATGAGCAGATTGCATACACTCACGAATGGGGTGCGGTGCCCTTCGTGCTGCGGCCCCGTCATGAGAACCCGTGCGCTTCATCGCGTGATGAAGGCACTGCACCTCACGGGAGAGGCCGGAGCATGAATGCAGACGTGATCGTCATCGGAGGCGGACTGGCAGGTCTGGTCGCCAGCGATGAGATCGCCCGCGCCGGCAAGCGGGTGCTGATCGTCGAGCAGGAGAACGAGGCCAACCTCGGCGGCCAGGCGCACTGGCCCTTCGGCGGCATGTTCCTGGTGGACTCCCCCATGCAGCGCAGTCTGGGGGTCCGCGACTCCTTCGATCTCGCCTGGCAGGACTGGCAGGGCTCGGCAGCCTGGGACCGCCTGGACGGCGAGCACCCCGAGGACGAATGGGCCCAGCAGTGGGGCCGTGCCTACGTCGAGTTCGCGGCCACGGCAACTCCGTGCCCAGGTTCCACATCCCCTGGGGCGCCGGCACCGGCATCTCCGAGCCGTTCGTCGAGAAGGCTCGCGCCGCAGCCGAGTCAGGTCTGGTGCGCTTCGCCTTCCGGCACCAGGTCGACGGCCTGATCTTCGACGGCGACCAGGTGAGCGGCGTGCATGGGACCGTGCTCGAGCCGGACACCGCTCGTCGCGGAGCGCCCTCGAACCGGAATGCCGTCGGCAGCTTCGAGTTCCGGGCCCAGGCCGTCGTCATCGCCACCGGGGACATCGGCGGCAATCACGAGCAGGTGCGCCGGTGGTGGCCGTCTCGCCTGGGCACGCCGCCGCAGAAGATGCTCACAGGGTCCCGTAGTACGTCGACGGGCGCATGCTCGACGTCGCGACCGAGCAGGGCGTCCGGCTCGTGAACCGGGATCGGATGTGGCACTCGACGGAGGGCCTGCAGAACTGGGATCCCGTCTGGCCCGATCACGCGATCCGGATCCTCCCCGGTCCGTCGTCGGTCTGGCTTGATGCGCGCGGGCGCCAGCTGCCCGCCCCGGGCCTGCCCGGCTACGACACGCTGGGCACCCTCGAGCTGCTGCTCAAGAGCCGTCTGGGCTCGGGCGCCCCCGGGCCGGTGCAGGACTTCATGGATCACGGCGACGCCTTCGTCATCGCGGACACCCCGCCCGAGCTCGTCGATGGGATGAACGCCCTCACCGGAGACGACCTCCTGGACCGCAGCGCGGTCGAGAGCATCATCCGGGCTCGGGACAACGAGATGACCAACCTCTACTCCAAGGACGCTCAGGCCATGGGCATCCGCAACAGCCGCCGCTACCTGGGCGACAAGATCACCCGCACCGCCAAGCCGCACCGGATCCTCGACCCCGCCCACGGGCCGCTGATCGCCGTGCGCCTGTGGATCGTCACCCGCAAGACCCTCGGCGGGATCCAGACCGACCTCACCGGCCGGGCAATGCGCGCCGACGGGCAGTCCATCCCCGGGCTGTACGCGGCAGTCGAGGCGGCCGGCTTCGGCGGCGGCGGTGCCCACGGCTAGAACGCGCTGGAGGGCACCTTCCTGGGCGTGTGCCTTTTCAGAGGCAGGATGGTCGGCCGCTCACTGGCGAAGGCCCTTTGAGCCTCCCTCCCCGATCATCCTCCGAGAGGCCGATTGGGACTGCCGCACCGTTAGGTGACATCTTGACCTGACCTATCCGTGCAGCAGACCCCTTCAGTCGGCACCGGTCGTGCGCGGCCCCGCGGCGAGCGCCGGGGTCCGCGCGCCAACGCACTCGCTCGCTAGCGCACCATCCTGAGCTCGCGCAGGTCTGACAGTCGCGGGTCCACCGTCTCGGTCCCGTCCGCGCGGAAGCCATTGCGCTCGTAGAAGCGGATGGCGCGCGCATTGGCCGCGGCGAAGCCCACGATCCGTCCGGCCACCTCCGCGACGCGCACCGCGCTCCGGCCGGCTTCATCGCGCAGCAGATCGTCCCACATGGTGCGACGACGCCACTGCGCCGTCTCGTTGTAGAAACGCTCCGGGAGCATGCCCGCGTACGTCTCACGCCAGGAACGCACGTGGACGGCCGCGAGGGCGGGAGCGTCGTCGGGCTCGGGGAGACGGATGGTGAAGGCGGGCCGTGTCATGGGTCGGACCTCTCGAGGGGCGCTGCCTCACGACCGAGGATTAGGGCCAGTCCGGCCTCGAACCGCGGAGCGCTGTCAGTGGTGGGCAGCCCCATGGCCTCGCGGGTCTGCTGAGCGGTGACGGAGCCCAGTATGAACCGGACCAGGGTCAGGGCCGTATTCTCGGCGGTCCGCTGCGTGAGACCCGTGGCGGACAGGGCCGCGACGAGTAGCGGAACCGGCGGCAGGTCGAGCGGATCGAGGGCGTGGGCCACGCCGACGACCTCCGCGCCGTCGCGCACCGCGAGGATCAGCCGACGGAACTCCGCGGCAACCCGAGCGGGGTCGAGGTGGCCGGGCTCGGTGCGGCCGTCATCGGAGCGCCCCGGACCCGCCCCGTCGTGACCGGCCGAGCGGGCGGCGCGGGGAATGGCGTCGTCGTGCACCGCGCGGTCGGCGGCGAGCGGTGCGACCATGCGCTGGGCGAGCACCGCCAGCAACTCCTGCTTGTTGGCCACGTGCCAGTAGAGGGCGCCGGGCTGGACCTCGAGCTCCTTGGCGAGGCGGCGCATGGAGAGATCACCCAGGCCGTAGCTCTGCAGGATGTGCCACGCGGCATCCACCACGTCATCGCGGTTCAGGGCCACGGTGCTCCTCTCGGGGTGCTCGGTCGGGTGCTGCGTGTGACTCTACCGATCGGCCGGTGCGGCGCGGGGCGGGCGTTGGAGAATTGACTTTCTTGAACGACGTTCAATAATTGAACAATGTTCAAGAACCCTGCCGAGCTGGCCGAGCGCGTCCTCGCCGGCGACCCAGTGACCCCGGACGAAGCCCTCGAGCTGCTGCACACCGACGACCCCGGCATGCTGGACCTCGTGGCCGCCGCCGCACGGCTGCGCCGCGAACACTTCGGGATGACCGTGAAGGTGAACTACCTGGTCAACCTGAAGTCCGGGCTGTGCGCCGAGGACTGCGGCTACTGCTCCCAGCGCCTGAACGCCGGGACAGACATCCTCAAGTACTCGTGGCTGAGCCCCGAAAAGGCGGTGGAGCAGGCCGAGTACGGCATCCGCGGTGGTGCGAGCCGCGTGTGCCTCGTGGCGAGCGGTCGCGGCCCGTCCAACCGTGAGGTGAGCAACGTGAGCCGCACGGTCGAGGCGCTGAAGGAGCAGCACCCGGATGTGGAGGTCTGCGCATGCCTGGGCCTGCTCAAGGACGGCCAGGCGGAGACACTGAGCGGCGCGGGGGTGGACGCCTACAACCACAACCTCAACACCGCCGAGTCCCACTACGAGTCCATCTGCTCCACCCACACCTACCAGGACCGTGTGGACACCGTGGAGCGCGCGAAGGACGCCGGGCTCTCCCCGTGCTCCGGGCTGATCGTGGGCATGCGGGAGACGGACGAGCAGCTCGTTGAGGCGCTCTTCGCCCTGCGGGACCTGGGCTCGGATTCCGTGCCGGTGAACTTCCTCATGCCCTTCGACGGCACGCCCCTGGCAGGCACGTGGCAGCTGAGCCCGCAGAAGTGCCTGAAGATCCTCTCCGTGGTGCGCTTCGTGTGCCCGGACAAGGAGATCCGCATGGCCGGTGGCCGCGAGATGCACCTGCGCTCGCTGCAGCCGCTCGCCCTGCACGTGGTCAACTCCCTGTTCCTGGGCGACTACCTCACCTCCGAAGGGCAGGCGGCCAAGGCGGACCTGGACATGATCGCGGACGCCGGCTTCACCGTCCTTGGCGCGGGGCCAGACCTTTCCCGTGAGCACGACGCCGCGGCGCCCGCCCACGCCTCGAGCGGTGCGGCTCCCGAGCAGGCTGCGGCGGGCCAGGCCGGTCAGACGGGCTCGGCAGGCCCGGCGAGCACGCCCTGCGGGTCCACGTGCGGAACCGGTGGAGCTGCCGGTCCCGATGCCACCTCGGGCGGCGGTCCGGCCCCCTTCGACCCGGTCTATTCCGATCAGGGTGTCGACGCCGCGCTGCCCTCGACCGCCCAGGGCCCGGTCCCTACTCGGTCAGCTGCCCCGGTCTCCGCGGCGCTCGCCGCCCTGTTGAGCTCGGGCGACGGGCCCGAACGCGACGAGAACGACACCCGGGTGAGGATCGAGCTGAGCCCGACCGTGCGGCGTCGTGGTGCGGGGACCTCGGTGGCGCCGAATGCCTGAACCGGCACCGCAGATCACGCACGACACCGCGCCCGCCGAGAGCAGCGGGGAGGCTTCTTGCCCCGCCGCGGGTGCCGTGGCAGAGACGGCAGAACAGGGTGACGACGCCGTGGAGCCCACCCGCCTCGCCGCTCGTGACCGCGGGCTGCTCTGGCACCCCTACGCACCGCTGGACGGACCCGCACCCCACGCGGTGCTGGCCGCGGAGGGCGTGACCCTGACCCTGGAGACTCCTGAGGGGGACCGGATCCGGGCAATCGATGGCATGGCCTCGTGGTGGTGCGCCGTGCACGGCTACCGCAACCCGGAACTGGACCGCGCCGCCGTAGACCAGATCACCGAGTTCTCCCACGTGATGTTCGGGGGGCTCACGCACCGCCCGGCCGTAGAACTCGCGGAGCTGCTGGTGGAGGTCACCCCGCCCGAGCTGCGGCACGTGTTCTTCGCAGACTCGGGCTCCGTGAGCGTGGAGGTCGCGCTGAAGCTCGCAGTGCAGTACCAGGCGGCCCTCGGACGACCGGAGCGCCGTCGCATCCTGACCGTGCGCGGCGGCTACCACGGGGACACCACTGGCGCCATGAGCGTGTGCGACCCCGAGGGCGGGATGCACGCCGAATTCTCCGGTCTGGTGGCGGAGCAGCTGTTCGTGGCACCGCCTCCCGCGGCGCACCCCCGGCGTAGGTCCGGGTACGAGGATCCCGAGGGGTTGCGGTCCCCGGAGAACCTCGGTGCGACGGCCTCGGACACCGCTGGTTTCGTACCTTCCGGGGACACCGAGGGGCCAGGTGGGAGCGGCGCGCAGGGTGCGGGAGCGCCGTCGTCGTCCGGGGCCGTGGACTGGGACGCCGACGACGCCGCCGTTGAGGCGTGGATCGCGGACGTGCGCAAAGTCGCCCGCGCCCACTGGGACGAGCTCGCCGGGATCATGGTGGAACCCGTGCTGCAGGGCGCGGGCGGGATGCGCACGTACGACCCGCGGTGCCTGCGGGTGCTGCGACAGCTGGCGGACGAGCTGGACCTGGTGTTCATCGTGGATGAGATCGCCACGGGCTTCGGACGCACCGGGAAGTGGTTCGCCAGTGAGTGGGCGGACGTGGTCCCGGACGTAATGTGCGTGGGCAAGGCCCTGACCGGCGGGTATATGTCCCTAGCCGCGGTGCTCGTCTCCGCGGCCGTGGGGGAGGTGATCACCGGGTCTGAGCAGCGCGCGCTCATGCACGGGCCCACGTTCATGGCCAACCCGCTGGCGTGCGCCGTGGCCCTCCAGTCGGTGCGTATGCTCCGCAAGACATGGTCAGAGAACGTGGCACGGCTTTCTGCGGCCCTGAGCGAGATTCTTCCTGTCGCGGTTGACCTTTCGGTGGTCAAGGACGTGCGGGTGATCGGTGGGGTGGGCGTCGTCGAGTTCCACGAGGCACCGGACCCGGTACCGCTCACGTGCGCGGCGCTGGATCAGGGGGTGTGGTTCCGCCCCTTCGGGAGGCTGCTCTACACCATGCCGCCGTACGTGTGCTCCGACGAGGAGGTCCGCACCATTGCCTACGCCCTGCTCCGAGCGGCGCAGGAGGTGGAGCTCACGAGCACGGGCCAGGGTGCCACGCCGCACGGGGCGGGCGCATGACGGCCCACCGCCCGGACGCATTCACGACGGCGCCCGCACCCGCGCACTCGATCGTGGGGTTCCGCATGGCCGCGCCAGGGGGTAACGCGCCAGTTCCGGAGCATCCGGACGTTTCCGCCCCGACCGCTGCGGGCCCCCTCGACGACTGGCTCCGCGACCGGCGGCAAACGGCGCGATGAGGCCGGACTGCGGCGTCGGCTGCGGGCGCTGCCCGGGGCGTGCGTGGACCTCGCCTCGAACGACTACCTGGGGCTGTCCCGGGATCCGCGCGTGGTCACTGCGGCGCGCGAGGCACTGGACGCCCACGGCACGGGATCCCGCGCATCGCGCCTCGTCACAGGGACATTGGGGATCCACGCGCGGCTGGAGCGGGAGCTGTGCGCGCTCACCGGCCAGCCCGCGGCGCTGGTGTTCTCGAGCGGCTACGCCGCCAACACGGGGGTGCTCACGGCACTGGGAGATGCGGACACGCTCATCGTGTCGGATGCCCACGCACATGCGTCGCTGGTGGACGGGGCGCGACTGTCACGTTCCCCGGTGCGGATCGCGCGGCACTCGGACGTGGCCCACGTGGCGCGGCTACTGGCCGAGCGCTCGGAGGCACGCGCCATCGTGGTGGTGGAATCGGTCTACTCGGTGTGGGGAGACCACGCGCCACTCCAGGAGCTCGTGGAGATATGCCGGGCGTGGAATGCCCTCCTGCTCGTGGACGAGACACACGGCATCGGCGTGGCCGGCCGGGGGCGGGGGCTCGTGCACGAACACGGTCTTGCAGGATCCCCCCACGTGGCGGTGGCCCTCACACTGTCCAATGCGCTCGGTGCGCAGGGCGGGGCGGTGCTCGGCTCACCAGCCCTGCGGGAGCACCTGGTCAACACGGCTCGCCCGTTCATCTTCGACACGGCCCTGGCGCCGGCGTCCGCCGGGGCCGCGACCGAAGCCGCGCGGATCATTGGCGAGACCCCCGAGCTGGTGGACCGGCTGCACGAGCGGGCGCGCTTCGTGGCCTCGACCCTGGGCATCCTGCA
This sequence comes from Kocuria sp. CPCC 205260, assembly GCF_040981045.1. NCBI lineage: Bacteria > Bacillati > Actinomycetota > Actinomycetes > Micrococcales > Micrococcaceae > Kocuria > Kocuria sp. CPCC 205260. The sequence continues at coordinate 120,698 of NZ_JAVKPT010000007.1, forward strand.
GGCCAGGGCGGCGGTGCAGTCGGTGCAGGTGGCCACTCCTGAAGCCGCACTCCGGGCCGCGGAGGAGCTACGGGGCAGAGGCGTTGCGGTGGGATGCTTCCGCCCGCCGTCGGTGCCGGACGGCATCAGCCGCCTACGCATCACAGCACCGGGAAACATGGAATTACAGGAATTGTCGCGAGCGTTGCATCACGTTCGGGAGGTGCTGGCGGGCGTGACAGGAGACGAATCGGCCACGCCGTGAGCGTTCTGGGGTCACGGGCACGCCCGCCCGATCGCATCGGTGGCCCATGGGACCACGTCTCCGGCTGCTGCATCAGTGAGCACACGTGGGCACCGGCCCGGCGGGCGCTCATCACCCACCCCACGAACGGGCAGGAGACCCCCATGACCAATCCTCTGAGCGGCATCTTCCCGTCACTCGGGCGCACCGTCCTGGTGACCGGCACGGACACCGACGTGGGCAAGAGCTACGCCACAGCAGCCCTGGCAGTAGCTGGGTGGTACGCGGGCCGGCGGCGGATCGCTGTCTACAAGCCGCAGCAGACCGGCATGCGCGGTGACGACCCGGGGGACGTGCAAGACGGTGCTCGGCTGGTCCGCGCTGCCGGTGTGCCTTCCGGGGCACTCACCATCGCGGAGGGACAGCGGCTGAGCGAACCCATGGCACCCCCTCCCGCCGCGGCCATCGACAGGGTGGAGTTGCTGCCGATCACGGCCCACGTGGCGAAAATCGTGGATCTACAGAAGTCCCACGACCTCGTGCTCGTGGAGGGCAGCGGGGGTGTGCTCGTGGAACTGGACGGGGATCGGCACACCATCGCGGACCTGGCAGTGGCTCTGCAGGGAATGGCTCCGCGCGGGGCGGCACACCAGTGGCCGGTGAACCAAGGGCCAGCCTCCGTGGGCCGGGCTGATGCGAGACAAGCAGGTGGGAGCATCCTTGGCACCGTTGGCCCGGCACCGGTGAGCACAGTGCTGGTGGCTCGCCCGGACCTGGGTACCCTCAACCACACCCTGCTCAGCTTGGAAGCTCTGCAACGCCGCGGGGTCCACGTGGCCGGGGTGGTCCTGGGCAGCTGGCCCGCAGAGCCCGACCGTCTGCACACCTCCAACCGCCAGTACCTGGCGGACCTCCCCCCACTCGACGGGCATCGCATTCCGCTGCTGGGTGCCGTCCCGCAAGGGTGGGGGCACGGGAGCCGCTGATCTGTTTTTGCCACTCAGGGCAGCACCGGCCGAGTGGACCCGACCGGAGACAGCGGGGCAGCCACCTATAGATAGCGACGTGGGCCACATAGGACACGAGTGCGGTATTGCGGGGTTGGTCCTTGACGTTGAGTGAAGGGTGATCGCCGACGAACATGATCGCGATATGGATTGCGGCGTTCATGACATTGGTGGTTCTGCTGTGCGTCACGGATTCCTTCGTGGCGCAGAAGGAATCCGTGACGCAGGGCGCGGACTCAGGGATTGTTCTGGACTTCCGCAAGTCCACGATCTCCCAGCAACGGGCGATCTAGGACCTGAACGAACTCTCCGACGACAGAGAGGGGGACTGATGCGCGATCAGGTGTCAGCTGGGGTTAGGCCGCCAAGCTGACGGTCGGGTTCGTGATGGTCTCGTATTCGATGGGGGTCAATCGGCCCAGGCGGGCCTGCCGGCGGCGTCGATGGTAGGTCCGCTCGATCCAGGTGATGATCGCGATCCGCAGCTCTTCTCGAGTCCGCCACCGCTTGCGGTCCAGGACGTTCTTCTGCAGCAGGGCGAAGAAGGACTCCATCGCGGCGTTGTCCCCGGCAGCGCCGACCTGGCCCATGGATCCGATGAGGTGGTGACGGTTCAGAGTGTGCACGAATTTCCGTGACCGGAATTGCGATCCTCGGTCCGAATGCACGATGCATCCGGCGGCGCCTCGGCGTCGCGAAGCAGCGTTGTCCAGGGCGTTCACCGCGAGACGAGCCTTCATCCGGGAATCCATGGAGTAGCCGACTATCCGACCGGAGAACACGTCCTTGATGGCGCAGAGGTAGAGCTTTCCCTCATCGGTCCAGTGCTCAGTGATGTCGGTCATCCACAGTTCGTTAACGTCGTCGGCTGAGAAGTCGCGCTGGACGAGATCGTCGTGGACTGGCGGACCGGGGGGCTTCCCATTCTTGCCGCGCTTCTTCCCGAAGACGGACCACCACTGGTTGTCTCGGCAGATCCGCCACGCGGTCCGCTCGCACATGCGCTGGCCAACGGATTCCGCTTCGCCGGCGAGGAACCGGTAGCCGAACTCGGGATCATCGCGGTGGGCGTCGAACAGAGCGTTCGCCCGATAGGCCTCGACCAGCTCGGACTCGGTGACCTGCTGTTTCCGCCAGCGGTAGTAGGGCTGGCGGGAGAGCTTCAGGACCCGCAGGGACACCGCGACGGGAATGCCGTCAGCGGCGAGCTCGCTCACGAGCGGGTAGAACCTTTTCCCGGCAGGTTCGCCTGGGACAGGTAGGCCGCGGCACGGCGGAGGACCTCGTTCTCCTGCTCGAGCAGCCGGATCCGCTTGCGCGCATCGCGCAGCTCGGTCGACTCCTCCCGTGTCCTGCCGGGGCGGTTGCCGTCGTCAATGTCGGCTTGGCGGATCCATTTGTGCAGCGTCATCTCGTGGACGCCGAAGTCCTTCGCGATCTGCGCGAGAGTGACGCCGGCCTCGCGGGATCGGGCCACGCGCACGACATCTTCGCGGAACTCCTGGGGGTAGGGAGCGGGCATGGTGCACATCCTTCCAGGCCGCCCAGTGGGCAAGCCAGATCAGATGTCACCTATTCGCGCGGCAGTCCCAACCAAACCATAGGTCAGGTCAAGATGTCACCTATCCGTGCGGCAGTCCCTCATGGACCTCGGCTCGTGCTGATACCGGATCTCGTGATGTGACACCTGAAGCGCCCTGGGTTTGGTTCCGAGCTTCCTGAAGGAGAATCGGATCATGCCCAAGAAGTTCACCCCCGAGTTCCGCGAACGCGCCGTGCGGATGGTCTTCGACCGCCAAGCCACCGAGGGCGGACCACGCGCGGCCTCCATCCGAGTCGTGGCCGAGTCGCTGGGCTGTGGCCCCGAGACCCTGCGCGCCTGGTGCAACCAAGCCATCACAGCAAGCAAGGCGACACCGGCACCCGCCACTGACGAGAGCCTGGGCGAAGAGAACCGCAGGCTGCGTCGAGAACTCGCCGAAGCCCGCCGCGCCAATGAGATGGCGGATTCAAGCGGTCAGCGCAACATCTCCTGTGAGATGGGACAGTCACTGACCACAGGAGGATCCG
>NZ_JAVKPT010000070.1:0-574 GCF_040981045.1 Kocuria sp. CPCC 205260
GGCGTTCATGACCCGGATGGGCCTGGAGGACCGCCCATGGGTGGTGGTTCGGCACGCCGATGACCACGTGCACCTGGTCCGCCTCAAGGGTCACCGACACCGGGCAGGTCTGGCACGGGCGCCAGGACTACCGCCAGGCCCAAACCGCGTGTGCCGAGCTTGAGCAGGCATACGGGCTGCAGGCGGCTCCGCGAGAGACCACGAGGGTGTCCCGGCGGGCGGCCGATCACCAGATCACCCGCGGAGAACGCCACCAGGCGCTGCGCACCCATGTGCCGCCGGAGCGGGTGGAACTGGCCACCGTGATCCGGGCGTGTGCGGCCCGAGCGGTCGGCGGCGGCACTGAGGGCTTCGATGCCGAGCTGGAGAAGGCGGGGGTGGCGTTTGAGGCCAACCGTGCGACGACGGGGCGAATGTCGGGGTACAAGTTCGGCACCGGGCGCATGGACGAGGCGGGACAGCCGGTCTGGTTCAAGGCCTCCCAGCTGGACAAGACCCTGGCATGGTCCAAACTCTCCCAGGTCCTCAACGCCCCAACCCCGTCCCAGCGGGTGCAGGTGCCGGAGAAAGGACT
>NZ_JAVKPT010000071.1:0-572 GCF_040981045.1 Kocuria sp. CPCC 205260
ATCGCGGGGAGGACGTCGAGGCCGGCCATGACCACCAGTTCGGCCCCGGCGACCCGCACCCACACCCCGCCCCGACGAGTCCGGGCGGGGTGGAGTAGCGCACCGAGCCGAACCGGATGGTCTGGTCGGTGCCCACCGTGCGGGTCACCCCCAGGGCGGTGGTGTGCGGAGCGGCCGGCAGTACGTGCAGGCGTTGCTGCTCCTCGGCCAGCGCCTCGGCGGGCACCCGGGCCGACTCCCGGTGGGTGCGTCCGTTGACCTTGGTGCAGAACGCCGTGCAGGCGGCCTCGAGTGCGGCGAAGGAAGCGTACTGCTCACGCAGGTTCGCCTCGGTGGGCACCAGATCGGCCTTGGCGATGCGCACCGTGGACTCCGACCCGCCCTTGGACTCGGGGTCGTAGGGCACGCAGGTGTGCACCTGGGTGCCGTAATGCCGGCCGGCTTGAACGATCTGCGGGTGGCGCACCGGCACCCCGGCCACGTGATCGACGGTCACGGTCCTGGGGTTGTCGGTGAGCACGTAGGTCGGCACCCCGCCGATCCGCGCCAGAGTCGCATCCAGGCACCCAATC
>NZ_JAVKPT010000072.1:0-572 GCF_040981045.1 Kocuria sp. CPCC 205260
GCATTGGACGATGCGGTGGAGCGCGCGTATGGGCTGGAGGTCGGCCTGGAGGAGAAGGACGTCGTGGCGCACCTGTTCGAGCTTTACGGCAGAGCCATTGGCGCCCTATGACGATCAGCGTCTGCATAATCAGGTCCAGTTCCGGGTCTAGAGGTAGGTCCCCGATTCTCGAGATGAGATCGTCCAGACCGAACGAACCGGCTACGTATTCTCACTGAAGCGCCCTGGGTTTCGTTCCGATCCAACTGAAGGAGAATCGGAACATGCCCAAGAAGTTCAGCCCCGAGTTGCGTGAGCGCGCCGTGCGGATGGTCCTGGAACGCCAGGCCGCGCAGGGCGGCCCACGCTCGCATTCCATCCGGGCCGTGGCCCCACAGCTTGGCGTCGGGGAGGAGACCTTGCGGATGTGGTGCAACCGCCACGGCCATGAGATCGAGCAGATACCCGCCGGAGAGGACCTGCAGCAGGAGAACAAGCGCCTCAAACGCGAACTCGCCGAAGCCCGCCGAGCCAATGAGATTCTCAAAGCCGCCTCGGCTTTTTTCGCAGCGGAACTCGACCGCCCCACGACG
>NZ_JAVKPT010000073.1:0-566 GCF_040981045.1 Kocuria sp. CPCC 205260
TGTCCCTCGTGGTGGTCTCGGCGCTGTTCCTGCGCTGGCTGCCGCAGCACGGGCCGTTCGTGCTCGTGCTGTTCGGGCTGACCGTGCTCACGGCCGCGGCCGTGCACCTCACGCAGCGCCCGCGCTACGTCCGCGGTGCCCGCCGGATCGCCGCGGAGCGCGCCGCTCCGGAGCTCGGGGCCGTGCTGGCCACCTCGGCGGCCGTGCTGGTGCTGGGCGGCCTCGGGCTCTGGACGGTGCTGGTGCTCAGCCGATGAGGTCGCGCACCACGATGGTGTCCTCGCGGTCCGGGCCCACGCCGATCGCGGACATCCGGGTGCCGCTCATCGCCTCGAGCGCCTCCACGTAGGCGCGGGCGTTGGCGGGGAGGTCCTCCAGGGTGCGGCAGCCGGTGATGTTCTCCTCCCACCCGTCGAAGTGCTCGAAGACCGGCCTGGCGTGGTGGAACTCGGTCTGGGTCATCGGCATCTCGTCGTGCCGGACGCCGTCGACGTCGTAGGCCACGCAGACCGGGATCCGCTCGATGCCGGTGAGGACGTCGAGCTTGGTGAGGAAGTAGTCGGTGA
>NZ_JAVKPT010000074.1:0-564 GCF_040981045.1 Kocuria sp. CPCC 205260
CCAACCCCCGGGCGTTGTTCATCCACCAGCTCACTCGCGCGATCTCCGGTCTGGAGCCCCCCGCCAAGGCCAGAGCGCGGGCTCGCGCCGCTCATGCTGCTGCCCGTGCTGCAGAGGCCGGCCAGAAGGCCGCGGCAGCGGCTGGCAAGAAGCCGATGCCGGCCTGGTTCCGTCACGCCGTGGAGCTCGCCCGGGACACCGCCAGCACCGACGGTGCTGCCATGGTCGCGTCACAGCCGTCCACGCACCGCCAGCAGCTGAGCCCGTCGATACAGTAAGGGGCGGGCGGTTTGGTCGCCGCCCATCTGCCGGCTCCTCGCCCGTTGCGCTCGAGGTTTTCTTGCGATTTCCCTCGACTCCGCAGCACCGCGAACCCGGCACAGTGTGGCCCTCACCTCGGTGGGGGCCACACTGCTGTGCCCCGCCCCTTACCCCGGGGTTGATGGTGCTAGAGGGGTCCTAAACCCCAATGGAGTTTTTGAGGGTAAAAACCCCTTTGCATGCCGAAACCCCCATAACGGCCACAACCCCACTAGAGGCGAAAACCCCCACAACCCCTTACTG
>NZ_JAVKPT010000075.1:0-556 GCF_040981045.1 Kocuria sp. CPCC 205260
CACACGTTCCCCGTCGACGCCAGCAGGCGGAAGAACTCGGCCTTGTCCTCAGCCGTATAGACCCGGCTGTTCGCACGGGAAGTCGATACGCCAGCCTCATTTCGCCACCGGTAACACGACTCAACGCTCAGCCCCAGCTCAGCCGCGACAGCACGGATCGTGCCGCCACGATCAAGCCGACGGAAGAACTCGTCCCGCTCCTTCGCCTTGTACTGCACATTCTCTCTACCCCTCGGCCGAATAACCATCGCACGCACCTCTCGATCAGAGTGTTGCGACGATGGCTGGAACTCAAGCCGACGAGGGAAAGCTCTACCTCTGCGCCATCAAGGACGTGTTCTCAGCCCGGATCGTCGGCTACTCGATCAGCGACCGTATGAAGGCGCGACTGGCGGTGAACGCCCTGGACAACGCCGCTTCCCGCCGCGGTGACGTCGCTGGCTGCATCGTACATTCGGACCGAGGATCCCAGTTCCGGTCACGCAAATTCGTGCAGACGTTGAACCGTCATCACCTCATCGGATCGATGGGGAGAGTCGGTGCCGCTGGGGACAAC
>NZ_JAVKPT010000076.1:0-555 GCF_040981045.1 Kocuria sp. CPCC 205260
CTCTCTAAATGATGAATTGATATGAATCCTGCATGGCTAAATGTTAAAATTCTTCAATAAAAATTTTATTTATTTTTCTCTATAACAATAGTTCGTTAAAAATTCGCCAAGCCTAAGCGGCTTTGGCGGTAAATAAAATGAGTTCTTTGAAAAGTTTGTCAATTAATTGCGTGTTTGGCTCAATCCCAGACACGCAAATAAATCGTTCAAGCATGTAAGCATTGTGTATGACTGACTTGCATGATGATATGGAATATTTTATTCCCATCTTCTTACAGGCAGCTTTGGCAAGGTTTATCGCTGCAAGTGACGCATTGAAGTGAAATGCCAGTTTTCTGAAGTCGGTTGCCTGACAGTTCGTCATTCCGGCATGTTGCTTGGCATCGCGAAAGCAGAATTCGAGCTGGAAACGTGTCCTGTAGAAGTCTAAAACCTCCTTGGCATCCTGCATCTCGTCCGTGGAGAAATACAGCTGCCATTTGTCCGTTCTTCCATCCATAGGATACCATACAGCTAAGCTCACAAAACGTTTGAGTGCTTTGGAGTATGCTTTCA
>NZ_JAVKPT010000077.1:0-554 GCF_040981045.1 Kocuria sp. CPCC 205260
CCGCTTGGGCTTCCGTCCCCAGGACGTGGCCGAGACCGTGGGCATGGACGCCCGCAGGTTCCGCCGGATCCGCACCGGCAAGTACGAGGTGCCCGACTGGCTGGCCGAGAAGGTCACCTCCTGGGCCCAGGAGGTTGATGCCGACGCGGACACGGCGCTGGACCTACATCTGGCCGAGCACGAGGCCACCGGAGAACCGGTGACCCTGACCCGCTACCCCGCCAAGGGCTTCCTCGCCCGGGCTGAGCACGGTGTGAAGGCCACCAGTGTGGAGACCTGGGACGCATACCTCGCGCTGATCACCCTGGAGTTGGACGCCGCCGGGGTGCCCTACACCTTCACCACCCGGAGCTGGGCGTGAGCGCACCCGGCTCCGACTACACGCCGGTGGCCTTGGCGGTGCTGCGTTCCCAACTGGGCTTGAGCATCAAGGACCTCGCCGGTGTGGCCGGGGTCAGCGAGCGCCGCGCCCACGCCTGGCTGGCCGGCACCGGGCACCCCGCCCCCGCCGCCGCGGCCCGCCTGGACGCCGCCCACCGCACCTTCCAGCAGCA
>NZ_JAVKPT010000078.1:0-551 GCF_040981045.1 Kocuria sp. CPCC 205260
GAGGCCACCAAAGCCGCCCGCCGCAAGGCCGCCGGACTGCCCGCTGGGAAGACCTTCGAGTCCTGGCGCGAGTCGGACTCTTCGATCCCGACCCAGTCGGCCTTGGCCACCCTGGAATGGGTGGGCCGGGCGGAGAACCTCGCGATCTCAGGGCCATCGGGCACGGGCAAGACGCACTTCCTCGAGGCCCTGGCCCATCAGGTCATCGACGCCGGGACGCGGGTCTCCTGGTTCACCCTCGAATCCCTGACCGCCGCGATCGGCCGGGCCGGGGCGGACGGCTCGATCGGCAAGACCATCGCCCGGATCACCCGGGCCGAGCTCATCGTGGTCGACGACATCGGGATGCTGCCCTCGGGCCAGGCCGCCGCCGAGGCCTTCTACCGCCTCGTCGACGCGACCTACGAACGCCGCAGCCTCGCCGTGACCTCGAACATCCACCCGGCCGGGTTCGACACGATCATGCCCAAGACCCTGGCCACCGCCGCCGTGGACCGGCTCCTGCACCACGCGGCGTTCAACGTGGCGAACGCGCTGGGCGCGCTGCTGGG
>NZ_JAVKPT010000079.1:0-551 GCF_040981045.1 Kocuria sp. CPCC 205260
CCGGTCTGGGTAGCAAGCTTCCGCCCCTGGGGCCGCTGGCTGCTCCCGTCCGTGTCGGACATATCCCAGGCCCGGACCACCTTGGTGTGCGGGGGCACGGTGTCCACGACCTCCCCGGTCACGACGTTGTTGGTCGTCCCGTTGCGGTTCACTCGCACGGTGCCGTACTGGCCTGCAGGCATCGTGGACCTCTGCCGCGGGGTCCGGTGCGGGGCCGGCCCAGACTCCTGGGGAGTTCCTGCCTGCGGAGTGCCGGTGTTCCCCTGCGTCTTTGAGGCCCCCGTAGGGGTCACCGCGGTGCTCGAGCTTCCCGTTCGCGCGGGAACGCTCGGGGTGCCGCTGCGCTGCATGGTTCCCGCGTCCTGGGTGGTGGAGGACTGCTCGCGCGGCGGGGTGTCGGTCTCCTCCTCGCTCCGGGTCGTGGTGGCGACTTCGCCGCCGGTGTGGCGGGGGGAGCCCATGGGGATGGATCCGTCCTCGTTGCGCCACCCCTGGGTAGGTGCAGTGGCCTCTGTCCTCTCCGGCTGGGGAGCTTCCTCTGCTGTGGGCTG
>NZ_JAVKPT010000008.1:0-114917 GCF_040981045.1 Kocuria sp. CPCC 205260
GAGAAAACGAACCCATACGAAAAAAGCCTGAGCCGCGACATCGTCTGTCAACGATGTCGCGACTCAGGACAGAAGTGCGCCACGAGGGATTCGAACCCCCAACCTTCTGATCCGTAGTCAGATGCTCTATCCGTTGAGCTAGTGGCGCCCGGCCCTTGCGAGCCGTGTCCTGCTGGACGGTCTCCCGTCCTGCGAACGAAGTAAGACTGTACTCGCCCGCTGCGCTCGCGCGCAAATCGGCAGCGGCTCTCAGGACTCGGCGCGGCCCTGCCGCCAGTAGCCCATGAAGGACAGGGCGGAGCGGTCGATCCCGGCGCCGTCCACGCACATGCGGCGCCAGGCCTTGATGCTGGCAGCCTCCCCCGCCAGGAACACATAGGTGCCCTCGGAGGAGGCCTCGGCCAGGGACCACTCGCGCTCGGCCGGCTCGGGCGTCTCGGCGTGCTGCGACCGGCTCGGGCGCTGCCCGGCCAGGGCCTCGTCGACGATGCTCGTCTCGAGCCCCAGCAGCTCGCCCAGGGCGCGGGCGCCGGGCTCCCTGAGCCGTGTCTCGGGATCGCGCGTCAGCATGTGCAGGCTCAGTCCGTGCTGTCCATCGGGCGGGGTGCGGGGGAGGGACCTGTCGGGGTAGGAGGAGGCGTCGTGGTCGTCCGGGACCTCGATGATCACGTCGGCGCGCAGGTCGGGACGGTCGCGGTGGAGCTGCTCGGCGATCGACAGCAACGCCGGCGCGGCGGTCTCGTCACCGACCGCGATGACCCGCTCGGCCTGCCCCGGGGCCCAGGAGCTCCACAGCGGCTCCTCGGGACCGGGGACCAGCAGGCACGCCGTGGAGCCGATCGAGGCGCGCGAGAACCACAGGCCACCGGGGCCGGCGTCGTGATCATGGAGGGCCACGTCGATCGCGATCTCGGGCACCCGCTGTCCGTCCAGGTCGATCCAGCGGCAGCTGCGCGCGGTGTACGTGCGCAGCCAGCCGCGCTGCTCGGCGGGAAGGGCGAACCACTCGGGGAGGCCCTGGCTCAGGTCGGGGTGCTCGGCCTCGCGCCCGGGCGGCGGGATCAGCAGCTTGAGGTAGGCATCGGCGCAGGTGATCTCGGGACCCTCGCCGATCAGCGCAGGCGAGGCGCCGAGCAGGTCCGCTCCGGCCATCCGGACGCGGCGGAAGGTCGGGGAGAGGTCCTCCACCGAGGTCACGGACACCAGCGCGGAGATGGTCTGGGGGCCTCGTGCGGACGTGCGGGTCATGGGGCCTCCTGGGGGCGGTGTGCGGTGCGAACGGGTGCCGGGCGGGCCGATCAGACGACGACCTGGGCCCGCGGCAGGATCACGGGATGGCCCTCCACAGGATCGGGCATGACATCGGCATGCAGGCCGAAGACGTCGTGCAGCCGCTGCTGGGTGAAGACCTCCTCCGGCGTCCCCGCGGCCACGATCCGTCCGCCGGCCATGGCGATGACGCGGTCGGCCACGCGCGCGGCCAGGTTCAGCTCGTGCAGCACGGCGATCACGGTGGTGCGGGTGCCGTCCGGTCGGCGCAGGCCGTGCAGCAGATCCAGCAGATCGACCTGATGGGACAGGTCGAGGTTGGCGGTCGGCTCATCGAGCAGCACCACGGGAGTGTCCTGCGCCAGCACCAGTGCGATCCAGGCGCGCTGGCGCTGACCTCCCGACAGCTCGTCCACCCGGCGGTCGGCGAAGTCCTGCAGGCTGAGCATGGACAGGGCCCGGGCCACGGCCTCGTCGTCGCCGGCTGCCGGGGAGCCCCACCACTGCCGGTGGGGATGGCGGCCGCGGGCCACCAGCTCGGCCACGGTCAGGCCCTCGGGCACCACGGGCGTCTGCGGCAGCAGTGCCACATCGCGGGCGTAGCCCTTGGAGCGGACCTGGGAGAGCTCGGTGCCCTGGAAGGAGATCGTCCCGGAGCTGGGGGCCAGCTGACGGGACAGCCCCTTGAGCAGGGTGGACTTGCCGCAGCCGTTCGAGCCGATCAGCACCGTGGTCTCGTGCGGGCGGATCTGCAGATCCACGTCCTGCACGGCCACGCGCTGGCCGTAGGCCAGGCTGAGCCCGCGGATGTCGAAGACCGGTTCGCTCATGAGCGCGCTCCTCTCCTCTGCTGGACCAGCAGCCACAGCATGACGGGGGCGCCCACGGCGCCCGTGATGACACCGGCGGGGAGCCGGGCGTCGCCGAAGGCCTCGGCGCCGATCATGTCCGCTGCGACCACGATCAGCGCGCCGACGGCCCCGCTGACGAGCAGCGAGACCCGCCCGCGATGCAGGGCCGCGGCGATCGGGGTGGACAGCAGGGCCACGAAGGCCAGCGGGCCGCTGGTCGCGGTGGCGACGGCGGCGAGCAGGACTCCCAGTCCGAGTGCGGCGGCGCTCGTGAGGGCCGGGCGGGCGCCGAGGGCCGAGGCCAGCTCGCTGCCCAGCTCCGCGGGCTCCATGGCGCGGTGGAGGGCCAGCGCGGCCGGGATGCCGACCGCGAGCACGATGGCCACGACGAGGATGCGGTCCCAGGTCGCGAGGTTCAGCGAGCCCGTGGTCCAGGTGGCGGCGTCCTGCGCACTCTGCAGCGACAGCCGCGCCATCACGAACGAGACGACCGCCCCGCCCAGAGCGGCGATGCCGATGCCCGCGAGCAGGAATCGCTCGCCCACGATGCCCACGGCCCCGCCGCCTCCGCGACCGCCCAGAGAGGTCGACACGAGGGCGATCAGCGCGGCGGCGGCGAACGCGCCGAGAAGCGCGGTCACGATCATGCTGGCTCCGCGCATGCCCAGGAACGCCATGCCCATCACGGCACCGGCGGCAGCGCCCTGCGAGATGCCGAGGATGTCCGGGCTGGCCAGGGGATTGCGCAGCACGCGGCGGAACAGTGCTCCGGCGAAGCCGAAGCAGATGCCCACGCCGGCGCCCAGCAGGGCCCGCGGCAGCTTGTCCTGCATCACGATGAACGTGGCGCCGGGGATGCGCTCACCGCCCAGGATCCGGAAGAAGTCCGGGATGGTGACGGTGTAGCCGCCGAGCAGCACGCGCACGGCCAGCATGATGAGCACCGCGAGGTACATGATCGCGATCAGGCGGCCCGTGCGGCGGGACTCGCGGCGGCGCATAGCGGTGATCTCCGAGGCGTTCACAGCGACACCCCCTTGCCGCGGCGCAGCAGCACCAGCAGGACGGGCACGCCCAGGACGACGGTCATGATGCCCACGTAGACCTCCTGGGGCGGTGCGATGACGCGGCCGACGACATCGGCCAGCAGCAGCAGCGCAGGGCCCAGCAGCAGGGACAGGACCACGATCCAGCGGTAGTCCCCGCCCACCAGACGGCGGATCGCATGCGGGATCAGCAGGCCCACGAAGGAGATGGGGCCGGCGGCTGCGGTGGCGGATCCAGCCAGGAGGACGACGCCGAGGAAGACGATCAGGCGCTGCAGGCGCAGGTCCACGCCGAGCCCGTGGGCGAGGTCGTCGCCCAGCGCCATGGCGTTGAGCCCGGAGGAGCCGAAGATCACCAGGGCCAGGCCCACCGCGATCAGCGGCAGCGCAGCGGAGAGGTCGGCGGCATCGGCGCGCGAGACGGAGCCGATGTTCCAGTAGCGGAAGCGGTCGAGGATGTCCGAGTGCGTCAGGACGATCGCTGAGGTCAGCGCGATGAATCCGGCGTTCACGGCGGCCCCGGACAGGGTCAGGCCCACCGGTGTGGGGGACGTGCCGCCGATCTGGCTCAGTCCGAAGACGAGCGCGGCGGCGACGAGGGTGCCCGCCAGGGAGGCGGCGCCCATCTCCCAGCTGGTGGCGGCGCCGAACCAGCCGAGGCCGATCACGATGCCCGCCGAGGCGCCGGCGTTCAGGCCCAGGAGGCCGGGGTCGCCCAGCGGGTTGCGGCTCACGCCCTGCAGCCCGGCGCCGGCGACGGCCAGCGCCGCTCCGACGAGGATCGCGGTCAGCGTCCGCGGGACCCGGCTCAGGACGACGGCGGTCTCGATGTCCGCGGTCGCACCGGAGTCCTGGTCCATGACCATTCCCGGAATGCGCAGGAGGACCTCCGACACGACCGCCGGGTCGACGGAGCGGCTGCCCAGGAACAGGGAGGCCAGCCCGGCCCCCGCCACGAGGACGAGGGCCGCGACCAGCGCGGTCCAGGGAGCCGCCCCGGCGACCCGGGGGCTCGTGCCGGCATGGCTCATGCGCTCGGGGATGCCTCTGCGTCCGCGCTGCCGCCCTCGAGGGTGGCGACGATCTGGGGCAGGACGGTCTCCAGGGCCCAGGGGAGGCTCAGCGGGGAGATCGCCGAGACGGACAGCGTCTCCTGCGCGTCGACCTGCAGCATGAGCTTGCCGTCGGCGACGGCCGGGATCTTGTTGAGCAGGTCATCGGACTCGATGGCCTGACGCACGTCCTCGGACATGGCCCACGAGATCAGGATGTCGGAGTCCAGCTCATCGGCGCGCTCCGGCGACCAGGTGATGAAGAACGACTCCGGGTCCTCGCCCTCCTCCTCGGCGACGACGGGCGCCTGCTCCATCTCGAGCGAGGACAGGAAGCGGGGGCGGTTGTCGATCGAGGTGTAGATCGAGATCTCGTCCTCGGCCTCCGGATCGACGGTGCCGTAGATGAAGGTCTTGCCCGAGAGCACCGAGTTGGCCTCGACGGCGTCGGCCAGCTGCCCCTCGAGGTCCGAGACGAGGTCGTCGGCCTGATCGTCCAGGCCCAGGGCCTCGCCCACGCCGCGGGTGGTGTCCTGCCAGGAGGTGCCGAAGGGCTGGGTGCCCTCCGGGTAGGCCACCGTGGGGGCGATCTCGGAGAGCTTGTCGTAGTCCTCCTGCGTCAACCCGGAGTACACGCCGAGGATGACATCCGGGTTCAGCGCCGCGATGGCGTCGAAGTCGATGCCGTCGGTCTCGGAGTACTGCTCGGGAGCCTCGCCGCCGACCTCCTCGAGCTTGTCGTCGAACCAGTCGGTCGAGCCGTTGTCGTTGCCGCCGAAGTCGATGGTCGGCATGCCGACCGGGACCACGCCCAGCGCCAGCGCGGCATCCTGGTTAGCCCAGGACACGGTGGCCACGCGCTCGGGGGCCGACTCGATCTCGGTCTCGCCGAAGGCGTGCTTGATGGTGCGGGGGAACTCGCCGCGCTCGTCGGAGCCGCCGGACGAGGAGTCGTCCGAGGAGCCGCCGTCGCCGGTCTGGCAGCCGGCGAGGGCGACGGCGCCGAGGCCGGTCAGGCCGGCGAGTGCCGAGCGCCGGCTGAAGCTGAGGCGGGAGAGCGCGGAGAGGTTCGAATCGGACACGTGGAGCTCCTGTGGTGTGGAAGGCGGAAAGGGCGAATCCGACCGCCCGTTCAGCGCCGCATCGACGGCGGTAGGGCGCCGACCTCGTCCAGCTAAGGTAAGGCTCAGCTACCGGCGCTCGAGCATATGCCGCGCCGGTCGAGGCGGCAAGGCGGCGGTGATCTATCACACGGCGCGTCGTGCAGTGCGTTGCGTAGACTGGGATCACACCCGCAAGCGGCTGCTTCCGCGCGGACGCCGATGACGGCGCTCGCGCATCTCGACGATGAGATCCCCGGGGGCAGTGCGCGCAGCACCGGCCTCAACGAGGAGACACGTCCATGGCTCAGCAGCCCACCGACAACACCGCCGGACTGACGGCCGAGACCCGGGCCGCCCTGGATTCGCCGCCCACCACCCACGAGGGCCTGATCTCGTGGGTCCGCGAGATCGCCGAGCTCACCACCCCTGATCGCATCCACTGGGCCGACGGCTCGGAGCAGGAGTGGAAGCAGCTCACGGACGAGATGGTCGATCACGGCACTCTCGTGCGCCTGGACGAGTCCCAGTTCCCCAACTCCTTCGCCGCCTTCTCCGACCCGGACGACGTCGCCCGCGTGGAGGAGCGGACCTTCATCTGCACGAAGTCCGAGTCCGGGGCCGGACCCACGAACAACTGGCGCGACCCCTTGGAGATGAAGGAGACCCTGCGCGGTCGCTTCGCCGGCTCCATGAAGGGCCGCACCCTCTACGTCATCCCGTTCGTCATGGGCCACCTCGATGCGAAGCAGCCCATGTTCGGCGTCGAGATCACCGACTCCGCCTACGTGGTGTGCTCCATGCGCATCATGGCGACCATCGGCGACGACGTCCTGCGCCGCATGGAGGAGACGGGCTCCGGGTTCGTCGAGTGCCTGCACTCGCTGGGTGCGCCGCTGGCCGAGGGCCAGGAGGATGTGGCCTGGCCCTGCAATCCGGACAAGTACATCGTCCACTTCCCCGAGGACCGCGCCATCTGGTCCTTCGGCTCCGGCTACGGCGGCAACGCTCTGCTGGGCAAGAAGTGCTACGCCCTGCGCATCGCCTCGGCCATTGCCCACGACCACGGCTGGCTCGCCGAGCACATGCTGATCCTCAAGATCACCGACCCGCAGCAGAACACCAAGTTCATCTCGGCCGCGTTCCCGTCGGCCTGCGGCAAGACGAACTTCGCCATGCTCGAGCCCACGATCCCGGGCTGGAAGGCGGAGATGGTCGGCGACGACATCGCCTGGATCAGCTTCAAGGACGACCAGGCGCGCGTGATCAACCCCGAGGCAGGCCTCTTCGGCGTGGCTCCCGGAACCGGCTGGTCCACCAACCCGAACGCCATGCGCGCAGTCGCCAAGGGCAACACGATCTTCACGAACGTGGCCCTGACCGACGACGGCGGCGTCTGGTGGGAGGGCATGACCGACGAGGTCCCCGAGCACCTGACCGACTGGAAGGGCCACGACTGGACCCCGGAGTCCGGCCGCCCCGCAGCGCACCCGAACTCGCGGTTCTGCACGCCGATCAAGCAGGTCGACATGCTGGCCCCCGAGTACGACGATCCCGAGGGCGTGCCGCTGGACGCGATCGTCTTCGGCGGGCGCCGCAAGACCACCGTGCCGCTGGTCTCCGAGTCCTTCGGCTGGGAGCACGCCGTCTTCCAGGGCGCCACGCTGTCCTCCGAGACCACCGCCGCCGCCAAGGGCGCGGTGGGCGTGGTGCGCCGCGACCCCATGGCCATGCTCCCGTTCATCGGCTACAACGCGAACGAGTACCTGCAGCACTGGCTCAACGTGGGCGAGCGCCACGGCGAGGAGAACATGCCCAAGGTGTTCTACGTGAACTGGTTCCGCCGCACGCCCGACGGCGGCTTCGCGTGGCCGGGCTTCGGCGAGAACTCGCGCGTGGTCAAGTGGATCACCGAGCGCATCGACGGACGCGCCGAGGGCCAGGAGACCCCGGTGGGAATCGTCCCCACTCGTGATGACCTGGATCTCGAGGGCCTCGACTACGATACGGCCGCCATCGACCGCGCTCTGGAGGTCGACGTCCATGAGTGGGAGGCCGAGCTGCCCAGCATCGACGCATGGTTCGAGCGCCTGGGCCGTGTGCCCGAGGTGCTGATCGAGCAGTCGGAGGGGCTGCGCGCCCGGCTCTCGGACGCCCGCTGATCTGCCCACCCTCATCGAGATGCCACCCGTCCGGGGGACAGTGCTCGTGGGGGCATCGGTGGCCGAATCCTTGGAAGCGACGCCGCTCAGGTGAGATATGGCGCCGCGACGAACCTCGCAGAGTCGACTCGTCGCGGCGCCATGCGCCTGTCGGGAGTCGACCGTCGCCCGTGATCCAGGGCCGGCGGCAGAGCATCCGGTCCGCTGATCCTCGGCGGGCCGTCCAAGGGCCCCTGAGGGGCGAGGAGACCGAGAGATCCAAGGCAGAGCGCTTCCGCATCGAGGGACTGACCAAGACCCATGGGCACCGCCGGGTGCTGCGCGGCATCGACCTCGCGGTGGGAGAGGGCGAGATCGTCGGCCTCGTCGGGAGCAACGGCGCGGGCAAGTCCACGCTGATCTCGATCGCCTCCGGCGCCGCCAGGGCCAACGGCGGGACCATGCACCTCAGCGTCCGCCCCTACCGCCCCTCCAGCGAGCGGGAGGCGCTCGAGCTGGGGGTCAGGCGCCGTGCAGCAGCGCTTCGAGGCGCCTGCGGGCATGAGCGTCCGCGAGTTCATCGGTGCCGGTGAGGGCATCGCCGAAGGCGGCCTGCTGGCGCATGGGCTGGCTGTGCTCGAGCAGACAGGCATCCGCCTCGACCTGGATGTGCCGGTGAGCGGCCTCCTGCGCGCGGAGCAGGCCCTGGCCGACGTCCTGCGCGAGTTGATGGCCCAACGCGGCTGCGGCATCCTCTACGTGTCCCACCGGGTGGACGAGGTCCTCTCTCTCGTGGACCGGATCCTGGTGATGCGCGACGGCCGGATCGTGTGCGGGCACTCGCCGCGCGAAGCCAGCACCCGGCGACGTCGTCTACTCGATGTTCGAGCGCCGCCTCTCCGCGCCGCAGCGTCCCGGCGAGGCCGAGCGAGATGCTCACCGCGCTGACCAGCCGCGGCACCGCGGTGCTGCTCGTGTCCTCCGAGATGTCGGAGCTCGTCCAGTGGTGCCACCCCATCCTCGTGATGCGCGACGGCCGCCTGGTCTTCCAGCAGGAGAACTCCGAGGCCACCGAGGACGCCCTCATGTCCGCCGCCATCGGCGAATCGGAGCCCTCCGGCTCGGGCCGCCGCGCCGCCACCTCGGCCTGAGTCCGACCGGTCAGCCGCCCGCCAGCGGCGTCCCGGGAGTTCAGGGCCCGGATCAGGTGGTACTGGTTCGACAGCGTGATCATGATGTCCTCGATCTCGGCGTCGATGTCGATCTCCTGCATGGTGCGCAGCTTGGCGCGGACCACGTTGGAGTTGCCGGCCGCGGCCACATCGAGGTCGAAGCCCGGGTTGCCGCCGGAGGCGAGGGCCATGCCGCTGGAGACATCGACGATGGCGGCGCCGTTGGCGCCCTCGATGCTCAGCAGCTCCTTGATGGAATCATCCAGTGGGACATGTCAGTGCTCTCCTGCGTGGTTGCTGTCGCGGAGGACGGGTTCTCGATCGGCTGGTGCGCCGAAGGGCGTTGTGATGGTGCCGCGGACTCGGGGACAGGCGCCTCGGGGGCTCGAGCCGGTGCGTGCACAGCGGTCTCGCGGGGTCCGGGGCGCTCGGCCTCCGCAGCATGAGGCAGGGTCGTGCGAGGCTGCGCGTCCTCCGCCTGCTGCTCGGAGTCCTGGGGGAGGGGCTGCTGGGATGCCGATCGGCTGCGTCGTCTGATCCAGATGGCCAAGGCTGCCCTTCACCTCTCCTGACGTCGCGTGGAGGGGATCGCCGCCGAAGCGGCCCCGCCGCTGCCCGGGAAGGGGCGAGGACGGGGCCGCGGATCCTGTCGCGCGAGGCCTCAGCCGCGCACGATGCCCAGCACGCGATCGCGCAGCTGCTCCATCACGGCGGGGTCGTGCGCCTCGACGTTCAGGCGCAGGAAAGGCTCCGTGTTCGACGGGCGCAGGTTGAACCACCAGGTCCCGTCGGCGGCGGCGAAGGTGGTGCCGTCGGAGTCCTCGACCTCCACGTCCTCGCCCGCGAACGACCCGCGGACGCGCTCGACCGCTGCCGCCTTGTCCTCGATCTCAGAGTTGATCTCACCGGAGGCGGTGTAGGGGTCGTAGCTGGCCATGAGCTCGGAGAGCGGACGCTGCTGCTCGCCCAGGGCGGCCAGCACGTGCATGGCCGCGAGCATGCCGGTGTCCGCGTTGAAGAAGTCGCGGAAGTAGTAGTGGGCCGAGTGCTCGCCGCCGAAGACCGCCGACTCGCGGGCCATCACGGCCTTGATGAAGGAGTGGCCCACGCGCGTGCGCACCGGGCGCCCGCCCCGCGCCTCCACCAGCTCGGGGACGGCGCGGGAGGTGATCAGGTTGTAGATCACGACGGGGGTCTGCTCGCCGGAGGCCTGCGCCCGGGCGATCTCGCGCTCGGCGACGATCGCGGCGATCGCCGACGGGGTCACCGCCCCGCCGTTCTCGTCGATCACGAAGCAGCGGTCGGCGTCGCCATCGAAGGCCAGGCCGATATCCGCCCCGTGCTCCCTCACGGCCTTCTGGAGGTCCACGAGGTTCGCGGGCTCGAGGGGATTCGCGGGGTGGTTGGGGAAGGTGCCGTCGAGCTCGAAGTACAGCGGCACGATCTCCAGCGGCAGCCCTTCCAGCACGGTGTCGCCCAGCACGGCCGGGGTCGTGAGCCCGCCCATGCCGTTGCCGGCGTCCACGACGACCTTCAGCGGGCGGATCCCGCGCAGGTCCACGAGTCCGCGCAGGAACTCGGAGTAGTCCTTGAGGACGTCGCGCTCGGAGATCGTCCCCCGGGTCTCGCCTGGCGGAATGCCGTCGGCCAGGTAGGACTGGGCGCGGTCGCGGATCTCGTAGAGCCCGGTCTCGGAGGACACGGGCACAGCCCCCGGCAGAGCCATCTTCATGCCGTTGTACTGCGCCGGGTTGTGGCTGGCGGTGAAGGTCACGCCGGCGGCATCGAGCACGCCGCAGGCGAAGTAGAGCTCGTCGGTCGAGATCAGCCCGATCTTCACGACGTCCGCGCCGCGAGCGGTGGCGCCCTCGGCGAAGGCGTCGATGAACTCGGGCGAGGACGGGCGCATGTCGCCGCCGACCAGCACCGTCCTTCCGGCCAGCTCGAGGACGTCGACGAAGGCGGCGCTGGTCGCGCGCACGGTCTCGGCGGTGATGGTCTCGCCCACGATGCCGCGGACGTCGTAGGCCTTGAAGGACTGGGACAGGTCGATGGTCATGCCCCGCACTCTAATGGAGGCGATGGGGCGGCTCCCGAGCGCAGGCGGGCGCGCCGCCGCCCCATACATGGGGGCGCGGGGCCCTGCTGCGGCAGGAAGGCGGGGACAGTCCCCGTGCTTACCATGGAGCCATGCCCCAGTTTTTCGAGATGATCGACCCCGTCCAGCACTACTCCTGGGGCTCGCGCTCGGTCCTGGCGCAGATGCAGGGGCGGCCCTCGCCCTCGGAGCAGCCCGAGGCCGAGCTGTGGATCGGCGCCCACCGCTCGGCACCCTCGCAGCTCGTGCTCCAGGCCGGCCCGCAGCCCCTCAACGAGCTGCTCCTGGAGAAGCCCGAGCGCTTCGTGCGCGACGGCGACCAGGTCGTGGCCGACGACGGATCCTTGCCCTTCCTGCTCAAGATCCTGGCGATCGAGGCCCCGCTGTCGATCCAGGTCCACCCCTCGATCGCGCAGGCCCGGGAGGGGTTCGAGCGCGAGGAGGCCGCCGGGATCGCGATCGATGCGGCGCATCGCAGCTACAAGGACCGCAGCGACAAGCCGGAGACCGTGGTGGCGCTGTCGCGGCTGCAGATCCTCACGGGCATGCGAGATCGCGCCGAGCTCGGTCTGCTGGCCGAGGCGCTGGACCAGCAGTGGCTGCGCGAGGTGCTCGAGCACCCCGAGCCCGTCCTGCGCACCGTGCTGAGCCTTCCGGAGGACCGGGCGCAGGCGGCTCTGGCCGATCTGGAGGAGGCCGTCCGTCGTCTGCCCGCCGACGACGAGCTGGGCTCCGTGCTGAACTACGTCGCCCGCTCGCACCCCGGTGACCGCGGCCTGCTGGTGGCCCTGTGCATGAATCACTTCGTGCTCGAGCCGGGGGAGTCCATGTTCACCCCCGCCGGCCAGGTCCACGCCTATCTGCAGGGCACGGCCGTGGAGATCATGGCCTGCTCGGACAACGTGCTGCGCGCGGGGCTGACTCCCAAGCACGTCGACGTCGACGAGCTGCTGCGGGTCGTGACCGATGACCAGGACCCCGGAGTGCCGCAGGAGGCGGTGACGGGCCCCGACGGGCTGCGCCGCATCTCGCTGTGGGAGGACCGCCTGAGCCTCGTCTCGGGAGAGGCCCGGCCCGGGCGCGAGCTCGAGCTGGATCCCAGCACGTGCACCGTCCTGTGCGTCGACGGCTCCGTGACGCTCGGCTCCCCTGGGGCCGAGCCCGTGGAGGTCGGCGCCGGGCACTCGGCGTGGGTCCGAGCCGACGGCGAGCCGGTCGTCGTGAGCGGGCAGGGCACCTTCTGGGCCGTGGAGCTGCGGGCATGACCGCCGGTTCCGGGGAGACGACCCCGTTTCAGAAGGCCGAGAACGCCGACGACAACGGCATGATCCGCATCCGCGGCGCCCACCTGCACAACCTGCGCGAGGTCGATGTCGAGATCCCGCGCGAGCAGCTCGTGGCATTCACCGGGATCTCCGGCTCCGGGAAGTCCTCGCTGGCCTTCGGCACCCTGCACGGCGAGGCCCAGCGCCGCTATCTCGAATCGGTGGCCCCGTTCGCCCGTCGGCTGATCGCCGGGGCCGTCGACCCCCAGGTCCGCTCCGTCGAAGGTCTTCCGCCGACCGTCGCCATGGGCCAGCAGCGCGGAGGCGGCACCGCCCGGTCCTCGGTCGCGACCATCACGGCGCTGTCGAACACGATCCGGCTGCTGTACTCGCGGGCAGGGGAGTATCCCCAGGGGATGGAGCTGGGCCCGCGCGGTCGGCTGGACTCCGACGCCTTCTCCCCGAACACCCCGACGGGCATGTGCCCGGTGTGCCACGGCCTGGGCGTGCAGCACGTGCCGACCGAAGAGTCGATGGTCCCGGATCCGAGCCTGAGCATCGCCGACGGCGCGATCGCGTCGTGGCCCGGCGCCTGGAACGGCAAGAACCTGCGCGACATCTGCCGCGAGCTCGGCATCGACATCGACCTGCCGTGGCGCGAGCTGCCCGAGCAGACCCGGCAGTGGGTGCTGTTCACGGACGAGCACCCCGTCGTGACCGTCCATCCCGTGCGCGGAGCCCATCAGGTCCAGCTCGAGTACCAGGGGACGTTCTCCTCGGCGGCCTCCCTGCTGATGCGCACGCTGGCCGAGACCGGCAGCGCGAGCATGCGCGCCCGCGCGCTGCGCTTCGTGGAGTCCCGCCCGTGCCCCGAGTGCGACGGCCGCCGCCTCACCCGGGCCGCGCTGTCCGTGACCTGGTCCGGCGAGCCGATCGACCGGCTGCAGGCCCGACCCCTGGACGAGCTGCTGCAGCTGCTCGAGGACAGGCGCGCGGAGCTGGACCGCCGTGCTGAGAAGGGCCAGCGACTGGGTCCCGGCGAGGAGGCTGAGCATCTGCTGCTCGAGGACGGCTGCTCGACCCTGCGCTCGGTCGTGGACCTGGGCCTCGGGCATCTGAGCCTGGATCGCAGCAGCCTCAGCATCTCCCCCGGCGAGATGCAGCGCCTGCGCCTGGCGGTGCAGCTGCGCTCGGGGCTCTTCGGGGTGGTCTACGTCCTGGACGAGCCCTCGGCGGGGCTGCACCCATCGGAGGCGCGTCAGCTCATGGCGGTGCTGCGCCGCCTCGTGGGTGCGGGCAGCAGCGTGTGCCTGGTCGAGCACGACATGGAGCTCGTGCGCGGCTGCGACTGGGTGGTCGACGTCGGCCCCGGCGCGGGCACCCAGGGCGGACGCATCCTGCACTCCGGTCCCGTCGACCAGCTCCAGGACGTCGCGGAATCGGCCACGGGCCGTTTCCTGCGCGCCTCGACGCCGCCGGAGCAGATCCGCGGCGGCCCCGTGCGGGTGAGCGAGCAGCGCCTGCGCCTGCGGGGCGTGCGCCGCAACACCCTCGACGGCATCGACGCCGAGTTCCCGATCGGGGCGCTGACCGCGCTGACGGGCGTGTCCGGCTCGGGCAAGTCCTCGCTGCTGGATGCGCTGGCGGATGCGACGGCGCAGCATCTGGAGGGCTCCGGCGTGGTGGACCTCGAGGCGGGCGAACCGGAGGAAGCCAGCGAGGGCTCCGAGGCCGAGCAGCAGCGCCGTCCGGGCACCACAGTCGCGACCGCGGAGGGCCTGGAGGAGGTGCGCCGTCTGGTGCGGATCACCCAGAAGCCGATCGGACGGACGCCGCGCTCCGACCTGGCGACCTACACGGGGCTCTTCGATCACGTGCGCGCGCTGTTCGCCGACACCCCGGAGGCCCGCTCCCGCGGCTGGAAGGCCGGACGGTTCTCCTTCAACACGACCCCCGGGCGCTGCCCGCACTGCCAGGGGCAGGGCCAGGTGGAGGTCGAGCTGGTCTTCCTGCCCGGCTCCTGGACCGTCTGCCCGGTCTGCCACGGGACCCGCTACGACGACGAGACCCTCTCGGTGCGCTGGGAGGGGAGGACGATCGCCGAGATCCTGGAGCTCACGGTCGCCGAGGCGCTCGCCGTCTTCGCGGAGGAGCCGTCCGACGAGGAGGCTGCGCATCGGCCGCGCTCGGCCTCCCAGCGCCGCCGGGTCGATGCGATCCGCAGGCCCCTGGAGGCCCTCGGGGCGCTGGGACTCGGCTACCTGCGACTGGGCCAGCCGGCGACCGAGCTCTCCGGCGGAGAGGCCCAGCGGATCAAGCTCGCCTCCGAGCTGCACCGCACCGGTCGCAGCCGGACGCTCTACCTGCTCGACGAGCCCAGCACGGGGCTGCACCCGGCCGATGCCGAGCGCCTGCTGCGGGTGCTGCACGGCCTCGCCCGCGACGGGGCGACCGTCGTGATGGCCGAGCATCGTCCGGAGGCGATCCGCACGGCCGACCATGTCATCGATCTGGGCCCGGGCGCCGGGCGCCGCGGCGGGACCGTCGTGGCGGCAGGCACTCCTCAGCAAGTCGCCGCCGATCCCGACTCGGTCACGGGTCCCTGGCTGCGCGGCTGAGACGGCTCGCGCGTCACGGCCCGGACCGCAGTGCGCGGCAGGAGGCCGCGATCCGTAGGATGGCCGTGCGGCCCCGCCCGGCGGCGCGCACCCCCCGTATCCGCTCGCTTCGCAGGAGGCATCTGAGATGACAGCCGCCTCGCGCCCGAGCGCCGGACTCCGATCGGCCGCGCTGCTGGGCTGTCTCGCCGCCATGGGACTGCCGCTGGCGGGCTGCGCACCGGCCGATCCCGAGCCGGAGATCCCGGAGATGGAGCAGCCGCCGAACCGGGAGATCGCCGAGCCCGGGCTCGTGGCCGGGGCTGAGCTGCCCGTCTGGGCTCGCAGCGCCGACTGCAACCAGCCTCGACCCAGCGCCGAGGACGACGGCCTGGCGCGGACCGCACCCGCTCCGGATGCCGCTGACGTGGCCTTCGTGGTGCCGCAGACCGAGCTGGCCCTGTGCGAGCTGCCCGGGGTGGTCTCGGCGTCCGTGGAGGGCTCGTACTCCCAGGGGGGGCGAGGCCCGCGAAGGAACCGTGGACCTGGGGCTGCTCTTCGCGCCCGAAGCCACCCCCGAGCAGATCGCTCAGGCCTGGTCCTCAGCCGAGACGGAGGCCGAGGCCCAGCTGTCGGGGACCGGCATCGGCCTGGGACAGGTCTCCCTGGTGCTCGACGACGGCTCCTCGATCTCGGGACCGGCAGAGGCCTCGGCGGCCTCCGAGCCCGCCGCTGCGGACGGCCGGGCGACCGGCTCGGCAGCGACGATCCCCGAGGCCATCGACCTGCTTGCCGCGCTGCAGCGCACAGGCCCCCAGCCGGGCGCGCAGGAGACGGCTGCCCCGGATCCCTCGGCGTCGCCGTCCTCCGCCGAGGAGCAGGGGCCCGAGCGCCGCTGGTCGGTGAGCGTGGGCCAGCAGCTGGAGGTGACCACCGTCTACTCGGCCGATCTGTCTGCTGAGGGAGCGCTTCCCCAGCTCTCCCGGGTGCTCAGGGACACCCAGGAGGCCGGCCAGGCGCCGGGCGGGCACCAGGTCGCTGTGACCGTGATCGACGGCCGCGTGCGGCTCACGGTCCCGAGCGCGTTCGCGAAGTCGCTGACGCCCGAGCTGCTCGAGGACCTCCACGACCTGGGCCAGGTCCCTGATCTGCAGGCCACGGCGCGGGTCGAGGGCTCGGACGGGGCGGCGCCGATGCTCAGGGTGCGCTCCGAGCGGCTGCCGGAGTACAGCGAGCCGCAGTACGAGGAAGCAGCCGAGGCCCTGAGCGGCAGCGCTGCGGAGGCCGGAATGCACCTGGACCACCGGCTGGACGGAGAGCCGCTGTCCTTGGACGAGGAGCAGGCCGAGGCCCAGGACTGATCCGGTCTCAGCCGCGCGTGGGGCGCTGCGGGGCCTGGCCCGAGTGCCGTCGGCGCATCCGCAGCGCCATGCCCAGCCCGGTGATGGCCATCGCGGCCATGAGCGCCCCGAGCAGCATCAGCAGCGGGTCGGAGATCACGGCTCCCACGACGATCACGATCACCGCCAGGACGATGAGCACGATCTGGAACGGGACCATCAGCTGCACGGGCGGACTCCTTCTGGCAACGGGCTCTCGGACGGCACGACGCTGGCAGGGTATCGCGCAGTCAGATCCCGCCCGTAGTCTGGGCCATCGCAGACCGATCACCGCGGGGCCCTCCGGGCACCGCCTCACCCCCCGGGAGTGCCATGACATCCCATCCCACCGGATCCCGCCTCGCGGCCGGCCTGACGGCTGCCGCCTGCTGCGCGCTGCTGCTCACGAGCTGCCTTCCCAGCTCCGATGAGGACCCCTCGACCGAGGGCTCCGCCTCGGCTCAGGACTCCGCCTCCGCCTCGGAGACCGCGAGCGAGGGCTCCCCGAGCCAGGACCCGTCGGAAGGGGGCTCCGCCCAGGCGGAGGACTCCGCCAGCGCCCAGGACTCCGAGGCCCCGCAGGAGGACACCGAGGTCGCCGGCGTGGACCAGGCCATCGAGGACGGCTACGCCCTGAACACGGCCAGCGGAGATCTGCCCGTCGTGACCATGTACACCGACTACGAGTGCCCCGCGTGCGGGTCCTTCCACCCTGCGGTCGAGCAGGTGGCCGAGGAGCTCGACGGCGAGGTCGTCGTGCGCGTGAAGAACTTCCCCCTGTCCATGCACGACAACGCGGTGCCGGCGGCCCACGCGGTCGAGGCCGCCGGTCGTCAGGGGGAGGCCCACGAGTACGCGAGCCTCGTCTACGACGACGTCGACGAGTGGTCCGAGCTCTCGGACGGCGAGCTCGAGGACCGCTTCGTCGAGCTCGCCGGGGAGGCGGGGCTGGATGAGCAGCGCTTCCGCGAGGACATGGGCTCCAACGACGTCGAGGAGATCGTCGAGCAGCACAGCCAGCAGGCGGAGGACCTCGAGCTGACGGGGACTCCGAGCTTCGTGGCCGATGGCAGGGCCATCGACCTCGGGGAGATCGGCAGCGCGGAGGACCTCCGCGACGTGCTGCGCGATGCGGCCGAGGGCTCCTCGGGCTCCTCCAGCGATTCCGGGACCCGGGCATGAGCCAGCAGGGCGCAGCACGAGACGAGGAGGACGGCCTGGACACCAGTCAGAGGCTGAGGGCCATCGCGATCGTGCACGGAACGGTGCAGGGCGTGGGCTTCCGCTACTGGACGTGGAAGCACGCCGAGAAGCTGGGGCTCGTGGGCTGCGCCCGCAACCTCGACGACGGCACCGTGGAGGTGATCGCCGAAGGCACCCGCTGGGCGGTGCGCGATCTGCTCAAGGAGATCCAGGGCCCGGACGCACCGGGGGCCGTGATGCGCGTGGACGCGCACTTCGAGGACCCCCAGGGCGACCTGAGCGGCTTCACGACCGCCTGAGCGGCGGATTCACTCACCGGCCAGCCAGTCCTCGAGCTGCATGCGGTCCAGGACCGCGGCCGGGTGAGGGCCGGCGGCGCGCAGGGCGTCCAGGTTCTCGCGCGGCATGCTCGAGGGCGAGCCCAGCAGGATGAGGTTGCCGGCGCGCTGCCCGTCGAGCATCGAGGCGTCGCTCAGGCACCACACGTCGGCGAAGGCCGGGGCACCGCCGCTGCCCTGGGCCTGCACCATGCGCTCGGCCTGCTCGCGGAAGAAGCCGAGTCCCGGGTCATCGCCCACGTTGACGATCAGCGCCCCGTCGGGGGCCAGGACCTGGGCCATCTCCTCGTAGAACGATCGTTCGCGAAGATGGGCGGGTGCGTCGTCGCCGGCGAAGACGTCGAGCACCAGCAGGTCGAACGGCTCCGTCTCGGCTTCGCGCAGCGCGCTGAGCTGCTCCCGGGCGTCGCCGATCAGGATCCGGGGCGGCTGCGAGTCCGGCCAGGGGAGGTGCTCGAGCACGAACCCCGGCAGCTCGCGGGCCAGCTCGATCACCGTCTGCTGCGATCCCGGGCGGACCGCGCTCAGCCGGCGGGGCAGCGTCAGCGCCCCGGCCCCCAGATGCAGCGCGCGCACGGGCTGTCCGCTCGGGCGCTGCAGGTCGCAGGCCGCCGACATCCGCTGCAGGTACTCGTAGAAGACCCGGCTCGGATCCGCCAGGTCCACGTGCGACTGCTCGGCGCCGCCGATGCTGAGGATCCACCCCTCGGTCAGCTCGTCCCAGGCGATCTCGGCCCCGGCGTCGAGGGCGGACAGGAAGCGGGAGCGGTGTGCGGGGCGGGACATGCTCGGATCGTCTCACCGATCCGCGTGATCCGCTCGCCGTGCGTTCACGGCCGGTTCAACCGCTCTCGCTACGGTCGGTCCATGTCATCGGCCGACCGGCCGCGCCCACCGAGCACCCCAGGGGGTCACATGAGCCGCCGCACCGCACTCACCCGCCGCAGCCTGGTCGGAGGCCTGGCCGGGGCCGCGGTGACCTCGATCGCCCTTCCCGCCGCAGCCTCCGAGCGCGGCGGGGCCGGGCATCGGACGCTGCGCTTCATGACCTACAACGCCTCGCTCAACCGCGGCTCGCAGGGGCAGCTGGTGCGGGATCTCTCCACGCCCGGCAATGCCCAGGCGCAGGCGGTCGCCGAGGTCATCCAGCGCTGCGCCCCCGACGTCCTGCTGATCAACGAGTTCGACTACGACGCCGAGCACCTGGGCGTGCAGCTGTTCCGGGACAACTACCTGGCGCGCAGCCAGAACGGCCAGGCCCCGCTGGACTTCCCCCACGCCTTCACCGCTGCCGTCAACACGGGCGTGGACTCGGGCCTGGACCTCAACGGGGACGGGACGCTGCGCACCGGCGACGATGCCTGGGGCTTCGGCCTCTTCCCCGGCCAGTACGGCATGGCCGTGTACTCCACGGCGCCCATCGACCACCGCGCGGTGCGGACCTTCCAGCTTCAGCTCTGGTCGCAGATGCCGGACAGCCTGCTGCCCTGGGACTACTACGGCCGTGAGATCGGGAAGCGGCTGCGGCTGTCGTCGAAGTCGCACTGGGACGTTCCCTTGCGGGTGGGCCGCGACACCGTCCATGTGCTGGCCTCCCACCCGACTCCGCCGTCGTTCGACGGATCCGAGGACCGCAACGGGAGGCGCAACCACGACGAGATCCGCTTCTGGGCGGACTACATCACGGGTTCGCGCCGCGGCAGCTGGATCCGCGACGACAACGGGGGCACCGGCGGACTGCTGCCCGGCAGCAGGTTCGTGATCATGGGCGATCTGAACTCCGACCCTCAGGACGGGGACTCCTGGCCCGGGGCTGCCCGGCAGCTGCTGGAGCACCACCGCATCCAGGATCCCCGGCCGAGCTCGGAGGGGGCCGTCGCGGCGGCTGCCGCCCAGGGAGGGGCCAACACGAGGCATCTGGGCGAGCACCGCTTCGACACGGCGGACTTCACGGACCCGGCGCCGGGCAACCTGCGGGTGGACTACGTCCTGCCGTCGTCGAATCTCCGGGTGCAGGACTCCCAGGTGTTCTGGCCCGCCCCGGGGCAGCCCGGCGCGGAGCTCACGGGCTCGTATCCCTTCCCGACCTCGGACCATCGGCCCGTCTGGGCGGATCTGCGCGTGCGCTGAGTCGTGGCTGCGGCTCCCAGCCAGTCGTCAGGAGCCGATCAGACAGGGCGCTGATGGCCTTGGGTAGGCTGGTCGTCGAACTTCTCAAGGACACCCACCCCAGGAGACGACCGTGGCGTTCAACCCCCTGAAGCACGCATTCGATGATGACGGCAAGCCGACCCCGGCGCTGAACGGCTTCCTCGACAACGCCCTGAAGGTGCAGCGTCCCGTCGTGCTGCGCTGGGTCAAGCGGCTGCGCGCCGAGCACCCGGACGAGACCCCCGAGCAGATCGCCAAGCGCCTCGAGCGGATGTACGTCCGGGCGAACACGGCCACCGGCGGCGTGGCCGGCGGTGCGGCCATGATCCCGGGCATCGGCACGCTGGCCTCCCTGGGCGTGTCGACCGTCTCGGTCGGCGGCTACCTGGAGATGACCGCGCTGTACGCCCAGGCCATCGCGGAGCTGCACGGCGTGCACACCTCCGACCCGGTGCGCACGCGCTCCATGGTCATGGCCCTGATGCTCGGCGAGGACGGGGGCGTGCTCATGAAGCAGGTCCTGGCCTCGAGCTCCAAGTCCCGAGGCCTGACGAACCGCTGGGGCCTGATGATGGGCACCGGCTCCAAGGAGGGCGGCCTCGATGTCGGCAAGAAGCTGCGCAACATGTTCGTGCGCCGCTTCATCCGCAAGCAGTCCACGGCGGCGCTGGGCCGCGCGCTGCCCTTCGGCATCGGCGCTGTGGTCGGCGGCGGCGCCAACCTGGCCATGTCGCGGGCGGTCGTGAAGAGCACCCAGGAGGCCTTCGGGCCGCTTCCGGCGAGCTTCCCGCCCGAGCTGTCCGAGGTCGACCGGGCTCCCAAGCTCGCCGACGACGCCCGAGACCGCTCCAAGGATTCCGAGGAGGCCGGTGAGCCGGCGCAGATCAGCGGCGAGGGTCAGCAGGACAGCTGAGTCCTGCGGCGCACAGCGGCCGACATGATGCAGGACCCCTGGTCCCCGCCTGATCCTTCAGGCGGGGACCAGGTGCTTCATCGGGTCGGCCGTCGTCGTTCCCCCGGCGTTCACAGCGGGCCCCTAGCGTGAGAGGCGAGAGCGCTGTCCGACTCCCTGCGAGTCGACGGCGCAGCACCCTCTCCTCGCAGGAAGGCACAGCTTGGGCCCCAGGATCCTCGCGCATCGCGGAGCGAGCGCTCAGTACCCCGAGCACACGCGGGCGGCATACGTGCAGGCCCTGCTGGACGGGGCCGACGGCGTGGAGGGAGACGTCCACCTCACGCGCGACGGCCACCTGGTACTGCACCACGACGCCCAGCTGGGGCGCACGAGCGACGGCCGCGGACCGATCTCCTCGCACACGCTGGCCGAGCTGCGCCGTCTGGACTTCGTCTCCTGGAAGGGCGTCGAGATCCCGGTCAGCCACGGCGGGCCCCATGAGCAGCTGCTGACGCTGCCGGAGCTGCTCGAGCTGCTGCGCGGCGCGGGCAGGCGGGTCGGACTCGCCATCGAGACCAAGCATCCCTCCCCGGCCGGTCATCGGCTGGAGGAGGCCGTGCTCAGCGTCCTGATAGCCGAGGGCTGGGACCCGGAGACCGGGCGCCTGGGGAACCTGCAGGTCTCGATCATGAGCTTCCACCCGGATGCCGTGCGCCATGTCCTGCAGACCGTCGCCCCGCGCAACGTGTGCCAGCTGATCGAGGATCCCACCCCGGAGTCCGTGGCCGCGAGCCTGCGGGTCCCGGCTGCGACGGCCCGGCTCGTGCACGCCGGCATGCGCTGGGTCGTGCCGTCGGCGGAGCCGATCATCACCCGGGGCCTGTGCGAGATCGCGGGTCCGGGCATCGCCTTCGTGCGGGATCACCCCGGTCTCGTGCGGGCCTGGCTGGCGCAGGGCTCGATCCTGCGGGTCTGGACGGTCGACACCGCGGCGGACCTCGAGCTGTGCCTTGCCCTGGGCGTCCAGCAGATCACGACCAACCGGCCGGGGGAGCTGCTGGATCGACTCGCTGCGGGCGGTGCCCCCACCGCTGTCGGCAGCAGCGATAGAATGTGCTGAACAGCCCACTGCAGAATGCATATTCATTAGATATTCAATGCAGCCATGTTTCGATATCGTCCCCAGTCAGATGGGTCGAAAATATCGGAGAAAAGGTGTTGCATCTTCATTACTCGCAGGTAACGTATGGGCTGTGCCGACGGGTGCCGAGGCCCTCACCTCACTTCCGTCGACATGGCGCGCCGATTCGACAGGGGCTGTGACAGCAGTCCGAGAGACTGGAGTCTCGGGGCATCGCGCAGAGGAGCGGAGCCGGATCGCGGGCTGCGATACGTCTCCACCCTCTGTCTCCCGAAAATCTGGCCGGTGTCGATCCGCAGCGGCCTTCATCTGCTCCGGGGCATCCCCAGCCCCGCCTCATCCCCCCACGAGGTTCCCCCACCATGGCCGTTCCCCCCAGGCTCCGCCGCAGCGCCCCCACGCTGACGGCGCAGCGGACCGTGTCCGCCGTCGACCCGCTGACCCGCATGGTCGCCGAGTCCATCGCCGACGAGGTCCTCTCCGACCTGTCGTGGGTGCTCAGCACCGAGCGCCCGGACTCCGAGCTGTCCCTGCTGCTCTCCCTGAGCAGCGATCATGCGCTCACCGCCCAGATCTCGCCCACGCTGTGCGCCGTCCTCGAGGCCGCTCAGCGTGCCCAGGCCGTCTCGAGCGGCTGGTACCGCCCGATCCGCCTGTCGCGAGAGCTGACCGGCGGCGAGATCGTCGAGCTCGACACCCGCACGCGCCGGCTCACCCTGCCGCGCGGCACCGAGCTCGACCTGTGGGACATCGGCTGCGCCAGGGCCGCCGACCGCATCATGGAGCGCGTCCAGGAGGCCGATCCCTTCGCCTCCCTGGCCATCGTGGTCGGCTCCTCGGTCAGCGCTGTGGGCGCCGCCTGGGAGATCTCCGAGGCCCTGGGCGAGGACCTCACCGTGCTGGACCCCGCGCTGCAGCGGGGCGCCCGCGCCTTCGCCGTGCTCTGCGAGCAGACTCGCGGCGTCGGCGCTGAGGTGTGGGATGCCGTGGCCGTGAGCGCCGACAGCGCCGTGGATGCGCTGGCCTTCGCGGGCTCTGCCGAGGAGCTGGGGCGCATGGCCCCCGAGTGGCTCGAGACGGTCGGCGCTCAGGCCGAGCTGCGCCCGTCGCGCCCCGGACGGCTGTTCGGCCGTCGCCGCGTGCGCACCGCTGGCTGGGCGGCCAAGGACATGTGATCGGGCGGTGCGGACCTGACGGATCCGCGCCGCTGAAAGGGGATGCGAACGACGACGCCGGGCGGTGCTGCTGGACCAGCAGCACCGCCCGGCGTCGTCTGCGCGGGAGCCTCGGACGGGACGGGGCCCCTCAGCGCTCGAGATGCTCCACGAGCCTGGGGGCGATCCCGATGTAGGTCTGCGGCGTGAGCTGGGACAGGCGCTGCTCTGCGGCATCGGACAGCCCGAGCTCGGCCACGAACTCCTGCAGGCGCTGCTGATCCACGCGGTGGCCGCGGGTCAGGTCCTTGAGGCGCTCGTAGGGGTTCTCCATGCCGGGGGTCCCGGCGATCGCCTCGGCGCGCATGACGGTCTGGATCGCCTCTCCCAGGACCTCCCAGTTCTCGTCGAGGTCGGCGGCCAGGACGTCGTGGGCCACATCCAGGCGCTGCAGGCCCTTGGCGACGTTCGAGATCGCCAGCAGCGAGTGCCCGAAGGCGGTGCCGATGTTGCGCTGGGACGACGAGTCCGTGAGGTCGCGCTGCCAGCGCGAGGTCACGAGCGTGGCTCCGAGCGTGTCCAGCAGCGAGCACGAGATCTCCAGGTTGGCCTCG
Organism: Kocuria sp. CPCC 205260; assembly: GCF_040981045.1. Taxonomy (NCBI): domain Bacteria; kingdom Bacillati; phylum Actinomycetota; class Actinomycetes; order Micrococcales; family Micrococcaceae; genus Kocuria; species Kocuria sp. CPCC 205260. The sequence goes on from NZ_JAVKPT010000008.1 coordinate 23,467, forward strand.
GCGTTCTCGAAGCGGATCGGATTGACCTTGTGCGGCATGGTCGAGGACCCGGTGGCGCCCTCGACGGGGACCTGGCGGAAGACGCCGATCGAGATGTAGGACCAGATGTCCGTGCAGAGGTTGTGCAGGATGCGGTTGAACCGGGCGACGTCCGCGTAGAGCTCGGCCTGCCAGTCGTGCGACTCGATCTGCGTGGTCAGGGGGTTCCAGCTCAGCCCCAGCCCCTCGACGAAGGTGCGCGAGACCTCCTGCCAGTCGGCCTCCGGTACGGCGGTCGTGTGGGCGGCGTAGGTTCCGGTGGCCCCGTTGATCTTGCCCAGGAACTGCGTGGATCCGACCCGGGCGAGCTGGCGCCCCAGGCGGTGGGCGAAGACCGCGAGCTCCTTGCCCAGCGTGGTGGGCGTGGCCGGCTGGCCGTGGGTGCGCGAGAGCATGGGCGCCTCCGCGCTGTCGGCGGCCAGCTGCGAGATCTGCTCCACGAGCTCGCGGGCAGCCGGGGCCCAGACCAGCTCGACGGCATCGCGCACGCCCACGGCGTAGGCGAGGTTGTTGATGTCCTCGGAGGTGCAGGCGAAGTGCACCAGCGGGATCAGGTGCTCGAGGCCCAGCGCGGGCAGCCGGCGCCCGATGTAGTACTCGACGGCCTTGACGTCGTGGACGGTCACGGCCTCGATCTCGGCCAGCTCGGCGATGCCCTCGGCGCCGAAGTCCTCGACGATGCGGCGCAGGCCGTCGATCTGCTCCTGGCCCAGCGGCTCGATCCCGGGCAGCACGCGTCCGGCGCACAGGTGGATGAACCACTCGATCTCCACATGGAGCCGGTTGCGGTTCAGCGCCGCCTCCGAGAGGTGGTCGATCAGCGGTGCGACGGCCGGGCGGTAGCGCCCGTCCAGCGCTCCGAGGGCCAGGGGCGGCTCGAGCCCGCCGAGCGGGATGCGGGCCGTGGGATCGTCGGTCGAGGGGGCGGAAGACTGAGACATGCGGACATTCTTCCATCCTCGGGCGGCGTCTCCGGGCGCGCGGCGGGCGCGCGCTGCTCGAGCCGGCGTTCCGTCCGGAACGGGGCTCCGAGGGTGGGCCTCATGCTGGGCCGCGCCGCTACAGTGAGGGTCATGTCCTCCGTCACACCCCGCGCCGCCCTGTCCGCCCTGCCCGACTACGCTGCGGGCCGGCCCCCGCAGCCCGTCGACGGCCTCGAGGCCTTCAAGCTGTCCTCCAACGAGAACCCCTGGGGACCGGTGCCGGCAGCCCAGGAGGCCATCGCCCAGGCAGCACAGCGGATGCACCGCTATCCCGACCCGACCGCCGCGCCGCTGCGCGAGCGGATCGCCCAGCACCTGGGCGTGCCCGCCGATGACATCGTGACCGGTGCGGGCAGCCTGGGTGCGCTGACGCAGATCATCGCGGCCTTCGCGGGAACCTCCTCCGACGGCACGGGCGATGAGGTCATCTACCCCTGGCGCTCGTTCGAGGCCTACCCGATCGTCGTGGGGACCGCAGGCGCCGTGAGCGTGCAGGTCCCCAACCTGCCGGACGGCTCGCACGACCTCGAGGGCATGCTCGCGGCCATCACCGAGCGCACCCGCGTGATCCTGCTGTGCTCGCCCAACAATCCCACCGGCCCGTCGCTGCGCCAGGACGAGACGGAGCGCTTCCTGGCCCGGGTGCCCGAGGGCATCCTCGTGGTGCTGGACGAGGCCTACCTCGAGTTCCAGGGCGACCCGGAGCTCGTCGAAGGCGTGCGCACCTACCGCGCCCACCCGAACGTGGTCGCGCTGCGGACCTTCTCCAAGGCCCACGGCCTGGCCGGTCTGCGCGTGGGGTACTCGCTCTCGCAGCCGGAGGTCACAGCCTCGCTGCGCAAGGTCGCGACCACGTTCGCGGTGACTGAGATGGCCCAGACCGCGGCGATCGCCTCGCTCGATCACCTGGAGCAGGTCCAGGAGCGGGTCCAGCGCATCGTCGACGAGCGCGAGCGCGTCCTGGCCCGGCTGGCGGAACTGGGCTGGGACGTCCCGCAGACGCGCGCGAACTTCGTATGGCTGCCGCTGGGCGAGGACGCCCGCCGCTTCGCCGAGGCCTGCGCGCAGCAGGCGCTGTCGGTGCGGGCGTTCGACGGCGACGGAGTGCGGGTCAGCATCGATGTGCCCCAGGCCAACGACAGGTTTTTGGAGATCTGCTCCAACTTCCAGACGCCCGCGCGTCACGTAGTCTCATGAGACAGCTTCGTCTCCGGGCTCTGCGCGCAGCAGACGGAGACGCAGGCATGAGCTGCCGGGCCGGACGGCCCGGGGCCGTGCCACCGCGTGAACCACACCTGGAGGTGTCCCATGGCGCAGGCCGACGAGGTCCCGGAGCGGGGACCCGATCAGGAGCAGCCCAGCGCTGAGCAGTCGTCCGCGCAGACGGCGCAGGCCGCGCCGGCCGTCGAGGTCGCCGCCGACGTGGCCCCGGACGGATCGCCGGAAGCGCTCGTCGCGGATCCCCATGACGCCCGTGCGAGCGCCGGCACCGGAGCGCACCCCGCGGCCGTGGCCGCGACCATGCCCGTGGTCCGCCTGCTCGACGAGAACGGCGTCCGCCAGCACGACGAGCGCTTCTCGGGCTGGGTCGAGGACGTCGATGCCGAGGCGCTGCAGCGGATGCACCGCTCGATGGTGCGGGCGCGCCGCCTGGACGAGATGGCCACTGCGCTGCAGCGCCAGGGCGAGATGGCCCTGTGGCCCCCGCTGCGCGGCCAGGAGGCGGCCCAGGTCGGCTCGGCGCTGGCCCAGGGCGAGAACGACTACGTCTTCCCCTCCTACCGCGAGCATGCCGTGGTCCTGGAGCGCGGGGTCCCGGCCGAGCGGGTCCTGGTGCAGTTCCGGGGCCACGCGGCCTCCGGCTGGAAGCCGTCCGAGACCCGGACCCATGTCTACTCGCTGGTGCTGGCCTCCCAGGTCCCGCACGCGGTGGGCTACGCCATGGGCATGGTCCAGGACCGTCGGCTTGCCGAGGAGGCGGGGGAGCCCGCGCCGGAACCCGGTGCTGTCACCGTCTACTTCGGCGACGGCGCCTCGACCGAGGGCGAGATCCACGAGTCGATGGTCTTCGCCGCCTCCTACGACGCCCCCGTGGTGTTCTTCGTGCAGAACAACCAGTGGGCGATCTCGGTGCCGTTCTCCACGCAGTCCCGCGTGCCCCTGGCGGCCCGGGCGGCCGGCTATGGCTTCGAGGGCGTGCGGGTCGACGGCAACGACCCTCTGGCTGTCCTGGCGGTGACCCGGTGGGCGACCGCCGAGGCCCGCGAGGGGCGCGGCCCCGTGCTGATCGAGGCGGAGACCTTCCGACTGGGCGCGCACACCACCGCAGACGACCCCACCAAGTACCGCCTCTCCGCAGAGGAGGCGCAGTGGGCGCAGAAGGAGCCCCTGCTGCGCATGCGCGCCCTGCTCGAGACGGAGCTCGGCGTGCAGGAGCAGTGGTTCCAGGACCTGGAGGAGGAGACCGACCAGTGGCTGAAGGAGGTCCGCTCCGAGCTGCTGCGCTCCGATCCGGGTGAGCTGGACCATCGCTTCGACGTCGTCTACGCGCAGCCGCACCCGCTCGTGGAGGAGGAGCGGGCCTGGCACCGCGACTACGCCGATTCCTTCCTGGACGGCGAGGGCGGACCGGGCGCAGACGCAGGGCAGAGCCAGGAGGGGCAGAGGGCATGAGCGAGCAGCAGACGCGCACGGGCGGGCCCACGACCGTCCGGGCCACTCTGGCCAAGGCCCTGACCATGGGCATGCGCCGGGCCATGGGGGAGGACCCCCGGGTCCTGCTCATGGGCGAGGACATCGGCTCCCTGGGCGGGGTGTACCGCGTGACCGAGGGGCTCAAGGGGGAGTTCGGCGCGCACCGGGTGCTGGACACCCCTCTGGGCGAGGCTGGGATCGTGGGCACCGCCACCGGGATGGCCATGCGCGGATACCGCCCGGTGTGCGAGATCCAGTTCGACGGCTTCACCTTCCCCGCCTACAACCAGATCACGACCCAGCTGGCCAAGATGCATGCCCGCACCGACGGCGACGTCACCGTCCCGGTGACCATCCGCATCCCCTACGGCGGGCTCGTGGGCTCGATCGAGCACCACTCCGAGTCGCCCGAGGCCCAGTTCTCGCACACTGCCGGGCTGCGCATCGTCTCGCCGTCCTCGCCGCAGGACGCCTACTGGATGATCCAGCAGTCGATCGCCTGCCCCGATCCCGTGATCTTCTTCGAGCCCAAGCGCCGCTACTGGCTCAAGGGGGAGGTCGACCTCGAGAACCCGAGCACCGCCGATCCCTTCAGTGCCCAGGTGCTGCGCGAGGGCTCGGAGCTCAGCCTCGTGGCGTGGGGTCCGCTGGTGCCCGTGGCCATGGCCGCCGCAGAGGCCGCCGCGCAGGAGGGCCGCTCGGTCGAGGTGATCGACCTGCGCTCGCTGTCGCCGATCGACTTCGCGACCCTCGAGGCCTCGGTGCAGCGCACGGGGCGCATGGTCGTGGCCCACGAGGCCCCGGTCTTCTCCGGGCTGGGGGCCGAGATCGCCGCGCGCATCACGGAGCGCAGCTTCTACAGCCTCGAAGCCCCCGTGATCCGCGTGGGCGGCTACCACATGCCCTACCCGCCCGCCGGGGTCGAGGCGGACTACGTCCCGGACCTGGACCGCGTCCTGGACGGCATGGACCGGGCCTTCGCCTACTAGGACCCGCTCACCGCACGCACGCGCCCCGCACCGTCGCTTCCGAAGGATTCCCGCATGGCACAGATCTTCCGCCTCCCCGATGTCGGCGAGGGGCTCACCGAAGCCGAGATCGTCACCTGGAAGGTGCGCGTCGGCGACCAGGTCTCCGTCGATCAGCCCCTCGTGGAGATCGAGACCGCCAAGTCGCTCGTCGAGCTGCCCTCGCCCTGGGAGGGGGCCGTCCTCGAGCTGCTCGCCCAGGAGGGCGAGACCCTGGAGGTCGGCGCAGGGCTGGTCTCGATCGGCGACTCCGCCGAGGCCCCGGGCTCGCGCCCGGATCCGGGCTACTCCGCCACCAGCGCAGGCGGCGATGCCGCCGCCGATTCGAGCGATCCGGAAGCGCCGGCGCAGTCCTCCAGCGCGGAGGAGGAGCCGCAGCAGAAGCCGCTCGTGGGGTCGGGTCCCAAGGCGGATCCGGTCGTGCGCAGGCAGCGCTCGCGCCGCCCCGCCCGCCCGGAGCCGACCCGACCGGAAGCCCCTGCTCAGCAGGCCGAGCCCTCGCGCGGCCGCAGCACGGCCGAGCCCGCCGGCGGGAGGGCCTCGCTGGGCGACGGCATCGCCGACCTGCTCTCGCGAGCGGGCCTGGGGCAGGGGCCCGGCTCGCGCGGCGACCGGCTGGCCCGCCTGGCCGGGGGCGGCTCCCGAGAGGAGGCCGCGGCCCCGGGAAGCGGCGCGGTCGCAGTGCAGCCGGCGCGGGCCTCCCAGCCGGCCTTGGCCAAGCCTCCCGTCCGCAAGGCCGCCAAGGAGATGGGCATCGACCTGCGGGAGGTCTCCGGAACGGGCGAGGCCGGACAGGTCACCAAGCGAGACCTGCTGGCCTACGCCGCCCATCTGCGCGAGGTCCCGGACGGCCCCGACGGCTTCTGGGTCTCCTCGGACGCCCCCGGGGCAGGGGACCGGACGCAGCGGATCCCGGTCAAGGGCGTGCGCAAGCTGACCGCCCAGAACATGGTCAAGTCCGCGTTCTCGGCCCCGCACGTGTCGATCTTCGTGGATGTCGACGCCACGCGGACCATGGAGTTCGTGAAGCGGCTGAAGACCTCCGATCACTTCGAGGGAGTGAAGGTCACCCCGCTGCTCCTGCTGGCCCGGGCCGTCATCTGGGCCGCAGCGCGCAACCCCCAGGTCAACGCGACCTGGACCGACCGCGAGATCGTGATCAAGCGCTACATGAACCTGGGCATCGCCGCGGCGACCCCGCGCGGGCTCATGGTCCCGAACATCAAGGACGCCCAGGACATGAGCCTGCGCGAGCTGGCGATCGCCCTCAACGAGCTGACGGCCACGGCTCGTGCCGGGCGCACCCAGCCCGGCGACATGCAGAACGGCACCCTGTCGATCACGAACATCGGCTCCCTGGGGATCGACATCGGCACTCCGATCATCAACCCCGGTGAGGTCGCGATCGTGGCCTTCGGAACCATCAAGCAGAAGCCGTGGGTCGTGGACGGGGAGATCATCCCGCGGTGGATCACCACGCTCGGCGGATCGTTCGACCACCGTGTGGTCGACGGCGACCTCTCCGCGCGCTTCATGGCGGACGTGGCCCGCATCCTCGAGGAGCCCGCGCTGCTGCTCGACTGAACCCCCTCACGGCCTGACGAGCACCCCTGCGGAAGGCCCCGGTCGGCGCGCCTCGCTGCCGGGGCCGAGGCATGCGCACAGGAGCTCGCGGCCCCTTCAGCAGCGGAAGCAGCCGTCGAGGTGGCCGGGGGTCATCCCGGTGCGGGCCAGCAGCCGGGCGATCGTGCCGGGGCCGGCGTGCACGAGCCCGTGCTCGCGCAGGCGACCTGCGACCGCCTGGACGTGATCCGTCCCCTCGGCCGGCTCCAGTTCCCGCTGCCAGTCCTCGCCGGACCAGCTGCGAACGGCGCGGGCGGCGACCACCACAGCGGTGAGCTTGGCGCGATTGCGGATCAGCCGACGGTCCAGCAGCAGCTCGTCCACGGCGTCGTCATCGAGACCGGCCACGATCCGCGGGTCGAAGCAGCTGAAGACCTCCTCGAGCGCGGGCAGCCGCGACACCGAGGCGCCCGGGGCCAGCCCGGCCTGCAGGATCTCGAGGCTCAGCGCCCGGAACCACTCGGAGCGCAGCTGCGGGCGGATGCCCCACGAGGTGTCGTGATCGTCCAGGACATCCGGGGTGGACAGCGCCCACGGGCAGCGCAGCCGACCGTCGGCGCACAGCACGGGGCTCAGCAGGACGGACGGGTCGGCGCGCGGACGGTCGGTGCAGGACGGCGCATCTGAGGAGCAGTGGGCGGCTTCGGCGGTGGGCATGGCGGCACGCTACGGCGATGCTCGCAGCAGCATCGGGGCCCGAGGACCGGACTGTGCAGCTGCGGCCCCCATCTCCGCTGATCCGGGTGCTGTGGAGCCTGGTGCCCAAGGGCTCAGAACTCGGAGATCTCACCGGTTCCCTGGGCGATCTCCAGGGCGATCGCGTCCTCGTCGTCGTCGCCCGGGTCGTGCACGATCAGCACGGCGGTCTGGTCATCCGCGGGGAACGCGCGGATCGTCACCGAGCCCGCCTGCGCGGCGTCCAGCACCGCGGCGGACTGCCGGCCCACGATCCGCAGCACGCGCTCGGGCAGGACGGAGCCGCGCTCGTCGAGGATGTCCACGGAGACGCCGCGCTCGCGGGCTCGGCGGGCCGCCTCGTGCAGCTCCGGGGTCGAGATCGACCGACCGCGGATGGAATCGCGCAGGTGGGCCTCGAGGACCCGGAAGCGGCGGATCTCCTCGTCGTCCACGGGGCTCGAGTCGTAGGCGATCCGCTCGAGCGCGGGGCCGACGACACGTCGGACCTCGTGCATGCGCCGGATCGAGGCGTTGACGGTATCCTGCTCGGCGTCGTCATCGGTCCGCGCCGATGCCCCCAGCGCCCGGGCCTCGCGGCGGCGATCCACGAGCCGCTCGATCTCCGTGATGATCAGGATGGCGACGACCAGGGTGCCGGCGACCGTGGCCATGGGCGCCATGCCCATGAGCATGCCGTGCTCGGAGCGAGCGCCGAAGGTCGCACCGAGGGCGGTCGCGATGAACACCGTCCCCCAGGCCCACGCCGTGCGCTGGCGAACGGCCAGGGCGACCGGGAACAGGTGCAGCCCCTGGTACCCCCAGTGCTGCGACAGCAGCGGCAGCCGCTCGGGGTCGGAGTCGTGGGTCAGCGCCAGGCACGAGATCATGGCCACTACGGCGGTGATGACGGGAAGCTCGTCGAGCCGGCGCCGCCCTGGGGCGATCACGAGCAGGACCGCGATCATGTACGGCACGCCGGAGATCAGCTGCAGCTGCGGATGCTGGAGCAACTGCAGCAGCGGCAGCCCCGCGATCAGCGACGGGATCAGGAAGGCCAGCAGCGAGCCGAAGAACAGCACGGAGCTCTGGGCCCGGCCCTCCGCCGTGAGCCGTGCGACCCACTGGCCCACGAGGTCCAGCAGGCGGCTGCGCAGCCCGACGTCGACGTCTGCGCGGTACCTGGCGCTGCGGCGCCTAGTCCGACGGATGGGCATCGCTGGGCCACAGGATCTGGATGCGCGTCCCGCGGTGCGGGGCGGAGGCGACGTCGACCCGGCCCCCCGCGTTCTCGACATTGCCGATGATCGAGACCCGCACGCCGAGGCGCCGGGAATCCATGGAGCGCATCTGGAACCCCTTGCCGCGGTCGAGGACCTCGAAGGAGAGGTAGAAGCCGAAGGGGTTCAGCGCCGTGGGAGGGCAGGCCCCTCCGTCCATGGTCACGAAGGTGGTGGCCACGCCGGAGTGCCGTGCGCTGTTGGAGACCGCCTCGGTCACCGCGTGGATCAGGGCCTGGGCCGTGTCCGAGGGCATGAAGGCACGGGTGTGGCCCATGGGCCTGATGTCGGGGACGAGGACGTTGAAGCGCACGCGCGAGCGCCACGGGGTGAGGGCGTCGAGGAGGTCGTCCATCAGCGTGTGCACGTAGGTCGTGGCGGTTCCGGTGGCCCGCTTCTCCTCGAACTCCAGGACGCTCAGGGCACGCATGGCCAGCTCTCGAGTGCGCTTGGAGACGGCGCCCGGGGCCCGTGAGGCGTCCAGCAGCGCCGCCATGACGTTGTCGTGGATCAGCCGGTCCAGGCGCTCCTGCTCATCCGACTGCGTGCGCGAGCGGCGCAGCGCGGTGGCATGGGCGATCGCCGTGCTGTAGTCGGTGTCGGCGTGATCGGCGGCGCGCAGGGTCAGCGAGACCGCGATCGCGAGCAGGATCGCATAGAGGCAGTCGACCCCGCTCTGGATGATCTCCGACTGCAGCGGATAGCCCAGCGGCATCTGCAGGACGTAGATCCCCAGGCACAGCACCGCCCATCCGATCACGGCCAGCGAGGCGATCGCTCCCCAGGTCATCGCGGTGAGCCCCGCCGCGAGGACGAGCAGGAACGACAGCCACGGGGGAGAGATCTCGGAGGCCGGTGCCCAGATCGGGGCCAGCGAGGTGTAGCAGAGCATGATCAGGACGACGGCGGCCGTGGAGGGCCAGGTGACCACACGGCGCCGTGCGCCGAAGTAGAACAGCATGCCCGCGCAGACCTGCAGCCCGGCGAAGAACAGGGTGCTCAGCAGCGCGGGCGCCCCGGTGAGCGCGCTCACCGAGGGCAGCGCGGCCAGGCCGCTGGCGAACATCGCGGCCGCCGCGCACAGCTGCGCCGACCACTGCAGACGGTAGACGTTCGGACCCATGGTGCCGGCCGAGACCGGCGAGGGCAGCCGCGAGCGCAGGGCCCTGCCGTGATAGCGCTTGAAGTCCTGGGAGGACGGCTCGGCGGCGTGGATCATGGGTGCGCGTCGTCCCCGGTCAGCAGGACGAGCGGGCTGCTCAGCGGCGGATCTCGACGTTGTTCACATCGGCCTCGGGCTCCACCAGTCCGTCCTCGATCGCGCGGATGCGCAGATCGATCTTGGTGGGGGCAGGGCGGCCGATGCGCGCGTACTTCTCGCGGATGCGGTCGATGTTGGTCTTCACGGCGGACTGCTTGATGCCCATGCGGCGGGCCACCTGCACCTGGGCGAAGCCCGAGGCGTACAGGCGCAGCGTCTCCTGCTCGCGCGGCGAGAGGTTGGCGCGGGCGAACTCGATGTCGCCGTCGATCGCGGCCGCCAGCTCCTTGGTGATCACCGGCTTGCCGTCGGCGATGTTGCGGGCCTCTTCGATCGCGTGCTCGAGCGGCTCGGACTTGCGCACCAGCCCGAGGGCACCGGCGCGCAGGGCCTCTCGGATCAGGGCGGCGTTCTCCCCGATGGAGAAGATCAGCACCTTCATGCCGGCCTCGCGCAGGCGCTCGACGTTCTCGGACGGGCGCGAGCGGTCCGTGAGCGAGAGGTCCAGCAGCACGACGTCGCACTCGATGCGCTTGGCGCCCGGGGCGGTCAGCGCGGTGTTCTCCGGGTCGCGGCCGAGCTGGTCGATCAGGCCGGGGACGGTCGAGGCCGAGCCCACCAGCTTGACGTCCGCCTGGGAGGTCATGGAGACGAGACGGATGCCCTCGCGGACGACCTCGTGGTCATCGACGACGGCGACGAGCGTGGACGGCATGTGACACCTCTGGGAGGTTGACGGAATCGGACGGCCTGAGGGTCTGTCCGGGTGACGGACTGATGACCTCTCAGGCAGGTGTGGCCCCCGAGACGGAGCGCGCGTCTGCCCCGAACAGGCGCGGTCTCCGGCGTATGGACTTGCCTCAGTGTAGTCCAGCGCGAGGTCGTCGAAGAGGATTCGTTCCCAACTGTCCATGAATATGACTTGAGAATCGCCGACTCGGTCGCCCGCCCGCCCGTCCTGCGGAGGACCCCGGCTCGATCTCGGGACCGCAGCCGGTGCGCGCACAGCCCGGACGGTATCCTCGATCTCATGCCTGAGCAGACAGATGACCCGGCGGCCACCCCAGGATCCTCGCGGGAGCTCCTCGCGACCCGGCCGTGGACCGCCTCCTACGACGACGGCGTCGCCCATGACATCGACCTGCCCGAGACCTCGCTGATCCATATGCTCGAGCGCTCCGTGGCGGTCAACTCGCAGCGCGTGGCCCTCGAGTTCTTCGGAGCTCGCTGGAAGTACTCCCGCCTGGGCGCCGAGGTCGAGCGCGCCGCAGAGGGGCTGCGCCGGCTCGGGGTGGGCCGCGGCGACAGGGTGGCCCTCGTGCTGCCCAACTGCCCGCAGCACATCGTCGCCTTCTACGCCGTGATGCGACTGGGCGCGATCGCGGTGGAGCACAACCCGCTCTACACCGCCGCCGAGCTGCGCCACCAGTTCGAGGACCACGGCGCCAAGGTCGCGGTGGTCTGGGACAAGACGGTCGAGACCGTTCGCAGCCTCCCCGGCGATGTGGCCGTGGAGAGCATCATCTCCGTCGACATCACCCGGTCCATGCCGCTGCCCATGCGCACAGCCCTTCGCCTGCCCGTGCGCCGCCTCAGGCAGCAGCGCGCGGCGCTCACTGCCCCGGCCTCCGGGGCCACGGACTGGAAGCAGCTGCTCTCCCACGGGCCCCTGGCCCACGACCACCCCCGCCCGGGCGCGGAGGACCTCGCGATCATCCAGTACACCTCGGGGACCACGGGCCGGCCCAAGGGCGTGATGCTCAGCCATCGCAACCTCGAGTCCAACGCCGTGATGGGCCGCGAGTGGCTGCACACCGGCTCCGACGAAGTCGTCTACGGGGCTCTGCCTCTGTTCCACGTCTTCGGCATGACCCTGGGCATGACCTTCGCCATGTCGCTGGGGGCCACCCTGGTGCTGTTCCCCACGCCGCGCGCGGATCTGATCGTGGGCGCCATGAAGCGCACCCCGGCCACGGTGCTGCCGGCCGTGCCGCCGATCTACCAGAAGGTCATGGAGCTGGCCGATGAGAAGGGCCGCTCCCTGGAGGGCATCACCGTGGGCGTCTCCGGGGCCATGGCGCTGCCGCATCATCTGGTCGAGGAGTGGGAGGCGCACACCGACGGCATGCTGATCGAGGGCTACGGGCTCACCGAGTGCTCTCCGCTGGTGGCCTGCAACCCGCTCAACGACACCCGCCGCACCGGCTCGATCGGCATCCCGTTCCCGTCGACCGACATCCGCACCGTAGATCCCGAGACCCTCGAGGACACCCCCGTGGGAGAGCCCGGCGAGCTGTGGGTGCGCGGCCCGCAGGTCTTCCAGGGCTACTGGAAGCGCCCCGCTGAGACCGCCGAGATCCTGCAGGACGGCTGGCTGCGCACCGGCGACATCGTCGCGGTGGACGACGACGGCTTCCTGCGCGTGGTCGACCGGCTGAAGGAGCTGATCATCACCGGCGGCTTCAACGTGGCGCCGACCGAGGTCGAGCACGCGCTGACCACTGCTGAGGACGTCGCGGAGGCCGCCGTCGTGGGGCTGCGGGGCGAGGACGGCTCGGAGGTCGTGGTGGCCGCCGTGGTGACCTCCCCGGACCGCACGTTCGACGAAGCCCGGCTGCGCGAGCACTGCTATGGCAAGGTCACCCGCTACAAGGTGCCCCGACGGATCATCGAGCTCGACGAGCTGCCGCGCACCATGCTCGGCAAGATCCAGCGCCGCGAGGTCCGCCAGCAGCTCGAGCAGCTGGGCGTCGACCTGGCCCGTCGCAGCTAGGCCGCGTCCATGGAACTGCGCCAGCTCACCTACTTCATCGCCGTCGCGGAGGAGCGCCACTTCGGGCGCGCGGCCAAGCGGCTGCACATCGCCCAGCCGCCGCTGTCGCAGCAGATCCGCCAGTTCGAGGAGCAGCTGGGCGTCAAGCTCTTCGACCGCACCACCCGCCGCGTGGACCTCACCGCGGCCGGGGCGCTGATGCTCGAGCGCGGGCGCAGCATCCTCAACGACGTCGAGGCGCTGCAGGCGGACGTCTACCAGGTCGGCCAGGGCGCCACGGGCGTGCTGCACGTGGGCTTCTCCGGAGCCTCGACGTACAGCGTCATGCCCCGGATCGTGCGCGCGGCCGGCACGGCGTACCCCGGGCTGACCCTGGACCTGCACGGCGAGATGCTGACCCCGGCCATGGAGCGCGGGCTGCTCGAGCACACGCTCGACGCCGCGATCCTGCGCCCCCCGGTCTCCAGCCCGGAGATCGACTTCCGCATCATCAACCGCGAGCCGCTCGTGGTCGCGCTGCCCACGCACAGCCCGCTGGCCTCGGACCGGCCGCTGTCGATGGTCGAGCTGACCGAGCAGCGCTTCGTGACCTACCCGCCGGAGTCCGTGATGTACCGGATGACCGCGGACCTGTGCCGCGAGGCCGGATTCCAGCACCGCGTCTCGCAGATGGCCCAGGAGACCTCCACGATCCTGTCCTTCGTGGCCGCAGGCGGCGGCGTGGCGCTGATGCCCGCCAGCGTGCGCAGCGTCCAGCTGCGCGGCGTGCGCTACCGCGAGCTCGAGGACTCCCCGCACGCGGAGCTGGCGGTCGCCTGGCGGCGCGAGGACCGCTCGGTGCTGCTGTCCAACTTCATCCAGCTGGTCACCGAGCTGGCCGATGAACCAGAATCCGAGGACCAGCCGGGTCGCGACCCCGTCGAAAGGCCGATGCCCTGATGCAGATCGCAAAGATCGAGGCGATCCCCTACACGATCCCGTACTCCACCCCTCTGCATTTCGCCTCCGGGGCCGTCCACGAGGCCAATCACGTGCTGGTGCGCATCGAGACCTCGGACGGGGTCGTCGGCTGGGCGGACACCCCGCCGCGGCCGTACACGTACGGGGAGACGCAGAAGTCGATCGTGGCCGTGATCGAGGACATCTTCGCCCCGCAGCTGGAGGGGCTCTCGGTCTTCGACCGGGAGAAGACCCAGGCCGTCATGGCGCGGACGATCCACAACGAGACCGCCAAGGGCGCGGTGGACATCGCCCTGTGGGACTGCCTCGGCAAGATCCTGGGCCGACCCGTCACCGAGCTGCTCGGCGGATTCTCGGATCACATGCGCGTCTCGCACATGCTCGGCTTCAAGCCCGCGCAGGAGCTGCTCGACTTGGCCCTCGAGTTCCGCGAGACCTACGGCATCGACACGTTCAAGCTCAAGACCGGCCGCCGTCCGCTGTCGCTGGACGTGGAGGCCGCCTGCGTGCTGCGCGAGGGCCTGGGCGAGGACACCGAGATCTACATGGACTCGAACCGCGGCTGGAGCGCCCATGAGGCTGCAGAGGTCCTTCGCCGCACCGCGGATCTCGGGCTGAGCTTCCTGGAGGAGCCGGACGACGCCCGCGAGGTGCTGGGCCGTCGTCGGCTCGTGGAGAAGTCCGCGATCCCGATCGCCGCCGACGAGTCCGCGCCCAACATGGGCGAGGCCGCGCGCGAGATCCTGACCGGGGGAGCGAACCTGCTGTGCGTGAAGACCGCGCGCACCGGGTTCACCGAGTCCGCCAAGATCGTGGGCTTCGCCCAGGCGGCCGGCGTGGACGTCTACGTGGGCAACCAGATCGACACGCAGATCGGCTCGGTCGCCTCCGTCGTGTTCGGTGCGGCGTTCGAGCACACCCACCGCCGGGCGGGCGAGCTGTCCAACTACCTGGACATGGCCGATGACCTCATCGCCAGGCCGCTGACGATCGCCGACGGGAAGATCATGGTCCCCGACGTCCCGGGCGTGGGCACCGAGCCCGATCTGGAGAAGCTGGCCGCGCACCGCGACCGCTGAGTCGCTCGGCCCTGCGAGGGCCGCTGCGGCCCTCGCAGGGCTGCTGCGCCCTCAGCCGCCGGTCGAGCCCATGCCCTCCCTGGCGTAGACGGCCGCCAGCTCGCTGCGCGAGCGCACCCCGAACTTGGCGTAGATGCGGGTCAGGTGGAACTGCACCGTCTTCTCCGCGATGAACAGCGCCTGGGCGACCTCCTTGTTGGTCGACCCTTCGGCCACGAACTGGGCGACGGCCTGCTCCTGGGCGGTCAGCTGCACGGCCTCGGAGCCGACGTGCAGGGCGTCGGGGCCCTGCCTGCGCAGATCGGAGAGCCCGTCCGAGCCGGTCTGCTCGGCGGCCGGCACGAGGGCGTTGGCCCCGGCGGCCTTCAGCTCCCGGTCGCATCGGGACACGTAGGTCTGGGCGCCCAGGGAGGCGTAGAGCTCGCGGGCCGAGCGCAGCACGCGCGAGGCCAGCCGCCGCTTGCCGGCCCGCCGCATGCTCTGCCCGTAGGCGAAGCGCACCCGGGCCTCGAGATAGGGACGGCGCCTCGAGCGCAGCGCGTCCAGCGCCCGATCGAAGAGCTCCTGGGAGGCGTCGACCTCTCCGCGCGCGGCCAGCAGCCTCCCCTCCGCCCACGCCATGCGGGCGGCGTCGGCCGGGAAGGGCGAGGAGGGGGCGACCGACTTGAGCTCGTCCAGGAATCCCTGGGCCTCGTCGAGCTGATCGGTCATGACCAGCGAGTTCACCAGGGTGTCCTGCAAGGACCAGAACGGCTCGCGGCCAGCGGTGACCGGATCAGCCGTGCGCAGCGGGCGCAGGGCCTCCAGCGCGGGCTCGTAGTCCGCCCGGGCCTCGTGGTAGCGCGCTCGGGCCAGTGCCGCCGGGACCATCATGCTGCGGTAGCCGTCGGTCGGCACGACCGTCAGGGACAGGAAGTGCTCTGTACGGTCCCAGTCGCCTCGCATGGCGTTGAGCTCGGCGGCGGTCCAGTACAGCAGAGGCCGCATCAGGCGCATGCCCGAGGACTCGAGGCGCACGGAGGCATGGGCGATCGTGGCGGCCGCGGCGTCCCAGTCGCCCAGGATCAGCCGGCAGCGTGCCAGCCAGGACTCGGCCCACAGGGAGATGCGCAGCGATCCGCCGCGGTACTCGGTGGGCACAGCCTCCTCGAAGCGCAGGCGGGCCGTCTCCACATCGTCGGTGCGCAGGGCCAGCCAGGCGTAGCCCATGAGCAGCCGCTGCTCCTGGGCGTTGCCCACGGTCGTGCCCAGATCATCGAGGTACGGCCGCTCGGCCTCGTCCAGGCGCCGCGAGGCGAACAGCCCCAGGCCGTACATGGCGCGGGCCTCGACGCTGCTGTGATGCGGCGCCTCGGCGAGCTCAGCTGTGCGCTCGCCCCAGGTGACGATGCCCTCGCCGTCCCAGTCGGCCAGGGCGTGCAGCGTGTGCCGCAGAGCGATGCGCGCTCCGGCGCTGGGATCCAGGTCCTCGCGCACCGTGCGCCAGGCCATGGCCAGCTGCGCCGCCGCCGTCGAGCGCCGCCCCATGACGACGGCCAGGTAGCCCAGCACAAAGGCGCGCAGGGGAGACGGCGGCATGGACTCGACCACGCTGACCAGGCTCGCGGCCTGGGTGATGTCGCCGGCGCCGATCAGGGCGTCGACCCCGCGCAGCAGCCGCAGGTCGCCGTCGCGGCGGCCCAGAGAGAGCCGAGAGGCCGAGAGCATGGCTGAGGCGACCTCCGACCAGCAGCCGTCGGCCGCCTGGCGCTCGGCATAGGCGACCAGCTGCAGGGCCAGCAGCTCCTGTGGACCGGGAGAGGCCGCGACCAGGTGGCCCAGCCGCGCGCCCTCATCGGCCACGACCTCCGCGGCAGCCCGGTGCAGGGCGAAGCGGCGGGTGGGGGCGATCTGCTCGTAGACGGCGGCGGTCGCGCTGGGCTCCACGAAGTGCACCGCGGAGGGCTGCCGGTCCATGCTCAGGCGAAGCAGCCCGGCGGCGTGGCCCTCGTCGACGACGGGCAGGAAGTGGGACAGCTGCGCGAGAGCGGCCACCTGCTGCAGTGGCGCGTCCTGCCCCAGCACGGAGACGGCTTCGGCCATGCGCAGCAGCTCGGGAGAGGCTCGACGCAGCTGGGAGGCCACCCGGGCGCGCGTGCGCCGCGACGGAGGCAGCTTCGGCAGCCAGCCGTGCCATTGCTCCGAGGGGACCTCCTGGAGCAGCTCGATCACGGACTGCGGGTTGCCCCACTCCTGCCACAGCAGCAGGTGGCCGTGCTCGAAGGAGTAGAAGCCGCCCTTCTGCTTGCCCACTTGCCGGCGTCCATGGCCTTGGTGGTGTTGGTGGAGTCGCCCGAGGAGCGGCGCGAGGTGGTCGCGGCGTAGTTCCAGTGCACCGAGGTCACGTGGTAGCCGTCGGCGCCGTTCTCCGCCTGGACCTTCCAGTTGCCGTCGTAGGTGTAGGTGGAGGCGCCGCGCAGGACCTCGAGGCCGTCCGGGGACTGGTTGACGATCGAGTCGATGACCTTGGTGGCATCGCCCAGGTGCTCCTCGAGGGGCTTGACGTCCGGGTTCAGCGAGCCGAACAGGAAGCCGCGGTAGGACTCGAAGCGCGCGACCTTGGTGAGGTCGTGCGAGCCCTCCTTGTTGAAGCCCTCCGGGTAGGCGCCGTTGCGCCCGTCCTTGACCTTGAGCAGCTCGCCGCTGTTGCGGAACGTCCAGCCGTGGAACGGGCAGGTGAACGTGGTGCGGTTGTCCGTCTTGCGGCGGCACAGCATGGCGCCGCGGTGCGCGCAGGCGTTGATGATGCAGTGCAGCTGCTCGTCCTTGTCCCGGGTGATCACGACGGGGGTGCGGCCGATGTTGGTCGTGTAGTAGTCGCCGACGTTCGGGATCTGCGACTCGTGGGCCAGATAGACCCAGTTCCCCTCGAAGATGTACTTCATCTCGAGCTCGAAGACCTCTTCGTCGGTGAAGATCTCGCGCTTGGCGCGGATCACGCCGTTCTCGCGGTCGTCGATGACGGCGTTGTCGATGACCTCGTGCAGATGGCTCAGGTTCTCAGTCATGGCTCCTCATGGAGTGTCGACCGGACCGTCCCGGACGTGCCCTGGGACGGGTGCGCGGCTCGCGCTTCCCACGATGCGGT
Organism: Kocuria sp. CPCC 205260; assembly: GCF_040981045.1. Taxonomy (NCBI): domain Bacteria; kingdom Bacillati; phylum Actinomycetota; class Actinomycetes; order Micrococcales; family Micrococcaceae; genus Kocuria; species Kocuria sp. CPCC 205260. The sequence continues at coordinate 40,989 of NZ_JAVKPT010000008.1, forward strand.
CTGCGGGAATGCGGCGTGCATCGGTGATGAACCAAGTCTGGGGCTCGGTGACGACGCTCACATCAGGGGAATGCCTAGTGGGGGGCAAGGGGTTCGCATGTGCTGATTCGAGAAGATAAACGACATGATTGATATTTGTGATGTGAGCAATGAGCGAACTAGTCTTGGCTGTATTGCACATCACATGTGCGGCCGGATCCCTCGTCCCGGCAGGATGTCCGCTGGCCCTCCGGGCCCGTGGACTGGGGCGCCGCGGTTGACAGCCGGCGGCGGGGACGGCTCCGCATCGACGCGGCGCAGCCATGGGCGGCGTGCTCGCGTCGGCAATCCGAACTATGTGGAGGTCGACATGACTGAAACCCGCAAGGAGCACGAGGGCACAGCCGTCGAGGCCGGCTCGCTCGCCACCCAGCGCTTCGCCGAGTCCGGCAAGCTCTCCGGCCTGGACGTCCCGGTCGAGCGCGTCAACGCGATCGCCTCGGACCTGGTCGACGCCCTGAACGAGATCGCCGTGAAGCACAGCGCCACGTACGAGGAGTTCAACGCGTTCAAGGCCTGGCTCATCAAGGTCGGCTCGGACGGCGAGTGGCCGCTGTTCCTCGACGTGTGGCTCGAGCACACCATTGAGGACATCAACTCCCAGGACCGTCCGGGCGTCGTCGGCACGATCGAGGGCCCGTACTACGTTCCGAACGCCCCGCAGATGCAGACCCCGGCCACGCTGGAGATGCGCGAGGACGAGGCGGGCACCCCCTTCGTGTTCCAGGGCGACTTCACCGACACCGCGGGCAACCCGATCAAGGATGCGACCGTCGAGATCTGGCATGCCGATGCCCAGGGTTTCTACTCGCAGTACGCCCCGGAGCTGCCCAAGTGGCTGTTCCGCGGCACTGTGGCCGCCGATGAGAACGGCCACTTCGAGATCCACACCATGCGCCCGGCGCCGTACCAGATCCCCACCGACGGCGCCTGCGGTCAGCTGATCGCCGCTGCCGGCTGGCACGCCTGGCGTCCGGCCCACATCCACATCAAGGTCCACGCTCCGGGCTACCAGCTGGTCACCCAGCAGCTCTACTTCCCGGGCGACGTCCATAACGAGGATGACATCGCCGGCGCCGTGAAGCCCGAGCTCATGCTGGATCCGCAGGACAACCCGAACGCCCCCGGCGAGATGGCGATCTACGACTACGTCCTGGCCCGCGAGGGCGAGACCAAGTGATCAGCCTCCGCTGATCCCGCGACGCCGGCCAGGGGGGGAGCTCCCGCTGGCCGGCGTCGCATCGCACGAGCCCTCGGGAGGCACCGATCCAGGTGCGCCCGGGGGGCTTCTGCGACTCCGCCCGACGTGCGGAGAAACATGATTAGTCGATGTCTTGTCAGTGAACTGAGGTGTCCCCTATATTGGGGGGTGTCGCGCGTATCGGCCCGAGGACGTCCCCCGTATGTGTTCTCGGATGATTCCCGCGTGCGATGGTGCGTCCCGTTCCCCCGATGCGGACGCCAGAACGGGCCCTGCTGATCCCCCAAGCGGCAGGGCCCGTTCGCACACCCGGGGGCAGGATGCTCTTCAGCGTCGCTGGCCGCGGATCCAGGAGGAGTCGTAGCCGTCGTCGGGGTGCCGGTGCGGACGATCCTCGAAGCGCTCGGGATACTCCTCGGCCCATTCCACACGGCGCAGCGGGGCGTCATCGTCATCGTGGATGGTGAGGCGGGAGGCCGCCACGAGTCCGAAGCTCAGTCCGGCGAAGGTGACCAGGGTGGCTGCGCTGACCAGCCAGACGATCGTCCAGGGGGAGCCGGACTCCGGGGCGGTGCCGTCGGCCCAGAAGGCTGCGCCCAGGAAGACGAGGGCCAGGGCAAGCACCGCGGAGGGCAGCAGCCATAGCGCGCGGCCGCGGCGGTGCTCGCGAGCGGGCAGGCGCAGCCCTGCAGGCACGCCCATGCCCACGGCCAGGAATCCCGCAGCACCCAGCACCGCAGGCAGCAGGCCCAGGGCTCCCAGGAGGCTCCGGCCGGTTGTGGAGAGCGAAGCGCACAGCAGCAGGCCCAGGCTGATCATGGCCAGAGAGATCCCGCGCACAGCCCGGCGTCGCGCGCGGACGGTGCGCTCGTCTGTCGACGGCGCTTGCACGGAGTCCTCGGCCGGATCGGGGCGCTCGGTCACGGGATCACCTCCTGGTGGTTCTGATCCGCCCGCGGATCTGCGGCAGATCTGACCCGTCTTCAGGATACGACCGGAGCCTCGCGGGTCCCGGTGAGATCCCTTCGGTAGAAGGTGGTGCCGTGCAGCGGGGCCCCGCCCATCCGCTCGAACTGGCGCGACGAGCCGCGGTTCTCCTCCACGATGAAGGTCACCAGCAGCCGGCGATACCCCTTCTCGCGCAGGCGGGACATGACCTCCTGGCTGAGCATCGACAGCAGGCCCTGGCCCTCGTGCTCCGCGCGCGTGCCCTGGACCAGCAGCAGGGCCTCGCGGCGGTAGCGCCGGTTGCGCACCAGCAGCTTGGCCTGGTCCCACAGGCGCATCCGGCCGCGCGCCTCGCGCACCGCGGGCGAGATGTTCGGGATGCAGATGAAGTGCGAGGCGATCCGCCCGGTGGCCCGATCGCGCAGCAGTCCCACGATCTCCAGATCCAGCATGATCGACAGGTCCTTGACCGAGGCGGCGAACTGCTGCTCGTCCATGGGTGTGAAGTAGTGCTGGCGGCCCATGGCCTCGTTCACTGCGGCGGCGATCTCCGGCAGGATGCCGTCCACGTCGCGGCGGCGCAGCTGCACGAGCTCCACACCGCGGGCGTCGAGCTCGGCCGCCTCGGGGCGGCGCAGCGGCGCGCGGGTCAGGTCCACGCTCCAGGTCGCACCCTCGGTCCAGCGCTCGAAGCCCAGGGCCTCGAAGCTGTCCGGGACGCGGCTCGGGTTCCAGGGCTGGTCCATGAACGTCGGCTGGGAGAAGCCGCTGGTGATCACGCCGCAGCGCTCCTGCCCGTCCAGGGCCACCGGGCCGAGCAGCTGCTGCTTGCCCATGGACCGCCCGCGCTCGGCGGCCCAGGCGGTCAGCGTCTCGAGGCAGGCGTGATCTGCGAACTCGGTGGCCCCGAAGAACAGGGTCGGCGTGCCCAGACGCTGCTCGAAGGCGTCGTGGGTGTGCACGGTCGAGCGAGCCCGCGCGGCCCCTTCCTGGTCGCGGACCAGGACCAGGTCGATGCGCCCCGGGTGATCCGCGGAGCCGTGGAACCAGCTGCGGATCGTCTCCTCCATGATCGGCATGTGCAGGTGGGCCGGGTGCAGCTGCCAGGGCAGGTCGATGAACTCCTGCAGCTGCGCCTCCGTCCGCACGATGTCGACGCGAAGTCTCTGGCTCACGGGGTGCTCTCCCTCTGGCCCGCGCGCAGCGGGTCGGGTGACGGTGGGGGTGTCGGGGTGTTCCCGCCGCCCGTGGGGGGGGCGTCTGGCGGGATCGTACGGGATGCGCGAGCGTCCTCGGTCGTGAGGCGGGTCATGGGCACTGGCCGGATCTCTTTTGGTGACGTATCATCTAAACCAGGAACGGGTCACCGGCCCCGCCGCAGCGCGGGGCTCGGGGCCGCAAGCGCACCACGATGGAGGAGAGCCATGAGCGAGCTGACGACAGCAGGCACCGAGCACAGCACCAAGGGCGCCTACGTGCACCAGGGCGAGGAGTTCGACCGGGACGCCAACTACATCGAGGACCGGATCGTGGCGGACCCGTCGTCGGCGCGGCTGAACGAGGGGGCGCAGGCCTGGCCGGTCGAGGCGGGGCGCTACCGCCTGGTCGCCGCGCGCGCCTGCCCGTGGGCCAACCGCACGCTGATCGTGCGCCGCCTGCTCGGGCTCGAGGATGCCATCTCGGTCGGGCTCCCGGGGCCCACCCACGACGTCCGCTCGTGGCGCTTCGACCTCGACGAGGGCGGGAAGGACCCGGTGCTGGGCATCGAGCGGCTGCAGGAGGCCTACTTCGCCCGATTCCCCGACTACCCCCGCGGCATCACGGTGCCGGCGATCGTGGACATCGAGACCGGTGGGGTCGTGACCAACGACTTCCCGCAGATCACGGAGGACTTCGCCAAGCAGTGGACGGCTCATCATCGCGAGGGCGCCCCGGACCTGTGGCCGGCTGAGCTCGAGGACGAGATGCGGGCGGTCATGAAGCGGATCTACACCGAGGTCAACAACGGGGTGTACCGCGCGGGCTTCGCCGGCTCGCAGGAGGCCTACGAGAAGGCCTACGACCGGCTGTGGACCGCCATGGACTGGCTCGAGGAGCGGCTGGCGGACCGGCGCTACCTGATGGGCGATCACATCACGGAGGCGGACGTCCGCCTGTTCACGACCCTGGTGCGCTTCGATCCCGTCTACCACGGCCACTTCAAGGCCTCGCGCAACAAGCTGTCCGAGATGCCCAACCTGTGGGCCTACGCCCGCGATCTGTTCACGACCCCCGGATTCGGCGACACCGTCGACTTCCAGCAGATCAAGGAGCACTACTACATCGTCCACGAGGACCTGAACCCCACGCAGATCGTTCCGGTCGGGCCGTCGCTGGAGAACTGGCTCGAGCCCCACGGCCGCGAGGCGCTGGGCGGCAGCCCGTTCGGCGACGGGACCGCCCCCGGACCCGTGCGCCCCGACGAGCGCGTGGATCCGGCGCACACGCCCCTGGCGGTCTGAGCCCGGGCGCCGACCCCGTGGCGCGACCTGCGCTCAGCGGACCGGCCCGGCTGGGGCGACGGCGGTACGCTGGTGGGTCGAGACCCGCCCGGCTGCCGCGCAGGCCCCGCCCCCGCCGCCGGGCCGCCCCCACTCCCCTGAAGGATGATTCCGTGACCCCGTACCGCAATCAGCGAGCCGCCGCTCTGCCGGCCCGGCTCTCCCGCTCCGTGCTCCTGGTCGGAGCCGGCGATCCCTCGGCCTTCGTCCCGGCGCTGGCCTCGGAGGCCGACTCCGTCATCTTCGATATCGAGGACGGCCTGCCCGAGGGGCAGAAGGAGCAGGGGCGGGCCGATGTCGTCGAGGCGCTGAACCAGGGCGCGGGCGCGTGGGTGCGGATCAACGACATCCACTCCGAGCACTGGCAGGCGGACCTGGATGCGCTGTCCGGGGCGCGCAACCTCCGCGGGATCATGCTGGCCAAGACCGAGTCGTCCGATCACATCACGCGCACCGCCATGATGATGCCGGCCGGCACCCCGGTCATCGCGCTCATCGAGTCTGCGCTGGGCCTGGTGAACGCGAATGACATCGCCCGGGCCCCGGGCGTCTTCCGCCTGGCCTTCGGCGTGGGCGATTTCCGCCGCGACACCGGTGCCTCCGGCGACCCCATGGCCCTGGCCCATGCCCGCTCGACCCTGGTGGTGGCCTCCCGCGTGGGCGGTCTGCCCGGCCCGATCGACGGCCCGACCCCCGGCGCCTCCGGCGAGCAGCTCGACGAGGCCTGCCGCGTGACCCAGTCCATGGGCATGACCGGCAAGCTGACCCTGGATCCGGCTCAGACCGAGGCGATCAACTCCGGACTGGCGCCCTCGGAGCAGGAGATCGCCTGGGCCCGCGAGCTGCTCCACGAGCACGAGTCCGGCATGCCCGGGACCATGGACGGCAGCTACCTGCCGCGCCTGGCCCGCGCCCGCAAGGTCTCGGATCTCGCCGCGACCTACGGCCTCTGGAACCGCTGACCCGACTCCGACGAGCCCTCGCCGCGCGCGACGAGGGCTCGTCGGCGGTGTGAGGGTCGACTCGTCGGGACGATGGAGCCGACCGATACGATGGCGGCATGGATCAACCCCAGGAGCGCTTGAGCACTTCCACAGGACCCACCAGCACCGGCGGCAGTCCGTCCGGGCAGACGCTGCGGCGCCTGGCCGAGCAGCTGGGCGTGAGCACCAGCTACGAGGGCTTCGACGGCCAGGAGGCGCAGGTCCCGGACGCCACGCTGAGCTCGGTGCTCACGGCCCTGGATCTCGATGTCTCCTCCGAGCGGGCCGCGCTGGACTCCCTGCAGGAGCACCTGGACGCCCCCTGGCGCAGGCTCCTGCCGCCGGTGGTGATCGCCGTCGAAGGCCGCGACGACTCCTTCCCCGTGCACGTCCCCTCCGGCAGCGAGCCCACCGTGGAGCTCTTCGCGGGAGAGCGGACCCGGCCCCTCGAGGCCGTGCCCGGAAGCCTGAGCACCCGGGAGATCGACGGGTGCCCGGTCGATCGCATCCTCTACCGCATCCCCTCCGATCTGGCCCCGGAGTGGTACGAGCTGCGCGCCAGCGCCCCGGAGATCGATCACGGGGTGCCCACTGAGGTCGAGCTGGCGGTGACGCCCGCCCGCCTGTCCACCACCGATCGGCTGCAGGACAAGCGCCGCTGGGGCTGGGCCGTGCAGCTCTACTCCGTGGCCTCGAACCGGACCTGGGGCGTGGGCGATCTCAACGACCTCGCGGGCTTGGCCGCGATCGGCGGCGAGCAGGGCGCGGACTACATCCTGATCAACCCCCTGCACGCCTCCGAGCCGGTGCCCCCGCTGGAGGCCTCGCCCTACCTGCCGGTGACCCGGAGGTTCTTCAACCCGCTGTATCTGCGCATCGCGGGCATCCCCGAGATCGTCTACCTCCGTCCCGGCGACGCCGAGGTCGTCCAGACGCTGGATGCCATCCAGCGGCGCAGGATACTCGAGGTCGACGACGTCGAGCGGGACTCCGTCTACGCCGCCAAGCTGAAGGCGCTGGAGCTGCTCTACACCGTCCGCCGCTCAGCACAGCGCCAGCAGCAGCTGCGCCGCTTCGCCGCCGAGGGCGGGCAGCAGCTGCAGGACTTCGCGCTGTGGTGCGCGATCCGAGAGGAGATCGGAAAGGACTCGCCGCTGTGGGAGGACGAGGCCGCCGGTCCGGACTCGCCGTACGCCGTCGAGGCCCGCACGCGCCTGCAGAGCCGCGTCCACTTCCACATCTGGCTGCAGTGGCTGCTCGACGAGCAGCTTGCCAGCGCCCAGCACGCTGCGGACTCGGCGGGCATGGCGATCGGCGTGATGCATGACCTGGCCGTGGGAGTGTCCAAGGACGGGGCCGATGCCTGGTCGCTGAACCGGTCTCTGGCTCGGGGAGTCTCCGTGGGCGCTCCCGCCGACATGTACAACCAGCAGGGTCAGGACTGGAGCCAGCCGCCGTGGCATCCGTTCCGTCTGGCGGAGGCCGGCTACCGCCCGTGGCGGGAGATGCTGCGCGGGATCTTCCGCCACGCGGGCGGCATCCGGATCGACCACATCATGGGCCTGTTCCGGCTGTGGTGGATCCCGGAGGGCAACAGGGCCTCCGAGGGCGCCTATGTCTACTACGACCACGAGGCCATGCTCGGCATCCTGGCGCTCGAGGCCCAGCGCGCGGGCGTCGTCGTGGTCGGCGAGGACCTCGGCACGGTGGAGCCCTGGGTGCGCGAGGAGCTGGCGGCCCGCGGCGTGCTCGGCACCTCGGTGCTGTGGTTCGAGACCGAGGGCGACGGCCCCAAGGACCCTCGCGACTACCGCGTGGAGACCATGGCCTCGGTGGGCACGCACGACTTCCCGCCGACCGCCGGCTACCTCCAGGGCGTCCAGGTGGACCTGCGCGATGAGCTCGGACTGCTCGAGCGGCCCGTCGAGCAGGAGCGAGCCGAGGCTCAGCAGACGCTGCAGCGCTGGCTCGACGCCGTCGGGGCCGAGGGCCTGCTGCCCGAGGAGGCGAGCGAGCAGCAGACCGTCGAGGCACTGCACGCCTACCTGGGACTGGCGCCGTCGCTGCTGCACTGTGTCCAGCTCGTCGACGCCGTGGGCGAGCGCCGCGTGCAGAACCAGCCCGGCACGACCGGCGAGCAGCACCCCAACTGGCGCATCCCGCTGGCCGACGACGAGGGCCGACGCGTGCTGCTCGAGGAGATCCAGGGCTCGGAGCGCGTGCGCTCGCTGTCCGCGGTCATGAATCGGGCCCTCGGGCGCGGGATGCGCAGGCAGAACCGCGAAGGCGCGCCCTCGCAGCCGCGGACCATGGACCCGGACGCCCCCACCGCGCCGTGGACCACCGGCTCCGTGAGCCCCGTCGAAGGCTGAGCCGCGCGGCAGGGTGTGGGTGATCCCACCCCCTGCCGGTTGGTCTTCCGCGCTGTGTCGACTAGACTCGCCTCTCGTCCCATCCCTGTCTCGGGCTCGATCACGGCTCCGGACGGCACCCGGGGAGGGGCGGCATCCTCCTTCACCGGGGGATGCGGAAAGTTGCGGGCAACCCGGCGTCAACCTACTATCTAAGGCTGTCGTGTGGTGGAGTCCACCTTCCGGCACCAAGATCTTCACCGTCGTCATGGCGGACCCCTGACGGTTACCCACCGTGCCGGGCCCGAGTGCGGGCCCTGGGTTCATGAACGGTGGCTGTACTCAGGTGACGGGACGCCCTGGCCGCTGCCGCAGTTGCATCCGTGCATCAGCGCGCACCACAGCGTGCCGTCATTCGTCGACATTTGGAGGAGAGCACAATGGCAGCGTATTGCCAGGTGACCGGAGCTCAGCCGGGCTTCGGGCACACCATCTCGCACTCGCACCGCCGCACCAAGCGCCGGTTCGACCCGAACATCCAGAAGAAGCGCTACTGGGTCCCGTCCCTGCGCCGCAACATCACGCTGAACCTCAGCGCCAAGGGCATCCGCGTCATCGACGCCCGCGGCATCGATGCTGTCGTCGCCGAGATGCAGGCACGAGGGGAGAAGTTCTGATATGGCCAAGGATAAGGACGTCCGTCCCATCATCAAGATGAAGTCCACCGCCGGCACCGGGTACACCTACGTGACCCGCAAGAACCGTCGGAACAACCCGGATCGCATCGTGCTGAAGAAGTACGACCCGGTCGCCCGCAAGCACGTCGATTTCCGCGAGGAGCGCTGAGATGGCCAAGAAGTCCAAGATCGCCAAGAACGAGCAGCGCAAGGTCATCGTCGCCCGCTACGCCGACAAGCGCGCGGAGCTCAAGAAGACCCTGATCGACGAGAACGCCTCGGACGAGGCTCGCGAGGCAGCTCGTCTGGGCCTGCAGAAGCTTCCCCGCGACGCTTCGCCGGTCCGCGTGCGCAACCGCGACCAGATCGACGGCCGCCCGCGCGGCACCTTCCAGAAGTTCGGGATCTCCCGCGTGCGCTTCCGGGACATGGCTCACAAGGGCGAGTTGCCGGGCATCACCAAGTCGAGCTGGTAATTTCCAGTTCGGCGGGCATCTCCCGATGAGATGCCACTGAGTAGACCCCAATCTTCAGGAGGACTGCAGTATGGCTAAGAACCGCAGCGAGATCGTCGCCGAGATCGCCGAGAAGGCCGACACCACCCAGGCGCAGGTGAACGGCGTCCTGGACGCCCTCTTCGAGGTCCTCGAGACCTCCGTCGCTCAGGGCGAGAAGGTCACCATCCCGGGCTGGTTCTCCGTCGAGCGCACCGTCCGCAAGGCGCGCACCGGACGCAACCCGCAGACCGGCGAGTCCATCGAGATCCCCGAGGGTCACTCGGTGAAGCTCTCGGCCGGCTCCAAGCTGAAGGCTGCGGCCTCCTCCAAGTGATGCCGCGCGGCTGAGCAGCAGGACTGCTGCCCGGCCCGAGCGCCTCAGGGCGGCTCCCCCTCGGGGGAGCCGCCCTGAGGCGTTTTCGGACCAGGCGGTGCTCCGCGTCATGGCCCGGCAACCGGCCCCCGCGGATTCGCGGGGCGGACGCGGCGCGCGGCATACTGTGGGGCATCTGCCCGGGCGGTCGAGGCCCCGCCGCCCGGAGTCCGCATCGCCGCCGGAGGCCCGAAGGAGGGACGCTCGCCGTGATCACCGCGCGCTCCCTCCGACTGCTGCGCGGCTGGACCGCGGCCGCGGTGGCCACGGGTGCAGCCGCCCTGGCCCACACCGCCGCCGGAGGCCCGTGGCCGTCGCCGCTGCTCGTGGCCCTGTGCCTCGCGCTGTCGGCGCCGGTGTGCATGCTGCTGACCGGACTGCGGCTGCCCGGGCTGGGGCTGACGCTGTCCGTCGCCGTGTCGCAGCTGCTGTTCCACGGACTGTTCTCCGTGTCCGGGAGCATGTCCGCATCCGTCGATCACACCTCGCACGCCGGGCACCTGGGTGCCGCCTCCGACGGCCCGGAGCTGGTCCTGAGCGCCACCGGAGCCATGGTCCACGACCATGCGGCGCTCGAGGCGCTCGGAGTCAGCTCCTCGAGCGCCGCATGGCTCATGCCCGTCCTGCACGCTGCGGCCTGGATCGTGACCGTGCTGGTGCTGCGCCACGGCGAGAAGCTCGCCCTGCGGGCCGCGGCCACGCTGCTGATCCGTGCTCGAGCACTGATCTCGCGGATCGGGGACCCGGTCGTCATCGCCGCATCCGCGTGGCGCTGCGCACCGATGGGCCCGGCCGTGCCGCGTCTCGCCCAGGTGATCCTGGCCGCACTGCGCTACCGGGGTCCGCCCGTGCGGATGCTCGCCATCTGATCCTCCGCGCTCCACGTCGAGCCGCGCGCTCCGGAGTGCGCCTGAGACCGCACCGGCGCGTCGGTCCGTGGACGTCGCGGCCCCTCACGGGTCCAGCGGCTTCTGCCTGCGGACGATGGCGAGATGCGCAGCTCCACGCCGAGCGGGCCAGCACCGGCACCGGATCGGCTCCATCACAGCATCATCGCCGCCCCTCCATTCCCTGAAGGGCATGTCCGAGGCGCGGCGGAGGAGGAACTCCATGTCCATCAGCAAGCACACCATGAGCGCGGGGGCCGGACTGGCCGCTGCCGCGCTGATCGCCATGCCGGCACCGGCGCTGGCGCATGACAGCCTCACCGGCTCGAGCCCCGAGAGCGGGGCCTCGAGCGCTGAGGCTCCCCAGGGGATCGATCTGACGTTCTCCGCGGCCCCGCAGGACATCGGCCTCGATATCCGTGTCAGCGGGCCCGACGGCTCGGACGTGACGGACGGCGAGCCCGAGATCCAGGGCACGACGGTCACCCAGCCCCTGTCGGATCAGGCGGACGAGCCGGGCGAGTACTCCGTCGTGTGGCGGGTGGTCTCCTCCGACGGGCACCCGATCGAGGGCGCCTACGACTACACGGTCGAGGGCGGGGAGGCCAGCGCCTCGCAGGAGCCCGCAGGCGGGGAGCCGGCCGAGGGGTCGTCGTCCGCCGGGGCCTCCGGCTCGGCGCAGGCCCCGGAGTCGGCCTCCTCGGACTCGGACGACGCCCCGACCGAGGGGCAGGACGACGACCAGCCTTCGTCCGACACCGGGGACGAGTCGTCCTCCGGCACAGCCCTGTGGCTGCTGATCGGCGGCGGCGTCGTCGTGCTGGGTGCCGTCGCTGCGGCCGTCGTGATGATGCGGAGGATGGGGCGATGAGCGCGCAGGCAGCCGCGCGGCGGCGCCTTCTGCCCGCTGCGGCCGCCGTGGGCGGCCTGCTCCTGCTGTCCGGCTGCGCCGTGGGACAGGACGCCCTGGACGGCGACTCGGCCTCCAGCAGCGCCTCGAGCAGCGCCGAGGCGCAGGGCGGCGATCAGCTGAGCGTCGAGCAGCCCTGGATCAAGGCGGCCGATAGCGGGATGACCGCCGCCTTCGGGCAGCTGCGCAACGACGGCGACACCGCCGTCACCCTGACCGGCGCCTCTGCCGACGGCATCGCGGGCGAGGTCGAGCTGCATGAGACCGTCGCGGATCCGGAGACCGGGGCCACCAAGATGCAGGCGCTGGAGGACCCGATCGTGATCGAGCCGGGGGAGACCGTGACACTCGAACCGGGTGGGCAGCACATCATGCTCATGGATCTGCAGTGCGCCCCCATGGCCGGCACCGAGCTGAGCGTGCAGCTGCAGTTCGAGGGCGGTCAGGAGCAGAGCCTCCGGCTGCCCGTGCGCGACTACGCCGGTGCCAAGGAGGAGTACGCACCGGGTGAGGAGCCCACCGCCGGTGAGAGCCCGGAACATGCCGACGAGAGCATGGAGGGCATGGATCACGGTGACATGGCGGGGAGGGAGGACTCCTCCTCGGAGGCGCTGCCCATGTGCGAGGAGGCTGCGTGACACAGCGCCGCCCCGATCCTGCTGCGCGCTCCCGCGGCGCGCAGCAGGGCCCGGTCGAGGCCCAGGGCGGCTCAGCGCAGCCGCCCTGGGCTGCGGCCGGGGCGCCTCAGGGCGAGTCCCGTCCCGCGCGGGGCCTGTCCCGGCGCGGGCTGTTCGGCGCAGGCGGCGCCGTGGGAGCTGCCGCTGCGGCTGGCCTGGGCGCTGTCGGTCTGGGCGCCTCCAGGCTGTCCGAGCCGACGCGCTCGGGAGGCTCGAACGCTCAGGCGGAAGAGGCTCAGCCCGCGTTCATCGGCGACATCGCCGAGGACTTCCACGGCGAGCGCCAGGCCGGCATCGACACCCCCGCGCAGGGCTTCGCGGCCTTCCTGGGCATCGATCTGACCGAGGGCACCACGCGCGAGGACCTGCGCCGCATGCTCGTCGTGCTCACCCAGGACGCCGCCGAGCTGACCGAGGGCCAGGCCCCGATCGGCGACCAGGAGCCCGAGCTGGCGCTGAACCCGTCGAGGCTCACGGTGACCTTCGGCTTCGGGTCGGGGCTGATGCGGATCCTGGCCCCGGCGGCCGCCCCGTCGTGGCTGGCCCCGCTGCCGGAGTTCTCGATCGATCAGCTGCAGCCGCGCTGGAGCGACGGCGACCTGCTGCTGCAGCTGTGCTGCGAGGACCCGCTGACCCTGGCGCACGCTCAGCGCGTGCTGCTCAAGGACGTCCGAAGCTTCGGGCAGGTGCGCTGGGTGCAGGACGGGTTCCGCACCGCCGCCGGAGCCGCACCCGCGGGCACCACGCCGCGCAACCTGTTCGGGCAGGTCGACGGCACCGTCGACACCGCCGCAGGCACGCCCGAGCACGAGAGGATCGTGTGGGGCCAGGGCGAGGACGCGTTCGAGCCCTGGATCCAGAACGGCACCTCCTTGGTGCTGCGCCGGATCCACATGAACCTGGACACCTGGGACGAGGTCGACCGCATCGGGCGCGAGGACGCCGTGGGACGCACCTTGGACACCGGGGCGCCCCTGACCGGTGAGCACGAGCACGACGAGCCCGACTTCGAGGCCACGACCCCCGTGGGGTTCCCCGTGATCTCGGACTACTCGCACATGCGCCGGGCGCGGCACCCCGATGAGCGGGTGCGCATCCACCGGCGGGTCTACAACTACGACATGCCCGTCAGCGGGGCCTCCGGGTTCTCCCGCCACGACGAGACGGAGGGCGGGGTCAGCGACTCCGGTCTGCTGTTCGCGTCGTATCAGTCGGATCCGGCCCAGCAGTTCCTCCCGATCCAGCAGCGCCTGGACGAGCTCGACATGCTCAACACCTGGACGGTTCCGATCGGGTCCTCGGTGTTCGCGATCCCGCCGGCCTGCGAGCCGGGCGGATTCGTGGGGGAGCAGCTGTGGTGAGACCCTCGGGACAGCGCTGCCCGGCGGAGGCCCCGAACGCGGGCCCCGGTCGGCCGGCAGCAGATGGATGGAGGTGCGCCGCGACGGCGCGCCCAGCAGCACAGGCCGCGGCGCAGACGGCGCCGGCCGGGAGGACAGCATGAGCAGCACGGCGAACTCGACCGGGACCGCGCAGCAGCGGCGGTCGGGGCGAGGCCCCGCCCTCGGAGGCGGATCCTCGCCCTCCACCGAGCCCGGGGTCGTCCACGGCCTCTCGCCCTGGTGGATCGCAGGGGTGCTCGTGGTGGTGCTGCTGTCGCTTCTGGGTGCCCTGGCCTTCTCGGGCGCCTCCGCCCCGCAGGAGGTCGCCGATCCGGGAGCCGCAGTGCGCTGGGGTCTGCCGATCGCCGAGGCGCTGCGGGACACGGGCATGATCGTCGCGCTCGGGTCCGTGCTGCTGGCCGTGTCGGTGCTCCCGCACCGGCAGCGCTCGGGGCGGGGCCGCTCGCCTCGGGCCCGCGCGGGGGAGAAGGAGCCCGAGTCCCCGCTGTTCGCGCGCACCGTCGCTCTGGCCGGGGCGTGGTCGATCGTGTGGACCGTGGCCTCGGTCGCGGTGCTGATCCTGACCTATGCCGATGTCTCCGGGGTGCAGCTGTCCGCCAGCTCGGACTACACGCGCCAGCTCGTGAGCTTCGCGACCGAGATCCCCACGGGGCAGGCGATCGCCGTGGGCACGATCGTCGCCGCCGTGACCACGACCCTGCTCTTCGGCCTGCGCTCCCGGCTGGGACTGGCCGCTGCCATGGCGGTCGGCTGCCTCGCGATCGTGACCATGGCCCTCAACGGCCACAGCGCCGGCGGCGACGATCACATGGGCGCGGTCAACTCCCTGGGTCTGCACCTGCTCGGCGTCTGCCTCTGGGCCGGCGGCCTCGCCGCTCTGGCGTGGATCTCGCCGCAGCTGGCCGCGGACACCACCACTACGGCACTGCCGATCGGCACGCGCGGGCGCCGCGGCGCCGCGTCCGGGCAGGCCGCTCGAGGCCGCCGCGTCCCCACCATCGCCGTGGTCCTGCATCGCTTCTCGACCCTGGCGCTGTGCTGCTATGCCCTCGTGCTGGCCTCCGGGATCATCAACGCCGGGGTGCGCATCGGCACCTGGGAGCAGCTCACCAGCGACTACGGGGTCCTGGCACTGCTCAAGCTCCTGCTGACCCTGCTGCTGGGCGTGGCCGGTCTCATGCACCGCCGCGCAGTGATCCCCGCGCTCGAGAAGGGGAAGGTCTCGGGGCGCCGAGCCGTATGGCAGGTCATCCTGGGCGAGCTCGTGCTCATGGGCGTGCTGATCGGCGTCGCCGTAGCACTCGGCAATTCGGCGCCCCCGGTGCCCGAGGAGCTCTCCGACAACGCCTCCCCGGCGCGCATCCTCACGTTCTACGAGCTGCCGCCGGCGCCGACGCCCGAGGGCCTGGTCACCATGTGGCGCTTCGACTGGCTGTGGGTCGCGGTCATCGCCGTGCTGGGCCTGTCCTACGCCTGGGCCCTGTGGAAGCTCGCGCGCACCGGCGGGCGCTGGTCGCCCCTGCGCGCAGTGTCCTGGTTCGTGGGCCTGGCCCTGCTGATGTACGCGACGTCCGGCGGTCTGGCCATCTACGCGCGGGTGCTGTTCTCCGCGCACATGGTCGAGCACATGTCGCTGACCATGATCATCCCGGTGTTCCTGGTCCTGGGCTCGCCCGTCACCCTGCTCCTGCGGGCCCTGGAGCCGCGCCAGGACGGCACTCGCGGACCGCGCGAGTGGATCCTGCGCCTGGTCCACTCCACCTGGGGCAAGGTCGTCACGCACCCGATCTTCGCCTCGGTGAACTTCGCGGCCTCGATCGTGATCTTCTACTTCACGGACCTGCTGTCGGTCACGCTGCGCTACCACGTGGGCCACGAGTTCATGATGGCCCACTTCCTGTTCACCGGGTACATGTTCGCCCTGGTGCTCGTGGGCCAGGACCCCATCCCGTACCGGCCGCCGCACTTCATGCGACTGGTCCTGCTGATCGCCACGATGGTCTACCACGCGTTCGTGGGCGTCACCATCATGGGCATGGACACGCTGCTGGAGGCCTCCTGGTTCGGCAACATGGGCCGCCCCTGGGGAGACTCGGCGATCGAGGACCAGCAGAAGGGCGGAGCCCTGATGTGGGGCATCGGCGAGCTGCCCACGGCCATCCTGGCCGTCGTCGTGGCCATCCAGTGGGCCATGGACGGCAGGCGCGAGAACCGCCGGGTGGATCGCGAGGCGGATCGCACCGGCGATGCCGAGCTCGAGGCCTACAACGAGATGATGCAGTCGCTGGCCGAGCGCGAGCGCCGCTGAGCCGGACGGAATACCCCGGCGCCCGCCGGGGGTTGACACGACGGGGCAGGACCGAGCGATCGGGCCCCGCACGAGACGAGCACGAGGAAGAGGACCCCAGATGAGCGCGCAGTCCCGCGTCCGAGCATCCGCCCTGACAGGCCGCAGCTGGCTGAACACCGGCGGCGAGCAGCTCGACTGGCAGAAGCTGCGCGGCAAGATCGTCATCCTGGACTTCTGGTCGTTCTGCTGCATCAACTGCCTGCACGTGCTGGATGAGCTGCGTCCGCTGGAGGAGCGCTTCTCCGACGTCCTGGTGACGGTCGGCGTGCACTCGCCCAAGTTCGAGCACGAGGCCGATCCCGAGGCCCTGGCCTCGGCGGTGGACCGCTACGAGATCCACCACCCGGTGCTCGATGACCCCGAGCTCGGCACCTGGGACGCGTACACCGCGCGCGCCTGGCCGACCCTGGTGGTCGTGGATCCCGAGGGCTACATCGTGGCCCACCTCTCGGGGGAGGGCCACGTCCAGGGGATCGTCTCGCTCGTCGAGCAGCTCGTGGAGCAGCACGAGGCGGCCGGCACGCTGCACCGCGGCGACGGTCCCTACGTCCCCCCGGAGATCACCGACGGCGACCTCCGCTTCCCGGAGAAGGCCGTGGCCCTCGAGGACGGCTCCGTGCTGGTGGCCGACACCGGCCACCACCGCCTGGTCCGCATGGCCGCAGACCTGCAGACCGTGCGCGCCGTGATCGGCGACGGCACCCGCGGCCACGCCGACGGCGGCCCCGAAGAGGCGCGCTTCAACGAGCCGCGCGGGCTCGCGCTGCTGCCGCAGGGCGTCCGCGAGCAGGTGGGCTATGACGTGATCGTGGCCGACACCGTGAACCACCGCCTGCGCGGCGTGCGCCTGTCCGACGGCGAGGTCACGACCCTGGCGGGCAGCGGCGTGCAGCGCCTGCTGGATTCCGAGCGGGCCAAGGGCGTGGACGCCGATCACATCGATCCTGAAGCCGACCCGCGGGAGGTCGCGCTGTCCTCGCCGTGGGACACCGTGTGGTCCACGGCCGCCGACACCCTGGTGGTGGCGATGTCCGGCACGCATCAGATCTTCACCTTCGATCCGCGCACCGGCGAGCTGGCCGTGGCGGCGGGCACCGGCGACGAGGGCCTGGTCGACGGGGATCCCTCGCAGTCCTGGTTCGCGCAGACGTCGGGGCTGGTCGAGGCCCCGGACGGCACGATCTGGGCGGCGGATTCCGAGTCCTCGGCGCTGCGTTCCATCGCGGTGGCGGACGGCGCCCTCTCGGGCGTGGCCACGGCCGCGGGGCTCGGCCTCTACGACTTCGGCTTCCGCGACGGCGACTCGACCCAGGCGCGCCTGCAGCACCCGCTCGGCGTCGCGGTGCTGCCCGACGGCTCGATCGCCGTGGCCGACACCTACAACGGCGCCATCCGGCGCTGGGATCCCGTCGAGGGACAGCTCTCCACGCTCGAGCGCGACTTCGACGAGCCGTCGGACCTGCTGGTCGACGACTCGGGGGAGACCCCCGAGCTGATCGTGGTGGAGACCAACCGGCACCGCCTGGTGCGCCTGCCCGTTCCGGAGAAGCTGCTGCAGGTCGACGAGGGCGCCTCCGTCTCCCAGCGCAGCCGCACCCCGATCGCCGGCGGCACCATGACGATCGACGTCCGCTTCGCCGCCCCCAGCGGCCAGAAGCTCGACGACCGCTGGGGAGATCCCACGCAGCTGAAGCTGTCGGTCTCCCCGGCCGAGGCGCTGGTCGACGGCGGCGGCGCCGCCCAGGGCCTCAAGCGCGAGATCACGCTCGCCGATGGCGTCACCGAGGGCGTCCTGCACATCACCGCCCGCGCGGCCGCCTGCGACGGCGAGCCCGGCGGCGAGATCCCGGACCACGCCGCCTGCCACCTGTACCAGCAGGACTGGGGGATCCCGTTCACGGTCGCCGAGGGCGCCGAGGACTCCCTGGTGCTGGATCTGCGCGGTCTGAACGCCTGACCCCTCCCACCCGGCCTCCCGCGCCTGTGTGCCTGGATGCCGCATGCGCGGCGCGGAAGCGCATGCGGGCAGCAGGCGCGAGGGGCTCAGCGGCGGGTGACCTTCACGCTGTCGTCGCTGACGGCCAGATCGGCCTGGTAGGTGAAGGGCACCGACTCGGTGACCTCCTCGGTGGTGCCGTCGAACAGGTCCACGGAGGTGAACGAGACCTCGGCCATGCCCTTCGCCGAGCCCAGGGCCCAGTCCTTGCCGCCGTCCACGCCGATCGTCACGGGCGGCTCGGGCTGCTTGGTGATGCTCCAGGTGACGTCGCCGTCCACTCGGCCGTCGAAGTCGTAGGAGAACGGGCAGTCGGTCGGGTACAGGCTGGACTGCTCGGTGCAGGTGCTCAGGTCAGCGGCGATCTGCTCGGAGATCTCGGTCTCCAGAGCCTCCGACGGGGTGGCCTCCAGCGCGATGGTCTCGGTCTGGGCCTCATCCGTCAGCACGACCGAGGCAGGATCGGTGTCGACCCAGCGCGAGGCGTAGGAGGCCGAGTAGACACCGGGCGGGAATGCTGCGAAGCGCTGCTCGGACTCCGGCAGCGCCGCCGAGGCTCCGTTGAGATCGGCGCTGGTGGCCCCGGGCATGGACACGGTGACCGAGGGAAGCTCGGATTCCTCGAAGCCCCACACCGTGAAGAAGCCCCACTGGGTGTCCACGGGCACCAGGCGGTACTCGGAGGCATGCGGCTGACCGTCCAGGGTGAAGTCGGCGCGCACCACGGCCTCCTCCGAGTCCTGGGAGACGGTCGAGATCTCGAGGTCCTCGAGCGACTCGGTGGCCGCGGCCAGCGGCTCGCCGTCGAGCAGGACGGCATCGTCCTCGGGATCGACCTGCGCATTGAGCAGGCCCAGGGCGCGGCCGCCGTCGCCGTCCTGGAGGCTCTCGAAGTAGGCGCGGACGTCCGTCTCCGGGCCGTACATGTACTTGTTGACCAGCGAGATCGTGATCCACGCGGCAGCCATGGCGAGCACGAGAAGGACCAGCCACATGCCGATCGCCCTGCGCACCGCCGTGTTCTGATCCATCCTCCTTACGCTAGTCGACGACACCGCCCGCGCTTCGAAGGAGCCGCACTCCATGGCCGAGTCCATCCGCCAGATCCCCGCGAAGTACGGCACCGCCGAACGGGTTCTGCACCCTCGCATCGGCTCGATGGGCCGGCGTCTGCTGGCCTGCCTGCCCACGGTCGTGCTCGGGCTGCTGTGCCTTGCCGTGCTGGGGGTGCGGCGGCCGGCGCCCATGGGGATCATCGTGCTGGTCATCGTCATCATCGGCTGCGCCGTCAGCGCGTGGCGCTGGCTGCGGCCCGTGACCGTGGCGATCACGCCCACCCATGTGCTCGGCTCGCGCACGATCGGCTTCCACACGATGGAGCGGGCGAAGATCGAGCGGCTGGTGGTCGTGGACTCCCTGCGCCGCCCGGCGCGCACCGGCTCCGACGGGACCAAGCGCCGCCGCGGCGTCGCTCGGCCCTACCTGTGGGCGGCCGACGACGCGGGGCGGCGCCTGTTCCGCATGGACGGGACGATCTGGGACCGGAAGTCCATCGACCGCCTCGTGGAGCACCTGGGGGTGAAGACGGAGCGCTTCGCCCAGGCCAGCCCAGCGCACATGGCGAAGACCTGGCCGCGGCTCGTGGGCCCCTTCATGCGCTTCCCGTGGCTGCGTCCCCTGCTCACGGGTCTGGCGGCGATCGCCGCGGTTCTGCTGCTGGTGTGGATGGCCTGGAACCAGGGCTGAGCCGCCGGCCCCGCCGGATCGCCGTGCGGGAATCAGGCGGACGGCCACCCTGCGACCCGGCACGACGACAGCGGCCGGTCCTCCCGTGAGGGGAGGACCGGCCGCTGTCGTCAGGCAGGAGGCGGGTCAGGCCTGCTGGTCGCGCATCCGCGCGATGTCGGCCTTGCGCTCCTCGTTGGCCTCGCGGGTCAGCTCGGCACCGGCCTCCTCGTCGCGGGTGAGGTTCTCGCCGGTCTGCGGGTCGAACACGTGCATCTTGGAGGTGTTCAGCCACAGCCTGGCCTGCGAGCCGCCGCGCACGCGCGAGCTGGCGGGCAGCTCGACGACCACCTGGGCGGGCATCTCATCGGCGTCCAGGTCGCGGGCGAGCTCGTCGAGCTTGTCCTTGACGTCCCGGTCCTGCTCGAACTGCACGTAGCCGTACTGCTGGTTGCCCAGCCACTCCGTGTGCGAGAGCTCGGCATCGAACGTGGCGCCCTTGGCCGACCACGGGGTGTCGGCGACGTCGCGGGCATCCGCGAAGTGCTCCGGGCGCACGCCCAGCACGAGCAGCTCGCCGGCCGAGTCCAGACGGCCCTGGGCGTGGGCCGGGACCGGGATCTCGCCCAGCGGGGTCACGAAGACGTCGCCGTTGCGACGGGCCGGCAGGAAGTTCATCGACGGGGCGCCGATGAACCCGGCCACGAACAGGTTGACGGGCTGCTCGTAGAGCTCGCGCGGAGAGGCGATCTGCTGCAGCTCGCCCTTCTTCAGCACAGCCACGCGGTCGCCCAGGGTCATGGCCTCGGTCTGATCGTGGGTCACGTACAGCGAGGTGATGCCCAGACGGCGCTGCAGCTGCGCGATCTCGGTGCGCATCTGACCGCGCAGCTTGGCGTCCAGGTTGGACAGCGGCTCGTCGAACAGGAAGGCGTCGGCCTCGCGCACGATCGCGCGGCCCATGGCCACGCGCTGGCGCTGACCGCCGGACAGGTTGCCGGGCTTGCGCTCCAGGTGATCGTCGAGATCCAGCAGGCGCGAGGCCTCGCGGACCTTGGCGTCGATCTGGTCCTCGGAGAGCTTGTCCGAGCCCTTGGCCAGGCGCAGCGGGAACGCGATGTTCTCGTACACGGTCAGGAACGGGTACAGGGCGTAGTTCTGGAAGACCATCGAGAGGTTGCGCTCTCGTGGCTGCTTCTCGTTGACGCGGGTCCCGTCGATCCGCAGCTCGCCGTCGGTGATGTCCTCCAGACCCACGACCATGCGCAGGAGGGTGGACTTTCCGCAGCCGGACGGGCCGACGAGGATCAGGAACTCGCCGTCGGCGACGTCGATGCTGACGCCCTTGATGGCGGGGAAGCCGTCGTCGTACTTCTTGACGAGATTGTCGATGGTGATGGATGCCATGGTGCTGTGCGCCTCTCGTGGGGAGGAAGTGTGGTTTCGGGTCCGTGCCGGGGGTCAGCCCTTGACGGCGCCCTGGGTGAGGCCGGCGACGATCTGGCGCTGGAACAGCAGCACCAGCAGGACCACCGGGATGGTGACCACGATCGCGGCGGCGGAGATGGCGCCGGCGGGGTCCTCGAACTGCGAGGCGCCGGTGAAGAAGCCCAGTGCGGCCGGCACGGGGCGGGCCGCCGAGGTCGAGGTCAGGCCGATGCCGAACACGAAGTCGTTCCAGGCGATGAAGAACGCGATGATCGCGGTCGTGAAGATGCCCGGGGTCACCATGGGCACGATCACCTTGCGGAAGGACTGCAGGGTGGTGGCGCCGTCGACCTGGGCCGCGGAGTCCAGATCCCACGGGATCTGCTGGAAGTAGGCCGCCAGCGTCCAGATGGAGATCGGCAGGGTCAGCGACAGGTACGGCAGGATCAGGCCCAGCCAGGTGTCGTAGAGCCCGATCTGGCGCCACATGTTGAACAGCGGGGTCACGATCGACACGACGGGGAACATGGAGACCATGAGCGAGGTCGTGAGGATCAGGGACTTGCCGCGGAAGTCCAGGCGGGCGATGGCGTAGGCGCACAGGGTCGCCAGCACCACGGCGATCGCCGTGGCGATCAGCGTGATGCCGATCGAGTTGCGCAGCGCCGGGACGAAGAGGTCCTGGGCCGAGCCCACGAAGATCATCTCGTAGTTCTCCCACGTGAACTGGGTGGGGATGAACCCGCCCGAGGTCAGGTCCGAGGCGGACTTGAAGGAGTTCATGAGGATCGAGAGCACCGGGAAGAGGCACCACACGAGGACGAGGACGGTGATGACCGCCCAGCCGAGCTTCTGCTTGCCGGTCATGGGATCAGCCCTTCCTTCCGGTGAGATCCACCTTGAAGCCCTTGATGGCCACGACGGCGATCAGCAGGACGCAGATGAACAGGATCACGGAGATCGCCGAGCCGAGGCCGATCTCCAGACGGGTGATCGAGGTGCGGTAGGCCAGCAGCGACAGCGACTCGGTCCCGTACTGGCCGTTGGTCATGATGTAGATGTTGTCGAAGATGCGGAAGGCATCCAGGGCGCGGAAGACGACCGCGACCATGATGGCGGCCTTCATGGAGGGGATGGTCACCTTGACCATGCGCTCCCACCAGCCGGCGCCGTCGACCCTGGCGGCCTCGCCGAGCTCGTTCGGCACCTGCGCCAGGCCCGAGAGCAGCAGCAGGGAGATGAACGGCGTGGTCTTCCAGATCTCGGAGGCCATGATCACCAGCAGCGCGGACCAGCTCTGGCCGAACCAGTTGAAGTCCGGGCCGATGACCGGCAGCCAGGCGAACCACGAGTTCACGTAGCCGGTGTTGATGTCGAAGGCGTAGAACCAGGCGAAGGCCGACACGACCGTGATGATGCCGTAGGGCACCAGGATCACGGTGCGCAGCAGGCCGCGCAGCTGCTTGATCGCCGAGTGCATGACCAGCGCCAGCGCGAAGCCGAGCACGAGCTCCACGGCGACGGTCACGAGCGTGATGAGCAACGTGACCCACAGGTCCTTCCAGAACACACCGTCCGTGAGGACCGTCCAGTAGTTCTGGAGGCCGATGAACTCGCGGTCATCCGGGGCCGTGAGGCGGTAGGAGAACAGCGAGTCGAACAGCGCCTGGATGATGGGGTACATGGTCACCAGCAGCATGACCGCGAAGGCCGGTCCGGCCAGCAGCCAGCCGAGGCGGCGCTCGGACTTCAGCCGGTCGGAGACCGGGGCGGAGGCGGGCCGTCGGCGGCCCTGAGTCGAGGTGCTCACAGCAGCGACTCTCCCTTCAGGACGGAGTCGATGAACTCCTGCGAGTTCGCCGGGGTGTTCTCGTTGACCTCATGGATCGGGGTCCACTCCTGCTGGATGCCGGAGGAGATCTCGTTGTAGTACGGGGTCTGCGGGCGCGGGGCGGCGCTGTCCAGGGACTCGCGGATAGCCTCGTACATGGGGTAGGCCTCCTGCACGGCCTTGTCCTCGTAGGCAGAGGAGGAGGAGGCGGGGTTGCCGTCGGAGACCATGTACTGCGCCTGGTTGGCCGGGTCCGAGATGCACTCGATGGCCTCCCATGCCAGGTCCTGGTTCTCGGAGCTGGCGCCCACGCCCAGGTTGATGCCGCCCAGCGGGGGAGCCGACGGGGTGTCCGCGTCCACGCGGGGCCAGGTGGTCCAGGCGATGTCGTCCATCACGGACTGCTCGACCGAGCCCTCCGCGACAGCGCCCTGGGTGGCGGAGTAGATGAACGGCCAGTTGACCATGAACGAGCCCTTCTCGCCGCGGAACTGCTCCATGGCGGCGTTCTCGTCCTGGGTGTCGATGCCCGGACCGCCCAGTCCCTCCTCGCCGATCGTCCCGACGATGCCTGCGGCCTTGCCCCCGGCCTCGGAATCGAGCGCGAGCTCCAGGGTGTCGACCGAGGCGGGGTCGCCCTCCACGATCGAGCCGCCGGCGGACTCCACGAGGCTGTTGACCCACACGGTCATGGACTCGCCCTGCACGCCCTGCACTCCCAGGTACTTGTCCTGGTCCTTCGCGGCCGTGATGATCTGCTCCCACGTCACGGGCTGGGTCATGTCCAGCCCGGCGGCCTCGGCCACGGACTTGCGGTACCACAGCAGCTGCGTGTTGGCCCAGAACGGGATGGAGACGTACTCGCCGTCCCACTGCGCACCGGCCTGGGCGCCCTCGAGGGTGTCCTGCGTAGCTGTCTCCACGAGCTCCTGCGGCGGTGCGGCCAGGAAGCCCGGCTCGGCCAGCTCGGGGATGAAGGGCGGGTCCAGGGACATGATGTCCATGGACCTGTCGCCGGCAGCCAGGCGGCGGGCCAGCTGCTCGCGCTGCGTGGCGGCATCGCGCGGCAGCAGCGAGGTGGTGATGGTGTACTTCCCGCCCGAGTCCGCGGAGCACTGCTCGGCGATCGTGGCCTGCCCCCCGTTGTCCGGGTTGATGTACCACGTCAGCTCGGTGGGACCGCCATCATCCGATGCGCAGCCCGCCAGCATCAGTGCTCCGATCGAGGCGAGCGCTGCGGTGCGCAGCCTTCGCCGATGGTGCTCTGCTCTCACGAGGTTCCTCCGTGTGCTCGATTCGTGCGAGGCGCACCGTGGACACGGCAGGCACCTCCACGGCCCAGAATACTCCCAGATGTGAATTGGCACACAATCATCTGGGCGAGTCCCCGAAAGTCGCGCAACGGCAGGTGAACGGGGGCGGCTCAGGCGAGCAGCAGGGCCACGACGGCCATGGTCCCCATGGCGGCCACGGAGGTCACGAGCACGACGTCGCGGGTCACGGCCTCAGCGCTGCGATAGCGCACGGCCGCCACATAGACGTTCTGCGCCGTCGGCAGCGCCGCCATCAGGACCACGCCGTAGAGCATGGCGGGGTCCAGGCCCAGGGCGAGGCCGAACAGCCAGGCCAGGACGGGCTGGGCGATCAGCTTCAGCGCGGAGAGCAGCGCGACCTCCTGGCGGTGGGCGCGAGTGCCCTGCAGCGGGCGGTGGGAGACCAGCGACATCCCGAACGCGGCGAGCATGCACGGGATGGCCGCCCCGGAGATCAGCTCGATCGGCTGGTGGGCCACGGTCGGCAGCTGCCAGCCGGTGGCCGAGAAGACCACGCCGAGCAGCGAGCCCAGGATCATGGGATTCGTGGCCACAGAGCGCAGCAGCGACAGCGGGTTCGGGCGGCGCCCGAGCACTGCGATGTCCATGAGGGCCAGGTAGATGGGCGTGTAGATCGCCAGCTGGAACAGGATCACGGGCACGACGGCCGAGGCATCGCCGAGCACGAAGGTCGTCAGCGGGATGCCCAGGTTGGCGGAGTTGACCATCGAGGCGGACTGTCCGGACATGATCACGGAGCCCAGCCGCGCGCGTCCGCCCTGGGCGCCGCGGCGCTCGATGGAGCTGCCGTCGTCGTCGGCCGAGGGGAGGCTCTGCGCGGCCCGATCCCGTTGATCCCGCCGCCGCAGGGCGCGCCGTGCGAAGGCGAAGCCCCACCACAGCGAGGCGGTGGCCCAGGCGGAGACCAGGGCCACGAGCAGCGGGGCGGAGAAGATCTGGGAGACGTCCGCCCCGGAGACCGTCAGGAACAGCAGGCAGGGGGAGGCCACCCAGAAGGAGAAGGCGCTCAGGGAGCGCTGGCCGGCATCGCCCAGGATCCCCGCGCGGTAGACGATGGCCCCCACCAGGATGATGATCCAGATGACCGCGAATCCCGCGAGGACCCCGGCCATCTCAGCCGCGCTCGCCCAGCTCGGCGCGCGCGTCCGGGGAGCTCACGGCGTGATCGGGGGTCTTCACGTCCCCGACGACGGCCTCGGCGGGGTCCTGTCCCAGGTGCACGATGCGGTTGCCGGCATCCACATGGACGACATGCGGCTCGTACGTGCGGGCCTCCTGGTCGTCCATCTGGGCGTAGGCCATCAGGATCACGAGGTCGCCCACGGACACGAGGTGGGCGGCGGCGCCGTTGATGCCGATCACGCCCGAGCCGCGCTCGCCGGGGATCGTGTAGGTCTCCAGGCGCGCCCCGTTGGTGATGTCGACGATGTGGACCAGCTGGCCCGGGAGGATGTCGGCGGCCTCGAGCAGGTCCAGGTCGACGGTCACGGAGCCCACGTAGTGCAGATCCGCGTGGGTCACGGTCGCGCGGTGGATCTTGCCGGTGAACATGGTGCGCAGCATGGCTGCCTTTCACGAGACGCGAGCAGGGGTGCGGGGAAGCTCGGATGCCGCTGACGGCATATGCGTGTGGCGTCGGGGCTGCGGCCGCACGAAGCGCCCCGTCCGCAGCGGGACGGGCCTTTCCGATGAGAAGCGCCCGCAGACCGGAGGGTCTGCGGGCGCGGTCGGCGCAGGCCGACGAGAGAGCGGCTGACGGGAATCGAACCCGCGTATCAGGCTTGGGAAGCGTGCGCTCTACCATTGAGCTACAGCCGCGCGACGAACGCCGACTCTAGCGCAGTCCACGACACGGCGCCAATGCGTCGGGCGCCCGCGTGGACTACCGTGGCAGCCGTGCTGCTCTCCGATCGCGATATCCGCGCCGAGCTCGAGGCCCAGCGGGTCCGGCTCGAGCCCTGCGACCTCGACCTCATCCAGCCCTCGAGCATCGACGTCCGCCTGGATCGATGGTTCCGGCTCTTCGACAACCACAAGCACGCCGTGATCGACCCGTCGATCGAGCAGCCGGGGCTGACCCGGCTCGTGGAGGTGGATCCGGAGGAGCCCTTCGTGCTGCATCCCGGCGAGTTCGTGCTGGGCTCCACCTACGAGTGCGTGAGCCTGCCCGACGACATCGCCGCCCGGCTCGAGGGCAAGTCCTCGCTGGGGCGCCTGGGCCTGCTGACGCATTCGACCGCGGGCTTCATCGACCCGGGCTTCTCGGGGCACGTGACCCTCGAGCTGTCCAACATGGCCACGCTGCCGATCAAGCTGTGGCCGGGCTCGAAGGTCGGGCAGCTGTGCTTCTTCCGGCTGTCGTCGTCCGCCGAGGAGCCCTACGGCACGGGGGATCACCAGAACCGCTACCAGGGCCAGCGCGGACCCACGGCCTCGCGCTCGCACCTGAGCTTCCACCGCACGCAGCTGCCGCGCTGAGGAGCACTCGGGCGGTGCGGGCTGCTGTGCGCAGCCGCATGCTGCAGGACTCAGGCGGTGTGCGCGGTGGAGACCGCTTCGGCGGCGGCCACGGCGGGCCGGGGCCGCGTGGGCAGCCCGATCATCATGAGAAGGCCCAGCAGGACGACGGCCACGATGCCCAGGATCCCGTAGCGCTGTTCACCGAAGACGCCGATGGCCGTCCCGAACAGCAGTGGGGCCAGGAAGCTCACCGCACGCCCGGTCGTGGCGTAGAGCCCGTAGAGGGAGCCCTCCGTGCCCTCGGTGGTCAGCCGCCCCAGATAGGACCGCGACGAGGCCTGGGCCGGGCCGACCGCCACGCACAGCGCCAGGCCGCAGACCCAGAAGGCCCCCTTGCCCTCGAGCAGCATCAGGGCGGTGCCGGCCACGGCGACCAGGGCCAGTGCGGCGACGATCACCGGCTTGGGACCCAGGCGGTCGTCGAGCTGGCCGCCCAGCAGTGCACCGAGGCCCGCGATCAGGTTGCCCGCGATCGCGAAGATCATGACCTCGGTGAGGCTGAACCCGAAGGTCCCCGCAGCGATCAGGCCGCCGAAGGCGAACACGGCGGACAGGCCGTCGCGGAACACGGCCGAGGCCGCGAGGAAGTGCAGCGCCCGACGATCTGTGCGCCAGAGGTGGACCACCATGCGCACGATCTCCCGGTAGGGAGCCAGAGCTCCGCCGCCGGTGCCCGGGACCCGGTGGCTGGGACACCGGACTTCGATGCGGCGCAGGCTCACGATCAGCGGGACAGCCAGGACGACGCACCACACGGCGCAGAACAGGGCGACCGCCCGGACGTTGAGGGCCTCGTCCGTGGGCAGCCCCACGAAGCCGGGCGTGATGAAGCCGAACAGCACGAACGCGGTGGCCAGGATCGAGAAGATGTAGCCGACAGCCCAGCCGCGTCCGCTGACGCGTCCGATCGACTCCGGGGAGGTCAGCCCGGGAAGGGCCGCGTAGTAGTCCACGACGGCGAGCTCCTTGGCCGCGTTGGCGGCGCTGAGCAGGACGACGCCGAGCATGAGCAGCTGCTCCTCGGGGCGCACGAGGAAGCAGGCTGCCGTGCACGCCGCGCAGATCCCTGTGAACACGGCGATGCCGGTCGATCGGCGGCCGCTGCGGTCGGAGAGCCAGCCGATCAGCGGAGCCGCCACGGCGATCATCACCGCGGCCACGACCGTTCCCCGGGACAGCATCTGCGTGGCGTGCTCGGTGCTGCCGAAGGACCCTGACGTCAGGTACGTCCCGAAGACGAACGTGATCATCAGCGCATCGATCACGGAGATCGCGGCGTCGTAGAGGTACCAGGAGCGCAGGGCGCCGGGCCCGGCGGGGGACAGCGGAGCAGGGGGAACCGTCGGATCGACGGCCGCGGGCCGCGCAGTGGATTCCATGATGCTGAAGACTAGGGGTGACGGCGGCCGTCGGACGATTTCGCGACAAGGTGAAGGTGGCCCTGGGCACGGCGGGGCCTGCCGGCGAGTTGGTAGTCTGCTGGGCAGTTCCCCGCAAGACGACCCCGCAAGACGACTTACGAGCCGCTGCCCTCGTCGCCGGTCCCTCGACCGATCGGCCGGCCTGCAGAGCCGCTGGTCGTCGACTCCTCGAGCCGCAACGGAGGCGCACGTGCTGGCAGTGCTGATAGCCCACGCAGCCATCGCTCTGCTCGCACCGCTCCTGTTCACCCGCTTCGGCCGGTCCGCCTTCTACGTCATCGCGGCGGTGCCGGCGGCCTCGTTCATCTGGGTGCTGCTGCAGGGCGGGGCCGCGCATTCCGGGCAGTGGCAGCAGGTGATCCCCTGGCTGCCCACCATGGACCTGGCGATCGCCCTGCGCACCGACTCCCTGGCGTGGGTGATGTCGCTGATCGTGCTGGGCATCGGTGCGCTCGTGCTGGCCTACTGCGCCCGCTACTTCTCGGAGGACTCTCCGGACACGGGCTCCTTCGGCGCGCAGCTGGTCGCCTTCGCCGGGGCCATGTACGGGCTCGTCGTGGCCGATGATCTCCTGCTTCTGTTCATCTTCTGGGAGATCACGACCGTCCTGTCGTTCCTGCTCATCGGGTATGCCCGCGTCCGGCTCTCGGCTCGTCGCGCCTCCATGCAGGCCCTGATCATCACGACCGCCGGCGGCCTGACCATGCTCGTGGGCGTCATCCTGCTGGGGCAGAGCGCCGGCACCTACCGGATCTCCGAGCTCGTGGCCATGGGTCCGCAGCTGGCCTCGCACGGGCCGATCATCGACGTCGCGATCGCGCTGCTGCTCGTGGGCGCTGTAACCAAGTCGGCGCTGATCCCGTTCCACTTCTGGCTGCCCGAGGCCATGGCCGCCCCCACGCCCGTCTCGGCCTACCTGCACGCCGCCTCCATGGTGAAGGCCGGCGTCTACCTGGTGGCCCGGCTGGCCCCGGGCTACTCGGACACCGCCGCCTGGCAGCCCATGCTGCTCACGCTGGGCGTCGGCACCATGGTCTTCGGCGGCTGGGTCGCCATGCGCCAGTACGACCTCAAGCTGCTGCTGGCCTACGGCACCGTGTCCCAGCTGGGCTTCATGATCCTGGTCCTGTCCGTCGGCACCCCCGACGCCGCCCTGGCCGGCATGGCGCTGCTCGTGGGCCACGCGCTGTTCAAGGCGACCCTCTTCCTCACGGTCGGGATCATCGACCACGAAACCGGCACCCGAGACATCCGCAAGCTCTCCGAGGTCGGTCGCCAGATGCCCGTCCTGCTGGTCGTGGCGATCATCGCGGCGGCCTCGATGGCAGGCGTCCCGCCGTTCGGGGGCTTCGTGGCCAAGGAGGCCGTGCTCGGCACCCTGCTCCACGACGTCCAGGCGGACACGGGAGACGCCCTGGCCTGGATCCGCCTGCTCGGCGTGATCCTCGGCTCGGTGTTCACCGTCGTGTACTCGGCCCGCTTCGTGTGGGGCGCCTTCGGGGTCAAGCGCAGCGCGTTCGCCCAGCTGCCCACGGGCGAGGACGGCCGGCCCATGCGCACCCCGGCCCACCACGCAGCCCGCTCCTTCGTGGCCCCTGCCGTGGTGCTCACCGTCCTGACGATCGTCTACGGCTTCGTGCCCGGACCGGTCGAGCACTCGCTGCTGCCCTGGGTGGGCGAGTTCGCCGGCGAGGCCACGCTGCACCTGGCGCTGTGGCACGGCATCAACGGCGCGCTGCTGATCTCGCTGGGGATCATCGCGCTCGGGCTCCTCATGCACGCCAATCGCCGCACGCTGGCCGCGGTGCTGCACTCCCTGCCGCACATGACCCCGGCCGAGCGGATCTACCGCGAGGTCATCGACTCCCTGGACAAGCTGGCTGTGTGGGTCACGGGCAAGACCCAGAGGGGCTCGCTGAGCTTCTACCTCTCGGTCATCCTGATCACGGCGATCGTCGTGCCGGTCACCGTCCTGTTCCTCTACGAGACCCCGCCGCTGGG
Organism: Kocuria sp. CPCC 205260; assembly: GCF_040981045.1. NCBI lineage: Bacteria > Bacillati > Actinomycetota > Actinomycetes > Micrococcales > Micrococcaceae > Kocuria > Kocuria sp. CPCC 205260. Next base: position 71,081 of record NZ_JAVKPT010000008.1, read on the forward strand.
CTCCATGCGCATCGCGGACTCGTGGGGACAGCTCGTGGCGGCCGCGCTGATCATCGGCGCGTGCCTGGCCGTGCTGCGCGCGGGCAAGCGCTTCCTGGCCGTGCTGCTCGTCTCCGTGACGGGCTACGGCCTGGCGCTGACCTTCGCCCTGCAGGGCGCTCCGGACCTCGCGCTGACCCAGACCCTCGTGGAGACCATCGCCCTGGTGGCCTTCGTGCTGGCGCTGCGGACCCTGCCGGCGCCCGTGTGGGACCGCAAGGCCGATCGCACCCGCCTGCCGCGGGCCATCATCGCGATCCTCTTCGGCGGCTTCATGATGCTGCTGGCGGCCTTCTCCATGGCCTCGCGCACCGAGTCCCCGGTCTCGTTCGCCATGCCGCGGCTGGCCTACGAGGAGGGCGACGGCGCGAACGTCGTGAACGTGCTGCTCGTGGACATCCGCGTGTGGGACACGTTCGGGGAGATCTCCGTGCTGGTCCTGGCAGCCACCGGCATCGCCTCGCTGATCTTCGTGCTCGGGCGCCGGGACCGCCCGCACGCCACGGCTCAGCCCAGCACCGGGCAGATCCGCCAGATCCGCCAGCGCGCCGAGATCACCGCGCGCAGCTTCGAGACCGAGTTCGACCGCGCCTCGCGGTCCTTCCGCGGCGACGAGGACGATCCCTACATAGTGGCCGGGCGCACGCTGTCCCCGGAGCGGCGCTCGATCGTGCTCGAGATCGTGACCCGGCTGCTGTTCCACACGATCATCATGGTCTCGCTGTACTTCCTGATCGCCGGTCACAACCTCCCCGGCGGCGGATTCGCCGGCGGCCTGACCGCCGGTCTGGCGCTCACGCTGCGCTATCTCGCGGGCGGGCGCTACGAGCTGTGGCGCTCGACGCCCATCAACGCGGGCACCATGCTGGGCCTGGGCCTGGCCATTGCCGCGGTCTACGCCATAGCCCCGATCTTCTTCGGCGGCTCGATCATGCAGAGCTACACGTTCGAGTGGACCTGGCCGATCATCGGCGAGGTGAAGTTCGTGACCGCCATGATCTTCGATGTCGGCGTCTACCTGGTGGTCGTGGGCATGGTCCTGGACGTCCTGCGCTCGCTCGGCGGGCAGATCGATCGGCACACCGAGGACGAGGCGCTGCGCCGCCGTCGTCGTGCCGCCGGTCGCGGCGGTGCCCGCATCCGCGTGGTGCGCCGCCCCTCCTCGGACCCGGGCAGCACCGGGGCGATCACCGTCCTGCGCGAAGAGGCCAGCGACGACGTCGACCTGACCAAGAGCGACGCCACGCAGGACGTCACCGTCTCCGAGACCGACCTCAAGGACTTCGGCGGCGGGGGCATGGACCGGCAGCAGATCCTCAGCGCCGGCAAGCGCACGAGCACCGATGACGACCGGACGGGGGAGGGACGACGATGAGCCTGAACCTCACCATGCTGGTGGTCATGGGCGTGCTCTACGCCGTGGGCGTCTACATGCTGCTCGAGCGCTCGCTGACCCGCGTGCTGCTGGGCATCATGCTGCTGACCAACGGCACCAACCTGCTGCTGCTGCACACCGGAGGGCTGCCAGGGCGCTCGCCGCTCTACGACTCAGGTCTGGACCCGAGGGCCTACTCGGACCCGCTGCCGCAGGCGCTCGTGCTCACGGCGATCGTGATCGGCTTCGCGATCACCGCGTTCCTGCTCGGCATGATCTACCGCTCCTGGGTGCTCTCCCATCGCGATGAGATCACTGACGACGCCGAGGACCGCCGCGTGGCAGTCCAGTCGTCGTACGACGAGGAGCTGGACGCCGAGGTGCCCGAGGAGGACTCGGAGTTCGACGACGACGAGATCGACAAGCACGAGAAGGAGAGGGCCGAGGAGCTGGCACGCCACCGCAGGGAGCATGAGTCCGCTGAGCGGCGGCGTCAGCGCAAGGAGGGACGGCGGTGAGCTTCGACATCATCCAGCTCGCTCCGCTGGCCATCGTCCTGCCCTTCCTGGGCGCGGCGCTGTCGCTGGTGCTGGTGCGCCGCAACCGGGCCCAGCGCTTCGTGGCGATCGTGTCGCTGTCGCTGACGCTGCTGGCCGAGTGCCTCGTGCTGGCCACGGCATGGGAGTCGGCCCCCACCTCGATCAACATCGCCGGGTGGCAGGCCCCGTTCGGCATCGTGCTGGTCGTGGACCAGCTCTCGGCCATCATGCTCGTGGTCTCGACCCTGGTCTCGCTGGCGGTGCTGCTGTTCGCGACCGGGCAGGGCATCGCCGACGGCGACGACGACGGCCCCATCTCGATCTTCTACCCCACGTTCCTGATCCTGGTCGCAGGCGTCTCGAACGCGTTCCTGGCGGGTGATCTCTTCAACCTGTACGTGGGCTTCGAGATCCTGCTGATGGCCTCCTACGTCCTGATGACCATGGGCGGCACGGCCCAGCGCATCCGGGCCGGCGTGACCTACGTGGTCGTCTCCGTGATCTCCTCGGTCCTGTTCCTGATCGCCATCGCGATGATCTACGCGGCCACCGGCACCGTGAACATGGCGGATCTGGCCGTGAAGCTCGGCGATCTGCCGGTGGGCACGCAGATGCAGCTGCACCTGATGCTGCTGATCGCCTTCGGCATCAAGGCCGCGGTCTTCCCGCTGTCGTTCTGGCTGCCCGACTCCTACCCCACGGCCTCGGCACCCGTCACGGCCGTGTTCGCGGGACTGCTCACCAAAGTCGGCGTCTATGCGATCATCCGCACGGAGACGCTGCTGTTCCCCGGGGACAGAGCGGACCAGCTGCTGCTGTGGGTCTCCCTGCTCACCATGGTCGTGGGCATCCTGGGAGCGCTGGCCCAGATCGACATCAAGCGACTGCTGTCGTTCACGCTGGTCAGCCACATCGGCTACATGATCTTCGGCATCGCGGTCGGCTCGCAGACCGCGCTGGCCGCGGTGCTCTACTACGTGGTCCACCACATCATCATCCAGACCAGCCTGTTCCTGGTGGCCGGTCTGATCGAGCGCCGGGGCGGGTCGACCAATACGGACCGCCTGGGCGGTCTGGTCGGGCTGTCACCGCTGCTGGCCCTGCTGTTCATGATCCCCGCGCTGAACCTGGGCGGCATCCCGCCGTTCTCCGGCTTCCTGGGGAAGGTGGGCCTGATCCAGGCGGGCACCGACCAGGGCGGCTGGGCCATCTGGGTCGTGATCGCCGGCTCCGTGCTCACCTCGCTGCTGACGCTGATGGCCCTGATGCGCATCTGGAACAAGGCGTTCCTGCGCGCCCCCGACGACGCCGACTACCCGGATCCGGTCCTGCTGGTCTCCCGGGACGAGGCACGGGAGCACGGGCCCCGCAGCGCCGCCTCGGTGTCCATGGAGGCCGAGGGCGGCGGCCGGTGGGCCGGTCGCAGCAACGTGCAGCTCATGCCGTTCTTCATGGTGATGCCCACCGGGATGCTCGTGGCGGTCGGGGTCGCCCTCACGGTCTTCGCGGGACCGCTGTTCTCGGTGGCCGACAACGCCGCGGAGAACCTCATGCACCCCGAGCGCTACGTCGAGGCGGTCTTCGGCGACGAATCGGGACCGCGCGGCGTCGTGGACGACGGCGAGGACCCGAGCTCCGACGACCCTGCCGCACCGAGCGTGCCGGAGGGCGAGCAGTACGGGGAGGATGTGGGCGAGGACAGCGGCGCCGGCATCCAGCGCGAGGTCTACGACGGCACGGATTCGCGGCCCTCGGCCGAGGCCGACGCGCAGCGGCAGGGCTCCGAGCAGTCCGAGGAGGCAGATCAGTGAGCTCGACAGCGACATCCCGCGGGTCCTCATCCGCCCGGCCCCGGCGGCGCGAGCACCGCTGGGCCGTGGAGATCCCCCTGATCCTGTGGCTCATGCTCGTATGGGCCGTGCTGTGGGGCGAGCTGACGGCCAAGAACCTCCTGGTGGGACTCGTGCTGTCCCTGCTGGTCACCCGGGCGCTGGCACTGCCGCCCGTGCAGCTGTCCAGCCGCTTCAACGTGCTGCACGCCGTGACCCTGTTCGTCACCTTCCTGTGGCAGGTCATCCGCGCCAGCTTCGAGGTCATGTGGACCGTGATCGCCCATGGGCCCAGGGCCTCCTCGTCGGTGACCGCCGTGCAGATGCGCTCGCACTCCGATCTGATCCTCACGGCCACCGGAAGCACCATGGGACTGATCCCGGGCTCGGTGCTGCTGGAGGTGGACCGTCCGAACGCGACCCTCTACTTCCACGTCCTGGACGTGCACGACGACGAGGACATCGAGCACTTCCGGGAGTCCGTGCGCAACACCGAGGCTGCCTGGATCCGCATGATGGGCTCTCCGGAGGACTACGCCGCGCTGCGGCGCGAGGACGCCCAGAAGGGCCGTGGACTCAACCCCCGGGCCGTGCTGCGCAGCTGGGCGGGCTACGCCCACAGATCGAAGGCCGAACGACGGGATGAGGAGCAGAGCCGATGAGCACCATCGTCATGGCCGTGTGCCTCGTGATGCTCGCCGGTGGGGCCGCCGGCGTGCTGTACCGACTGGTGAAGGGACCCTCGCTGCTGGACCGCGTGCTCTCCAGCGACGTCCTGCTCTCCGTGGTGGTCGCCGCGATCGCCCTGGAGATGGTCTGGAGCGATCACTCCGACTACATGATGGTCATCGTGACCGTCTCGCTGCTGGGCTTCATCGGCTCGGTGTCTGTGGCGCGGTTCGTCCAGCCCACGCGGCCACGGAAGACGGGCCAGACCGATGAGGGCGCCACCAAGGAGCCGGTCGAGGGCGAGCGGGCCGAGCAGGATCACCGGCCCGCCCCGATGCAGAAGCCCGCCCCGTCCGAGAAGGAGGGACACCGCTGATGGATCCCATGGACCTCGTGCTCGACATCGTCGTGGGCGTGCTGCTGCTCGTGGGCTGCCTCATGTCCCTGACGGCCGGCCTCGGCCTGATCCGGCTGCCGGACGTCCTGTCGCGGATGCACGCGGCCACCAAGCCGCAGGTGCTCGGTCTGCTGTGCATGCTGCTGGCCGTGGTGATCCACTCCCGCGAGTGGACGCTGCTGCCGCTGGCCCTGCTGGGCTGGGCCCTGATGCTGCTCACGGCGCCGGTCTCGGCGCACATGGTGGGGCGCTCGAGCTATCGGACCAAGCACGTGCTCGATGAGACGCTGATCGCCGATGACCTGGCCGCAGCCCTGGACGAGGCCGACACCGCCGAGTCGCAGGGCGGCGCGGACCGCCCGTCGTGATCCGCAACGGCTCGCCGAGCGCGCTAGGGTGAGCACCGAACCTCCGGCGCCGGCTGAGGCGCCGGTTCCGCGATCTCCCGAGTGGCTCACTCGGGGTAGGAGATGACATGAACCCCAAGATCATGGGACTCATCGGCACCGGCGCGTCCGTGCTGGGCGTGCAGGCCGCCACAAAGGGCCTCGACGCCACGTGGAAGAAGGTCACCGGCCGCCAGGTCCCGTCCAAGGGCGACGACCCCCGTGAGGACCGCTGGCTCGACATCGTCCTGTTCGCCGTGGTCAGCGGTGTGCTGACCACGGTCGTGCGGACCCTGGTCAACCGCCAGGTCGCCGAGCAGCGCGAGAAGGCCGAGCTCAAGGCGCAGGAGAAGGCCAAGGGCCGCGGCTGATCTCGACCGGTCCGGGCTGGCCGCTGCGCGCGGCCTGCTGATCGATGGCGAAGGCGCCGGGAGCCGTGTGCTCCCGGCGCCTTCATCCGTTCCGGGTCCGGCTGAGGGTGACCTGCATGTGCTGCGCGTTTGGCGTAGGATCCCAGGCACACGACAGGGGAGCGCCCGAGGGCGCTGAGAGTGCGGTCCGCCGCAGACCCTCGAACCTGCTCCGGCTAGCACCGGCGAAGGAAGTCGAGCATCTCGGAGGTGCTTCTCGCGCGTTCCTGCGGGCGCCCGCCCACGCAGCATCGCGCGAGAAGCGCTTCTCCCCTCCTGATGACAGGGGCGCCGCGGCGTCCCCGGGCCCCCAGGAGGACCACCATGACGCAGCATCGCAGCACCAGTCAGATGAGCAGCGGATCCGGCCTCGATACGCGCTCGGACCGCGACCCCGGAACCTTCGGCTCCCCGCAGCGCAGCGCGCGCTCCCGCCTGAGGTGGCGCGTGCTCGACCTCGTGGTCCTCGCAGTGCTGGCCGCCGCCTGCGGCGTGATCTTCTGGGCCTGGTCCGCTCTGGTCTACCCCCTCTCCCAGGCCGTCACGGTCGGCTATCCCCCGGCGGGCGGCCTGCTGGTCGGCGGATGGCTGATGGCCGGACCGCTGGCCGCCCTCATCATCCGCCGCCCCGGCGCAGCACTGGCCTGCGAGCTGCTGGCGGCGTGCTTCGAGGGGCTGCTGGGCACCCACTTCGGCATGACGGTCGTGCTCTCCGGTCTCATCCAGGGCGCGGCGGCGGAGGCCGTCTTCCTGGCCGCCGGGTACCGCCGCTTCGGCCCGGTCGTGGCCGTGGCCTCGGGCGCTGCCGCCGGAGCGCTCGGGACACTGACCGAGTGCCTGATCTACTACTACGAGTGGCCGATGGCCCACCAGGCGGTCTACGTCGTGCTGGGCACGGTGTCCGGGGCGGTCATCGCCGGTCTTGCCATGTGGGCACTGACGCGCGCTCTGCGCTCCACAGGAGTGCTCTCGGGCCTGGCCTCCGGTCGATGACCGCTCGCACGCACGGAGCCGACAGGGCCGTGCGCGGCGGAGCCGCCGTGTTCGCGCGCGGCTTCGGCTGGCAGCCGGAGGGTCGGAAGACCCCAGCCATCGAGCAGGTGGACCTCGAGATCCCCGCGGGGCAGCGCGTGCTGCTGCTGGGCGCCAGCGGCTCGGGCAAGTCCACGCTGCTGCACGCCCTGGCGGGCGTGCTCCCGGACACCGAGGACGATGCCCCCGGGCCGGGGCCCGACGGCGGTCGCGCAGCGCCCTCCGGAGGCAGCGGCCCGCGCGGCGAACTGCTCGTGGACGGACAGCCCGCAGCCCAGCGCGGCGTCGTCACCGGCCTGCTCCAGCAGGATCCGGAGTCCTCGATCCTGCTGGCCAGGGCCGGCGACGACGTCGCGTTCGGCCCGGAGAACCTGGCCGTGCCCGCCGAGGAGATCTGGGACCAAGCCGATGCCGCCCTGCGGGCCGTGGGGCTGGAGATCTCCCGCAGCCGGGACACCTCGGCGCTGTCCGGCGGGCAGCAGCAGCGCCTCGGCCTGGCCGGCATCACCGCCATGCGCCCGCGCCTGCTGCTGCTCGACGAGCCCACGGCCAACCTGGATCCAGAGGGGGTGGTGACCGTCCGCAGGGCGGTCGAGTCGGTGGTCGAGGACACCGGGGCCACACTGATCGTGGTCGAGCACCGCACCGAGGTCTGGGCGGATCTGGTGGAGCGCGTCGTGGTCCTGGGGCCGCGGGGAGTGCTGGCCGACGGGAGCCCCGAGGACGTCCTCGGCGCCCGAGGGGCCCAGCGCGAGCAGCTGCGCCGCGCCGGCATCTGGCTGCCGGGCCAGCGCGCCGCCGCGGTCGCCCCGGCCCCCGCCCCCGGTGAGCTGCTCCTGCGCGCCGACGGGCTCGAGGTCTCACGCGAGCAGCCCTCGCAGCGCCTGCTCTCCCGCCGCCGTCGCCGCGTGCGCCGCGGTGACGCGGTGCCCGACGGGGCCTGGGCCGGCGCCCCGGCGGCGCAGCCGGTGGACCTGCGCCTGCGCGCCGGCAGCGCGTTCGCGCTGACCGGGCCGAACGGCGCCGGGAAGTCGACGCTGGCCCTGACGCTGGCCGGTCTGCTCGTGCCGAGCGCCGGTATGGTGCGCGCTGCCGGCAGCCTCGCCGGAGGGCTGCCGAACGATCCTTCGGTATGGTCCGGCCCGGAGCTTGTGGAGCGCATCGGCACGGTCTTCCAGGAGCCCGAGCATCAGTTCCTCACCGGCACGGTGCGCGAGGAGCTCGCCGTGGGCCCGCGCCGGGCCGGGGTCCCCGAGGACGAGATCGCCCGCCGCGTGGATGAGCTGCTCGAGCGGCTGCATCTTTCGGCCCACGCCGAGGCCAATCCCTTCACCCTCTCCGGGGGTCAGAAGCGCCGCCTCTCCGTGGGCACGGTGATGGCTGCAGCACCCCAGATCCTCATCCTGGACGAGCCCACCTTCGGGCAGGACGCAGTGACCTGGGCGGCCGTCGTCGAGTTGCTGGCCGAGCAGGTGCGGCAGGGCCGCTGCGTCGTGGTCGTGACCCATGACGATGACCTGGTCCGCGCCTTAGGAGCCGAGGAGATCGCGGTGCGACCCCGGACCCGGCCGACGGAGGAAGCGCGGCCCACGAGCGCGCCCGCTCGGCAGCGGGGCGCCCTGGCTCGCCGCGACGCCCTGGCCAAGCTCGGGGCCGTCGCGGTGCTGAGCCTGGCGCTGCTGCTCTCGGCGGATCCCGTGACCTCCGGACTGATCCTGGCCGTGGAGCTCGTGGGCCTGGCTGCGATCGGCCAGCGGCCCGGTGCTCTGCTGCTGCGGATCTGGCCCCTGCTGGTGGCCGCCCTGCTCTCGGGCTGGGGCACCGCGGTTCTCTCGGATGCCGGCGGGCACCTGTGGGTGAGTGCCGGGCCCCTGCAGCTGACCTCGGGCTCGATCGCCGCCGGGGCCGCGATCGCGCTGCGTGGGCTGGCCCTGGCCCTGCCGGGCGTCATGCTGCTGCTGAGCACCGACCCGACCGATCTGGCCGACAGGCTTGCCCGGACCATGCGGCTGCCGGTGCGGGTCGTGCTGGCCGCGCTCGTGGGGCTGCGCCTGGTCACGGTCATGATCGACCAGTGGCAGGTGCTCGTGACGGCTCGTCGGGCACGCGGCGTCGGCGGCTCCCGAGCCCCCCTGGCGGCGGTGCGGGAGCTGGGCGGGCGCGCGTTCGGGCTGCTCGTGCAGTCCCTGCGGCGGGCCTCGCGGCTGGCCGTGACCATGGAGGTGCGCGGCTTCGGCGGGGTGGTGGACGCCGGCAGCCGCACCTGGGCTCGACCTCTGCGCTTCGGACGGGCCGATGCCCTGCTGCTGGGGGTCGCGGTTGCAGCGGCGGCGGCCGCGCCGGCGGTCTCCGAGCTGCTGGGGACCCACCGCTTCATCTGGCAGTGAGGCCGAGGGCTCAGCCGGTGGGGCCGGGCTGGATGATGGTGGCGGACTCCCACACGGGATCGCGCTGCAGGTAGTCCAGCTCCTGCTGGGCCCACATGTCCCAGTAGGGCTCGAAGCCGCTGTCGCGGTTCAGGGCGCGCTCCCGGCGCTGGGCCTCCGGCAGCTCGACCCACACGGAGACGTCGAGGACCTCTCGCGCCGGTGCGCTGCAGGCTCCCACACCCTCCAGGACCACGATCTCCGCAGCACGGGTCAGCCGCGGTCCGCCCGGCGAGTCGGCCAGCCAGTCCCACGCCGTCCAGTAGGCGTCCCGGCCGTCGCGCAGCGGGGAGAGGATGGACTCCTCGTACATGGCGATGCCCCGATCCAGGCCGTCCCAGCCCGGGTAGAGGTCCTCGAGGTGGAAGACCACGACATCTCGGGTCACGGACAGCACCTGCGCGAGCTGCCCGGCCAGCGAGGTCTTGCCCGCTCCGGAGCGCCCGTCGATCCCGATGAGGTGGGGCCGGTGGATCGGCTCGGTGAGCTGATGCATGAGGGCGATGCCCGAGGGGTTGCGCTCGGCGATCGCGGGGTCCATGTGCAGCTCGACGTCCTGCATGGCTCAGGCCCCTGCCTGTTCGCGGGCGTGCTCGACGATCCCCGGCAGCGCGTCGACGACCATCTCCCACGTGCTCTCGAAGCCCTCGGCCCCGCCGTACCAGGGGTCCGCCACGCCCTGCTCGGACTCGGGCAGATCGGCGGCCTGCGGGTCGAAGGAGCGGTACAGACGCACCCGGTCCTGGGCGCCCTCCGGGGCCATGGCGCGCAGGGCCCGAGCGTGCTCAGGAGTCATGGCCAGCAGGAGGTCGTGGTCCTCGAACCACTGCAGGGTGACCTGGCGGGCGCTGTGCCCGGAGGGATCGAGCCCCTCGCGCTCGAGCACCCGCGCCGCCCGGGGGTCCACGGGGTTGCCGTGCTCCTCGTCCGAGATGCCCCCGGAGTCCACCTCGACCGATGAGGCGAGCCCGGCGCGATCGAGCTCGCGCTCGAGGGCCAGCTCGGCCATCGGCGAGCGGCAGATGTTGCCGGTGCACACGACTGCGATGCGATACATGCGCTCCAGTGTAGGCGGCATGCATGTGCGGCGTATGAGCGGGCCCTGACGAGCGCGGGACAGCGGAGTGCACGGGCACATCGGAAAGTTGATACGAACTGACTCAAGTCTTCTTGACATGAAGGTTGGCAGGGCTATACTTGAGTCCAGAAAGCTCAACGAGAGGCCGTCCGGGGCTGAAGGATCCGGCAACCGCTCGCAGATTGAGCACCGCAGAACAGATCCGAAAGCCCCGTCAGAGGCTTCGGCAGAAGGAGGAACCACCATGGCTCGAGCAGTCGGCATCGATCTGGGCACCACCAACTCCTGCGTCGCAGTGCTGGAGGGCGGCGAGCCCGTCGTCATCGCCAACGCGGAGGGCGCCCGCACCACCCCGTCGGTCGTCGCCTTCTCCAAGGACGGCGAGACCCTCGTGGGCGCCGTCGCCAAGCGACAGGCCGTCACGAACGTCGATCGCACCATCGCCTCGGTCAAGCGCCACATGGGCACGGACTGGACGACCACGATCGACGACAAGAAGTACACCCCGCAGGAGATCTCGGCCCGCACGCTCATGAAGCTCAAGACGGACGCCGAGTCCTACCTGGGCGACGACGTCACGGATGCGGTCATCACCGTCCCCGCCTACTTCAACGACGCCGAGCGCCAGGCCACCAAGGAGGCCGGTGAGATCGCGGGCCTGAACGTCCTGCGCATCATCAACGAGCCCACCGCGGCTGCCCTGGCCTACGGCCTGGAGAAGGGCAAGGAGGACGAGAACATCCTCGTCTTCGACCTCGGCGGCGGCACGTTCGACGTCTCCCTGCTGGAGGTCGGCAAGGACGACGACGACTTCTCCACCATCCAGGTCGCGGCCACCGCCGGCGACAACCGCCTGGGCGGCGATGACTGGGATCAGCGCATCGTCGACTGGCTGCTGGAGCAGGTGAAGTCCAAGACCGGCGCGGATCTGTCCAAGGACAAGATCGCCCTGCAGCGCCTCAAGGAGACCGCCGAGCAGGCCAAGAAGGAGCTGTCCTCCGCCTCCTCGACCAACATCTCGCTGCAGTACCTCTCCGTCACCAGCGAGGGCCCGGTGCACCTGGATGAGACCCTGACCCGCGCCAAGTTCGAGTCCCTGACCTCGGATCTGCTGGCCCGCGTGGAGAAGCCCTTCCGGGATGTCATCTCGGAGGCCGGGATCAAGGTCTCGGACATCGACCACGTGGTCCTCGTGGGCGGCTCGACCCGCATGCCCGCGGTCGTGGAGAAGGTCAAGGAGCTCTCGGGCGGCAAGGAGCCCAGCAAGAGCGTCAACCCGGATGAGGTCGTCGCGATCGGCGCCGCCATCCAGGCAGGCGTGCTCAAGGGCGACCGCAAGGACGTGCTGCTGATCGACGTGACCCCGCTGTCGCTGGGCATCGAGACCAAGGGCGGCGTCATGAACAAGCTGATCGAGCGCAACACGGCCATCCCGACCAAGCGCTCGCAGGTCTACACGACCGCCGAGGACAACCAGCCCTCGGTCTCGATCCAGGTCTTCCAGGGCGAGCGGGAGTTCACCCGGGACAACAAGAACCTGGGCACGTTCGAGCTGACCGGCATCGCGCCGGCCCCGCGCGGCGTGCCGCAGATCGAGGTCACCTTCGACATCGACGCCAACGGCATCGTGCACGTGTCCGCCAAGGACAAGGGCACCGGCACCGAGCAGTCCATGACGATCACCGGCGGCACCTCGCTGTCCCAGGAGGACATCGATCGCATGGTCAAGGATGCCGAGGCCAACGCCGAGTCGGACAAGAAGCGCCGCGAGGCCGCGGACATGCGCAACAACGCCGAGCAGCTGGCCTACTCGACCGAGAAGCTCGTCAAGGACAACGACGAGAAGCTCTCGGACGACGTCAAGACCGAGGTCCAGGCGGACATCGACGCGGTGAAGACCGCGCTCGAGGGCGACGACGACTCCGCCGTGGAGTCGGCCGTCGAGAAGCTGCAGGGCTCCATGGGCAAGATCGGCGAGGCCGTGTACTCGCAGGACGGCGCCGAGGGCGCTGCCGCAGGCGAGCAGCCCGCTCAGGACGAGGACGAGGACATCGTCGACGCCGAGGTCGTGGACGATGAGACGGACGACTCCTCCTCGAAGTGACCCGCACCTGAGGCTCGCCCGAGCGCCGCGCAGGATCCGTCGCCCAGCAGCGACGGACCTGCGACGGCGCCGGGCGGGCCTCACCCGCATCCGCACCCCGTCGTGCGCCGCAGCCGCAGGCCGAGCGGCCGGGCACGGCGACCCACCGCTTGAGGAGCCAGATATGACCACCAACCCAGAGGATCCGCGCTCGCAGGGCCAGGAGCCCGGCGATTCCGAGCAGCCCGCTCAGGATCAGGAGCAGACCTCGGCAGAGCAGCCGCTGACCCCGGAGGACGTCCTGGGCGCGGAGCAGACCGAGGAGGCCCGCCAGGCCGATCAGGACCAGCAGCCCGAGGGCGATGACCTCGCCCGCGAGCGCCTCGAGGACCTGCGCCGCCTGCAGGCCGAGTTCGTGAACTACAAGAACCGCACCGCGCGCGAGCGCGAGCAGCTGCGCGACCACGTCGTCGCCGATGTCATCGGCTCGCTGATCCCGGTGCTCGACGACATCGACGCCGGCCGCCAGGCCGGGGAGATCACCGACGGCCCCTTCGCGCGGATCTCCGAGAAGCTCGAGGACACGCTGCAGCGCAGCGGCCTGGAGCGCGTGGGCGCGGTCGGGGAGGCCTTCGACCCGAACGTGCACGAGGCCGTGCTGCAGCAGCCGGCCGAGGGCGTCGAGGCGGATCACGTCTCGCTTGTGCTGCGCTCCGGCTTCCGCGTCGGCGGGCGCGTGGTGCGCGCGGCCCAGGTGGCCGTGGCCCCGGGCGAGTGAGCCCGAGCGCTCACGAGCACCGCGCCCCGAGCCGCCGCCTGCGGCTCGAGCACCTGAGCTGACGGGGCCGTCCGCCTCGGCGGGCGGCCCCGTCAGCTCCCCGGCAGGCCCCGAAGAAGCGGGCCGGCCGCACACCGACACCGTCAACTGCCCCTGAAAGGAGGCGTCATGGCCAGTCAGGACTGGATCGACAAGGACTTCTATGGCGTTCTGGGCGTCTCCAAGGACGCGACCGACGCCGAGATCAAGAAGGCCTACCGCACGCTCGCCAAGAAGCATCACCCGGATCGCCACCCCGGTGACCCGGAGGCGGAGGCCCGCTTCAAGGAGATCTCCGAGGCGCACGACGTCCTCGCAGACCCTGAGGAGCGCCAGCAGTACGACCAGATCCGCGCCATGGGCTCCGGCGCCCGCTTCGCCGGCGGCTCCGGAGGCGGGGGCTTCGAGGACCTGTTCGGCGACGCCTTCGGAGGGGGCGGGCGCACCCGCACCCGCTACACCACCACCGGCGGCGGTGGAGGCTTCAGCTTCGAGGACCTCTTCGGAGGCGGCGGCTTCGGCGGTGGGGGCTACAGCGGCGGCTACAGCGCCGGAGGCTTCGACGGCTACGAGTCCCCTCAGCCGCCTGCCAAGGGCGAGAACCTCACCACATCCACGCTGATCTCCTTCGACGACATGCTCAAGGGCACCACGGTGCGGCTGCGCCGTGGCGACGGCGAGACCACCACGGTCAAGGTCCCGCAGGGCGTGCGCGACGGGCAGAAGCTCAAGCTGCGGGGCAAGGGCCACAGCGGCCCGGGCGGCCCCGGCGATCTGATCCTCACGGTCAAGGTCGGCGGCCACCCCGTCTTCTCCCGCAAGGGAGACACCGACGACCTCCAGGTGACGGTGCCGATCTCCTTCCCGGAGGCCGCGCTCGGTGCCACCGTGCAGGTCCCCAAGCCGACCGGAGGCACCGTGTCGCTGCGCATCCCCGCCGGGACGTCCTCGGGACGCCGCTTCCGCGTGAAGGGCCAGGGCGTGCACTCGTCCAAGGGCCAGGGCAACCTGATCGTCACGGTGGAGGTGGCGGTGCCGGCCGATCTCGACGAGGCTTCCCGCAAGGCGGTCGAGGACTTCGCCGCCGCCACCGCCGGCGAGGATCCTCGGGCCAAGCTCATGGAGCGCGCCGGCGCGTGAGCCGGCTCCGGGCCCGGCCTCGCGCCGCGGACCCGGGAACGCTCCCGGGTCCCCCCGCCGGGACACTGGAACCCCATCATCTGGAAAGGAACGTGAGTGCAATGGCTCTCGACGCGGACAAGCCGCTGTTCGTGATCTCCGTGGCCGCCGAGCTGGCGTCCATGCACCCGCAGACCCTGCGCCAGTACGACCGCCTCGGACTCGTGCGCCCGTCCCGGGCGCCTGGGCGCGCCCGGCGCTACTCCCAGCGCGATGTGGAGAAGCTGCGCCAGGTCCAGGAGCTGTCCCAGGATGGCGTCTCCCTGCAGGGGATCAAGCGCATCATCGAGCTCGAGAACCAGGTCGCCGCCCTGCAGCACCGGGTCACCGAGCTCACGCAGGAGCGCGACGAGGCCCTCGAGCAGCTGGAGTCCGATCAGTCCGTGTTCGCGGCCATGCCCTCCGGCGAGATCGTGCGCCTGCCCCGCGGCAGGCGCCGCCTGCCGACCGAGCGCCCCGAGCTGTCCAGCTCCCGGGCGCTGATGCTCTACCGCCCGAGCCGCGCCCAGGGGCGCGCCTCCGCGACGGAGCGGCAGCGGCCCTGAGGCAGCACAGCGGCACTCGGACGTCGAGGCTGTGAAGGCGGCGGTCCGTCCTCCCCGGGACGGGCCGCCGCCTTCGCCTATGGTGAAACGGTCCACATCACCCGCGACACCGAAGGTCCCCCCCCATGCCCAGCAGCGAAGCGCCCGGCACCCCCGCCGCATCCCGACGACACGGGAAGGAGGCCGCAGCAGGGCGATCCTTCCTGCGGGAGATCAACTACCCGCACAACATCCACCCGGTGCTGGTGCCCGGTATCTCGGTGGACGACCAGCTCAACCGCTACGGCGTGGATCGCATCGTCACCGTGGTCTCCGGAGCGCTGATCCTGGCGTTCATCGTGTGGGGACTGCTCGACACGCAGTCGCTGACCGAGATCTCCACGGCAGCGCTGCATTGGACCAGCGTGAACATGGGCTGGGCCTTCAACTCCCTGGCCGTGGGGCTGCTGATCTACCTGGTGTGCCTCGCCCTGTCGCGCTACGGGCGGATCCCCCTGGGGCTGGACACCGACAAGCCCGAGTACTCCACCGCGTCGTGGGCGGCCATGCTCTTCGCGGCGGGCATCGGCATCGGCATCATCTTCTTCGGGCCGTTCGAGCCCATGACCTACTTCCTCTCCCCGCGCCCCGGCTCGGTGGATCCGGCCACGCAGGAGGCCATGAAGCTGGCCTCGGCCCAGGCCGCTCTGCACTGGGGGCTCAATGCCTGGGCGATCTACGGCATGGTGGGCCTGGCCGTGGCCTACGCCTCCTACCGCCGCGGCCGCGTCCCGCTGATGAGCTCGGTGTTCGCCCCGTTCTTCCGCGACGGGCGCACGGACAACGCCGCGGGGAAGATCATCGACATCCTGGCGATCATCGCCACGCTGTTCGGCACGGCCGCCTCGCTCGGCATCGGGGCGCTGCAGATCGGTCGCGGCGTCGAGATCTTCGCCGGCCTGGGCGAGACCGGCAACGCCATGGCGCTGATGATCATCGCCCTGCTCACCGCCGGGTTCATCGCCTCGGCGGTCTCCGGGGTCTCCCGCGGCATCCGCTGGCTGTCCAACATCAACATGGTGCTGGCGGTGGCCCTGGCGCTGTTCTTCTTCATCGTGGGGCCCACGGCGTTCCTGGCGAACTACGTCCCCGCCGTGGTGGTCACCTACTTCGCGGAGCTGCCCACGATGCTCTCCGCCTCGATGTCCGACGGCCCCGAGATGCAGGAGTTCCTCTCCTCATGGACCACGTTCTACTGGGCCTGGTGGGTGTCGTGGTCGCCGTTCGTGGGCGTGTTCGTCGCCAAGATCTCGCGCGGGCGCACGATCCGGCAGTTCATCTTCGGCGTGCTGTTCATCCCGTCGTCGATCGTGGTGCTGGCCTTCACGATCCTGGGCGGCACCGCCATCCGGGAGCAGCTGCAGAACCAGACCATCGCCCCGGACGGGACCGCCGCGACCCTTGCCGCCCCGGAGGAGATCTTCTTCGTGGTGGCAGACACCCTGCCCGGCGGGGCGATCGTGACGGGCATCGTGATCGTGATGCTCGCGGTCTTCTTCATCACCACGGCGGACTCCGCCTCGGTCGTGGCCTCGCAGATGTCGCAGAAGGGCAACCCCGAGCCCCGCAAGCTCGTCACCGTCTTCTGGGGCCTGTGCATGGCCGGGATCGCGGTCGTGCTGCTGCTGGTCGGTGGTGAGAACGCCCTGACCGGACTGCAGAACATGATCACCGTGACCGCGCTGCCGTTCACGCTGATCATCTTCGCCATGGCCGTGGCCTTTCACAAGGATCTGCGCACCGACCCCTACATCCTGCGCAGCGCCTACGGGGAATGGGCCCTGGAGAAGGCCGTGCGCCACGGCGTGGACGAGCACGGCGACGACTTCATGCTCGCCGTGCAGAAGGCCGACGGCCCCGACCGGGAGTGGGCCACGGCGGCCGATTTCGACTCCTCGGCCAGCGAGTACACCGACTGGTACCAGCGCACCGATGAGAACGGCCGTCCCGTGGACTACGACTGGGGCACGGGCACGTTCCCCGCTCAGGAGGACGAGCCCCGCAGCCCGGACGCCGACGGGTCGTCGGTCGAGGGGCGCCCGGAGGCCGGCGCCCAGCCGGGCGCCGAGGCCGGCCCCGCCGGGGATCAGCCCGAGAAGCGGTAGGTCAGATCCCGCGGAGTGCGCCCGGCCTCCCTGGCCTTGCGCTCGAAGCTGGTGAGGGTGCGGCCCTCCCAGCGCGGCGCCCAGCCCTGATCCGGCTGGGCGTCATCGGCCAGGGGGCCGGGGTGCAGGTTCTCGAAGCGGCCGTCGGCCTCGATGACCTCGCGCATCTGGATCGCGTACTCCTGCCAGTCCGTGGCCAGTCGCCAGGTGGCGCCCGGGCGCAGCACGCGGGCGACCTTCTCGACGAAGCCGGGGGAGACCAGGCGGCGCTTGTGGTGGCGCTTCTTGTGCCACGGATCGGGGAAGAAGACCCACAGCTCGTCGACCGAGGCCGGCTCCAGGAAATGCTCGAGCACCTCGGGGGCATTGGCCTGCACGGCGCGCACGTTGGTGGCCCCGGCGGCGTCGGACTTGGAGAGCAGGTCGGCCAGACCGGGGGTGTAGACCTCGACAGCCAGGAAGTCCTGCTCGGGGATCTCGGCGGCGCGGTGGGCCATGGCCTCGCCCAGCCCGGAGCCGATCTCGACGACCAGCGGGGCGCGCCGGCCGTAGACGGCCTCCTGGTCGAACACGGCGTGGGCGGCCACGGAGGTGTCGGTGATCTCGCGCGGGACCTGAAGGATCCGCTCGGGGGCCAGCTCGTCCCAGGCCCTCTGCCGGCGATGGGTCAGGCGGTCGCCGCGGCGCACGAAGGACAGCGGCTGGCGGTGGAAGCGGGTGGGATCCGCATCCCCGCCGGTCTGGTCGTCGGTCTCGGGCGCGGTCTGATCGGGGGAACTGTGCTCGCTCATCAGTCGGTGAGTCTAGCCAGCCGCTAGGGTGATGGGGCCGCCGCCCACCCCTCCCCGCCCCGACCGGGCATGTCGCGCAGGAGCACCGTGTCGTCGCTGACCAGGCTGAAGCTGTCCTCCGGAGCAGATCGGGCCATGTTCATCGTGGCCCTGGGCATCATGGCGGCGGTGAGCCCCATGGCCACGGACATCTACCTGGCCTCGATCCCGGCGGCCGCCGAGTACTTCCGGACTCCGATCACGGCGGTCCAGCTCTCGCTGAGCACGTACATGATCGGCATGGCCCTGGGGCAGCTCGTGCTGGGGCCCGTCTCCGATCGCCTGGGGCGCTACGGCCTGATCGTGGCCGGCACCTCGGTGTTCACGCTGAGCTCGGCGGGCATCGCCCTGTCCACGAGCATCGAGATGATGCTCGTGCTGCGCGCCGTCCAGGGGATCGCTGGTGCCGCGGGCGTGGTGGTCGGTCGTGCGATGGTCTCGGACACGGTCTCCGGCATCGAGGCCGCCAAGGTCTACACGCTGCTCGGCACGATCACCTCCATGGCGCCCATCGTCGCGCCGCTGATCGGCGGAGTGATCGCCTCGCAGGCGGTGTGGCAGACGGTCTTCTGGCTGCTCACGGGCTTCGGCCTGCTCATGCTCACCGGGACGCTCGTGGTCCTCAAGGAGACGCTGCCTCCGGCCGAGCGCAGCCGTGCCGGCCTGGTGGGGATCTTCGAGGGGCCGTGGCGCATGCTGGGCCAGCCCGTGTTCATGGGCTGGGCGCTGGCCCTGGCCTTCGCCTTCGGCTGCCTGTTCTCCTACATCTCCGCCTCCTCGTTCGTGCTCCAGAACATCGTGGGGCTCTCGGAGCTCGGCTACTCGCTCGTCTTCGCCCTCGGCGCGCTGTGCGGGCTGCTCGGGGGCCTGGTCAACGTCCGCCTCCTGAACCGCTTCTCCCCAGGCGCTATCCTGCGCACGGCGCTGATCGCGCTCAGCTGCATCAACCTGGTGGGTCTGGCGGCTCTGCTGGCCGGTGCGCCGATGTGGACGCTGATCGCCCACGTGGTGGCCGCCCAGGCGTGCTTCGGATTCGTGATGGGCAATGCGATCGCGCTGGGCCAGGCCGAGGCGCGGCACCGGGCCGGGGCCGGCTCGGCGGTTCTCGGGCTGCTGCAGTTCCTGCTCGGAGGGATCGCCAGCCCGCTGTCCGGACTCGGCGGCGACAGCACTGCGGTGCCCATGGCGGTGTGGATGCTGATCTTCTCCGGACTGGCGCTGACCTGCGCCGTGACCGCCCTGCGGCTGTCCCGGCGCGCCGACGCCGACTGAGCGGACCAGCGACGGGCAGGCCTGCCGACACACTTCTCCCGTGAGCAGGCCGAGCACCGGCTGGCAATCACCTGTGTGCTTAGATGCTTTCGGATGGGGCGTGTCGCGCGTCTCACCGGCTCCAGACTCCCTGACGAGAGGACCCCCCGTGATCCAGGACCTGCTCGACCAGCTCGCGGGCATCGGCTCGTACTGCTTCACCCCCGGCTCGATCGATGCCGCCCAGTGCTTCGGCAGCTTCGGGTCGATCATCTGGGGGCCCTTCTGCCTCATCCCGCTGATGCTGCTCACGGGCATGTACCTGACCATCCGCCTCTCGGGCCTGCAGCTGCGCAAGCTGGGCCCGTCGCTGCGCCTGGCCCTGCTCGACCGGGCGGACGACGACGCCGTGGGCGGCGACGTCTCCCAGTTCCAAGCGCTCACTACGGCCCTGGCGGCCACGGTGGGCACCGGCAACATCGTGGGCGTGGCCACCGCGATCTCGATCGGCGGCCCCGGCGCCCTGTTCTGGATGTGGGTCACGGGCGTGTTCGGCATGGCCTCCAAGTACTCCGAGGCCTTCCTGGGCGTGCGCTTCCGCACGACCGATGCCAAGGGGGAGATCTCGGGCGGGCCGCAGTACTACCTGCAGCGCGGCATCCCGGGCGGCATCGGCAAGTTCCTGGCCCTGTTCTTCGCGGTGGCCGCAGCGCTGGCGTCGTTCGGCATCGGCAACATGACGCAGGGCAACTCCATCTCCTCGAATGTCGAGGGCTCGTTCGGCATCCCCCTGTGGATCACTGGAGCGGTGCTGGCCATCCTGACGCTCGCCGTGCTGGTGGGCGGCATCAAGTCGATCGCCAAGGTCTCCTCGGGCTTCGTGCCGATCATGATCGTGTTCTACGTCGTGGGCGCGATCTGGATCCTGATCGTCAACATCGTCGACGTCCCCGCGGCGATCGCCCTGATCTTCACCGACGCCTTCTCCGGGACGGCCGCCGTGGGCGGCTTCGCCGGCTCTGCGCTGATCCTGGCCGTGCAGATGGGCGTGGCCCGCGGCGCGTTCTCCAACGAGTCCGGCATGGGCTCGGCCGCCATCGCCGCCGCCGCCGCCCAGACCACCCACCCGGTGCGCCAGGGCCTGGTGTCCATGACCCAGACCTTCATCGACACGATCATCGTGGTGACGTTCACCGGCCTGGTGATCATCACGACCGGCGTGTGGGAGCAGGGCTCGGACTTCGCCGCGACCATGACGGGCGACGCCTTCTCGCACGGCCTGCCCGGCAACTGGGGCCACTACGTGGTGACCATCGGACTCGTCCTGTTCGCCTACTCCACGATCCTGGGCTGGGCCTACTACGGCGAGCGCTGCATGGAGCGGCTGTTCGGCCGCAGGGCCGTCATGCCCTACCGCGTCGTGTTCTCGATCGTCGTCTACATCGGCTGCACCGTCCCCCTGGCGGTCGTGTGGAACTTCGCCGACGTCATGAACGGCCTCATGGCGATCCCCAACCTGATCGGCCTGCTCGTGCTCTCCGGGCTGATCTACCGGGAGACCAAGTACTACCTCGACAACGATCCGCAGCTGCGGGCCGGCAAGGCGCAGATCGACGCCTTCATGGCGGGCCACCCCGGCGGCATCGACACGTACGAGTCGACCGGGCGCTGAGCGCACTCGGGAGGGGCCTGCCGGCGGACCGGCAGGCCCCTCGTCGCTTTTCCACGGCAAACGACGACGACAGCTTCCCCTGCGGCAGCCGAGCGTGCCTAGGGTGGGAGCATGAGCGAACTCAACCACCCTCTGGCCCTGAGCGGCGACGCCGGGATCGCCACCGTCTACGACCAGGGCGCCCACGTCGCCTCCTGGACCCCGTTCGGCCACGACCCGGTCCTGTTCGTGTCCCGGCGCTCCGGATTCCAGGTGGGCAGGTCCATCCGCGGCGGGATCCCCGTGTGCTTCCCGTGGTTCGGTCCCGGCCGCAGCGGGGACCGGAAGCCGGCGCACGGATTCGCGCGCACCGTGGACTGGGCGCGGGTGAGCACCGAGCAGGATGCGGCCGTCTTCGAGCTCACCGACGAGACGCTGTCGCAGGAGCACCGGGAGTCCTTCCCGCACGCGTTCCGCGCTCGGCTCTCCGTGCGTGCCGGGGCGTCGCTGGAGGTCGTGCTCAGCGTGGAGAACACGGGGGAGGAGGCCTTCGAGATCGAGGAGGCGCTGCACACCTACCTGGCCGTCGGCGACGTCCGGGAGGTCGAGGTGCGCGGCCTCGAGGACGCCGAGTTCATCGACAAGACGCAGGACAACGCGCTCGTGCCCGCCGCCGGCCGGTCGCTGCGGCTGACGGGGGAGACGGACCGCGTGTACCTCTCGGGCGGGCCCGTGACGGTCGCGGATCCTGTGCTGGGCCGGCGCCTGCGCATCACCATGCGCGGGGCGGCGGACACCGTCGTGTGGAATCCGTGGAGCGAGAAGGCCGCGGCCATGTCCGACTTCGGCGACGAGGAGTGGCCGGCCATGCTGTGTCTCGAGGGCGCCAATGCGCTCGAGCACGCCGTGCGGGTCGCACCCGGCGAGGTCCACGAGCTCGGCTATCGGATCGACGTCGAGACCGACTGAATCCATCGAGAGCCTGCTGCCCGGACATGCGAACGCCCCCACCGTGACGGTGGGGGCGTTCGCCTGCTCTCGGGGCGGCAGCTGTCAGCGGCTGCGCCCGGGCGGAAGCGGAGCGCTCAGCTCACTTCTTGCCCTGAGCGATCAGGCTGGCGCCGATCGCGGCGAGCCAGACGTCCTTGGACAGCGGCGTGCCCTCCTGGGAGGGGCGGATGCCGTCCGCCTGGGTGAGCTCGTCGTTGCGGAAGTACATGCTCAGCATGCCGGCGGAGAACGCGAGCAGAGCGGCGCCGGCCAGGCGCTTGTTCACGAACGGGGTGACCAGCGCTGCGCCGATGCCGACCTCGGACAGCCACAGGAACTGCCCGAAGGTCTTGTCGTCCCACTCGCCGAACTGCGGGATGCCGCTGGCGGCCATGCCCTTGAGGTGGCCGTAGGCCTCCGCGGGGAGGTCCTTCTTCCCCAGCCCGGACTGGATGAGGTAGGCGCCGGAGACGCCGCGGAGGATGGCATTGGAGAGGCGCATTCGTGCTCCTTCAGGTCGGGGGTGTCGGCTCCCGCGTGCCGCGGGGAGCCGATGGGTGATCCGTCACGATGTTAGCAGGGCCTCCCGGGGTGGGCCGGTGCGCGTCGGGGCGCCGGCCCCGCTGAGCGAGGGCCGGGCTCGTGCTGCGCCTCACGGCGGTCAGGGGCCTATTCATGTAGGGTCGATGAGTTGCACATGGCACTGCCCGCCGCGCACCGGACCCGACGGCCGTTCATCGGCCAGGGACGTGAGATCTGAAGCGAGATGGGCAGGCAGCGCGTCGAACACCCCGCGGGCACGCGGACGGCGCAGGACGCAGACGGACCCTCGAGGGCAGACCTCGGGTCTACGCCTGCTGCGGACCGGGAGCTCGGAAGCCCCGGACGTCACTGCGCGAGTCCGGTACGTCGCCTCCATGCGGATCGTGAGATCGGCGCACCCCGGCCGGCCGATACCGGCGCCGGGACATCCGATCGAAAGTGCTCTTCCCTTGACGTCCTTCATCGACCTCGGCGTGCCCGAGGCACTGGCTCGCGTCCTCTCCCAGCACGGGATCGACCAGCCCTTCCCCATCCAGACCAAGACCCTCCCGGACTCGCTGTCCGGGCGCGATGTACTCGGCCGAGGCCGCACCGGCTCCGGCAAGACCATCGCCTTCGCCCTTCCCCTGGTGACCCGCCTGGCAGGCCTGGCCCAGGGAACCAGCCGCGCGCCGCGCAGGGCCAACCGGCCCACCGGCCTGGTGCTGGCCCCCACTCGCGAGCTCGCCACCCAGATCGATCGGGCGATCGCTCCACTGGCCGAGGAGGCCGGGCTGTCGACCACCGTGATCTTCGGCGGCGTCTCGCAGGTCCACCAGGAGCGCGCGCTCTCCCGCGGCGCCGATATCGTCGTGGCCTGCCCGGGCCGCCTCGAGGACCTGCTCAAGCAGGGGGTCCTGACCCTCGACGACATCCGCGTGACCGTGATCGACGAGGCCGATCACATGGCCGACATGGGCTTCCTGCCCGTGGTCACCCGCATCCTCAAGCAGACCCCGGACGACGGCCAGCGCCTGCTGTTCTCGGCCACGCTCGACGGCGGCGTGGACGTGCTGGTCAAGAAGTTCCTGCACGACCCCGTCACCCACTCGGTGGATGCGCCCAAGGCCGCGGTCTCGACCATGGAGCACCACGTGCTCGTGGTCGATGCCGATGAGAAGCAGGCGCTGATCGAGACCCTGGCCTCCGGCACGGGTCGGCGCGTGATGTTCACGCGCACCAAGCACCGCGCCAAGAAGCTGGGCAAGAAGCTCTCGCAGAAGGGCATCCCGGCCGTCGATCTGCAGGGCAACCTCTCGCAGAACGCGCGCGACCGGAACCTGGCGAGCTTCTCCCAGGGCGATGTCCGCGTGCTCGTGGCCACCGACGTGGCCGCCCGCGGTGTGCACGTGGATGACGTCGAGCTGGTCGTGCACATCGATCCGCCGGCCGAGCACAAGTCCTACCTGCACCGCTCCGGTCGCACGGCCCGCGCCGGCGCCCAGGGCCAGGTCATCACGATCGCCACGCGCGAGGAGCGTCGCGACGTCGAGAAGCTCTTGAAGCAGGCCGGCGTGACCGCCGAGTTCTCCGAGGTCTCGATCGGCTCGCCGGTCGTCGCCGATCTCGTGGGCGAGCGCGCAGAGCGCGTGGCTCCGGCCCAGCAGCAGCCCTCCGGCGGCCGGGGTGCGCGGCGCTCCGGCGGCCGCGGCGGCGAGGGTCGTCCCGCCCAGCGCCAGGGCGGTCGTCAGGGTTCGGGCCGCGGCGGACGCGGCGGGGACGACGCCCGCGGCGAGTCCCGCGCCGAGGGCGGCCGCTCGCGCGGCGGCCGCGGCGCACAGCCCGAGGCCCAGCGCGGCCAGCGGGGCGGGCGCTCCGAGGGCCGCGCCGGTGAGCGCGGCCAGTCCCGCTCGGGCGGTCGCGGTGGACGCGGCGGCGAGCAGGGCCAGGGCCAGGCCCAGGGCCGGCGCGACGGAGGCCGCGGAGGCCGTCCGGGCCAGGGCGGCGGCCGCTCCGGCGGCGGTCGGGCCGCCGGTTCGGGCCGCGGACGCAGCGGCGGCGCTCGCAGCACCGCTGCTCGCACGGACGCCCCGGCAAGCGCTGTGGCGCTGCACGGCACCGCGGACGCGGTGGCCGATCGCGCCACGCAGGCAGCGGCTCGTCGTCGTGACCGCCGCGCCGGCGGCTCGCTGCGCGGCTGAGTCCCTCGCCGTGAGGCGCCGGGCAGGCTCGGCCGATGCGGCCGAGCCTGCGCGGTCCCGCCTCCCGCCTCCGGGCCCCGTCCTCCCAGGACGACCGGACCCGGATAGGCCGAAAGCCCGGGATCTCCGTGAGGAGGTCCCGGGCTTCTTCTGTGCCCGCAGGCTCGGGGGATCAGCCGCGGTTCAGGCGCAGCACCTGGCTGGCGGGGCGTCGGGTGGCCCGCTCGAGCTCGGCGCGGGAGCGATCGGCGGCATCTGCCCGAGCGGAGGCCTCGGACGGATCCCCCTGCAGATCTGCCGTCATGTCACAGCGGGGCAGTTCGGGCACCAGCGGGCCGATCGAGCGAAGCAGCTCGAGGGTCACGTCCTCGTGCCGGGCCACGGGCACGAAGCCCGGCTCGGTGGGGACCTCTCGCTCACCGGGGACGATCACCACCGGCATGCCGGCGGCAGTGGCCGACTGGGCGCCGGCGATCGAGTCCTCCACGGCGATGCAGTCCTCGGGGGCCGTCATGAGCCGCTCGGCGGCCGTCAGATAGGGCTCCGGGTGCGGCTTGGCGTGCTCCACGTCCTCGCGCGAGACCGCCGCGCGGATCGCGTGCGGGGCTGCGGCCGCGGTGCCCGCGATGACCGCGGCCAGCGCATTGGTCACGATCGCTGCGGGGATCGCGGCCTCGGCGAGCTCGTCGAGCAGCTGCGGGCGTGCGGGCAGGAAGGGGACGTGCTCGGCGGTCGCCGCCGCCACCTCGGCGCCGATGCGGTCGGTGACCTCCTGCAGCTCTCCTTGCGCTCCGCGATCGAGCATCAGCTGCGCCGACTCCTGGACGGTGCGGCCCAGGGTGGCCATGTCGTCCTCCTCGGTCCACTCCTGGCCGAACGAGCGGGCCACGGTGCGCTTGGCGATGGCCCACTCGGGCTCCGTGTCCACCAGGGTGCCGTCGTGATCGAGCAGGACGGCCTTGGGCCACGAGCGGTGCTGGGGATCCAGCCACTCGAGCAGGGCCAGGGAGAGCTGGCGGTGATCGGTCAGATGGACGGTTCCCCGCTGTGGGTCCACGGGCAGGGCCCCGGGGACGACGACCACGGTCATGCCCGCGGCCTGGGCGGCCTCCACACCGGAGGGGGAGTCCTCGATCGCGATGCACTGCGCCGGGTCCACCCGCAGGCGGCGAGCGGCCTCCAGGTAGCCCTCCGGGGACGGCTTGGCGGCGATGCCCTGGGCGAGCTCGCGGTCGCCGATGATGACGTCGAACATGTTCTCGGGCCCCTTGGTGGCCGTGTGCTCGGCGATCTCGGTGGTGGCGTTCGTGACGATCCCGGCCGGGATGCCGGCAGCGGCCACCTCCTCGAGCAGCGCCTCGACACCCGGGATGAGCTCCGGGTCCTGCTCGCGCAGCAGCTCGCGGGACAGCAGCACCAGGCGCTCGCCCATGGCCCGGTCCTCGAGCTCCACGCCGCGCTCGCGCAGCCGCTGCAGCGTCAGCCCGATCGACCGGCCCATGACGTCGTCGGTGTCCTGGGCGGTCCACGTGCCGCCGTGCTCAGCGGCCAGCCGCCGCTTGGCCAGGTCCCAGAGGGGCTCGGTGTCCATCAAGGTGCCGTCGTGGTCGAACAGGACGGCCTGGGGGAAGGTGCGAGAGGACATGCGCACCAGCCTATCGGCGCTGGGCGGACTCGGATTCCGACAGCGGGCGGATGGGCTCGGTGATCCGGTCGCGGTCGTAGACCACCAGGGCGTCGTTCTCGAGCAGGGTCTCGCTCGCCACGATGTTGCCCGTGCGCTTGTCCCTGGTGCTCCGGCTGACGATGTTGTGCCGGCGCACCTGCAGCTTCCCGGTCTGCGGGTCCAGCGCCTCGTAGAACCACCCGTCCTCCTCGCGGACATGGAACTTCTGGTCCAGGGGAGCATCGGCGCGCAGCTCGCCGCGCAGGTGCTCGTCATCCGTGCGGACCCGGAACTGGAAGGTGATGCCGGTGTCGTTGCGCAGGCGGTAGTCCAGGAAGTTCCACACGATGGAGGTGCCGGTGCCGAACGGTATCTGCCGCTTGAAGTCGGGGAAGAGATCCAGGCCGGAGTGGTGGTGGTGCTCCACGATGCTCAGCGGCGAATGCAGCGCCATCCAGTGCAGGAGGTTGGTGAACTGGCACAGCCCGCCTCCCACACCGGTCTCCGCGTGGTCGTCGAAGATCACCACCCCGGGCTGGAAGCCGCGTCGGGCGCTGGGCTCTCCCACCAGCCGCCAGAAGGAGAAGGTCTCCCCGGGGCGGATCAGGATCCCGTCCACGTGCGGTGCGGCCAGACCGAGCGAGACGGCCTTGCCCTCCTGCAGCTCGGGCTGCGCATTGCCCAGGCGGCGGCGGATCAGCGAGTTGTGGGTGTAGACCTTGACCGGCAGCGACTCCTGCGACGCCTGCCGCGCGAAGCTGCTGCGCCGGAGGCCGTCGGCGATCCTGCGCTGCATCCGGCGGCGGGCGAGGGCGATCTGATAGGTCGTCGGCGAGAGCTCGGAGAAGAGACGGCGTGCCATGATCTGCCTCCTTCGGCCTCGGGGGCACGCCATCCAGGGTGGCCCTCCGGTTTGCAGAAGGGAACAGGTGACGCCGAGGGGCGGCGCAGCCTCAGTCGTGGGCGGGGCCCAGAGCCTCGTGGCGGCGGTGCGATGCGGGCTCGAGCTGGAAGGTGGTGTGCTCCACGGCCACGGGGAAGTGCTCCACCGCGCACAGCTGCAGCGCGTCCAGGACGGCGGGCAGGGAGCCGTCGTGGAAGCAGTCGTCGTCCACCACCACGTGCGCGGTGAGCACGGGCACCCCGGTGGCCACCACGGAGGCGTGCAGATCGTGGATCGCCGCCACATGCGGGACGGTCTCCAGGTGCTCGCGGACCTCGGTCACATCCAGACCGCGGGGGGCGGATTCGAGCAGCACGGAGCCGGACTCGCGCAGCAGCATGAGCGCCCGGGGCAGGATCAGCAGCGAGATCAGCAGGCCGGCCAGGGCATCGGCGCCGGTCCAGCCGGTGAAGTGGATGACGGCGGCCGCCGCGATCACGGCGACGGAGCCCAGGGCGTCGTTGAGCACCTCCAGGAAGGCCGCGCGCATGTTCATCGAATCCCCGCGCCCGCCCGCCAGCACCAGCAGCGAGGCGATATTGGCAGCCAGGCCCACGGCGCCGATCACGGCGAGCAGCACCACATCCGTGTCCGCGGCCGGCGGGGGATCCAGCAGCCGCCGGACGCCCTCGACGATCGCGTAGAGGCCGACCACGAGCAGGACGGCGGCCTGCATGCCCGCGGCCAGGATCTCGGTGCGCAGCCATCCCCACGTCCGGTGCGACGAGCTCGGCCTGGCCGCCAGCGAGGCGGCGAGCAGGGCCAGCAGCAGACCGCCGGCGTCGACGAGCATGTGGGCGGCATCCACGAGCAGGGCCAGGGAGCCGGTGATCACCGCCCCGATGACCTCGGCGATCAGGATGCTCGACGTGATGGCGAAGGCGATGGCCAGGCGGCGACGGCCCGCACCCGCTGCATGGTCGTGGGAGTGCCCGCCTCCGTGCGCATGGCCGTGGCTGTGGCCGGAGGCCTCTGCGGCGGCGCCGTCGGGGGCGGCATGGGCGCTGCGGGTCTGCGCGCAGGCATGGTCGTGAGGGTGGGGGATCGCGGGGCGATCAGCCATGGCGCACCTCCTGCAGCACGGGTCCTCCTCGACGCCGACCCTTTCGGACATTATCACGCGGCCAGCAGCTCCTCCGCCGTCGGGTGCGCTGCCCGACCCCGGGGGCGGTGGGCGGGAGCGTCGGAGAGCGCTTCTAGGATGGAGCCATGAGCGCCCCGCTGGATGACCCCCGACGCCGCGGAGCCGTCGCCCGGACGGTGCCCCTGCTGGCTCCGGTGATGCCGCTGCTGCTGGCCGCCTGGCTCGCGCTGTCCTCCGTGCCCGTCGGCGGGCCCGGGCAGCGCTGGCCGATCTGGCTCGGGGCCCTGGGCGCCCCGTTGGCGCTCCTGCTGTGGATCGCCGCGGGCATGGTGCTCGCCGATGCCCGCCGCTACGTCCAGCGCCGAGCCCGGCCCCTGACCTGCTGGCTCATGATCGTCGCCTGGGCCCTGGCCGTGGTGCTGGGGGCGCTGCTGCCGGACCTGGTCCACGGCGAGCCCGCCTCGATCTTCCTGGCGGTCTTCCCCGGCGCCACCGCCGGGCTGAGCTCGGGCTTCGCCAACACCGTGGGCGTGCTGATGTTCGCGGCGGCCGCCGCGAGCCTGCTGGCCGCGGCCCTCGACGTCCGCCGCACCCGCCTGCTGAGCCGCGGCGTGCCCCTCATCCCTGAGCCCGAGGACGAGGACCGCCTGCGCGAGCAGTGGCTCGACTCCTTCCGGTGACCGCGCCTGCACCCCTCCCGCCGAACAACGGATCCGCACCATGAACAAGGCCCTGACCGCTCTGCGCGACGGACTCCTGCCGCCGTCCCTGCGAGGCGATGAGCCCGCGGGACAGGGGCGTGCCGCGCAGTCGTCGTCGCACGCGGACAGCGGCGTGGTCACGGTCCCCAATGCCTTCACCGCGCTGCGCTTCCTGCTGATCATCCCGGCGGTCATCGCGATCCTGCAGATCCAGGAGCGGCCCTGGATGCCGCTGGTGCTGGTGGCGATCTTCTCGCTGACCGACTGGGTCGACGGCTTCCTGGCGCGACTGCTGGACCAGTTCAGCGAGTTCGGCGCCAAGCTGGATCCGATCGCCGACCGGATCGGCCTGGGGCTGGTGATCATCGCGCTGACGGTCGAGGGCATGCTGCCGCTGTGGGCGATCCTGGTGATCGCCGCGGTCGATGTGGCGCTTCTGGTCATGCTGGTCCGGCTGCGCCTGAGCGAGGGCATGGCGGTCACCTGGGCGGGCAAGCTGCGCACGGCCCTGACCATGCTGGGCGTGGTCGCGGTGCTGGCAGGGCCGGCCTTCGACTGGTCCTGGCTCACCGCCCTGGGCTCGGTGTGCGTGCAGGTCGGCGCCGTGCTGCACGTGCTCAACGGGATCGGCTACGCACGCACCGCCCTGCGGATCAGCCGCGGCGCATGACCGCCTGCTCCACCCCGGCGGAGTCGGTGATCAGCTCCACGAGCTCGAAGCCGCTGCGCTCGTAGAGCCGACGGCTGCCCGGGGTGGTCGACTCGAGGCCCACGGGCAGGCCCTCGGCGCGGGTCAGGCCGTGCTCCAGCAGGGTCGAGCCCACGCGACGGCCCTGCGCGGCCGGAGCCACCGTGAGGTAGGACAGGCGCCAGTGCGGCTCCTGGGGGTGCAGGCGGTCGTAGGTGCGGCTGTCCTGCTGCTGCTTCTGCGGGTCCGTCCCCAGGATCTCGCCGGCGCGGCGCTCGGCCTCCCGGGCCGCTGGGTCCTCGTGGGCCTTCGACTCGGGGCGGTCCCAGATGGCCGCACCCAGGATCTGGGGACCCTGAACGCCGTGCAGCTCCGCGACGTCCACCGCGGCATGGGGCAGCCATACCTGCTCGAGCAGCAGGCGGTAGTGGGCCTCGAGCCGCTTGGTGAGGTCCTCGCCCGGCGCCGCATGGGCGCGGGCCCACGGATCGTCGGTGAAGGCCAGTGCCATCACTCCGGCGATCGTCTCGAGGTCCTCGGCGCTTGCCGGGCGGACGCGGAGCGCGGTCTCGGAGGTGGTCATCGCGGAGCCTTTCGGGTCGGGACTGCGCCGCTGCGGAGCGCGTCGGGGCAGCGGGGCCACACTATCCAGTCCGGCGGCGGCCCTGCGGGCATTCAGCGCCTGGCCTCCGAGAGCCACAGGGGGATGACGCCGCGCACCACCTCGGTGCCGTCGCGCAGGTGGGCCGTCACGCGCACGGGCACCTCGCAGGGGAGGGACTGCTCCCAGTCCGCCGGGTCGGTCTCGGCCAGGCATCGGACGTCGCCGGGGACCTTGGCCACGTAGTCGAGCCGGATGCCCTTGGGGATCCAGCGCGTGCCCTCCGGCAGCGTGGCCTCGGCCAGCAGGCCCATGGCCGCCTCGAGGCCGTTGCCGACGGCCAGGGCGTGGACGGTGCCGATGTGGTTCTGCACCGCGCGCCGCTTGCGGATCTGCACCACGGCGCGGTGCGGGGCCATCTCGAGGACCTGCGGGCGCACGGAGGCGAAGTAGGGGGCCTTGAGCATGTAGGCCAGGGAGAACGCTCGCTTCCCCAGGGGGCGGGCGGCGAACTGCTGGTACATCCGGTAGGTGGAGGTCATGCCCCGATGGTAGAGAAGACAGCGGGGAGAGGTGTCGAGCATCACTCTGGTGACGCAAGCCCGTGCCCATGGTGTATGGCGCAATAAACTTGAGTGGAGTAGACTCAAGTCAAGTCAAGACAACACAAGAGGCGTCGAGGTCCGCAGGAGTTCAGCGGGCGGCAGCGCCGGAACAAGGAGGAACCTGTGGACACTCAGCTGACCACTCGCTCGCAGGAGGCCGTCTCGGCGGCGGCCGCTGCGGCCTCGACCGGAGGCCACCCGCAGATCGAGCCTCTGCACCTGCTGGACGCGCTGCTCCAGCAGCGCGACGGCGTCGCCGTCGCCATCCTGGAGGCCGCAGGCACGGACGTCGCCGCACTGGCCGCGGCGGTCACCGCCAAGCTCGGCGCGCTGCCTTCGGTCTCTGGCGACACTGCCAACCAGGCCCAGTTCAACCGCGCCGCCCTGCAGGCGGTCAAGGCGGCCGAGGCCTTCGCCCGCGAGCTCGGGGACGAGTACGTCTCGACCGAGCACCTGCTCTACGGCATCGCCGAGGGCGAGGGCGCTGCGGCCGAGCTGCTGGCCTCGGCCGGCGCCTCGCCCGCGGTCATCCGGGAGACGATCCCCAAGGTGCGCGGTGACCGTCGCGTGACCTCGCCGGATCCCGAGCAGACCTTCCAGGCGCTCGAGAAGTACGGCACCGACCTGACCGCGATCGCCCGCGAGGGCAAGCTCGATCCGGTGATCGGGCGCGACGGCGAGATCCGCCGCGTCATCCAGGTGCTGTCGCGGCGCACCAAGAACAACCCCGTGCTGATCGGCGAGCCCGGCGTGGGCAAGACCTCGGTCGTCGAGGGTCTGGCTCAGCGCATGGTGGCCGGGGACGTCCCCGAGTCGCTGCGCGGCAAGACCCTGATCGCCCTGGACATCGGTGCCATGATCGCCGGCGCCAAGTACCGCGGCGAGTTCGAGGAGCGCTTCAAGGCCGTCCTGGATGAGATCAAGGCCTCCGAGGGGCAGATCGTCACCTTCATCGATGAGATCCACACCATCGTGGGCGCCGGCGGCGGCTCCGAGGGCGCCATGGATGCGGGCAACATGCTCAAGCCCATGCTCGCCCGCGGCGAGCTGCGCCTGATCGGTGCCACCACGCTGGACGAGTACCGCGAGAACATCGAGAAGGACGCCGCGCTGGAGCGCCGCTTCCAGCAGGTCTTCGTGGGGGAGCCGTCGGTGGAGGACACGGTCGCGATCCTGCGCGGGCTCAAGGAGCGCTACGAGGCGCATCACAAGGTCCAGATCGCCGACAGCGCCCTGGTGGCGGCTGCGAGCCTGTCCAACCGGTACATCCCGCAGCGCCAGCTTCCGGACAAGGCCATCGACCTGATCGATGAGGCTGCCTCCCGGCTGCGCATGGAGATCGACTCCGCTCCGGAGGAGATCGACCAGCTGCGCCGCCAGGTGGACCGCCTGACCATGGAGGAGCTGGCCCTGGAAGGGGAGACCGACCCCGCTTCGGTCGAGCGGCTGGCCGCACTGCGCAAGGACAAGGCGGACAAGCAGGCCGAGCTGGATGTCCTGAACTCCCGGTGGGAGCAGGAGAAGGCCGGGCTGAACCGCGTGGGCGATCTCAAGGCGCAGATCGATGAGCTGCGCTCGCAGGCCGAGCGCGCCCAGCGCGGCGGCGATCTGGGGGAGGCCTCGCGCCTGCTCTACGGCGAGATCCCGGCTCTGCAGAAAGAGCTGGAGCGCGCACAGGAGCAGGAGGACGCCGCTGCCGATCGCGAGCTCATGGTCTCGGAGGAGGTCACCGCCGATGACATCGCCGAGGTGGTCTCCGCCTGGACGGGCATCCCCGCCGGGAAGATGCTGCAGGGCGAGGCGGAGAAGCTGCTCGAGATGGAGTCCATCCTGGGTCGGCGCCTGATCGGCCAGAAGAAGGCCGTGAAGGCGGTCGCCGACGCCGTGCGGCGCTCGCGCGCCGGCGTCTCCGACCCCGACCGCCCGATCGGCTCCTTCCTGTTCCTCGGCCCCACGGGCGTGGGCAAGACCGAGCTGGCCAAGGCGCTGGCCGAGTTCCAGTTCGACGACGAGCGCGCCCTGGTGCGCATCGACATGTCGGAGTACTCGGAGAAGCACTCCGTCGCCCGTCTCGTCGGGGCCCCTCCGGGATACGTGGGCTACGAGGAGGGCGGTCAGCTCACCGAGTCGGTGCGGCGCCGGCCCTATTCGGTCGTGCTGCTCGACGAGGTCGAGAAGGCCCACCCCGAGGTCTTCGACATCCTCCTGCAGGTGCTCGACGACGGCCGCCTGACCGACGGACAGGGCCGGACCGTGGACTTCCGCAACACGATCCTGATCCTGACCTCGAACCTGGGCAGCCAGTTCCTGGTGGATCCCGAGCTCGACGAGACCGCCAAGCGGGAGGCCGTGATGAGCGTGGTCAATGCCTCGTTCAAGCCGGAGTTCCTGAACCGGCTCGACGAGACAATCATGTTCGATCCGCTGAGCACCGAGGACCTCTCGCGCATCGTCGAGATCCAGGTGCGCGAGCTGGCGCGTCGCCTCGAGCCGCGCCGCTTGCGCCTGGAGGTGACCCCGGCGGCCAGCGAGTGGCTGGGGCTGGCCGGGTTCGACCCGGCATTCGGTGCCCGGCCGCTGCGCCGCCTGGTGCAGCAGCAGATCGGCGATCGGCTGGCCCGCGGTCTGCTCGCCGGCGACATCGTCGACGGCGACACCGTCCGCGTGGATGTCGATCCGGGCATAGACAGCGACGGACTGGTCGTCACCGCCGAGCGCGACTGATCGTCAGACGCCGCAGCCGCCCGGCGGTCGCCCCTTCCTCCCGCGGAGGGGCGACTGCCAGGTCTCTGCCAGGTAGGGCCAGGTCTCTGCCAGGTAGGGCCGGGTCGATCCAGGAGCGTTCGAACGTGTACCCTGGGGCCACGATTCATACGCACATCACCGGGGCAGCACTGTGTGTCGACTGGCTGCCGACCGGAACCGAGAGACAGAGGGGGTCACGCTCATGGGGCGCGGCCGTCAAAAGGCGAAGGCAACGCGACAGGCTCGGGAGATGAAGTACTTCACCCCCGACACCGACCTCACCGCACTGCAGCGCGAGCTGCGGCAGTCGGGGCCGACCGAGAGTCGGCGCCCGGCGTTCGAGGACGACCAGCACAGCGCGGTCGACTCGCACTCCGAGGATCAGGACAGCTACGAGTACGACGATCGTCGCCGCTGAGCCTCCCCTCTCCTGAAGGGGTCAGCCGGTGCGACCGGCGTGCGAAGAGCCCCCCACCGTTCGGTGGGGGGCTCTTCGCATGCCAGCTGATCTCGGGGCGGGCGCCCCGTGGGCTGTGAGCGACTCCTCGCGGGGCTCGATCGCTCAGCCGGCGTAGTCGCCGACCAGGTGCACTGCGCCGCCGTCGACGCCCTTGGCTCCCTGCACCCAGTCCGGTCCTCCGCCCAGGCCGCCGCCCGGCAGGTCCTCGACATGGCCCATGATCCAGGCGTCCATGCCGCGGGAGTGCAGGCGGGCCAGGGCGGAGTCGGCCGCGGACGGATCGACGACCGCGATCATGCCCACGCCCAGGTTCAGCGTGCGCTCCAGATCGGGCTGCGGGACGCTGCCCAGGGTGCCGATCAGCTGGAAGACCGGCGGAACCGACCAGGTCCCACGATCGACCACGGCCACGGTGCCCTGCGGCAGCACGCGGGCCAGGTTGGCGGCCAGTCCTCCGCCGGTCACGTGGGTGAACCCGCGCACACCCGAGCCGGTCGTGCCGTCAGGGCCGTTGACGGGGAAGGAACGGGCCAGATCCAGGACGTCGGCCGCGTAGACGCGGGTGGGCTCGAGCAGCTCCTCGCCCAGGGTGCGCCCGAACTCCTCGACCTCGCGCTCGAGCGACCAGCCGGCCACGTCCAGGACGCGGCGGACCAGGGAGTAGCCGTTCGAGTGGATGCCCGAGGACCCCATGGCGATCAGGACGTCGCCCGAGCGCACGCGGTGCGGTCCGAGCAGCTCGTCGGCCTCGACCACGCCGGTCGTGGCGCCGGCGACGTCGTACTCGTCCGGGCGCAGCAGGCCCGGGTGCTCGGCGGTCTCGCCGCCCACCAGGGCGGCACCGGCCGCGGAGCAGGCGGCGGCGATGCCGCGCACGATATCGGCGATGCGCTCCGGCACCACCTTGCCCGTGGCGATGTAGTCGGTCATGAACAGCGGCTCGGCGCCGACCACCACGATGTCGTCGACGACCATGCCCACCAGGTCCCAGCCGATGGTGTCGTGGATGTCCAGGGCCTGGGCGATCGCGACCTTGGTGCCCACGCCGTCGGTCGAGGACGCCAGGTACGGCTTGCGGTAGCCGGTCAGCGCCGAGGCGTCCCACAGCCCGGCGAAGCCGCCGAACCCGCCGACGACCTGGGGCGAGTGGGTGTCCTTGACGGCGGCGCGCATCAGCTCGACCGCGCGGTCACCGGCCTCGACGTCGACGCCGGCCGAGGAGTAGGTGATGCTCTGGGCCGCGTCTGTGCTCTTCTGATCGGTCACGATGCTCCTGGGGTGGCGTGGTGGTCGTGAGGTGTGCGATGCGGGGCCGACGGCCGCGCTCAGCGCTGGGACGAGCTGTGCTCGTGGGAGGTGCGGGTGTCCTGCTCCAGGACCAGGTCCTCGAGCTCGGAGTCGGGTCCTGGATCGCACGAGCCGACCTCGGAGGAGGGCTCGGCGTCGTCGGCCAGCCGGATGCGCTCGCCCGAGGCCTCGACGGTCTTCTCCTCGCTCGCGGCGGCTGCGGACTCAGTCCGGCCGTGGGGCGCCGAGGGGGCGCGACGAGCCTCCACGACGGACTTGCCGAGAGCATCGGCTGCGGGCAGCTCGGTGGGATAGCGCCCGGAGAAGCACGCCGTGCACAGCTCGGAGGGCTCCTGCCGGGTGGCCTCGATCATGCCGTCCTCGGAGATGTAGCCCAGGGAGTCGGCGCCCAGGGAGGCGCGGATGTCATCGACGGCCAGCCCGTTGGCGATCAGCTCCGCGCGATTGGCGAAGTCGATGCCGTAGAAGCAGGGCCACTTGATGGGCGGCGAGGAGATGCGCACGTGGATCTCGGCTGCGCCGGCCTCGCGCAGCATGCGCACCAGCGCGCGCTGGGTGTTGCCGCGCACGATGGAGTCGTCGACCACGATCAGCCGCTTGCCCGCGACCACGGACTTCAGCGGGTTGAGCTTGAGGCGGATGCCGAGCTGGCGGATCGTGTCCGAGGGCTGGATGAACGTGCGGCCGACGTACGAGTTCTTGACCAGGCCGTTGCCGAACGGGATCCCGGAGGCCTCGGCGTAGCCGATCGCCGCTGGCGTCCCGGACTCGGGGGTGGGCATGACCAGATCGGCCTCGACGGGGTGCTCGCGGGCCAGGGCTCGGCCCATGTCCACGCGGGACTCGTAGACCGAGCGGCCGTGGATCGCGGTGTCCGGGCGGGCCAGGTACACGTACTCGAAGACGCAGGCGGCCCGGCGGGCCTCGGCGAAGCGGTGCGAGCGCAGGCCGTCCTCGTCGATCGCGATGAACTCGCCGGGCTCGACCTCCCGCACGAACGAGGCGCCCACGATGTCCAGGGCGGAGGTCTCCGAGGCCACGACCCAGCCGCGCTCCAGGCGGCCCAGCACCAGCGGGCGGATGCCCTGCGGGTCGCGCGCGGCGTAGAGGGTGTGCTCGTCCATGAAGCTCAGGCAGAAGGAGCCCACGAGCTGCGGCAGCAGCGCCAGCGCGGCCTCCTCGAGGGAGTCGTGCGGGTGCTCGGCCAGCAGCGAGGTCACCAGGGCGGTGTCCGTGGTGTTGCCCCGGGCCATCTCGCCTCGCGAGGGGAAGCCCGACTTGTCGATGAGCTTGTCGTAGAGCTCCGCGGAGTTCGTGAGGTTGCCGTTGTGGGCCAGGGCGACCGTGCCGTGGGGCGTGGCGCCCAGGGTGGGCTGGGCGTTGGTCCAGGTCGAGCCGCCGGTGGTCGAGTAGCGGCAGTGCCCGACGGCCATGTGCCCGATCAGGGTGTTCAGCGTCGTCTCGTCGAAGACCTGGGAGACGAGCCCCATGTCCTTGTAGACGCTGATGCGCTCGCCGTTGGAGGTCGCGATCCCCGCGGACTCCTGGCCGCGGTGCTGGATCGCGTACAGGCCGAAGTACGTCAGCTTGGCGACGTCCTCGCCGGGGGCCCAGACGCCGAAGACCCCGCATTCGTCCTGCGGAGCCCTGTCGTCGTCGAAGGTCTCGTGGGTCAGTCGTCCATCAGGTCGCAGCACGGGTTCAGTCTCCCACGTCGGCGGATCGGTCGTTCGGGGCGGCGGTGGGGGACTCCAGGCGAGCCTGCACCTCCCGGGCTCGTCGCACCGAGATGCGGTCGGCGACCACGTAGGCCACCGCTCCCAGGGCCATGCCGAGGAGTGCGAAGATCACCGCCATGTAGCCGATGACCTGGGTGGTCGTGAACTCCACGTTGCCCGATCCCAGCACGCCGATGACGATGCCCGCGATCAGGCCGATCGCTGCGCCGGTGCCCAGGAACACGGAGACCCTGGGCGCCCGGCGGAGGCTGAGGGTCGTGAGCTGCTCCTGGTCCTCGACGGGAGCCGTGGAGCCGCGCAGCGGGGTGGTCGGGGAGTCTTCGGAGGGCATGGGTCTCAGGATAACGGCCGCGGAGGCCGAGCGATCCCGCCGGAGGCCTCTCGCTGGGAGGCGTGCGTCTCAGGCCCCGAGCAGCGGCAGGACGCCCGAGAGATCGGTGCGGGTCCCGGAGGCCGCCACTCGGCGATCGGCCACGGCATCGGCCCAGCTCAGGCGCCCGGTGGCCAGCTCGAGCCACGTCCGGGCGTCGGTCTCGACCACGTTCGGCGGGGTGCCGCGGGTGTGGCGCGGGCCCTCGATGCACTGGGTCACGCCCAGGGGCGGAACGCGCACCTCCACCGAGTTGCCCGGCGCGCGCTCGGCGAGCTCCTCGAGGGTGAAGCGCACGGCCGTGGCGATCGTGCTGCGCGGGGGCTCGTCGTCGCGTCGCCAGGCGGCCACGGCCAGGGTGCCGTCGGCGGGATCGATTCGTCGCCGGGCCATCAGCCGCGCCTCCGGTCTCCGGCCGGCTCGACCGGCTCCTGCCCGTGCTCGCGCAGGACGTCGACGACGGCGGGGGCCAGCTCGAATCCGCCCACGACCGCCTCGGCGCCCGTGATGGACGGGGTGGCGTCCTCGATCACGGGCCGGGCCCGCTCGGGGTCGAGCGCCCCGACGGCGATCAGCAGGTTCAGGCCCACGAGCGCGTTGATGCGCCCGGAGCCGTCGAGGGTCTTGACGGCCACCGAGTAGCCGTCGGTGGTGCCCAGCCCCAGCACGCCCTCGGCGCCGAGCTTGGCGATGACGTCGAGCTGCTCCATGATCACGGTGTTCGACCGGCCGGGGCCCTCGACGAACTCGGGGTAGTCGAGCATGGCGGTGGCGACTGTGGCCATGCGGGCCTCTGCGCGGATGTTGCGCGCGGCGGCGCCCAGGGAGGCGTACGCCCTGCCGAGTCCGCTCAGCGAGATCGCGGCCAGGGGAGCCCCGCAGCCGTCGACCCCCACGAGGGAGGGCTGCTCGCCGGTGACCTCGGCGATCACGCGCAGCACCTCCTGCTGCAGCGGGTGCTGCGGATCCAGATAGGTCTGCGGATCCCAGTCGTTGACCGCGCATGCCGCCAGGAAGGCCGCGTGCTTGCCCGAGCAGTTGTAGAACAGGCGCGAGTCCTGCTCCTCCGGGCGGTGGCGCCCCACGGCCGGGCACTGCAGGGCCGTCTCCGCCACGCCGGCCTCCTCCAGGATGGAGCGCACGGCGGCAACCTGGTCGTCGTCGGCGCGGTGGGAGCCGGAGGCGATCGCGATCTGGCCCAGGCTGAGAATCGCCCCGGAGTTCATGGCGGCGATCGTCTGGAACGGCTTGAGAGTGGAGCGGGGGAAGATCGGCGTGTCGACATCGCCCAGGCTGATCAGCTGGGAGCCGTCCGGGCCGGTCACCACTGCGGAGCCGATGTGGCGGGTCTCCACGAAGCCGCTGCGCCGCAGGCGGGCGATCTCCACGGCGGAGGAGGCGGCGAAGGTCTCGTCGGGACTCGGATTCTGCATCGTCATGGCCCCAGTATCGGGCATGTGCGGGTCCGCGCACCCGGTCCCGGGTCGGCACTAGGCTGGCCCCGTGAAGATTCTGGTCATCGGCTCAGGCGGTCGAGAGCACGCCATCGTCCGCACCCTCCTGCGAGATCCGGCCGTGAGGGAGGTGCACGCAGCCCCCGGCAACGCCGGGATCTCCCGGGAGGTGCCGGTCCATCCGGTCGACCCCCAGGATCCGGCTTCGGTCCTCGCCCTGACGCGGACGATCGGCGCGGACCTGGTAGTCGTCGGCCCTGAGGCCCCGCTCGTGGCGGGAGTGGCCGACGCCCTGCGCGCCGAGGGCATCGACGTGTTCGGGCCGTCGGCCGAGGCCGCACGGCTCGAGGGCTCCAAGGCCTTCGCCAAGGAGGTCATGGACAAGGCCGGGGTGCCCACGGCCCAGGCCCGGACCTGCACGACCGAGCAGCAGGTCCAGGACGCCCTCGACGCGTTCGGCGCTCCGCACGTGGTCAAGGACGACGGCCTGGCCGCGGGCAAGGGCGTCGTGGTGACGGAGGACCGCCAGGCGGCCGCGGCCCACGCGCTGGCCTGCCTCGAGGCGGGCTCGACCGTGGTGATCGAGCAGTTCCTGGACGGCCCCGAGGTCTCGCTGTTCGTGATCTGCGACGGCACCGAGGCCGTGGCCCTGACGCCCGCCCAGGACTTCAAGCGCATCTTCGACGGCGACGAGGGCCCCAACACCGGAGGCATGGGCGCCTACACGCCGCTGCCGTGGCTTCCGGCAGGCTTCGCCGACGAGGTCGTGGCGACCGTGGCCCGTCCGGTGCTCGAGGAGATGGCCCGCCGCGGAACCCCGTTCAACGGCGTGCTGTTCTGCGGCCTGGCCGTGACCTCCGAGGGCCTGAAGGTCATCGAGTTCAACGTGCGCTTCGGCGACCCCGAGACCCAATCCGTGCTGGCGCGGCTCGTCTCGCCGCTGGGCCAGCTGCTGAAGGCTGCGGCCCAGGGGCGGCTGGCCCAGGAGCAGGCCTCGCCCGACGACGGCCCCCTGCCGCTGCGCTGGAGCCCGCGCAGCTCGGTCAACGTGGTCGTGGCCTCGGCCGGCTACCCGGGCACCGTGCGCACCGGCGATCCGATCACCGGCATCGAGGAGGCGGAGGCGCTCGAGGGCGTCGAGGTCATCCATGCGGGCACGGCGCACGGCACAGGCGCCCAGGACGGGGCCGTGCTCAGCTCGGGAGGCCGCGTGCTCTCGGTCGTGGCCCTGGGCGATGACCTGGCTCAGGCACGGGCCCGTGCCTATCAGGGCGTGGAGCTGATCCGGCTGGAGGGCTCTCAGCACCGCACCGACATCGCCGAGGGCGCCCTGCGAGCGCAGGCGCGCGCGCAGGCCGAGGACGAGGCTGCGGCACCGGCCCCTGCATTTCCGACGGCAGCTGCCGCCGCCCAGGGCGAGCGTCGACCGGAGCACCCCGAGTTCCCCGGCCACCCCGCCCCGCCCGAGCTGCCGGGCTGGAGGCACATCTACTCCGGCAAGGTCCGCGAGCTCTACGTCCCCGAGGACGAGCACATGGCGGCCACGGGCGCGTCCGTCGGCGATGACGCCGAGTACCGGGCGGGCAGCGTGCTGGTGCTGGCCACCGACCGCATCTCGGCCTTCGACCAGGTCCTGCCCACCGAGATCCCGGACAAGGGAGTCGTGCTGACCCAGCTGTCGCTGTGGTGGTTCGAGCAGCTCAGCGAGGTCCCCAACCACCTGTGGAGCACCGATGTCCCGGAGGAGGTCCGCGGACGGGCGGTGATCTGCAAGAACCTCTCGATGTTCCCGGTCGAGTGCATCGTGCGCGGCTATCTGACCGGCTCCGGGCTCAAGGACTACCGCCGCGACGGCGAGATCTGCGGCGTGGCCCTTCCCGAGGGGCTGGAGGACGGCTCGCGGCTCGAGGAGCCCATCTTCACGCCCACGGGCAAGGCGGAGGTCGGCGAGCACGACCTCCCCATCACCTTCGAGGAGATGTCCGAGGGCATGGGCACGGCCGTCTCGGAGCGGCTGCGCGAGCTGAGCCTGCAGATCTACGCCCGCGCCGAGGCGATTGCGCGGGAGCGGGGGATCATCCTGGCCGACACCAAGCTCGAGTTCGGCCTGGACTCCTACCGCGGGGCCATCACTCTGGGGGATGAGGTCCTGACACCGGACTCCTCCCGGTTCTGGGATGCCGAGACCTGGCAGCCGGGGCGCTCGCAGCCGTCGTTCGACAAGCAGTACGTGCGCGACTGGCTGCACAGCGAGGCCTCCGGCTGGAACGGCGAGGGGCTGGCGCCCGCGCTGCCGGCCGATGTCGTGGAGCCCACGCGGGCCCGCTACATCGAGGCGTTCGAGCGGCTCACGGGGCGCAGCTTCAGCCCCCAGGGGCCCTTCCTGGAGGTCGACGCCGTCGACTGATCGGGTCCCCTCCGGCGGCTCGGATCCCGGGGTCCGCCAGAAAATCCCGAGAACCTGGACCAAAGTCCATAGTGCGAAGGCATGGACTCGTCGGATACTCGTGGTGAGCGAAAGTCGTGACGACCAGACGCGGCTGACGACTCGGTGAGGAACTCCTCGCCGCGCTCCCGGGAAGTTCCACCTTCCGGATCCAGGGCGCAGCGCGGAGTCCGTGTCGGTGTCGCTCCTGAAGGACTTGTCGAGGACCGGTGCTCTCCCCACCGCCTCGACTCCGGACAGCCGCGCGAGGACTGGATCCCCTCGCAGGACGGCGCGGAGCAGGTCCCTGAGGTGGAACGACGAGCGGCCCCTTCTGCCCATGGAGGGGCCGCTCAACGTTTCCCGGGGTCTTCTCAGCGCCGCTCGGGCGCAGCCGAGATGTGCTCGTGGATCAGCGACACTGCCGCAGCTCCCTCGCCGGTGGCCGAGGCCACCCGCTTCATGGACCCCGCGCGGACGTCTCCGGCGCACAGCACGCCGGGCACCGCGGTGGACAGCTGCGCCGGCGGGACGTCCTGCAGCCAGTGGTCGGCCGGGACGTCCCTGCCGGTGAGCACGAAGCCCCGCTCGTCCCGGCACACGGCCGCGGGAAGCCAGTCGCAGTGCGGGGCCGCCCCCAGCAGGAGGACGAGCCCGCCGACCTCCTGGTGCCGGCGCTGCCCGGTGGCGATCTCCTCGAGCTCGACCCAGGACAGCTCTCCCTCCTCGGCGCCGCCGTCGACCACTCGGGTCCCGCCCTGGACCTCGATCCGGGGGTTCGCCTCGATCTCGGTGATCAGATACTGCGACATGGTCTCTCCGAGCCCGGGCCTGCGCACGACGATCGTGACGGAGCGGGCGAATCGTGCCAGGTGCACTGCGGCCTGCCCGGCGCTGTTCCCTCCGCCGACCACCACGACGTCCTGGCCCTCCATCTCCGGGGCCGAGGCCATCGCGGCGCCGTAGTGGACGCCGTGGCCGACCAGCTGCTCGAGGGAGTCGACGCCGAGCCGGCGGTAGCTGACCCCGCTGGCGATCAGGACGGTGCGTGCGCGCAGGGCCTCGGATTCGGTGTGCACGGTGTGCAGGTCTCCGTCGATCCCGGGCTCCAGGCGCTCGACCGGCCAGCCGGTGCGGATCACGGCGCCGAAGCGCAGCGCCTGGGTGCGCGCCCGCGACGTCAGGCGCATGCCCGAGATGCCGCGCGGGAAGCCCAGGTAGTTGCGGATCATCGAGCTCGTGCCGGCCTGGCCGCCGACGGCGTCGGATTCGAGCACGAGCGTGCTCAGTCCCCCGCTGGCCGCATAGACGGCCGCTGCGAACCCGGCGGGTCCCGCGCCCACGATGATGACATCGAGCTCATCGGGCAGCTGCTCGACCGTGAGGGCGTGATTCGCCGAGTGCCTCCGGGCGAGGTGGCGGGCCGAAGGGCAGTGCTCGGCTGGCAGGCCCGAGGCGCTGATCATGGGCCAGCGGATCTCCTCCTCCGTCTTGGCCAGGATCCGCCGTCCGGTCTCGGAATCCGGGGAGTGCATCCCGTGCGGAGTGCCCATCCGATACAGGTGGTCCTGCAGCTGCCGGGCGATCGGGTGCCCCGGCGGGGCCACGATCGAGAAGGTCTCCACCTGCGGCCTGCCGGTCGTGGCGACCCAGTCGTTGAGGAGGTCGACGATCGCCGAGTGGAACTCCTCGTCGCGCTGCCCGCGCGGCAGCAGCAGGTGGGCATCGAGGACGCCCATGGCCACCTTGTGCCGCAGCAGCTGCACGTGGGGCATGAAGCTGGACCAGGCGGTGACCGCGATCCGCCGCGCCGTGGGCACGGCCGTGCGCACGGACTTCAGCGACGCGAAGGTCTGCGACCAGTCCTGGTCCTCGGTCTCGGGGGAGGTGTCCAGGACAAGAAGCGCCACGGGCGAGCCCTGGGCCTCGAGCTCCTCCAGGTCCGCGCTCAGCGCAGGCTGGGAGTCCACCGCGCGGACGTCGTACTCGTGGGCGTAGCGGCGGAACTGCCGGGTCAGCACCTCGCCGTGAAGGGCCGAGACGAGCAGGATCGCCGGCTGCGGCTCGACGGGCCGGTCCGGCTCGGAGGTCGTGGGCTGGGACGGGGGCGGGGTGGACATGGCGGCTCCAGTGCTCGGGCAGGACGGGGTTCCAGGACGACGGAGGAGGCTCCGACGAGCGCCGGATGCGTCGGGATCGGTTCAGGCGGTGGTGCTGTGCACGTAGCACCAGCGCCAGGTCTCGCCGGGCTCGGCCGACTGCATCACGGGGTGGCCGGTGGCGCGGAAGTGCGCGTTCGCGTGCTGGCCGACCGAGGAGTCGCAGCAGCCGATCTCGCCGCAGGTCAGGCAGCGGCGCAGGGCCACCGGATGGGTGCCCTGCTCCAGACAGGCGCGGCACACGGCGTCGTCGTCGGCATGCGGGCTCACCGAGGGCTGGTCGGCGAGCTCGTCGCAGGTGCCGCCCTGGCCGTCGCCGGTGGCCACGATCTCCTCGCGCGCCTCGGCGCCGGAGTCCAGCATGGACTCCTCGAGATCGAGCATGCCCAGGACCTCGCGGACCACGTGGGAGGGCACCTGGCCTCCCCCCGTTACCTTTTCGGCGGCGCCTGGATCGATCAGGATGAGCAGGTGCCGGCCAGCCGGTCCTCGGCAT
>NZ_JAVKPT010000080.1:0-551 GCF_040981045.1 Kocuria sp. CPCC 205260
AACTGATTGGGTGTAACGTGGCAATTTAGTTGTGGCTTGCTTATTTGCATACCGAGATAGTTGTGAGAACTTCAACGTATTTCTCAACTCATCATTGTTCATGTATTCGTTGCAGCCGTGCAAGTTTTTCTTGTTGTTTTTGGCGTTGAAG
Source organism: Kocuria sp. CPCC 205260 (assembly GCF_040981045.1). NCBI lineage: Bacteria > Bacillati > Actinomycetota > Actinomycetes > Micrococcales > Micrococcaceae > Kocuria > Kocuria sp. CPCC 205260. The sequence goes on from NZ_JAVKPT010000080.1 coordinate 152, forward strand.
TCGGCAAACCCCGGCAACATACTGCCACAGAAATTGAAAACGCTTGTTTTTAGATTGCCGTGCCTTATCTTTGCACTCACAAACGTGGAGCACAGCATATGCGTGGAGCTTTGCGACATATAACATAGTATTAACTTAGAAAAAAGAAAAGTATGGGATTCATCGTATTCGAGGAAGAGGCATTCAACTATCTTGATGCCCAGTTGGAGAACTTCGTGAAGCGCATGGACAGAATCCGTGAGCGCAGTGAGGACAAGACCATGAACAAGTGGCTCGACACGCAGGACGTGTGTCAGACGCTCAACATCTGCCCACGGACAGTGCAGACGCTTCGGGACAACGGAACTTTGGCTTATACGCAAATCAGCCACAAGATCTACTACAAGCCGGAGGACGTGAT
>NZ_JAVKPT010000081.1:0-551 GCF_040981045.1 Kocuria sp. CPCC 205260
CCCAGGTCGTGGGCATGACGGGCAACCTGGGCCAGCTCTTCTCCGTGATCCCGTTCGCGGCGTTGCTCCACGTGGTCGGCTGGGTGCCGTCCTTCGCGGTCATGGCGGCGATCGCCCTGCTCGCCGCGGTGCTCTCCGGCCTGTTCCTGCGCAGCAACCCGCCGGGCGCGCGTGAGCTCAACGACGCGCTCTCCTTGGCGACCGTGCGCACCTCCATGGGGCAGGCCATCAAGGAACCGGGGACCCAGCTGGGCTTCTGGGTCCACTTCACCGTGCAGTTCGTGGGCAACACGTTCGCCCTCATGTGGGCGTACCCGTACCTGCAGAACGCACAGGGGCTGGACCCCACGCAGGCCTCCGCCGTGATGACCGTGTACGTGGTGTTCAACGTGGCGGTGGCGCCGGTGATCGGCAAACTCAGTGCGCGCTTCGCGCGCCGGCGCTCCACACTGTCCCTGGCATGCGTGCTCGTGAGCTGGGCCGGGTGGACGGCACTGCTCGTCTGGCCGGGCCACGCCCCCGCCGTGGTCGTCTACGTGGCCGTGTGCATG
>NZ_JAVKPT010000082.1:0-549 GCF_040981045.1 Kocuria sp. CPCC 205260
CCGGGCAGGCCCTTGTGGGTCGTGGAGCACAGCTCCTTGGAGCCGGGGACGTCCTCGATAGTGATCGTGAAGGTGTCACCCACGTCCAGCGCATGGGGGCCGTCCGCGAAGTTGCCCAGCCGGATCTTGGGCCCCTGCAGGTCCGCGAGGATCGCGACCGTGGTGCCCAGCTCTTCGCTGGCCCGGCGCAGGTTCTCGTAGGACGTATTGTGCACGGTGTGGTCACCGTGACTCATGTTGAGGCGAGCCACGTTCATTCCGGCCTGGATCGCCTGGGTGACGTTCTCGTACGAGGAGATGGCGGGGCCGATGGTGGCCACGATCTTCGCTCGACGCATGGGTGACTCCCTTTCGAATGGCGGATGGTTGGTGCATATGACGAAGCGGCCGGGTTGAGCAGCCTGGTGCTGCCCGACCGCGGCCGCTTCGCCGATGTCCGTTCCTACCTTAGCAACGAGCCCTGGGAATTGATATGGCAGGACTCATGGCGGGTGCCGGGAGGATCACGGATGCGGGCGGGTCACAGGCTCAGGTCGATCGCCCGCTCGG
>NZ_JAVKPT010000083.1:0-546 GCF_040981045.1 Kocuria sp. CPCC 205260
CGACTCGAACAAGACCCAGATCAAGTACGCCGTCGAGCAGATCTTCGGCGTCAAGGTCGAGTCCGTGAACACCATCAACCGTGCCGGGAAGCGGAAGCGCACGCGCTTCGGCTGGGGTCAGCGCAAGGGCACCAAGCGTGCCGTTGTGACCCTCAAGGAAGGCACCATCGACATCTTCGGCGGTCCGCTCGCCTGAGCGGAGACCACTTTAACGAGGAACTGACACATGGCTATCCGTAAGCACAAGCCGACAACCCCGGGCCGTCGCGGCTCCTCCGTTGCCGACTTCGCAGAAATCACGCGCACGACCCCCGAGAAGTCGCTGGTCCGGCCGCTGCCCAAGAAGGGCGGGCGGAACAACACCGGCCGCATCACCACCCGGCACAAGGGTGGCGGGCACAAGCGCCAGTACCGCGTCATCGACTTCCGTCGCCACGACAAGGACGGCGTCGACGCCAAGGTCGCGCACATCGAGTACGACCCGAACCGCACCGCGCGCATCGCGCTGCTGCACTTCGTGGACGGCTCCAAGCGCTACATCATCGC
>NZ_JAVKPT010000084.1:0-543 GCF_040981045.1 Kocuria sp. CPCC 205260
GCGGTTGGAGGCTAACCGGTTCTGGTAGTTTTCCTTGTGGAGACTGGCCAGGATCCGTTCGGCCTGCTTCATGTACCGGCCCCGGGTGATCTCTACCGCCCACCCGAGATCACGCAGCACCCGCCGTGCCCGGCGCACGGTGTCCACGCTGCAGTGCAGCGTCTTAGCCACGGTGGCGTGAGACGTGCGCACGTTGCGCCCGGTGGTGGTGTCGGCAGTCTTGGCATCCTCGGTGGCCACGGCCTGCACACGGGCCGCGCACGTGCGGTGCGTGCGCAGCGCCTGTGCACCGAGTTCGGTGGTCAGATCCTGGGCCACGGCCTGGATCCACTGGTCACGGGACCACCAGCACGGCACCCGCGCCTCCGCGCCCTCCGCCGGGTCCGGGGTCCAGGACTTGCCCGTGCGCGCACGGGGAGTGTGGGCCTCGGTCACCGGGAACCGCTGGGCGCTGCGGCACATGCTCCGACGACGGGCGGGGGTTGCGGGGGTTTGTGCCCCCACCAACCCCCGTGCCTCCAATGGGGATAATGGGGTTAGCGG
>NZ_JAVKPT010000085.1:0-542 GCF_040981045.1 Kocuria sp. CPCC 205260
TGATTCCCTTTAATGTCTTCTCCACGCACCATGGCTTTACTACCACGCATACGATGTCTGCGCCGTGGCAAGCCAACTGGTTGTCGAGGGTTACGCTGGCTCCTTCGCTTGCGAAGTGATCCAATACTGGTTGGTTATGGTCTGATACCGTAATATCTGATGGAGTGAACTTCTCGCTCTGCAAGAGTCCTTCTGCCATGGCACCGCCCATAGCACCTGCTCCGATAATTGTTATTTTCATTGTCGTCTTATAGTTAAAATGCAATTACGGTGCAAAGATACTACTTTTATCTGAAAATAGCGTGTTTATAGACGATTTTTTAAGAAAGTGCGCTTGTTTACTGACGATTTTTTAAGAAATTCGCTAGTTTACTCCCATTCTGGAAGTATCTACGTCCTTGGTTCTCTTCTCCTTGTACTTGCCTATCTTATAGATGATGGAGATGGAGGCAGATGCTCCATCTTGCTTGATGTTCATGTGGTAGTCTTGATTGCCTTGTACTGATTTTGTAGAGAATCCCTCGTTGAAGATGTTGCTGCCT
>NZ_JAVKPT010000086.1:0-542 GCF_040981045.1 Kocuria sp. CPCC 205260
CACGACCCGCACTTCGCGACCCGAGCCGAACGCCCGAACCGAACGTCCCGAACCCCCGGGTTCCGTACCGTCAGGGAGCACCATGAACACCTCCGGCACAACAGATCTCCGGGTGGCCTTCCTGGGCCTGGGCCATATGGGCGGGCCCATGGCCGCCAACTTGGTGGCCGCGGGCGTCCCGGTCCTGGGGTTCGACGTGGTCCCCGCCGCGATGGACGCCGCCCGCGCGGCCGGGGTCACAGTGGTGGACTCGCCCGCGGCCGCGGTCCATGAGGCGCAGGTCGTCATCACCATGTTCCCTTCGGGTCGACACGTCCGGCAGGCCTACACGGGCGACGACGCCGCGCCCGGTCTGCTCGCGGCGGCACCCGCCGGGACCACGTTCCTCGACTGCTCCACGATCGACATCTCCGACGCGCAGGACGCCGCCGAACTCGCCGTGGCGGCGGGCCACCGGGCGGCGGACGCACCGGTCTCGGGCGGCGTCGTCGGGGCGGAGGCGGGAACGCTCGCGTTCATGGTGGGCGCCCCGAAGGACGTAT
>NZ_JAVKPT010000087.1:0-538 GCF_040981045.1 Kocuria sp. CPCC 205260
GCTGTGTCCAGCTAAAATGTTTAATACTTGCTCTGGATTTCTCATACGTCTCTCACGTTTTCCGTTGTTTGTATTAAAGTTACAGACTACTTCCCTTCGCCATGTACAAGGCTTTCCCTTGCTCAGACTACTACGGAAGTTCCGTTACCATATCGGATATTCAAAAGCTTTCTTTATAGCTGTTTGTTCCAGCGTTCCGACTTAGGTAATCCCCAGTTAGTTCTCTTAATAACTATTAGCACGACATACTGTCGGATGCGACTTTCGTTCTTGTCCGCTTATTGCGGCTGTGTCATAGTCGGTTCTTTATGCTCTGCACTAACGCACAAAATAGGCAGAGTACTATGAAACAACGTATGTATAATAGTCTTCCGTTGTTGCAAGATTTGGTACCACCGAACTATCGTTCAACCAATCAAGGCTTCATCCTTATGTGTGTCTTTTCGTCTTGCCCCTCAGTCGCCACCTGACTATTAGTGGACTTGGAGCTTTAATCAGTATGCTACACTCTCCATCGGGTTTCCCTTTTGGATAAACT
>NZ_JAVKPT010000088.1:0-537 GCF_040981045.1 Kocuria sp. CPCC 205260
GGTCCCGGGGATCACGTTCGTCTTGTATCCGCCGTCGAGCATCGTGGGGTTCGAGGTGTTCTGCAGGGTCGCCCCCACGAACCGGGCCACATCCCCCAGTTCGCGCAACAGCCGCTGCGGGTTCTCCGGATCGAACTCCACGCCGGTCAGCTCGGTGACCTCGTCCAGGAACGCGCGGGTGGTCTTGGTCAGTTCCACGGGCCACGTGTACTGCCCGATGTTCGCCATGGCGCGGGACAGGTGCGTCACGGCGTTGTCCTCGTGCAGCCCGGAGCCGTGCCCGGCCTGGCCCTGTGCGATGAGCTTCAACCACAGCAGGCCCTTCTCCGCGGTCTGCAGCAGGTAGGCCCGCTTGCCGCCGATGTTCGCGGAGAACCCGCCCACCTCGCTCAGTGCGTCCGTGACACCGTCGAAGACCTCGGGATGTTCGCTCACCATCCACTTGGAGCCGTAGCGCATCCCGGGTTCCTCGTCCGCGAAGAACCCGAAGACGATGTCCCGCTCGGGCACGGTTCCCGTGCGGCGCATGTGGCGCAG
>NZ_JAVKPT010000089.1:0-537 GCF_040981045.1 Kocuria sp. CPCC 205260
CTCGATGGCCTTGAGCATCACGTTCGAGGTGCGCTCCGCCATGCGGTCGGCGTCCTCGACCACCATGACGCGCCAGCGGCCCACCGAGGGCCGGTCCTGGGCACGGACCACGAGCTCGCGGGCCTCCTCGATGGTGATCTGCGGGTTCTCCGTGACGAAGTGGGTGAGGTCCGCGTGCGAGCTGGCCAGGACGGTGCGGCACGCGTGGCACTGCCCGCAGCCGCGCTCGGCGGGGTCCTCCTGCTCGCACAGCAGGGCCGCGGCGAACGCGAGGGCCGCGTTGGAGCGCCCCGAACCGGGCGGCCCGGTGAACAGCCAGGCGTGGTTGGGCCGGTCCTCCTGGGCGGCGCGCCGCAGCTGCGCCACCACGGCGTCCTGGCCCAGCAGCTGGTCCCACACGCTCACGCGCTCACCTCCGCGGCGCGGGCGGAGCGGGCGAGCCCGGTGAGGCGCTCGCGCACGGCGGCCGAGAGCTCCCCGGCCGGCCGGGTGGCGTCGAGCACCAGGTAGCGCTCCGGAGCCCGGCCGGCGAGCTCG
>NZ_JAVKPT010000009.1:0-108624 GCF_040981045.1 Kocuria sp. CPCC 205260
GACCCGACCATGCCTCAGACCCCGTCGACAGTCGCCCTAGCGGCTTGACGAAAACCATAGAGGCACCCCCCCGGAGCGCAGGTGCGCCTTGAAGGCGTCGCTGGCGCTGTTCGGGATCAGCTCCACGATGTGGGCGTCGACGTCGAAGTAGCTGAACGATCCGCGGTCCCAGATCAGCGAGGCCGGGCGGTCCACCGCGAAGTAGTGCATGTTGGCGTCGGGATCGGCCAGGTTGTCTCCGGCGGGCACCGGCTCGGTCGGCTCAGGCAGCTCGGGCTGCGGGAACCCGCCCATGATCGCGCGGCTCGTCCCGGACCCGCTGAGCCAGCCGCGGTGCCCGGAGTAGAAGCGGCCCTTGCCCAGGAACAGGTCGAAGTACAGCTTCTGCGAGCGCATGCCGGCCGGGGTGGGGTTGGCGATGCCGTCGATCTTCCCGTTGAGCAGGGTGTGCCTGTGGCAGATGATCCGGGGGCGGGTCATGGTGCTCCTTCGTCTCGGTCGATGTCTTCTCTGTCAGGGAACACCTTGGGCCCATGCGATGGAAGGCTCTGGGAGGACCCCCTTCCGCGTGAGGTGTCGCGAGCGGTAGGCTGAATCATCTTCCCAAACTGATTCAGGAGCCCTCATGTCCACCCTCCAGATCGGATCGGCGATCGAGGCAGCCCGCACTGCGGCAGGACTGTCTCAGCGCGCACTGCAGGACCGCACCGGGATCTCGCAATCGACGCTGAGCCGCATCCTCTCCGGCAAGCGGGCAGCCAAGATGACCGAGATCATGCTCATCGCGGAAGCCACCGGCAGCACCATCTCCCAGCTGACGGGAACGGGCGCCTCCCAGCGCGTGCAGTGCGCCGCCCGGTCCGCGAACGGCGCGGGCATGGAAGGGATGCGCCAGCAGCTGCTGCGGTTCGTCGAGCTCGATACCCAGCTCGACGACCAGGCGATCCCTGGCTCCGCGCCCCAGAGCCGAGCATGAGCGCCGAGCAGGAGGGCAGGCAGAAGGCGGAGGAGTTTCGCCGGACGCACGGCCTCGGCTGCCAGCCTCTGGGAGATCTTGTGGCGCTCATCGAGCAGACCACCGGGCATGACGTCGCCGTGCTGGATGCCGGAGCCGACGAGCACGGCCTGACCATGCATGACCCCGAGCGCGACGTCACCTTCATCGGCGTGGCGCGCACCCGTCGCCCCATGCGTCAGCGCAGCACGCTGGCTCACGAGCTGGCCCATGCTCTCTTCGCCGACTGGGCGGACAGCGCGGATCTCTCCGTCCGCTCTCCTGAAGAGATCCGCGCCGATTCCTTCGCTCGCCACCTGCTCCTTCCCGCGGAGGGCCTCCGGGAGATGCTGGGGGAGCCGAGGGCTCTCGCCGCTCAGGATCTCTCCCGCGTCGTGCAGCGGTTCCTGGTCTCACCCGCCCTCGCGGCAATCGCCCTGCATGGCAGCGGGTACATCGACGCCACGACCAAGACCGAGTGGATGAGCCGCTCCACACCGCAGCTCGCGACCCTGTTCGGCTGGCGAGACCAGTACCAGTCGCTGCAGGCCGACGCTGACCGCCCCCGCCCGCCGCAGCGCCTCCTGGCCCGCGCCGTGGCCGGTTACGAGGAGGGAGCCGTCCCCCTGCAGACGCTGGCGTCTCTGCGAAGTCTCAGCATGGAGACCATCGAGCTGGAGCTGCGCGAAGCCGGCATCACGCCCCTGGAGCCGGCGCCCCCGCAGCTGGCCGCCGCAGACCTGCCGCCCGTCTCCGTGGATCTGAGCGATATCGATGAGCCCGGAGCCGCCCAGAATCGGCCTGTGTGAGGCAGCGCCCGATCATGGATGCGGGGCCGGGCCTCAACTTCTTCTCGATCCATCGGGAGCGCCTCCTCTTCGGAACACTGGGGCCGCTGAGCATCCCGGAGGTCGTCGAGTCCGAGATTCGTCGCCGCTCCGGTCAGGATCGTCGCTTCGCAGCGGCGGGTGCCGTCATGCGCAAGATCCCCGAGCACCTGCTCGAGGTCCTCTCCGACGACCTCACACCGGATCTCAGCAGGGCCGTGGAGCGGCTCGGTCGCGCTCCGGCAGCCGAGCGCCTCCGAACCGCGAGAGATCTGGGCGAGACATTGGTCATCGCACATGCCGCAGTGGTCGCCGAGGCCGGGGCGGATGTCATCGTCCTCATCGACGACGGCGGAGGCCGCCGCGCTGCGGCCGCTGAAGCGCGGCGCCTCGATCGGCTCCGCTCTCAGGGCGCAGACGTTGGCAGCATCCGACTGATCGGGACGCTCACCGTTCTCGAGCGCGCAGCCGGAAGTCGGCATCTGCCTCATAGGGACGACATGCGGGATCTCTATAACCGGCTCAGGGGCCTCGACGACGGCCTTCCTCCCTTGAAGGACACGCCGCTGATGTCCCTGCCCTGCTGGCGCCCGTCCTGATCGCGCCCCCGCAGGCCTTCTGAGACGGAGGCGCCATGGGAACTGGTGTTCCCATGAGCGTCATATTCGTCTTGTGCTGTCGTACACCTTTTCTAGTTTCGAAGCATCGATCGGACGACGATCGGGACAGGCGGGACGCGGGAGAGCGGAGGACATCATGGGACTGCTGACGCAGGGCGTGGAGGTCGAGTGCGGGAGGTCGGGAGCGCCCGTGCGGGTGCTCTGGGAGGGGCGGGTGCACAGCGTCGCGGAGGAGCCGGTGCGCTGGCATCGGCGCCGCTCGTGGTGGGTGGATGGGCATCGCGCCCCGCGGGACACCGAGGTGGTCGATCAGGAGATGTGGCGCGTGCAGGTGCGGCTGAGCCCGCGCGCGGCACTGATCACCCTGGAGCTCGTGCACACCATGGAGACCGGGCGCTGGCGCCTGCTGCGGGCCACCACGGAGACCGGAGGCGGGGTGATCGATCTGCCTCTGCGGCGCCGCGAGGCCCTCGCCCAGTGCTCGGCGGCCGCAGAGCCCTCCGGGCTCGACCGCAGGATCGGCGAGCTGCGGGCCCTCGACTCCGCCTCGTGAGCCCGACGCCCTCGAGCCGCCTGCGGTGAGTTGACTCTGATTCGAACATAGTTTCGAATACGGGGGTGACCTTCACCCATCTGCATGTGCGCACGGCCTTCAGCGCGCACTACGGCGTCGCCCGCCCGGAGGCTCTCGTGGCCGCCGCCGCGGCCGACGGAGCCGACGCCCTGGGGTGCACGGATCGCGACGGCCTCTACGGGGCGGTCAAGCATCTGGGTGCCTGCCGGGCTGCGGGCATCGACCCCATCCTGGGCGTCGATCTGCGGGTGGGCGATCCGGACCGCGAGCGCTTCCACCGCGTGGTGGTGCTCGCCGCCGGAGCCGGGGCCGGAGCAGCGCCGGGGGAGGGCTACGCCGCGCTGTGCCGGCTGATCTCGGACGCGCACCGGGTGGAGGGGGCGGAGCAGACCTGTGGGGCCGCGGCTGGTGAGCGCGGTGACGGTGCGGCTGGGGCGAGTGCACGGGGAGGCTCCGGCGGAGGCGCCCGGACAGGCGCTGCGCGGCTGCGCTCGCGGCTCGGGTCGGGGCCGAGCGCCTCGTTCCTGCCCGGGATCACCAGGCAGCAGCTGCGTCGACGGGCGGTCCCGGGGGCCTTGGGGGACCCCGGGACCGGCTCCTCAGGTGGCGGCCTCTCGTCCACGAAGCACAGCGCAGAGCCGGGGGCAGAGGACACGGCCGCAGAGGCGAGGGCGGGAGCCCCGGTTCGGCTGGTCGTGCTGCTGGGCCCGGATTCGGATGTGGGCAGGCTGCTGGCGGCCCGTCGCTATCGCAGCGCTCGGCAGGCCCTGGCTCGCTGGAAGCAGCTGCTGCCCCCGCAGGCGCTGGCCCTGGAGGTCGTGCACCACCTGGCGGAGCCCGGCGCCTCGGGGAGCGCGGGCCACGCCGCCCGGACCCTGCGAATGGGCGTCGAGTCCGGAGTGCGCTGCGTGCTCTCCAATGCCGTGCGCTATCTCGATCCGCAGGATGCGGCCACCGCCGACGTCCTGGACGCCGCCCGCACCCTGACCCCGCTGGCCCAGCTGGCAGCGGGGGAGACCGACAGCGAATCCCTGCAGCCCAACGGCCAGGCCTGGCTCAAGCCCGCCGCGCAGATGGAGGACCTGGCCCGCGACACAGCCCGCAGCGCCGATCTGGGCGCAGCAGGGGTGAAGGCGCTGCTGGGCGGCACCGCCGAGGTCGCCGACCTCACCCGCCTGGACGCCGCCGCCGACTGCGGCTGGGGCAGACCGGTCGTGCCGGAGGCCTCGGTGCTGGGCCTGAGCTCCCCGGCACCCCGGGAGCTGCGCCAGCGCTGCCAGGCGGCCGTGGCCCGCTGCTACCCGCAGGCCGCCCCCGGCTCACCGGCCTGGCAGAGGGTGCAGGAGCGCCTGGAGCACGAGCTGGCGATCATCGAGCACCTGGGCTTCGCGTCCTACTTCCTCACCGTCGCCGAGGTCTCGGACATGATCGGGCAGATGGGGGTGCGTCGGGCCGCCCGCGGCTCGGGCGTCTCCTCGCTGGTCAACCACCTGTTGGGCGTCTCGCAGCCGGATCCGCTGGAGCACGGACTGATCTTCGAGCGCTTCCTCTCCCGGGACCGCTCGACCCTGCCGGACATCGACATCGACGTCGAGTCCGCCCGGCGCCACGAGGTCTACGACCGCATCTTCGAGCGCTTCGGGCCCGAGCGGGTCTCGCTGATGAGCATGCAGAACGCCTACCGCGCTCGCGGTGCGGTCCGCGACGCCGGCCTGGCCCTGGGCATGGAGCCGGGGCAGGTGGACGCGATCGCCAAGCAGCTGTGGCGCTTCTCGGCCTCGTCGTTCCGGGAGGCCCTCGAGGAGAAGCCCGAGCTCGCCGAGTTCGCCCAGCAGGTCGCCCAGGACCGGCAGCTCGATCTGCTGGTCGATGTCGCCGAGCGCCTGGACCGGCTGCCGCGGCACATCTCCATGCACCCGTGCGGGGTGATCCTCTCCGATCAGTCCCTGCTGGAGCGCACTCCCGTGCAGGCCTCCGGGCTGGGTCTGCCCATGAGCCAGTTCGACAAGCACGACATGGACCCCATGGGCATGCTCAAGCTCGATGTCCTGGGGGTGCGCATGCAGTCCACGCTGACCTACGCGCTCGACGAGATCCAGCGCCTCGAGCTGATCCGCGCCCGTCGTCGCGATGAGGAGGATGAGGCCGCCGTCGTCCCGCCGCGCATCGATCTGGAGGCGGTGCCGCGGGACGACCCGGCGACCTTCGAGCTGATCCGCTCCACCCACACCCTGGGCTGCTTCCAGATCGAGTCCCCGGGCCAGCGGGAGCTGATCGGCAAGATGGCCCCGGAGAGCTTCGACGACCTGATCGTGGACATCTCCCTGTTCCGCCCCGGGCCGATGCAGTCGAACATGGTGCGGCCGTACCTGGATCAGCGCCACGGCTTCGCCACGGTGCCCTCGATCGACCCGCGCCTGGACCCGATCCTCGCCGAGACCCACGGGGTGACGGTCTTCCACGAGCAGATCCTGCGCATCCTCGACACCGTGACCGGCTGCGGTCTGGCCCGGGCCGACGAGCTGCGCCGCAAGCTCGGCGGCCCCGAGGAGCCGGCCGTGGAGCGCTTCGTGCGCGAGTCCGCCCGCGCGCAGGGGGACTGGAAGCCCGCGGTGCTCGATCAGGTCTGGGAGATCCTCTCGGCCTTCGGCTCGTTCGGCTTCTGCAAGGCCCACGGCGCGGCCTTCGCCGTGCCCACCTACGAATCCGCGTGGCTGAAGGCCCACCACCCGGAGGCCTTCCTGGCCGGGGTGTGGGAGCACGACCCCGGCATGTACCCCAAGCGCCTGCTCGTGGGGGAGGCCCGACGCATGGGCATCCCCGTGCTGCCCGTGGACGTGAACCGCTCCGATGACCACCACCGCGTGGAGGAGCTAGCCCCGGAGGAGGGCCTGGACGCTCAGGGACGCCGCCGGCTGGGCATCCGGCTGTCCCTGCGCGAGCTCAGCGGCGTCTCGGAGTCGGAGATCGCACGCCTCGTGGCAGGACAGCCCTACGCCTCGCTCGGGGATCTGCGTGCACGGGCGCGGCCCACCCGGCGCTCGCTCGAGCGGCTGGCCTCGGTGGGCGCGCTGGACGGGCTGCTCGAGAGCTCCGGCAGCACGGCCAACCGCGCGGACCTGGTCCAGGCCATGCGCCACCGCGCCGACGCCCGCCCGTCCGCCGTCCGCCGCGAGGTCTCCGGGCAGCTCGAGCTGCCCTTGGGCGATCCGGAGCTGCGGGGCCTGGTGCCGGGCCTGCCGAGCCCCAGCACCGAGCAGACCGTGCGCGCCGAGCTCGACCACATGGCTCTGGACGTCTCCGCCCACCTGGTCGACAGCTACGCCCCGCTGCTGCGCCGACTGGGCGCCACCGCCGCGGGCGATCTGCTGGAGCTGCGCTCGCAGACCGAGGTGCTCGTGGCCGGGGTGCGGGTCTCCACCATGACCCCGCCCATGCGCGGCGGGAACCGCGTGGTGTTCATCAGCCTGGACGACGGCAGCGGGACGGCCGACTGCGCGTTCTTCGACGAGGCGCAGAGATTGTCCGGGTCGGTGCTCTTCGGCACGCGACTGCTGCTGGTGCGCGGGACCACCCGCCGCACCGGCCCGCGCGGGATCAGCATCACCGCGCTGCAGGCCTGGGCCCTGACCCGACCGGATCTGGAGGAGCAGGTCGCCGCTGCCCGGGCCGACAGCGAGCAGCACGGCAGGCGGGGCCGGGGCCCGGATTCGGGTTCAGAGCGACCTCGTCGTCGGGCCGGCTGAGGGGCAGCAGCAGCGACTCAGTCGCGGGGCATCTCGTCCCGGATGGACTGCAGCGCCGGCAGGGCCTCGTCGATCATCTGCTCGACGCTCTGGCCGATGTCCAGGACGTAGCCGGCCTCGTCCTCCGTGAGCGCCTCGAGGGTCTCCATCTGTGAGCTCAGCAGCGCCGGGGGCATGAAGTGCCCGCTGCGGCCCTCGATGCGGGCGGTGAGCACCTCCAGCGAGCCGTTCAGGTGCAGGAAGATCGTGCTGGGGGCCGTGGCGCGGATGCGGTCGCGGTAGACGCGGCGCAGCGCCGAGCACGCCATGACCACGCCCTCGCCGGACTCCTCGGCCTCCTGCAGGCGTCGGCCGACGATGTCGAGCCAGGGCCAGCGGTCCTCGTCATCCAGGGGAGTGCCCGCGGCCATCTTCTTGACGTTGTCGATCGGATGCAGGTCATCGGCATCCACGAACGGCACGGACTTGGCATCGGCCACCAGGGCGCCGATCGTCGTCTTCCCGGAGCCGGAGACCCCCATCACGACGACTACAGGGGTGGGCCTGGCAGCTTGCTCGTTGGCGACCATCACAGAAGTTCCTCTCCTCGGTGCTCGGCGGGGGCATCGTCGCCTCCCGCGGCAGACCGCCCGCCAGGCTACGGCCCCGCGGGACGGTTCTCAGCGGGATTTCCCTCGATTGCCCGCGACGGGGCCGCTCAGCGCGCAGCGGGCCCCTGATCGTCCGGGGCGCTCGAGGAGCCCCCGTCGTACTGGGGTCCGTCGGCTCCGTCGGCGGACGACGGGGCAGCGGCGGGCGAGGCGCCTGCGGCACCGCGAGCGGCCTCCATCTCCTGGCGAGCTGCCGTCGGCAGGATGCCGGTGTCCTTGCGGGTGCGCAGGTCCAACAGGATCTCCGCGGGGCGCTGATCGGTCAGCGGGTAGGACTGCACCAGGATCCGCGGCCAGCAGGAAGAACGCGGCGGGGGCCACGCCTGCGGCCAGGGTGATGCCCGTGATCGCGGGGTCGGGCTGCGCTGCGGCGCCGGAGACGCAGCCGAACTGGCCGATCAGCCACAGCCCGGCCCAGTCGCCCAGGGCCTCGCCCACGAAGGCCAGGGCGTCGCGCGCGTAGTAGATCAGGATGCCCGTGACGCAGAACAGCCCGGCGAGATACACCACGGAGATCCCGGCCAGGGTCTGCAGAGCGCGGTTGGCTGCGAGGGTCTGCAGGCTCTCCTTGAGCCCGACCTCGGCGATCCTGCGCTCGACGTTCGCCCGGGAGGTGATGACGAGCAGCGCGATGGTGCGGGTCAGTGTGGCCTGCAGGCCGTCCGGATCGCCGGCGAACTGCTGGATCGCCGGGCTGATGGCCACGGCCGTGACGATCTGCATGATGCCCGTGCCGATGGTGCGCGCCAGTGCGAACTTGGAGCGGTCCTGGCTGTTGCCCGTCATGGCGGCTGCCAGCGAGCCGTAGGGGATGTTGACCAGGGTGTAGAAGACCGACCCCAGCAGGAAGCAGGTGACGACGGCCCAGATCAGCACACCGTTCGTGCCGCGCAGACCGGCCGGCGAGAACGCGAAGACGGCCGAGAGCAACAGCGGCACGCAGAAGACCATGATGTGGGGCCGGAACTTGCCCATGCGGGTGTTCGTGCGGTCGATGACGGACCCGATGAGGATGTCCGTGAAGGCGCCGACGAAGCGCATGGCCGGAAGATCAGCCCGACGGTGAGCTCGACGTCTCCGCCTTGCGCCCCCATGCTCTGAAATCGCGGAGGTGGCCCACCTGCACGTTGCAGGGTGCTGCCCGCAGGGCAGCGAGCGTCGCCTCAGGTCAGAGGTGACACAGATCTGGCCGCAGTCGCCCGGAGGCGGCTGCGGCCAGTTCCCGTGCTGTGCTCGGCTGCCCCGAGAGGGGCTCGGCCGCGCAGAGGCTCAGTCGCGCAGGGCCTGCGCCAGATCCGTGATCTGCTCGATCACCTCGGGTTGCTCGGCCAGGTGCGCGTCCAGGAGCACGACGAGTGCGCGGATCCGATCCTCGCTGCGAGAGACCTCAAGGACCTGCGCGGCCCGGGAGTCGCCGAGCTCGTCGCGCCCGTCCACGTACACAGTCCAGGCGGCGATCATGCGCGCTGCGGCCTCGCCGCTGCACCCGATGCGCGGGTTCTCGAAGCGCTCGAGCAGCGCCTCCCGGGAGGCCGGCACGTCCAAGCCCGGGGTGGTGAGGTGATGCGCCGCCTCGTCCCAGAACTCGAGGACCTGCTGGCGGGAGACCTCGTCGGTGATGGCCTGCTCGACGGTCTCGTGCCCGCGCAGCTGCCCGGCGTAGACCAGCAGCGAATGCGCCCCGTTGAGCAGCCACAGCTTGCTGCGCTCGAACGGCTCGAGGTCCTCGACGAACACCGCACCGGCGCGCTCCCACTCGGGGCGCCCGGCGGGGAACTCGCCCTGCAGCATCCAGCTGCTGAACGGCTCGGTGACGACCGGGGCCTGATCGGCGAACCCGGTGGCCTGGGCGACGTCGTCGAGCAGGCAGTCCTCGGTGGCAGGGGTGATGCGGTCGATCGAGGTGCCCACGAAGGACACGCTGCGCTCGATCCATTGGCCGAGCCGCGGGTCGAGCTCGGCGGCCAGGCCCACCACGAGCTGGCCGCCGGCGAGGCCGGCACGCCCACGGCGTCGGTGTCGAAGGAGCCGCTCGAGAAGGCCGCGCGCAGAGTCCCCAGATCGGCCGCCACGGTCTCCTCAGCGGCGTCGAAGGACAGCTCCGGGCCGAGGTTGTAGGCGGCCTCGGTGATCGTCAGCGTCACCACGGCGGTGGACGGCGCGCCAGCAGCTCCCATAGGCGCCGCACATCATCGACGGCGCACGGATCGCTCAAGGCGCCGATGATCTCCGACTCGTCGGCCGCCACTCGATCATGCAGCTCGAGGGTGTCCAGCGGATCGTCGGTGGGGGCCAGGACCTCGATGCCGAAGCTGTCGAACAGCGCGCGCGGCCGGAACTGCGGCTTCTGCACGAGCCCCATGAACTGGTCGTAGAGCTCATCGGCGTGGGCCTCGTCGATCTTCGAGTCGTCGATGCCGAACACGTTGACGAACGACGAGCGCAGTCAGCAGCCCGTGGCGGTGCCGTCGAAGTCCTCCCAGTGCCGGCAGAAGATCCGCCACGACTCCCGGGGATCCGTCTCGGTGTGCCCGCCCACGCGCAGATCCGCCAGGTCCTCCCCATTGGCGTGCAGCAGCCGCGTCAGGTAGTGGTCCGGGCTGATGAACAGGTCCGCGGGGTCCGGGAACGTGGTGTCGTCGGCGATCATGACCGGCGGCACATGGCCGTGCAGGGACACGATGAGCAGGTGCTAAACATCGGCCAGCAGGCTGCGGGCAATGGAGCGGGTGGCCGGATCCGCCGGGAGCAGGCGGTCCGGATGAGATGCGATCGACTCTGATGACATGCTCCCCAGCCACCGCGGCCGGGTGATGGCCCGACAACGGGTGGCCGTGACTTGCTGATCCTCGGACGCATCCGGAGCGAGCCGCGGCAGCAGGATGCCAGAATGAGCAGATGGCTTATCGAACCCAGGTTCTCGGACTGCTCGCAGACCCCGGCGTGCCCCAGAAGGTCATCGACGCGCTCGCCGGCAGGATCGCCGAGCAGCTCACCCGCAGGACGGGCACGCCCTGGGAGACCGAGGTCAGCGATGTGACCTTCCCCCTGAACGACGACGGCACCGTGCCCTTCAGCGATCGCGCCCCGGACATCCTGGACCGCCACGGCTGGCGCTACCTGGTCTACGCGACTGATCTCCCGCGCGCCCTGGACCGCGTTCCGGTCGTCGCCGAGGTCGACAAGGCAGGCCGCTCGGCCATGGTCTCCCTCCCGTCGCTGGGCGCGGTGGGGCTGAAGTCCTCGGCCCTCGAGCTGATCGTGGATCTGGTGGCCACGAGCGCCCGCGACGCGCACAGCCCGGTCGAGGGCGATGAGCTCATCGAGGCGCTGCGGCTCTCCCGACTGGTCTCCCGGGCCGGGCTGGAGGAGGGCGTGCACTACCTGGTGCGCCCGGGCCCGACGGCTCGGCTGCGCCAGGTCTCGGGCATGGTGCGCGCCAACCGCCCGGGACGTCTGATCACAGCGCTGGGCGGCGGCATCGCCGCAGGTATGGCCTCGGGCGGGTTCGGCGTGTTCTTCGGCAGCATCTGGAGCCTCTCCGTGGCACTGAGCCCGGTGCGGCATGTGCTGATAGCGGCCATCATGATCGTGACCTTCACCCTGTGGCTGATCACGAGCAACAAGCTGTGGTTCCGCGACCGTGCGGCCACCGGCTCGGGTCGAGCGCTCGTGGAGAACATCGCCACGTTCGTGACGGTGCTGCTGAGCATCATCGCGTTCTTCGCCGTGCTGTTCGCCGCCCTGGGGCTGCTCTCGCTGATCGTGATCGACGCCGACTTCCTGGCCGGGCAGCTGGGGTACGCACCCGGGCCGTGGGACTACATCGCCATCACGTCCCTGTCCGTGTCCATGGGCATGCTCGCCGGCGCCCTGGGCTCCAACTTCGACGACGCCGAGGCCGTGCGCATCGCGACCTACTCCAAGCGCGGCCAAGAGCAGCGCGAGAAGCTCGACGAGTACCGCGACGAGGAGGATGAGCAGCAGGACCAGGAGGATCAGGACGAGCAGGCCGACCGGGAGGACAAGCATTCCGAGGACCGCTCGGACCCCGAGGCGCAGCGCACCAGCGAGGACCGCAGGCGGGCGCAGGAGGATCGGGACCGGCGGCACTGATCCGTGCTGGAGCTCGATGCTCCCGCAGCATGCAGCAGGGCCCGTCGCCATCACGGCGACGGGCCCTGCTGCCTTCCGGGGGAGGGAGGCCGGGACGACGGCCTGGGTGCGGATCAGGTGGTCCCCTGCCGAGAGCCCGGCGGTGGCGCCGGCGCCCTGGGCGACCACGATCTGCTTGAAGGGGATCGCGGTGCAATCCCCGGCCGCGAAGACGCCCGGGATGGACCGCAGGCGGAGTCCATGCGACACGGGGGTCATGTGGCGCACCTCACCCACAGCTCCGGATTCCCTGACAATCCAGTCAGCCTCCTTACTTTTCAGGCTGCGAACGGATAGACAGGAGGCGGGCCGGAGGCCGACAGCCCCGACCGGCACAGCGACGACGTCAGGAGGATCCGCCATGTCAGATCACCGCCCCGAGCTTCCTCAGGTGCCAGGGGTCCCTGGCTCCGAACCGGCATCCGCGCAGGAGCCCGTCCAGCCGCGCAGCCCGCTGCCTCCCAAGCCCGATCAGTCCGCCCCGCAGACTCGCACGGCCACCGGAGAGCAGACCGGCGCTCCCAAGGGCGCCCGAGCCCAGCAGGGCGAGTTCCTCACCACCGCGCACGGGACCCGCCTGAGCACCTCCGAGGACTCCCTGAGGGCGGGGCGCCGCGGACCCGCGCTCCTGCAGGACCATCACTTCCGCGAGAAGGTCTCGCACTTCGATCACGAGCGCATCCCCGAGCGGGTGGTCCATGCTCGCGGTGCCGGTGCCCACGGCGTCTTCGAGTCCTACGGGACGGCCTCCCGCCTGTCCAGCGCCGAGGTGTTCGCCGAGGGGAAGCAGACTCCCGTCTTCGTGCGGTTCTCCACCGTGCTCGGCTCACGCGGCTCGGGGGATCTGGCCCGCGACACCCGCGGATTCGCCACGAAGTTCTACACCGATGAGGGCACCTGGGACCTGGTGGGAAACAACATCCCGGTGTTCTTCATCCAGGATCCGATCAAGTTCCCCGATGTCATCCACGCGGCCAAGCCCCATCCGGATCGGGAGATCCCGCAGGCGCAGTCCGCCCACGACACCTTCTGGGACTTCGTCTCCCTCCATACGGAGGCGCAGCATCACACGATCTGGAACATGGCCGACCGCGGCATCCCGCGCTCCCTGCGGATGATGGAGGGCTTCGGGGTCCACACGTTCCGCCTCGTGGCCGCCGACGGCTCCACCTCGCTCGTGAAGTTCCACTGGAAGCCCAGGCTGGGCGTGCACTCCGTGCTGTGGGAGGAGGCGCAGCTGATCAACGGCGCCGATCCCGACATGCACCGACGCGACCTGGCCGATGCGATCGAGGCCGGAGCACATCCGCAGTGGGAGCTGGGCGTCCAGGTCTTCCCGGACACCGAGGACGAGACCTTCCAGGGGATCGACCTGCTGGACCCCACCAAGCTCGTGCCGGAGGAGCTTGCCCCCGTCGAGGCGGTCGGGCTGATGACGCTCACGGCCAATCCCTCGAACTACTTCGCCGAGACGGAGCAGGTCGCCTTCAACCCGAACAACCTGGTCCCAGGCATCGATGTGACGAACGACCCGCTCCTGCAGGGGCGGCTGTTCTCCTATCTGGACACGCAGATCACACGGCTGGGCGGGCCGAACTGGCCCCAGCTGCCGATCAACCGCCCGCATGCCCCGGTCAACGACATGCTGCGCGACGGCATGCACCAGTCCGCCGTGCACTCCGGGGTCGCGCCCTACCGCCCGAATTCGCTGGACGGGGGCAATCCGTTCGAGACGCCCGACTCGCAGCGGCCGTTCATCGACGTGGCGCAGCCGATCGAGGAATCGGTCAAGGAGCGTCGCCGCCCGCAGTCCTTCGAGGATCACTTCAGTCAGGCCCGGATGTTCTGGCTCTCGCTCAGCGAGATCGAGCGCGAGCACACCGCGCAGGGATACATGTTCGAGCTCGGCAAGTGCTGGGATGAGAACGTGCGCATCCGCCAGCTGCAGCATCTGTCGGCGATCGATGCGGAGCTGGGCCGCACGGTGGCCGAGGGCCTCGGCCTGCCCGAGCAGGAGCCCACGACGGCGCCCGCCCAGGACGTCCAGCCATCCCCGGCGCTGTCGCAGCTGGGGAGGACCTGGCCGGTCGACGGGCGCCAGATCGGCATCCTGGTCGGGAGCCGCGTGGACGGCGACTCCCTGGCGCAGGTGATCCGCGAGATCGACGGCGCCGGCATGGTGCCGCTGGTGATCGCCCCCACCGGAGGCACCGCAGCCGGGGATGTGGTCGCCCAGCGCACGCTGCTCACAGCCCGCTCGGTCGAATTCGATGCGGTTCTGGTGGCTTCGGACCCCCTGCCCGGACCCGATGCCGCCCAGGGCCTGGACGCCAAAGCCGCTGCGCCCAGCCCCCAGGAGGTGGATCCGCGTGCGAGTCTGCTCCTGCAGGAGGTCTGGCGCCAGGCCAAGCCCATGGGCGCGTGGGGCACCGGCATCGACACCCTGGGGGCCCTGGGCATGGCCGACGGCGCCGGTGTGACCGTGGCGCAGACGCCCCAGGGCGTGCTCACCGGCGTGAAGGAGGCACTGACGCGCCATCGCGTATGGGACCGCTTCCCGACCACCGGCAGGCTGGCCTGAGTCCTCCGGACACCGGCACATGCGAGCCATGAGCGGCCGCACTCGCAGCTCGCACGCGCCCCCGTCGACGGCGGCCCCGGTCCCTCACGGCGATCGGGGCCGCCGGTCCGTCAGGGCCGCAGCGGGTGGGCGTCGATCGCGGCCGAGAGCTCTCCGGGCAGCTCGTCGAGGTAGCGGCTCGTGGTGGACACGGAGCTGTGCCCGAGCAGCCGGGCGACGACCTTGACGTCCCAGCCGTCGGCGAGCATCAGCGTGGCCGCGGTGTGGCGCAGCCCGTGGGGGACCACGCCGCGGGCCAGGCGCGGCTCGGCGGTTCGGGTGCGCTGCACGGCGCGCTCGAGCAGGCGCTCGATATCACGCACGGCCAGGCGGCGCCCGGTCACCGAGAGCAGCAGCGGCGCGGGGGCCTCCGGACCCAGGCGGGCTCGATACGACGAGATCAGCTCGTCGATCCAGGCTGCGATCGGGACCACCCGCGTGCTGCGGCCCTTCCCGTAGACCGTCACCCGCGCCGGGCCGGCCGGACCCGCGGGCGAGTGGTGATCCGCATCCAGGCGCACGATCTCCCCGGCGCGCAGCCCGACGACCATCATGAGCCCCAGCGCGATGGCGTCCCGGTCCCAGTGCCGGTTCGACTCCCGAGTGCCCGGGCCGTGGCGCAGCAGAGCCTGGGCCTCCTCGATGTCCAGGGAGGTCCGCTCGACGCGCAGGGGATCCTCGCCCTGGGGTATCAGCTCGGAGGCGGCCATGGGGGAGACGGTGGCCCAGGACTGCTCCGTGCAGTACGCGAAGAACCGCGACAGGGAGCGTCGCATCCGCAGGGTCGAGCCGGCCGACTTGGCCTCCCGTGCGGTGGCGGCCATCCGACGGCGAACGTCCCTGCTCTGCTCGCCGAGCCCTGGCTTGCGCCGGTGATCCGCGGTGCCGGCGAACAGCAGCAGGGCCTCGTCCACGTCCTGGCCGGTGACGGATTCCGCGGTGTGCTCGCTCGCGCGGGGGAGCAGCTCCAGGAAGCGCTCGAGGTCCACGCGGTAGTTCTTGGCCGTGGCCGCCGACAGCGACTGCACGCGCGCCCGTCGATCCACCGAGGCCAGGAAGCGCGCGACGGCCTCCTGCAGCGGGATCTCGACGGGCGGGGGAGGCAGAGCCATGGCGGCGGAGTCCTTCGGGTCGGCGACGACGGGCGGGTCGCCGAGCCCGGGGGAGTCGATCAGCGGATCGATCACTCGATCGGCGACTCGAACATACTATCGAAAAGCGCGACGGAAGAATGGGCCTGCGGGGGAGCGTCGGGCATCTCCCCGGAATCCTCGGGAATCGATACCGGGGGAGTCGGCGATACTGGTCTATTGAATGCTGACGAGCACCAGGATGGCCTCCACCATCTCGTGTCGTTCTATTTGTCTACTACGACACGGAATCGACGCGGGCTAGATCGTGCGACGGCAGATGCGGCGCCGCATGACTGTCAGACCCGGAGCGACAAGGATATCCCGACCGTCAGAAGAATAGCCAAGACGAGCTCCGGGTGGAATCTTCCAGGGGCCCTCACGGGCCGGCCAATGCACCGCGGCAGCGGAATATCCGATTTCCGGCGCGCAGAGCGCACCATGCGGAGGATATTTCCGAGCGGGTTATGCGAAGCCGTCATGGCCTTTGCGGTGCGGCAGCCCGCACGGAATGCCGTCTGCCGCCTAGGACGACACAGCTGGCGGTGAGCACGCGCGGCGAGTCGGGAGCATGGAGCGACACAGGCGCCAGCGCAGACAGATCATCGAGGCAAGACTGCAGGGCGGAGCCGAGACCGCCCGGCGGCGTCGAGCACCGCGCGGAGAGATCCGGCGTGAGGCGGCCCGCGGCGAGGTCGTCGCCCCGCGCACAAGTCGTGAACTCCGAGGCACGCCTCGAGTGAATGCCCACCGCCTGCGAGGGAGGGGCCATCCGGTCGGCGTCGAGCCCTCCGCTCAGCCTGACTTTACATAATGTAGATTATCGGCGAACGAGGTGCAGGATCGAGCGACCCTCTGGATCCCCGGCACCGCACCCGCAGGACGCCTCCGTCTTCGGACGAACCATGCTCCGGGACGGGAGTTTCTGCGGCGTTCGGACTACGGTGGTCACGGTCCGATCGGCGCTTACGCCTCGGATCCAGCCGCAGATCTTCCGGAGAGGCCGCACACCGACCATGAGCAAGGAAATCGAGTTCCTGAAGGGCGTGGACAAGCTGCATGCCTTCTACACGGAGAACGTCCGCATGCTCGCGCATGCCTACGACCTCGAGGACGAGGAAGCAGCCCAGCTCCTCGGGCGCTACGACTACCGCAACGTCTCCCGCAGCATCCTGCGCCCGCCGCGCGTCGATCCTCTCGGGCAGATCATCGGCGATCAGCCGCAGCAGTCGGACTCCGACGAGGACTCGCAGGGTTCCTGAGCGCCCGGCCTCAGCCGAGAGCTTCGGCCGACGAAACCCCGGTGCGCGCCTGCACAGAGCGTGCCAGTGCCGACATCGAGTCGCCGAGAACGAACTCCCGCTGGTGATCCGCCGGGACGGATTCTGCCAGCGCTCGCACCTGCGCCCGTCGGCGCGCCGAGCAGCGGGCGTCCGTGCGCAGGTCCACCAGGATCGCCGGGGTGTCGTACTCGGCTTCCAGTGCCCGACGCCACTGCTGGGCCTCGTCCGCAGCCGTGCCGCGGGTGCGGTGATCCGTCTCCCCCGTGCACAGCAGCACCCGACGGCCCGCCAGATCCGGCACCGGTTTCATCAGATGCGCCATGAGTGCAGGCATGTTGGACTGCACCGCCGACAGCGTGATCAGACCCGCCGCGATGCCGGTCACGCCGGCGCCCACAGCCGAAGCTGCGATCGAGGCGATGGGTCTCATGGTCACTCCTGTGCGGACGTCGAACGGAATCCCCAGATGATAAGCGGTTGAACGCCAGATGAACAGAGGGTGACGCCACTCCCCTGCTGGACGACGCGATCTCGGGGAATCGGCGACACACGCATGGACCTGCCTGTTCTCGAATGCGAATTCTGGCAGGATGGAGACCCGGATCACCGACGACGGAAGGCCGCCCGATGCTCGAGATGCTCGCCGACAGCGGATGGATCGTGTGGCTGATCCTCGCGGCCGTGCTGATCGTGATCGAGATCCTGAGCCTCGACCTGACCTTCCTGATGCTGGGAGTCGGCGCCCTGGCCTCCGCCGGTGCCTCTGCCCTCGGCGGAGGCGTGGTCGTCCAGGTGATCGTCTTCGTCGCCGTGTCCCTGCTGCTGCTCTTCCTCGTGCGTCCGCGCATCCTCGCCCGGCTGCACCGAGGCCCGGGCCGCGACGGTCTCTCCAACGCCGACCGTCTGCCCGGCTCCGAGTGCACCGTCCTGGAGCCCGTCACCTCGGCCACCGGCCTGGTCCGCCTCCACGGAGATGTCTGGACCGCCCGGACTTCGGGTCCGGAGATCCCGGTGGGCGAGACCGCCTACGTGCATCGCGTCGACGGCGCGACCGTGAGGGTCGAACGCAGCGCCCCCGCCATCGATCCCGCGGTACACCGGGCCTGAGCCGCCGCGGCCGGCCCGTCGATCGCCCCTGATCCGAACGCCCCCCCCCGAACACCGACGTCACGAGGAGAGCTCCATGATCGCCACGATCATCCTGCTGGTCATCCTTGTCGTGGTCGCTGTGGTGATCCTGCTGAAGGCGGTGCGGATCATTCCGCAGGCCCGCGCAGGCATCGTCGAGCGACTGGGCAAGTACCAGTCCACCCTGTCCCCCGGCCTGCACATCCTGGTCCCGTTCATCGACCGGCTGCTGCCCATGATCGATCTGCGCGAGCAGGTCGTGTCCTTCCCGGCGCAGTCGGTGATCACCGAGGACAACCTCGTGGTCGGCATCGACACCGTCGTCTACTTCCAGGTGACGGACCCCCGCTCGGCCACCTACGAGATCACCAACTACATCCATGCGGTCGACGAGCTCACCTCCGCGACGCTGCGCAACGTGGTCGGCGGTCTGAATCTCGAGGAGACGCTGACCTCCCGCGACAAGATCAATGCGGAGCTGCGCGGTGTGCTCGACTCCACGACCGGCCGCTGGGGCCTGCGGGTCTCGCGCGTGGACATCAAGGAGATCACTCCCCCGGCCTCCATCCAGGACTCGATGGAGAAGCAGATGCGCGCTGAGCGCGACCGTCGCGCGGCCATCCTCACTGCCGAGGGCGAGAAGCAGTCCCAGATCCTCACGGCCGAAGGTCAGCGCCAGGCCTCCGTGCTCTCCGCAGAGGGCGATGCCAAGGCCGCGATCCTGCGCGCCGACGGCGAGGCCCAGGCGATCCAGAAGGTCTTCGACTCGATCCACCGCGCCAAGCCCACGCAGAAGCTGCTGGCGTATCAGTACATCCAGACCCTGCCCAAGGTCGCCGAGGGCTCCGCGAACAAGGTGTGGATGATCCCCGCTGAGCTCGGCGATGCCCTGCGCGGCGTGGGCGAGTTCCTGGGCCGTCCCGACGCCGGACCGGACTGGGGCGAGGTCATGGAGGAGGAGGACGAGCAGGAGGCCGAGGCTCGTCGCCGCGCCAAGGAGGACGAGGGCCTGGTCAAGGTCACCGACGAGGACCTCAACCCCTCCAGGCGCTTCACCGACCCCGATGACTACGAGGTCCCCGGCCCCGAGACCATCGACCCGAACGCCCCGGTCGACCTCAACGCCAAGCTGCCCGGCGAAGACACCCGCGCCGGCGCCCAGCGCCCTCGCCAGGCGGCCGCCCCTCAGGACCGGGACCAGCCGTTCGATCAGCAGGGCCAGCAGCCCCACCCGCAGGCTCAGCAGGGCTACCAGGGCCAGCAGCACCCTCAGCAGCACGGCCGCGATCCCTACCGCCCGAGCGGGCACGACGGATACGGCCAGCCCCCGCAGCGCTGACCCCAGCGGCCGCAGACCACGGAAGAGGACGCGCCGAGAGCGCGTGGGAGGCATCGGCATCGCGACGTCTCGGGAATAGACTCGAGCGTCGCGGTGTTGTGTCTTCCAGCAGAGGTCTTCCCACCGACACCCCCACCGACAGGAGAAACATCCGATGAGCGATCGCAGCCTTCGCGGCATGCGCCTCGGTTCGCAGTCCATGGAGTCGGAGGCCGGCGTCGAGCCCGCCTCGCGTCAGCGCGTGGAGTACCGCACCCCGTCCGGCGAGTCGGTCTTCGTGACCTTCGCCATGGAGGCGGAGGTCCCGCAGGTCTGGTACACCAAGACCGGCCAGGAGGCCATCATCGTCGACGGCGAGAAGCCGGAGAACCCCAACGAGAAGCACCAGCGGACCCACTGGGACATGCTCATGGAGCGGCGCACCACGGAGGAGCTCGAGGAGATCCTCCAGCAGCGCCTCGAGCACTACCGGGAGCTGCACGCTCTCTGAGCCGCAGCCTCTGACAGGTCCCTCGTGGACCGATCAGTGCGCCCATGACGAAGGCCGCCCCCGATTCGGGGGCGGCCTTCGTCATGGGCGCGGCGGCTACTGAGCCTCCCGCGCGGGGGCTTCAGCGTCCGAGCAGACCCTGGGCCTTGTCCCGCAGCACCTCGGCGCGAGCGGTGACGCCCCACTTGGCCACGTTGACGATGGCCTCGCGAGTGATGTCGGCGCTCATCTTGGAATCGCCCTCGGCGCGCTCCACGAAGGTGATGGGGACCTCGACGACCTGCAGGCCGGCGAGCTCGGTGCGCCAGCCCAGGTCGATCTGGAAGCAGTAGCCGCGCGAGGTCACCGAGGTGAAGTCGATGGCTCGCAGGGTCTCGGCGCGGAAGGCGCGGAAGCCGGCCGTGATGTCCCGGATGTTCGAGCCCAGGAAGAAGCGGGCGTAGATCCCGCCGCCGCGGGAGATGAACTTGCGGATCCACGGCCAGTTCACCGTCGAGCCGCCCGGAACGTAGCGCGAGCCGATCGCCAGGTCGGCGCCGTTCTCGACGGCCTGCAGCAGCTTGGGCAGCTCCTCTGGCTGGTGGGAGCAGTCCGCGTCCATCTCCACGAGGATCTCGTAGCCCTGCTCCAGCCCCCAGCGGAACCCGGCGATGTACGCCTGGCCCAGGCCGTTCTTCTCGGTGCGGTGCAGGACGTGGATCTGCGCATCGGCCTCGGCCATGCGATCCGCCATCTCGCCCGTGCCGTCGGGGCTGTTGTCGTCCACGACGAGGACATCGCCCTGCGGGACGGCGCGACGCAGTCGATCCATGACGGTCGGCAGCGACTCGCGCTCGTTGTAGGTGGGGATGATGATGAGGGAACGCACGCTGCGCGCATCCTTTCGCCGAAGTGCACCGAGCAGGACATCGAGGGCCGATCCTGCGGGAGGCCCCCGCACCGACCGGGAATGGTGCGCCTCCTCGAGCCCTGCTGGGTGCAGTGCCGGGCCGGGAGGCGACGAGCCGGTGCAAGACGGTCAGTCTAGTCGCAGACGCGCCAGAACCCTCGAATGCGACGACAGGTCCCGACGCAGCCGTTGATCAGACCGCCGTTGACCAGGCCGCTGTGCTCCGACTCTGCCACGACCAGGCGCAGGGCCCCGGAATCGACAGGCCCGGCACAGGATCACCGAGCGTCTTCCCAGGGTAGGTGACGGGGCGTCGGAATGCCTCAGCTCAGCGGGAGGATGCGTCCGTCCACGACGGTCTGCGTGCAGCGCGGGCTCGCCTCGTCCTCGAGCGCCGGCAGCAGCGGGGTGCGGGCCCGGGGGTCGGTGCTCCAGGAGGCGCCGGTGCCCTCGGCCTGCTGGACCATCAGCGCCTCGACCTCCCACACGGCGTAGGTGGCCGGTGTTCCGGAGGCCAGCTGCCCGGCCATTGGATGTCCTCCGCCCAGAGCCCGCCAGGCGCCGCGGGTCGCGGCCACGAAGGCGGCCCTCGCGGAGATGCGCTGCTGCGGATCGGGGTGATGCAGCAGGGCTCGCACAGCCTCCCAGCCGTCGAGCAGAGCGGCGCCCGTGCCCCAGACCACCGGGATGCCCTGCCGGTAGAGCTCGGCCACCGGCGCCTCGACCGAGGGATCCAGGCACAGCGTGACAGAAGCGGCGGCGAGGCGCTCGAGGTCGCGCTGGGTCAGCTCCACCGCACCCACGAGGTCCACGCGCACGCCCATGGCGTGGGCGGTGCGCTCCCCCGCGCTGCTCGCCACGAGCTCGAGGCCCTCCAGCGCGATCGCCAGCTCGTCGGCGTGGCTGACGGCCAGCGCCGGGGCCAGAGACTCCTGCGACACGGCCGTGCAGAACGACGCCACGGCCTGGGCGTCAGCGTCCGCCACCGGCAGCCGGAGGCCGACCAGCGCAGCGCTGAAGCGCTCACGGACCTGCTCGACGACCGAGGCGACGTCATCCTGCGGATCGAGGCTCGGCCACAGCAGGACGCGCGCGGCACGGCCCTGCTGCGCCGCCTCGACCCAGTTCTGCAGCGCCTCGGCATCCTGCAGACCGCCGGTGTGCACCACGGCTCCGAGCCCGAGCGCCGCCGCTGCGCTCGGGTGCGCGCTGCGGCTCAGATCCGCAGAGCTGTCGACGAAGGCCGGGGTGATCAGCCGGCCGTCCAGCTCGACGACCTGCATCCGCTCGTCCTGCAGCGAGTCAGCGGCCTGCTCCGATCCGACCCAGACCACCTGATCCCCCTCGGCGATCAGCGCCGAGGCTCCCGGATCCACCGTCGTGTAGACGGAGCCTCGGCGGTAGAGGACAGGACCCTCGAGGGGGCTTCGCGCGGTGGACTGCTGGGACATGGTGCTCCTTCGGGAGGTTCGGGAAGTGGAAAGGGGACTCGGCACGCCCGGCGGACGGCTCAGTGCTCCGTGCCGGTCGGTGCTCGGTGCGGCTCAGGGCTCAGGGTCCTCGAGGACGGATTGGACGACCACGCCGCGTCTGATCAGGTCGACGGCGCGCTGGCAGCCGGTGCGTGTCTGGGCGTCGAGGCCGCGGATCGAGACCACCTGATCGAGAAGGTCGATCACCTGCTTGGTCCAGCGCACGAAGTCGCCGGCCGCCAGCTCGGTGTCCTCGAGCGTGGCGCGCAGGGAGCCGCCGCGGGCCCAGCGGTGCATGGGTCCGACCATGCCGAGCTCGGGCTCGGCCGTCTGATCGACGCGGTGCTGCTCCTCCAGATCGGTCAGCCGGGTCCAGTGCGTCACGGCGGTGGCGACGGCCTGCTCGATCTTGGCGGAGGGCAGTCGCGGCCGCGCACCGGCGTCCTGGCGCTTGGCCTGGTACGTGAAGACCGTGGCCACAGCGGCGATGGACGCCGGGTCCAGCCCGTCCAGGATGCCGTCGCGCAGCCCCATGGCCAGCAGGAGATCGCGATCGCCGTAGATCCGCCGCAGGCTCTGCCCGGCCGGGGTCAGCCGCAGCTCGTCGTCGCGGCGCTCGAGGTAGTCGAGCTCGTGCAGCACCGAGGTGATGCGGTCGAAGCGGGCGGCCACCGCGTTCGTGCGTCCGTCGAGCTGGCGCATGAGGCGGTCGGTCTCGCGGCGCAGCCGCTCCCAGCGCTCGGCCCAGCGGGCGTGCTGCTCGCGATCGCTGCAGCCGTGGCAGGGGTGCTCGCGCAGGCGCCGGCGCAGCTCCGTGATGCGCGCCTCCGAGCCCGAGCCGCCGCGGGCGAAGCGCGGCTGATCGCTGCGGCCTCCCGTCCGCGGAGGCACGCCCTCCTGCAGCGCGGAGCGCATGGCCCCGGAGATGACCTTGCGCTCCTTCAGCGAGGAGACCGCGATCCGCTTGGGCAGACGGATGCGCGAGATCGGCTCGAGCGGACCCTCGAGATCCTGAGCGCCCAGGCGTCGCAGGTGGGCGTCGTGGGTGACGATCGACGGCCGCGGCTGCGGCGAGTGCGGATCCGGGGAGACCACCACGGCGAAGCCCCGGTTGCGGCCAGTGGGGATGTCCACCACATCGCCGGGCAGCAGGTCCTGCAGCGATGCCGCGGCCTCAGTGCGCCGGGCGTGCGAGCGGGCCTTCTCGGCCGACTTCTCGGTGTCCTTGAGCTCCCTGCGCAGCGCCGCGTACTCCGTGAAGTCGCCCAGGTGGCAGGTCATGGACTCCTCGTAGCCGGCCAGCGCCTCCTGATTGCGGCGCACTTCCCGGGCGATGCCCACGACCGAGCGATCGGCCTGGAACTGGGCGAACGACGACTCCAGGATCCCGCGGGTGCGCTGGGCGCCGAACTGTGCGATCAGGTTGACCGACATGTTGTAGGTCGGCCGGAAGCTCGAGTTCAGCGGGTACGTGCGCTTGGAGGCCAGCCCGGCCACGGCCTGGGGGTCCGAGCCGGGCCGCCACAGCACGACCGCGTGGCCCTCCACGTCGATCCCTCGGCGCCCCGCGCGTCCGGTGAGCTGGGTGTACTCCCCCGGCGTGATGTCCACGCGGGCCTCGCCGTTGAACTTGTCCAGGCGCTCGAGCACCACGGAGCGCGCCGGCATGTTGATGCCCAGCGCCAGGGTCTCGGTGGCGAACACGGCTTTGATCAGCCCCTGGGTGAACAGCTCCTCCACGACTTCCTTGAACAGCGGCAGCAGCCCCGCGTGGTGGGCCGCCACGCCGTGCAGCAGGCCGTCCCGCCACTGCCGGAAGCCGAGAACGTCCAGATCGGCGTCGTTGAGCGAGGCGGCCGCCTCCGCGGTCACAGCGCGGATGGTGCGCCGCTCGGCCTCGGTAGTCAGCTGCAGGTCGGCGGCCAGGCACTGGGTCACGGCGTCGTCGCAGCCGGCTCGGGAGAAGATGAACGTGATCGCCGGCAGCAGGCCCTCGCTCTGCAGCTGTCGGAGAAGGTGGGGGCGGCTGATGCGCGGGATGGAGCCGCCGCGGTCGTCGCGCCCGGAGCCGCGTCCGCGGTCGTCTCGTCCGTGCCCGCCGCGCCCTCGGCCGTTCTTCTGGCGCATGCGCTCTCGGGACCGCCCGCCCGGACCGCGCCGTCCGGAGGCCTGGGAGCGGGCCAGATGCAGCAGCTCGGGGTTCACCGCCGGTGGCTCGATCCGGGCCTCGAGCCCGGCCTCTCGCGCTCGCTCGAGCCGTTCAGCCTTCTCGGCGGCCTGCTCGACCGTGTCCGTGACGAACAGGTCCATCAGCTCGGTGCCGACCTGCATGTGCTGCCACAGCGGCACCGGACGGTGCTCGGAGACCACCACGTCCGTCTCCCCGCGCACGGTGCCCAGCCAATCGCCGAACTCCTCCGCATTGGAGACCGTGGCGGACAGGCAGGCCATCTGCACGTGCGGCGGCAGGTGGATGATGACCTCCTCCCACACGGCGCCGCGGAAGCGATCGGCCAGGTAGTGGACCTCGTCCATGACCACGAAGCCGAGGTTGCTCAGGGTGGGCGAGTCCGCGTAGAGCATGTTGCGCAGGACCTCAGTGGTCATCACCACCACGTCCGCCTCGGAGTTGATCGAGGTGTCGCCGGTGAGCAGCCCCACGCGCTCGGCACCGAAGCGGCGCACGAAGTCCGAGTGCTTCTGGTTGCTCAGCGCCTTGATGGGCGTGGTGTAGAACGCCTTCTGCCCGCGATGCAGCGCCAGGTCGACGGCGAACTCCCCCACGACGGTCTTGCCGGCGCCGGTGGGTGCTGCGACCAGGACGCCGCGGCCCTCCTCGAGCGCACGGCAGCCCTCGATCTGGAAGTCGTCGAGCTCGAAGTCCAGGCTGGCCGCGAAGCGGCTGCGGTAGGTCCTGGCCTCGGAGGTGCGGGCCTTGGCTGCCATGTATCGCTCGGCTGGACTGGACATGCCCCCACCCTACGACCCGACGACGACAGCCCCGCGCCCGCCGGAGCGGGTGCGGGGCTGTCGGGTGCTGCGGCCGCCGGCAGGCACGCGGCCCTGAGGCAGACCGATCGGATCGGGTCAGCTCTTCTCGTCGGTGCGCCCCATGGCGCTGAGGTCCTCAGCAGACGTCGCGCTGTCTGCGCCGAGACCCGTCTCGGCCTCCCGGGCCGCCGCCCGCTTGGCCTTGCGGCGGTCGAGCAGCAGGCACAGCGCCACCGCCAGGAAGAACAGCAGCAGCAGCGGCACGGCCAGGTAGAACATGGTCATCATGTCCGGCCCTGGCGCCGCCATGGCCGAGATGATCAGCACGATGATCACGACCCAGCGCCATGAGCGCAGGATGGTCCGGCCCTTGAGCAGCCCGAGCATGTTCAGGCCCACGAGCAGCACCGGCAACACGAACGAGATGCCGAAGGTCAGGATCAGCTGCATGAAGAACGTGACGTAGACGTCGGCGCCGATCAGGTTGGTGCCGCCGGTGGGCGTGAACGACGTCAGCGCGATGACTGCGGTGGGCAGCACCAGCACGGCCACCGCGCAGCCGATCAGGAACAGCGGAACGGCTGCCAGCACGAAGCCGTAGGCGTAGCGCTTCTCCTTCTTCTGCAGCGCCGGCATGATGAACGCCCAGATCTGGTACAGCCAGACCGGGCTGGAGATGATCACGCCGAGCGTCAGGGCGACCTGGACCATCTGGTTGAACGGGCCGCCGACCGAGTTGTAGTTGACGGCGGCTTCCTGGCCCTGGGCCTCCGCCACCGCCGTGAGCGGCTCGGTGATGTAAGCCATGAACGGGTTGTAGACCACGAAGCCCAGGACCATGCCGATCACGAGGCCGATGGCGGACTTGATCAGGCGGTTGCGCAGCTCGCGCAGGTGCTCGGTGAGCGCCATCTGCGCCTGGGGGTTGCGGCGGCGGCTGCGCACGCGGCGCTGCTCGCGCCGATCCGCTGCTGACGGCCTCCCGGCGGGCTTCTCCGGCTGCATCTCGGTCATCGTCGATCTCCCTGGGGGCCGCGGCGACGGACTCGCCGCGGCAGGCGAACCGGGCCGGAGTCCGCAGGGACTTCGGCCCGGAGGTCAGCTGACGGGGCGGTGAGCCCCGGGGTCATCGGACGGTGCCGTCGGAGTTCGAGGCGCTGTCCGCCGCCGTGGAGCCGTTCGTGCCCGTGCTGGTACTGGTCCCGGACTCGCGCACGGTCTCGCCGTCGACGATCGTGGACTCGTTCTCCCCCGTGGAGTCCTTGCCGTCGTCCTTCATCTCCTTGACCTCGGACTTGAAGATGCGCATGGACTGGCCGAGGCTGCGGGCCATTCCGGGCAGCTTGGGAGCCCCGAAGAGCAGGACGATGACCAGCAGGATCAGGACGATGAACATCGGATTGTCGAAGAGCTTACCCATTCGGGAGTTCCTTTCCTCGTGCCGCGTGCAGGTCATGGACCCTCTGCGGCTGAGCTCTCAGCGCCCGCCGCGCGATGCGGCGCTCGACGCGCTCGGAGCGTCGTCTGTGACTGTCTTCACGATACTTCAGCCTGGCCTCGCGCACCGGCGTGAACACGTCCGACGCGCCCCGCACCGCCAGGCTCCGGGTCCGCCCGGCGGACCCGGAGGGATGCTGCGACCCCACCCGCTCGATCACGGCCCCCAGCCTGTCGAGCTCGCCCAGTGCGGCCAGAAGCCGCCGCCAGGCGAACCACAGCAGTGCCGCCAGGAACACTGCCGCGACGAGCACGAGCCCGGTCCACAGCAGGAGCCACATCCACCAGGACATGACGCTCACCCTAGTTCCGATTCCTGATCATCGGCCGCATCCAGATAGGGGGCCATGGCGGTGTTCACCCACTGTTCCCCGGCCTGGACGACGGGCGGCGGGGCCAGCGCGCCGAGCTGCCCGCCGTAGCGGGTGACCAGCGAGAAGGCCTGCTCCGCCGTGGTGAAGGAGATCTGCGCGGCCTCGAACTCGACCGGCGGACGCCCGCCTCGCCCTCGGGCGGCGGGGGCCTCCTCGACGGCAGCCTCCTCCGCGGCCACCCCCTCCAGCGGCGGCAGCTCGACGACCGCGGTGCGCGTGGCCCGGTACTGATCGGCGATCCAACGGCTGCGGCGGTCGGTGACCAGGGCGATCTCCGTCTCGGCGGACAGCGCTGGGTCCCGGGGGCGCAACTGCGGACGCGAGGCGGGGTCCTCGTGGACCTCGGCATCGCCGACCACCAGGGCCGAGCGCACGCGGTCCAGGCGGAACTCGCGCAGCGCCTGCGCCTTGGTGCACCACGCGATCACGTACCAGTAGGTGTTGGACGAGGTCAGGTGCAGGGGGTCGATCTCCCGCTCCGTGACTTCGTCGCGCGAGGCCACGATGTACTGGATCCGCACACGGCGGCGGTCGTCGATCGCCCCGCGGACGAGATCCACGAGCGAGTCGATCGGGTCCTGGGCGGCCGACCACGCAGTGATCTCCGGCAGCGGCTCGGGCTCGTCGTGGCCGGCCGCCTCCAGGGAGGCCGCGGCCAGGGCGGTGTCAGCACGTGCTCCGACGGCGTCCACGACCGTGGCCGGCTCCCCCGCCGCCTCCGCGACCTTGCGCAGCGCGGAGTCGATGGCCGGGGTCTGCTCGCCGGGCAGGGAGCGCAGCGTCTGCAGCCCGATCATCAGCGCGGCGGCCTCGGGCTGGGTCAGGCGCACCGGGTCCGAGATCTCCTCGGCGTTCGAGACGTTGACCGGCCCGCCGTCCCAGGAGGCCTCGATGAGCTGATCCGGGGTGTGCCCGGGACGTCCGCACACGAAGAGCAGGCCCAAGTCCTCGACCACCTGGTCGACGTCGACCTCGACGTGCTCGGCGACCTCGCTGATGTCCACGCCCTGGTGCCCGTAGACGTAGCGCACGATCTCGAGCAGCCGCGCCAGGTGCTCCGACGACGACGTGGAGGTGCGCCGGGAGCGCCGCGAGGGGCGGTTCCAGTCGACCTCGGCTCCTCGCAGGCGCTGCTGGAACTGAGCCGCCCCGCGCAGGCGGCGCAGCACGCTGGCGCGCACGCGGGTCTGCAGCCGCGGCTCGGGCTGGCCCGGCTGCAGCAGGGCCTCCAGCGGATCTGCGGCGCCGAGCTCGGCGTCCAGCGGGTCGGCCTCCGGCAGGTCCGCGAGCTCCGGCGACGGCATGAAGGCGTCCGGGCCCACGGCGGCGACCTCATCGGCCACGCGCTCCGGCTCGGTGACGGGCACCAGCAAGCGGTCTCGGCCATCGGTCCCGGCGCCCAGCGACTCGGCAGAGGCCATGCGTCGCAGCATCTGGCCTCGGCCCGGGGCCACGTCGACGGCGACTGATCCCAGTGCCGGTGCGGCCTCGAGCGCATCCAGGCGGTCGTTCATGGAGAACCCGGCCGGGGGCTCGAAGGTCTGGGCGGTGGCTCGGACCTCGGAGACGATGCGCGAGAGCCTGAACGTGCGCTCGGCCTGGCGATCCAGGTCCCAGCCCGTCACGTACCACGAGCCGAACCGGGAGCCGACGCCCCACGGCTCGAGCCGACGATGCGTCTGCTCATCGGTCGAGGCCGCCAGATAGTCGAAGCGCACCTGCCGGTGACGCAGCACGGCCTCCATGAGCGGAGCGAAGGCCGGTTCCTGGACAGTGACGGTGGGCTGGATCATGGGCGAGGGCTCGTCCTGGACGGCCGAGGCCTCCAGCACGGGCTCGAGCTTGCGCAGGGCGCGCCTGGCCACGGTGCCCAGCGACGCCTCGGTCCAGGCGTTGGCGGCCA
Source organism: Kocuria sp. CPCC 205260 (assembly GCF_040981045.1). Lineage (NCBI taxonomy): Bacteria > Bacillati > Actinomycetota > Actinomycetes > Micrococcales > Micrococcaceae > Kocuria > Kocuria sp. CPCC 205260. Next base: position 28,683 of record NZ_JAVKPT010000009.1, read on the forward strand.
GGCCGAGCACAGCCGTCTCCTCTGCGGTGAATCGCAGCGGAGGCAGCGTGAAGGAGCCGCGCGGGATCCGGTAGCGGAAGGTGGCGTCGTCCTCGAAGAGCAGCGACTCCGGGACCTCCTCGATCGGGAAGCCCAGGGCGCGCAGCTCCTGCTTGTCGCGTTCGAACATCCGCTCGAAGCCGCTGTCGGTCGTGGCCTCCTGGTAGTCGGGCACGACCCCGCGCAGCTCCGCGCGGGTGTAGCCCCGCTCGCGGTACAGCAGCGCGAGCATCAGATTCAGCCGACGCTCCGTAGCGCGTCGGCGCTGGTCGGCAGGCACTGCTGCGTCAGCGCACGTCGACGAGGTCGACGACGAAGATCAGGGCCTCGTTCGGGCCGATGGCGCCGCCTGCGCCGCGCTCCCCGTAGGCCATGGACGACGGGATCTCGAGACGACGGCGTCCGCCCACGCGCATGCCCAGCAGACCCTGGTCCCATCCCTCGATGACCTGGCCGATGCCGACCGTGAAGTCCAGCGGCTGGCCGCGGTTCCACGAGGCGTCGAACTCCTCGCCGGTCGAGTGGGCCACGCCGACGTAGTGGCAGGAGACCTGCTTGCCGGGCTCCGCCACAGCGCCCTTGCCCTCGACCAGGTCGATCGACACGAGCTCGGTGGGGGCATCGCCCTCGGGGAAGTCCACCTCGGGCTTGGAGCGGTCGAGATTTCGCTGTCCGAAGGACACGGTTTCCTCCTGGGGGTTCGGATGGGGGATCTCTGGGGTGGGAGATCGACGGTCGCACGGCCTGGACCGATGCGACGCAGACTGTGCGACCAGGATAGCCGCCCCTGACCATCAGCGCCCTGCGGATCAGCCCTCGGCGGACGCCTGGTCGTCGGCGGTCGCGGAATCCTCCGCACCGTCCGTCGCGTCGCCGGTCGCCGGCGCCTCCGGCTGCTCGGCGGATTCGGTGGCGCCGAGGATGTCCACGACGAACAGCAGGTCGCCGGCGGGGCTGCCGCTGCCGTCGGCATCGACCTCCTCCTGGGTGCCGTAGGCCTTGTCGGCGGGGATCGAGATCAGCACGCGCGAGCCGACCTTCTGGCCCTCCAGACCCTCCGACCAGCCCGGGATCACGGCCGAGAGCGGGAACGCGGTGGGGACGCCTCGTTCGTAGGAGGAGTCGAAGACCTCGCCGTCCTCCCAGCGCACGCCGACGTAGTCCACCGCCACGGTGTCCTCGGCCTTGACCTCGGCGCCGTCGCCTGCGATCAGCGTCTGGGTGACGACGTCATCCGGCGCCTCGCCCGACGGCTTCTCGATCTGCGGGGTGCCGCTCTCGCCCTCCGAGACCTGCGGCAGACCGTCGGTGCTGGCGGCCATCTCGCCCTCGGGTGAGTCCGGCAGGATCTCCTGGACGGTGTAGCGCACGGTGGTCTCCTGGACCTGCCCAGTGCCGTCGTCGGCGCTGGAGGTGATGTCCACGGAGGTCCCGACCCTGGCGTCGGCGAGCTGGTCGTGGAGGAACTGATCGCTCTCTGCCAGGTCGTCGTCGATGCGCATGACCTGGTCCTGCTCCTGCTGCGGCTCGCCGTCCTCGACCGGCGAGGTGCGCACCAGCAGGGTGTCGCCGTCCTCGACCTCCGCGCCGTCGCCCTCGTTGACCACGGAGGCGGTGGGATCGGGCAGGGGCTCCGGCTCGGGGGTGTCGTAGGAGGCCAGCAGGTCGACCACGAACACGAGGTCGCCGGCCGGGTACTCGGAGTCCTCGCCGAGCTCTTCAGCGGTGCCGTAGGCCTTCTCGGCGGGGATCGACATGATGACCCGCGAGCCGACCTTCTTGCCCTCGAGGGCCTCGGCCCAGCCCGGGATCATGGTGTCCAGCGGAAGAGCCGCCGGGGAGCCGGACTCGTAGGAGGAGTCGAAGACCTCTCCGTCCTCCCAGCGCACGCCGACATAGTCGGCCACGACGGTGTCGCCCTCGCCGATCTCCTCGCCGTCGCCCTCGATGAGGTACTCGGAGGTGACTTCGGACGGGGCCTTGCCCTCGGGCTCGGCGATCTGCGGGGCTCCGTCCTCGCCCTCAGTGACCACCGGCAGCCCGTCGGGAGACTCCTTCATCTCGCCGTCGATGCCGCTGGGCACCTCGTCGATGATCTCGTAGACCTCCACTGCGGTGGAGTCATCGCCCTCGGTGCCGCTCTGCCCGGCCGTGGCGTCCGAGGAGTAGGCCACGACGCCGCCGACCTTCATGCCCTCCATGGCCTCGTAGAGCTCCGGGACCCGCTCCTTGAGGTCATCGTCGAAGGTGAGGACCTGACCGGCGCTCTGGGAGTAGGACTCCCCCAGCTCCGACTTGTCGCCGCCGCTGTAGATCGACATCTGGACCATCAGGGTGTCACCGGGGTCGATGTCCTCGCCGTCGCCCTCGTCCAGGACCTTGGTCTCGTTGCCCTCGACCTTGATGGGGGTCTCGTAGTCGATCGAGGGGGCCTCACCGGCGGCGCGGTCCTCATCCGTCATCTCGACGGAGCGCAGTCCTCCGCCTCCCGAGCAGCCCACCAGGAGCAGGGCTGCAGACATCGCGGTTCCGGTGACGAGCAGGGGCTTGCGCACGTGTTCCTCCAGGCCGCGACCAGGTGCGGCATCTCGGTGGGGTCATCCCGGCAGCGAGGCGGCTTCCCAGGACGGACCGGTGGTCGGCGGACAGGCTATCGGTCGGGGCTGAATGCCGCCTGTGCCGACACTGGCGGCGCAGGCGGCCGGAGCTCAGTCCTGCGGAGTCTGCTCCCGCGGATCCTGACGCGCCAGGGCATCCGCCTGCGCGGCGCGATCGGCCAGGTGGCGGGCGTCGCGACTGGCGCGGCGGGCCTTCTTGTCCGTGACCTCGCGCTCCCCCAGTGTCAGCGGGGTCCAGGCCTGCAGGTCCTCCTGGGTGTACTCGGACTTCGACGCACGCCGCTTGGGCGCCAGCCGGCGGGCGCCGTCGGCCAGGCGACGGGCGGTGATCAGGAACCCGGTGTGGGCGACCATGCGGTGGTCCGGGCGCACGGCCAGGCCCTCCACGTGCCAGCCGCGGACCATGGTCTCGTGCGCGTCGGGCTCGGTGTAGCGCCCGTCGGCGCGCATGGCCTCGGCCACCCGCGACAGCTGCGTCACCGTGGCCACATAGCAGATCACCACGCCGCCGGGGACGAGCACCCCCGCGACGGCATCCAGGCACTCCCACGGCGCCAGCATGTCGAGCACCACGCGGTCCACGCTGCCGGGCTCCTCGCGCCAGCCGAGCTCCTCGGCCAGATCACCGATGCTCAGCCGCCAGGCGGGGTGGGCTCCGCCGAAGAACGTCTCGATGTTGCCCTGGGCGACCTCCGCGAACTCCTCGCGGCGCTCGAAGGAGTGCAGGCTGCCCTCGTCGCCGATCGCACGCAGCAGCGCGATCGACAGGGCTCCCGAGCCCACGCCGGCCTCGACCACGCGGGCGCCCGGGAAGATGTCGCCCATCGTGACGATCTGCCCGGCGTCCTTGGGGTAGACCACCGCGGCACCGCGCGGCATGGACAGCACGAAGTCCTTCATCAGCGGGCGAAGGGCCTGGTAGGCGATGCCCACGGAGTTCTCGACCACGGTGCCCTCGGGCTGCCCGATCAGCAGATCGTGCGGCAGGACGCCCTTGTGGGTCTGGTACTCCTGCCCGGCCGTGAGCGTGATCGTGGTCAGCTTGCCCCGGTCGTCCATGATCTGGATGCGCTCGCCCTCGCGCATGGGCCCGCGGCGGTTGATCGCCCCGGAGGGGCCGTGCGCGCGCTCGCCGGAGGTCTGCGGGGAGCTGGTGGGGGTGCTGGCCTCGGTCATGGACTGCCTTTCGCTGGCGGGAGAGCTCGCTGCACGAGCACGGGACGGGTGCGCCGGTGGCGGCTTCGAGGATTCGGGGCCGAGGCCCTTCGGGGCTTCGGCGACGGACATTGTCGCATCACCGCGCTCGACCGGCCGACCGCGACCGGCGCCCACAGGTCTCAGGCTCGGGACCGACGGGCGTCGGCAGTTCTCAGGATCCTGGAAGAGGGGGTGCGGCTGCGTCGCTTGCCTGGCGTCAGCCGGGTGCCTCGTGCTCAGCGTGCCGAGCCGTCCGGGCGGATCAGCCCGGATCGCTCGAGCTCGGCATTCAGACGCGCCGCCGACAGGGTGCCGATCACGGTGCCCTCGGCATCGACGACGACCATCACCGGGCTGGCGCAGCGCACCGCAGCCTCGAGCAGGTCGTGGCCGGAGAGCTCCTCGGGCAGGATCGCCGACGGGCGGATCGGCAGCAGGGCGCGGCTCAGCGGGGAGGCCGCGCGCTCGTGGGACGGCACGGCGCTGAGCCGGCCTCCGTCGAGCACGCCCACGGGGATGCCGTCCTCCATCCCGACGACCGAGGTGCCGGGCTCGAGCTGGGCTGCGATCTGCTCGACGGCGCGCAGGCTCTGCCCGGCGGGGATGCCGACCGCCGGCTGGCTCAGGCCCAGGGCGGTGCGGCCCTCCATGGCCGCCGAGGCCTTCGAGCGCCGCAGGCCATCCGCGGCGCCGGAGACCAGCATCCACACGAGCAGACCCGCCACGATCAGGCTCAGGGGACGCTGCCACATCCCCAGCAGCAGCACTGCGGTCACGATCGCCACGGCGCACAGCCGACCCGTCCAGGCCGCGGCCACGGTGCCCATCCGCTCGCTGCCGGTCAGTCCCCACACCAGGCCCTCGACCACCCTGCCGCCGTCCAGCGGAAGGCCCGGGACGAGGTTGAACAAGCCCACCAGGAGGTTGGCGGTCGAGGTCAGCGACAGCACTGACCAGCCGATGCGGGCAACCATGGCGCCGTCGACCTGCGCGGCCTCCCCCAGCCCGGGCAGCAGCGCGAATCCGACCGCCGCGATCAGCAGGTTCACGATCGGACCCACGACCGACACGACCGTGGACGCCCACCAGCGCGGATTCGTGCGCCCGAAGGCCGTGTGCCCGCCGGCGATCGAGAGCACGATCCGATCCACGGGCCAGCCGAAGGCCCGGGCGGCACCGGCATGGGCCAGCTCATGCAGCAGCACGGAGACTCCGAGCAGAAGGCAGAAACCGAGGGCCACCGCGTAGGCGCCGAGGCCGAGCTCGGGCATCGACCGGCGCAGAACGGGGCCGTAGAGGAGCACGACCAGGAAGCTGATGATCAGCCAGGAGGACTGCAGATGCAGCGGCATCCCGGCGATGTGCCCCAGGGGCACGGACCCGCGCGGGCCCCTCCGCCGCCGCGGCTGGGACGCCGGCGCTGCGCTGCCGGAAGGCGCCCTCGTCACGGGCGGCGCCGCTCGCGCTCGTCGACCCAGGTCCCGAGCGCTGCCGGGGTGACCTCGCTCAGGGAGCCGACCTCCCGGTCCAGGCCCACATCCGAGATGTCGATCAGGTTGGACACCCCCAGGACGAAGGCCCCGGAGCCGATGGCCGAGCGGATGCCGGTCAGCGAGTCCTCGATGGCGACCATCCGCCGGATGCTCAGCTCTTCGGGGTTATCCTGGCGCTCGGAGACCAGGGCGGAGAGCCGACGGGCGGCGAAGACGTAGGGGGCCGGATCCGGCTTGACCGGCAGACCGATGTTGCCCGTGACGATCAGATCGAACAGCGGGCCGTCCCAGCTGGTGGCGGGGTCCTCGCCGGAGGCGGCGATCGCGCCGAGCTTCTCCACGACCACATCGGCCACCGGGGACTCGGAGTTGGTCACCAGCGCTGTGGGAATGCCCTCGCGCCGAAGGGCCACGAGCAGCTCCAGGGCCCCGGGACGCAGCTCGAGCTCGCGGCGCACGCCTGCGGCCACGCGCTCGCACAGGGCGTCGACGACCTCGCGCACGCTCAGCGGGATCCCGGCGCGGACCATGATCCGCCCGGTCTCCTCGAGGTCTCCGCCGACCACGCTCAGGGAGTCCTCATCCGTCCAGACGAGGCCGTGGGAGCCCATGAGGTCGGCCTCGGCGGCGAACCAGTGCGGCTCGGTGTCCACGAGAGTTCCATCCATGTCCCACAGGACGGCGTGGGGGCGCGCGGAGGCCGCGGCGGCGGAAGCGGTCTCTGTCGCTGGATCGGGACTCGTCGGAAGCATGCTGGGATCCTATCGGCTCGCCCTGCCCCGGACCTGTACCGCGCCTGTGAAGTGATCGTGTGCGCTCACGGCGAGCAGCGGGCTCCCCGGCCGGGCGGACCGCAGGCCCCGCGCGTACAGTGAGTCGCGTGAGCGGATTCGACGAGACCTTCCCCCAGCCCGAGGCGGGCCCGTTCGGCATCGTGCAGGAGGCCGGATCGGGCGAGCGCGTGCGGGTGCTGATCGGTGCCTTCGAGGGCTGGAACGACGCAGGCGATGCGGCCACGGATGCCGTGAAGCTGCTGGCCGAGGCCTTCGGCGCGGCCGAGGACTTCGAGGTCAGCCCCGATGAGTACTACGACTACCAGTACTCGCGTCCGCGCATCGTCCGCTCCGCCACCGGCGAGTCCAGGATCGTGTGGCCGACCACGCGGATGCTGCGGGCCTCGGTGCCCGGGACCAACCTGGATCTGATCCTGCTGCACGGCTGGGAGCCGTCGTACCGGTGGTCCAGCTTCGCCGCCGAGATCCTGGAGCACGCGACCCAGCTCGAGGTGGACTTCGTGGTGATGGTGGGGGCGCTGCTGGCCGATGTGCCGCACACCCGCCCGATCCCCATCACCGTCACCTCGGAGACCGAGGAGCTGCAGCAGGAGCTCGAGATCACCGGCTCGGACTACGACGGCCCCACCGGCATGGTCGGAGTGCTCAGCCACCTGGCCTCGATGTCCGGGATCCCCTCGCTGAGCCTGTGGGCCGCCGTGCCGCACTACGTGGCCCAGTCTCCCTCCCCCAAGGCGCAGCTGGCCGTGCTGCGCCGGCTCGAGGACCTCCTGAGGATCACGGTGCCCATGGACGCGCTGGTCGAGGACTCCGAGGCGTGGGAGCGAGGGGTGGACGATCTGGCCGAGGAGGACCCGGAGATCGCCGCCTACGTGGCCAAGCTCGAGGAGGCCAAGGACACCGCCGATCTCCCCGAGGCCAGCGGCGACGCGATCGCCCAGGAGTTCGAGCGCTTCCTGCGCCGCCGCGACCAGGGCTGAGACAGCCGCCGAACCGGCAAGGGGCCCGTGCGCATCTCGCGCACGGGCCCCTTCCTCATGTCCTGCAGCAGCTCTTAGAGGACGACGCCCAGCCGTGCCTCGATGGCCTGCCGCGCGAGGTCGTCTCCGGAGCCGCGCTGTCCGCCGACCAGCACCCCTTCGGCCCAGACGTCGATCGCCTCGATCGCCCGGGGCGAATCGAGGTCATCCGCCAGGGCGTCGCGCACCGAGTCGAGAGCATCGGCGAAGGAGCCCTCCACGGCGACGTCGGCGGCCATGCGCCAGCGCGTGAGACGCGCCTCGGCGCGGGTGAGGACGTCCTGGCTCCAGGACCAGTCCTCGCGGTAGTGCTGGGACAGGATCGCCAGGCGGACAGCGGCAGGCTCGACGCCGCGCTCGCGCAGCCGCGAGACGAGCTCCAGGTTGCCCAGCGACTTGGACATCTTGTGCCCGTCCAGGCCGACCATCCCGGTGTGCACGAAGTTCCGGGCCATGGGCCGACCGGACAGCGCCCAACTGTGACCGGCTCCCATCTCATGGTGCGGGAAGACCAGGTCCGAGCCGCCGCCCTGGACGGTGAACGGCGCCGGCAGCAGCTTCAGGGAGATCAGCGAGCACTCGATGTGCCAGCCGGGACGCCCCTCGCCCAGCTCGCCCCCCTCCCAGGAGGGCTCGCCCTCGCGGTGCACGCGCCACAGCAGCGGATCGAAGATGTCGCGCTTGCCCGGGCGCTCGGGATCGCCGCCGCGCTCGCCGAAGACCTCGAGCATCTCGTCGCGGGTGAGCCCGGAGATCTGTCCGAGGCTCCAGGGGCCGGGCGCGCCGTCCTCGTCGCCCTGCACCTTCGGCTGAAGCACCGGGATGTTGCTGTCGCCGGCCTCGGCGACAGCGCGGACGTCGAAGTAGACGTCGCCGTCCGGCTCGCCGTCCTCCCCCTGGACCCGATAGGCCAGGCCCTGGGCCAGGAGCCCCTCGACGGCCGGGACGATCCACTCGAGCGTCTCCGTGGCGCCCAGGTAGTGCTGCGGCGGGATGACATTCAGCGCGGTCATGTCCTCGCGGAACAGGTCGGTCTGCTCACGGGCCAGATCGCGCCAGTCCACGCCGTCGCGATCAGCGCGCTCGAGCAGGGGGTCGTCCACGTCGGTCACGTTCTGGACGTAGTCTACCCGCATCCCGGCATCGAGCCAGGCCCGATGCAGCAGGTCGAAGGCCACGTAGGTGCTGGCGTGGCCCAGGTGGGTGGCGTCGTACGGGGTGATGCCGCAGACGTACAGCGAGGCTCGCTCCTGCTGCGGCAGCTGCTCCACCTGCCGGGTCCGGGAATCGAACACCGCGGGCGGGGCTGCCTGACCGGGAAGCTCGGGGACGGGGCGTGCGGACCAGGACTGCATTGTCACCTCTGGGGACGGTCGTACTGAAGATGGGGCGCGGAGACCTGACCGCGCGGGGGGGGGGGCGCTCGCTCGGCGGGGCGAGCGCACGTCTCGTCCAGTCTCCCACGTCGGCCGAGTGCAATAGACCCCGCCGCGCTCGGCTCCGCCTGCCGCGGCGGACGGCCGGGGCCCACGGGGTCGGATCGACGGGGTCCGGACGGGGCCTCGCAGCGGCGGATCAGCCGCCGGCGCTCAGCTCCGGCACCGCGGAGATCACGCCGGTGCCCAGGAGGATGAACAGCACGATGCCCAGGATGATCCGGTACCACACGAACAGCGAGTAGGAGCGGTTCGAGATGTAGTGCATGAACCAGCCGATGATCACGTAGCCGATCACGAAGGCGACGATCGTGGCCAGGGCGGTCTGGGCCATCGAGTACGGCTGGGGCGACGGATCGACGATCTCCGAGGCCAGCTTGTAGAGCCCCGAGGCGAACACCGCCGGGATGGCCAGCAGGAAGGCGTAGCGGGCGGCGGCCTCGCGCTTGTAGCCCATGAGCAGGCCCGCGGTGATCGTGCCGCCGGAGCGCGAGACCCCCGGGATCAGGGCCATGGCCTGGGCGAAGCCGTAGAGCACGCCGTGCTTGACGTTGAGGTCCTCGAGGTCGCGGACCTGCTTGCCGATGTGATCGGCGATGCCCAGGATCACGCCGAAGACGATCAGCATGGTGGCCGTGATCCACAGGCTGCGCAGGGTGGTGTCGATCTGGTCCTCGAACAGCAGTCCCAGGATGCCGATGGGCAGCGAGCCCACGATGATCAGCCATCCCATGCGGGCATCCGGATCGGAGCGATCCATCTTTCCCACGAGCGACAGCGCCCAGTGCTTGATGATCCGGACGATGTCCCGCCAGAAGTAGAGGATCACGGCAGTCTCTGTGCCGAGCTGCGTGATCGCCGTGAAGGCGGCACCGGGGTCCGCGGAGCCCGGGAGGAACTCCCCCACGATGCGCAGATGGGCGGACGAGGACACGGGGAGGAACTCCGTCAGGCCCTGGACCAGGCCGAGGATGATCGATTCAAGCCAATTCACGCCGTTCACCCTATGGCACGGCCCTGCGACTGCCACCGAGGGACGCCGTGCGATTCCCGGCACACATGCGCCGACACCCACCCCACGACGACGAAGCCCCCGGTGACCGGGATCACTGGGGGCTTCGGATGCCGGACGTCAGCCGGCAGCGGGATCAGGCTCCGCGCTCGTCGTCGGAGTCGTCCTCCGCGTCGTCGTCGAAGTCCTCGAGGTCGTCCTCGTCATCCTCGAAGTCGTCGTCGTCCTCATCATCCTCATCGTCTGCGAAGACGGTCAGAGGCGTGACCTCGTCGTAGTTCTCGTAGAGGGACTCCTCGTAGGCGTCGAAAGCATCGGCGATCGCCACGTAGGCGGCGTCCACCGAGGGGTCGTCCTCCCCGCGGCGATTGGACAGGGCGGCCAGGTGCTCTTCGAGGGCGGAGACGAGGGACTGGAGTGCGACGCGCGGATCGTTGCTCATGGACTCGACGTTACCGCCCCGAGGAGCAGAATGGGAGCGATGAGAGAGCAAGTCATCCAGAGTTCCCCTCGCGACCCCGGGGTGGGCCAGCCCATGCTCGACCCGCGCTTCGAGTACCTGGTGCTGACCGTCGGGCCCGGAGAGCGCCTCGCCGACGCCCGCGCGAGAGTCGTCGAGCACGCCGAATACGGCAAGTGGGAGCTGCACCGAGTGGTCCATCTCTACAGCGGGGCCCGCAAGCACTGGCTGCGCCGCCGGGTCATGCGCGTCGAGCGCACCCTCTGAGAGCAGTCAGCCAGCGCGTCGACGACACGGCATCAGCCCCATTCCCACCCCATCTCCATCGAGTGGCCGATTCGCCGCCGTCTCAGCCATGAACCGGTGACAACTCGGCCGCTCGATGGCTGGACGGGCCGGATTCGGCCGCTCGAGGGAGCGACTCAGTAGCCGGTGAGCAGCGTGTGCAGGACGTCGGCGCCGAACTCGAGCGAAGCGATCGGCACTCGCTCGTCGACCCCGTGGAACATGGCCGGGAAGTCGAGCTCATCGGGCAGGCGCAGCGGCACGAAGCCGTAGCCGGTGATCCCCAGCGGATCCAGCGCCTTGTTGTCCGTGCCCGCCGAGAGCATGTACGGCATGACCACGGCCTCCGGGTCGTGCTGCTTCAGCGAGGCGACCATGGCATCGACCACGTTGCCGGAGAACGGGACCTCGAGCCCGATGTCGTCGGCCTCGAACTCGAAGCGGATGCCCTCCCCCGCCAGCTCGCGCAGCTTCTCCAGCACGATCTCGCGCTGCTCCGGCAGGAAGCGCACGTCCAGCCCGGCCTCGGCGGTGCCGGGGATGACGTTGACCTTGTAGCCGGAGCTGAGCATGGAGGGGTTGGCCGTGTTCTGCAGCGTGGCACCGACGAAGCGGGCCACCGAGCCCAGCTCGTCGAGCATCCGCTGCGGGTTCTGCGGATCGAACTCCACGCCGGTCAGCTCCGTCACGGTGTCCAGGAACTGGCGCGTGGTCTTGGTCAGCTCGATCGGCCACTGGTACTCGCCGATGTTCGCCATGGCCCGGGACAGCCGCGTGACCGGATTGTCGGTGTTGACCTGGGAGCCGTGCCCGGCGGTGCCGTCGGCGAACAGGCGCATCCACATGAGCCCCTTCTCCGCGGTCTGCAGCAGGTAGGCGCGCTGGCCGCCGATGTTCGCCGAGTAGCCGCCGACCTCCGAGATCGCGTCCGTCACGCCCTCGAAGAGCTCCGGGTGGTTGCGCACGACCCACTTGGAGCCGTACTCCATCCCGGCCTCCTCATCGGCGAAGAAGCCCAGCATGATGTCCCGCTTGGGCTTCTGGCCGGTGCGCACCATGTGCCGCACGACCGAGAGGATCATGGCGTCCATGTCCTTCATGTCCACGGCGCCGCGGCCCCAGATCATGCCGTCGCGGATCTCGGCGGCGAAGGGGTCCACGCTCCAGTCCTCGGCCACTGCAGGAACCACGTCCAGGTGTCCGTGCACCAGCAGGGCATCGGCCGACGGGTCCGTGCCCTCCATGCGCGCGAAGACGCTCGTGCGTCCCGGGGCCGATTCCACCATGGTGGCCGCCAGCCCGACCTCCTCGAGCAGCCCGGCCACGTACTCCGCGGCACGGCGCTCCCCCTTGGACTCGCCGCGCCCGTAGTTGGAGGTGTCGATCCGGATCAGGTTCCGGCAGATCTCGGCGGCCTCGTCATGGGCCGTGCCCGCTGAGCCGGCGGGGGTGGTCGAGGGGTTCGGGGTGTTCACGGAGAGCTCCTGAGGGGTTCGAGGGACGTGAGGGACCTGAGGCCATCGTCCGCCCGGTCCGGAGCAGGTGTCCAGCCCGGGCGGCGGCGGCCCAAGATCGGCCGCTCGGCTCAGACGGCCGGCGGCAGCGGCGAGGACGTGACCGCGGTGGTGCGCTCGGCGCGCAGCCGCTCGAGCAGCTGCTCGGCGGCCTCGTCGTGCGTGGCGAACGGGTCCCGCAGGGTCACCACGCGCTGGGCCGGCCCGTTGACCTTCATGTTGACCCAGTCGGCCGTGAAGTGGACGCCGGCCTCCATGCCCGCCTGCACGAGCGCACCGCGCAGGGCCGCGCGCGTGGCCGGGGGCTGGTCGACGGCCGCCTCGGCCTCGGATCCGTCGGTGCCCGGCAGCCTGGCTGCCATGCCCCGTTCCTCCAGCATGCGGAACAGGCCGCGGCCCGGGGCGATGTCGTGGTAGGTCAGATCGAGCTGGGCGGCGCGCGGGTGGCTGTAGTCCGCACCGGCTCGCTCGGCCCACGAGTCGATGAGCTTCTTCTTGATGGCCCAGTCGATCTCGGTGTCGATGAGCGAATGGTCCCCGCTCTCGACGGCCTCCAGGGACCGCGCCCACAGTTCCAGCAGCCAGTCCACTCGGTCGTGGTGCGCGCCGTTGGCCTGCACGAAGCGGGAGACCACCTCCCAGTACTCGCGCTGCAGGTCCAGCGCCGAGCGGGTGCCGCCCTCGCGCATGGCCACCTGGAAGGTGCCGGTCAGATCATGCGAGATCTGACGCAGCGCCATGGCCGGCGAGTTCAGCGTGCGGTCCTGCAGCGGCTGGCCGGACTCGATCACCCGCAGCATCAGATCCGTCACGCCCAGGCGCAGCGCCGTGGTGGTCGTCGACATGGTCGAGTCCCCCACGATCACGTGCAGGCGGCGGAAGCGCTCGGAGTCCCCGTGGGGCTCGTCGCGGGTGTTGATCAGCGGCCGGGCGCGCGTGGTCGAGGACGACGCGTCCTCCCAGATGTGATCGGCGCGCTGCGAGAACGAGTACGAGGCCTCGCCCTGCCCGCCGCCGAACGTCTGGCCCTCGCCGAAGCCGACGGGTCCGTTCGGGTGGATGCGCCCGGTGCCCGAGTAGAGCTGCCGGGTGACCAGGAACGGGATCAGGCTGGCCACGAGGCGCGCGAAGCGGGTGTCCCGCCCGATCATGTAGTTCTCATGCGAGCCGAACGAGTTGCCGGAGCTGTCCACATTGGTCTTGAACAGGTAGACCGATCCCCCGGTGCCGTCGGCGGCCAGCTTGGCCTCCAGGGCCTGGCGCATCCGGTCGACGATCAGCTCGCCGGCGCGATCCTGCGCCACGATGTCCTGGAGGTTCGCGCACTCGGCGCTGGCGTACTCGGGGTGAGCGCCGACGTCCAGGTAGAGCCGAGCGCCGTTGGGCAGGAACAGGTTCGAGGACCGCCCCCACTCCACGATCGGCTGGAAGAGCAGCCGGGCGGCGTCGTCTGGGCTCAGCGTGCGCGCGGGCTCACCGAAAGCGGCGTCCCCGCGCTGCGTGTGGATGATCCCGAACTCGGTCTCGACGCCGATGATCCGCTGATCCATCGGATCACTGACCGCCCTTCTGCACGAAGCCCTTCACGAACTCCTCGGCATTGGCCTCGAGGATCGAGTCGATGTCCGCCAGGAAGTCATCGGCCTGGCTGCTGCGGGCCTGGGCGGCCTCCGAGGGCGCCCCGCCGCCGCTGGGGGCCGGGCCCGTGGGCTCGAAGTCCTCGTCGCGACGCTGCGGCTCGTTGTGCTGGATGCGCTCTGCCATGTTCGTTCTCCTTCGATGTTCGCTGCTGTGCGCGGCCGTCGGGCGGTCGCTGCGTGTGCGGTGCCATGCGCCCCGGCTGAGGCCGTGGACCACGGAGGCTGTGTCAGCCGATGCGGGCGGAGACCTCCACCAGATCGGGTCGATCCCGCTGCATCCGCTCGATGAACTCCTCGATGTCGGCTGCGGCCCACCAGTCCTGCGTCTGCTCCCGGGTCAGCTCGGTCGGCTCGGGCATGGTGATCCGCGCACCGCGGCGCAGTCCGGGGAGCTCCACGGCGATGGTCTCCCAGCCGGCGGCGATGACGTCGTCGGGGAAGCGCGCCACGAGGCGGCCGCGGAAGTCCGCGCGAGTGTCGGCCGGCGGGGTCCACATGGCCTGGCGGATCTCCTGCTCGTCGAAGAGGCGCCGCATCCGCCCAGCCGCCTCGAGCTTGCCGTACAGGCTCTTGTCCGGGCGGACGTCGTGGTACTGCAGGTCGATCATGACCAGCTTGGCGTCGTCCCAGCGCAGGCCTCCGCGCTCGCGGTAGCCCAGCAGCAGCTTGAGCTTGGCCAGCCAGTCCAGGCGGTCCGCCATGGCCATGGGGTCGTTCTCCAGCGTATCGAGGGTCTCGCGCCACATCTGCAGGACCTCGGCGGTCTCCGGATCGGGGCTCGCTCCGTCGGCGCTCTCCATGGCCTCGGCGGCCTCGAGGTACATCCGCTGGATCTGGATCCCGGTCAGCGGCTCGCCGTCACGACGGCCCACCACGGCCTGCAGCGACGGGTCGTGGCTGATCTGATGCAGCGCCATCACCGGCTCGGTGAGCTCGATCCTGGGCTGCAGGCCCTGCTCCACCAGGCGCAGCACGAGGGACGTCGTGCCGAACTTGAGCACCTGCGCCCAGTGGGACAGGTTGGCGTCGCCGATGATGACGTGCAGACGACGGTAGCGCTTCTGATCCGCGTGCGGCTCGTCGCGCGTGTTGACGATGGGCCGGCGCACGGTGGTCTCCAGCCCCACCCTCCGCTCGAAGAAGTCCGCGCGCTGGCTGATCTGGAAGCCGGCCCTCTCGCTGCCGGGGCCCAGCCCCACGCGTCCGGCACCGCACATGACCTGGCGGGAGGCGAAGAAGGGCAGCAGTGCGGCGGTCAGGGCGTCGTCGTCGATGTCGCGGGGCACCGTGTAGTTCTCGTGCGTGCCGTACGAGGACGACTTGCCGTCGGTGTTGTTCTTGTGCAGCAGCACGGGCTCCTGGTCGCTGGCCTCCGCGGTGGCCTGCAGCGTGGCCACGATCTCTGCCGCCACACGGTCTCCGGCGAGATCGTAGAGGGCTGCATCGCGCGGGGTGAGGACCTCGGGCGAGGAATACTCGGGATGCGAGTGGTCCACGTAGAGCCGGGCGCCGTTGGGCAGGACCGTGTTCATCACGACCTGCGGCGTCTGCTCGGACCACAGCCCGGACTCGGTCAGCGCCTCGGCCGCGATCTCCTCCGAGGTCAGCACCGGGGCCACGTCCGTGAGCTGGGTGGGGTGAGCCTCTGCCCGGGACAGCTCGAAGCCGCGGGCATCGCGCAGCGGCGTCTCCGAGCTGTAGTCGAAGTCCACGGTCCGGTCCGCGCGCGAGCCGAGCTCGCGGGCCACCAGGGCTGCGTAGGCCGTCACTGCCCGCGTGGAGAGCAGGGTCGAGTTGGCCTGGGGGTTGCCCGGTGCCAGGATCCCGAACTCGGTCTCGGCCCCCATGATGCGGCGCACGGTCATGACTGCTCTCCTGCCCGGGCGGTCGGTGCGGAAGCGGCTGCAGCGCGCGAGCCGCGGTGCAGGACGAAGCGCAGGTCCGCGATGGTGTCCTTGCGGCGCCCGGAGATCCGGGCCCACTCCTCCGGATCGGAGGTGTCCGGCAGGTCCTGCTGCTCCAGGAACTCCTCGGCCACCGCTCGACGCAGGTGCTCCTGGGACAGGCCGCGCACCTGAGCGGTGAGCAGGTCCTTGATCGCCATCTTCTTGGCGCGGTCCACCACGTTGCGGATGACCGCGCCCGAGGTGAAGTCCGAGAACCACAGGGTCTCGCGCGAGCCGTCCCGGTAGGTGATCTCCAGGAAGCGCGTGGAGTCGTCCTGGGCGTACATGGACGACACGCCCACCTCGATGAGCTGCTCCAGGGCCGCCTCGCGGGAGCCTGCGGCGATGACCTCCTCCTGGCGCAGCGGCAGCGTCTCCGTGAGGTAGAGCCCGAAGATCTCCCGGGCGCCTTCGGCGGTGGGGCGGTCGATGCGGATCTTGGCGTCGAGTCGGCCGGGGCGCAGCACGGCCGGGTCGATCATGTCCTCGCGGTTGGTGGCGCCCACGATGATCACGTTGTCGAGCTTCTCGACGCCGTCCATCTCCGTGAGCAGCTGCGGGACGATCGTGGTCTCCACGTCCGAGGAGACCCCCGAGCCGCGCGTGCGGAACAGCGACTCCATCTCGTCGAAGAACACCACGACGGGCACGCCGGAAGCGGCCTGCTCGCGGGCGCGGGAGAAGATCTGGCGGATCTGGCGCTCGGTCTCGCCCACGTACTTGTCCAGCAGCTCCGGGCCCTTGATGTTCAGGAAGTACCCCTTGGCCTCCTTGCCCCCCGACTGCTCGGCGGCGCGCTCGGCCAGGGAGCGGGCCACGGCCTTGGCGATCATGGTCTTGCCGTTGCCGGGAGGCCCGTAGAGCAGGATGCCCTTGGGCGGGGTCAGCTGATGCTGGCGGTAGAGCTCGGGGTGCAGGAAGGGCAGCTCCACCGCGTCCTGGATCGCCTCGATCTGCGGGCCCAGGCCGCCGATGTCCGTGTAGCGGATGTTCGGGACCTCCTCCAGGACCAGCTGCTCCATCTCCTGGCGCTCGACGAGCTCCAGGGCCATCCCGTTGCGGGAGTCGATCGAGACCATCTGGCCCGGGCGCGGCTTGGCCTTGCGCAGGGCGCCGGACATGCGCAGGACGCGGTCGTCGCCGGAGCGTCCGCCCACGACCAGTCGGGTGGCGTCCAGGACCTCCTGGACCGGTGCCAGCTCGCCCGACTGCTCGTAGCCCAGCACGGCGACCACGGTCGAGTTCTCGTTCATGAGCACCTGGCGACCGGGCTCCAGCTGTCCCGCCGTGGCGATCAGCGGCGAGACGGGGCAGCGCACGAGCCGCCCGGAGATGTGGACGTCAGCGGTCAGGGTCGCCGAGCCCACCGTGGTGGACGGCGGGACCACGCGCACCAGAGTGGCGATCGTCAGCGGGACCTCGACCTCGTTGGCCAGGAACTTCTTGAGCTGCTCGATCTGGCCGCGGGCGGACTCCAGGGCGGTGCGCAGCTTCTGGTTCTGATCGCCGGCCGTGGCCAGCTGCCGGTCCAGATTGCGCTTCTCGTCCCGGACCAGAGCGACCTGCCGACGGGCGGTGGCCAGCGCATGGTCCTGCGCCGTGCCGTGGGGGTCTGCTCCGGAGGTCGATTCGGTCATCGTCGAAGGTCATCCTGATCTCGCCGTGAGGGGCGTACGGTGCTGTGGGTGCTGGGGCGGCCGGCTCGCGGCCGCACTGCCGAGCATGTGTCTGAGGTTCACCTTATGCCTGTCCATGCCCGGCGTCACACTCAGACCAGCAAGTGACACAGTCGCCAGCACTGATTCGATCAGGCGTATCGATATCCGGCCTCTGCCGGAGGAGGACACGAGGCAGGGAGGGGAGCTCGCATGTCGGTGAGCCGACCTGAGGAGGGTTTCGCGGCGGGGTCGTCGGGCTATCGCCGAGTGCTCGCAGTGCTCGCGCTGGGCGGACTGGCGAACTTCGCGCTGATCTACTTCGTGCAGCCGCTGCTTCCCGAGTTCGCGCGCGTGTTCGGCGTCGAGGAGGGCGCCACGGGGGCCGCGCTGTCCGCCACGACCCTGGCGATGATCCTGGGACTGCTCATGGCGGGGCCGCTGGCCGATCATCTGGGGCGCATCTGGGTGATGGCCGGGTCGCTGATCCTCTCCGGGGCGCTCAGCGCCCTGTGCGCGGTGGCCCCGAGCTGGGAGGTCTTCCTAATCCTGCGCGCCGCCGCGGGCATCGCCCTGGCCGGGCTGCCTGCGATCGCGCTGGCGTATCTGCGCGAGAAGGTGGCCGCCTCTGCCCACGCCAAGGCCAACGCCATCTACATCATGGGCACGGGCCTGGGCGGAGCGGCCGGCCGGCTGCTGCCGGGACCGCTGTCCGGGCTCGGCGGCTGGCAGCTGGTGAGCCTGGTGCTCGGGGTGTTCTCGGTGCTCGTCGGAGTGGCCGTGGTGGTCCTGCTGCCGGGTGATCGACCCACGCGGTTCCCCTTCTCGGTGGTCGATATCGCCACGGGGACGTTCAGCCTGCTGCGCAGCGGGCGGATCGCCCTGGTGTGCGGCCTCGGCTTCTCGTCCATGGCCGTGTTCGTGGGGGTCTACAACGCGGTGTCGCTGCGCCTGGAGGCCGAGCCGTTCGCCATGAGCCCCGAGCAGGCGGCAGTGCTGTACCTGGCCTACCCGGCCGGCCTGCTGGCACCCGCCTTCTCCCGGCGTCTGGCCGAGCGCACGGGGCGGCCTGTGGCGGTCACGCTCGGCATCGCGGGCATGGCCGCAGGCGCCGCGCTCACGACCCCGGATGCCGTGCTGCCCATCCTGCTGGGACTGGGCCTGCTGACCTTCGCGTTCTTCGCCGCCCACTCCGTGGCCAGCGGATGGGCGGTGGACGGCGCGCACCGCGCAGGTCTGGACACCGCGCGCGCCTCGAGCCTGTACCTGATCTTCTACTACGCCGGCAGCTCGGTCTCCGGGACGCTGTCCACCCACATCTGGAGCGCCGCCGGCTGGTTCGGGGTCCTGGGGATGATGGGCATGTGGATCGTCCTGGGCCTGGCCTGCGCCCTGGTGCTGGCGCGGCGGGAGCGCTCTCGCTGAGCCGTCCTCCGCCCTGCTCGCCGTCGGAGCGTAGGGTGTTCCGCATCACACCCGAGGAACGAGTGCTCAGCGGAGGCGGAGATGACGCAGCACAGCACCGGACGGATCACCCGACGATCAGCCCTCGCAGCCGGGGCGGCACTGGGGGCCGGTGCCCTGGGTGCGAGTCAGGCGATGGCGGCAGCTCCAGGGCCTGAGGCACCAGCCCCGTCGGATCCTGGGCTGGGCTCCGCGCCCGAGCCACTGAAGCTCAACGAGGCGGTCGGCACCACCGCTGCCGTGTCCTGCGTGGACCCGTACGCCAGCGACATCGGCCTGAGCATCCTGCAGGGCGGCGGCAGCGCGATGGATGCCGCCGTGGCCATGGCAGCCGCGCTCGGGGTCACCGAGCCGTACTCGTGCGGGATCGGCGGCGGCGGCTTCCTGCTCTACCGCGATGCCGCCACCGGCCTGGTGCACACGATCGACGGCCGCGAGACGGCCCCCATGAGCTATACCGAGACCCAGTTCACCGACGCCTCGGGCGCCGAGCTGGACTTCGACGCCGTCGTGAACTCCGGTCTGTCCATCGGGGTGCCAGGCACCCCGGCCATGTGGGCCCTTGCCGCCGAGCGCTTCGGGACGCTTCCGCTGGGTGCGCTGCTGGAGCCGGCCGAGCAGCTGGCCCGGCGCGGCTTCGTGGTGGACCAGCACTTCCACGCCCAGACCGACGAGAACGCCGAGCGCTTCTCCCGGTTCCCGGAGACCGCCCGCGTCTTCCTGCGCGACGGCAGCGCCCCCGAGGTCGGGAGCACGTTCGCCAATCCCGATCTGGCCGAGGTCTACCGGCGGCTGCGCACCGAGGGCATCGACGTCTTCTACCGCGGCGACATCGGGGCCGCGATCCTCGCGGAGGCGAACGCACCCTCGGCCGTGTCCGGTCAGGAGGTTCAGGGCAGCCCCATGACGGCGGCGGATCTGGCCTGCTACTCCCCCGTCCTGCGAGCGCCCACGGTCAGCGCGTACCGCGGGATGACCGTTTTCGGGATGCCTGCGCCAAGCTCGGGAGGGGTGGCCGTGGGTGAGATCCTCAACCTGCTCGAGCACTACGAGCTGCGCACCGGGGTCGGTCTCGCCCAGCTCGGGGAGACCGACTACCTGCACCGCTTCTCGGAGGCCTGCGCCACGGCCTTCGCCGATCGCAACCGCTGGGTGGGCGACGTCGCGGACGTGCCGTACGCCGAGCTGCTCGGCGACGGCTTCGCTGCCGAGCGCGCCGAGATCATGCAGCCGTCGTCGGCCCGGCCCCGTCCGATCCCGTTCGGCTGGCCCGACGGCGACTACACGACGGCCCCGCCGGCCGGCGCAGCGCAGCCGGAGCCGTACGAGGGGCAGTCGACCACGCATCTCAACGTCGTGGATCAGTGGGGCAACGCGGTGTCCTACACGCTGACGATCGAGCAGACGGGCGGCTCCGGCATCACGGTGCCCGGCCACGGGTTCCTGTTGAACAACGAGCTGACGGACTTCAACTTCGTGCCGGTGACTCCCGGAGTGCCCGATCCGAACCTGCCGGGTCCAGGCAAGCGGCCGCGCTCGTCGATGGCGCCCACGGTCATCACCGACGCCGCCGGTCTGCGCCTGGTGGTCGGCACCCCCGGCGGGGCCACGATCATCACCTCGGTGGCCCAGATCATCGCCGGTCACTTCGAGCGGGGGCTGCCGCTCGTGGACGCGATCGCCGCCCCGCGACTGAGCTCGCGCAATGACGAGGACGGCGAGGAGACGGACCTGGGTCTGGCCGGATCCCCCGCCGGGCGCGGACTCACCGGACTGGGGCACCACCTGGCCCCGCGCGAGGAGAAGGACTGGATCGGCAACGCCTCCGGGATCAGCCGGGAGGCGATCGGGCTGGTGGCGGCCGCCGAGACGGTGCGCGGAGGCGGAGGGGCGGCTCGCGCGTGGTGAGGCGATGGCCGTCTCCGCCTCGATCCCGTTCGCACCCCCTCAAAGGGCCTGTGCACATGAGCCTGGGGTTCACCCACACCACACTGCCCCAGCGCGTGCTCTTCGGCTCCGGCCGCGGCGCCGAGCACCTGGACGCAGAGGTCCGGCGCCTGGACGCGCAGCGGGTCATGGGCATCGCCGGTGAGCGCGAGCTCGAGATGGCCCGCGGGATCGCCTCACGGACCGACGTGGCCCTGTGGCACGACGAGGTCGAGATGCACGTGCCCGTCGAGGTGGCCGAGCGCGGGCGTGCCGCGGCCGCCGAGCACGGGATCGACCTGCTGGTCAGTGCGGGCGGCGGGTCCACAACCGGGCTGGCCAACGCCATCGTACTGATCAGCGGCGTGCCGATCACCGCCGTGCCCACCACCTACGCCGGCTCCGCACCGACGTCTGGGGGCTGACGGAGAATGCCCGCAAGACGACGGGCGTGGACCGTCGCGTGCTGCCGCAGACGGTCATCTACGACGCGCAGCTCACCGTGTCCATGCCCGCCGAGCTGTCGGTGGCCTCCGGGCTCAACGCCCTGGCGCACTGCATCGACTCCCTGTGGGCACCGCGGGCCGATCCGATCAACGCCGCGCTGGCAGGGGAGGCGATCCGGGCCCTGAGCCAGGGGCTTCCCGCCGTGGCCGCCGACGGCGAGGACGTCGACGGACGCGATCGGACCCTCTACGGCGCCTACCTGGCGGCGGTGTCCTTCGCCTCGGCCGGCTCGGCCATGCACCACAAGATCTGCCACGTCCTGGGCGGGACCTTCGATCTGCCGCACGCCCCCACGCACGCGACGGTGCTGCCGTACGTGCTGGCCTTCAACATGTCCCATGCCCCGGAGGCAGCCGACAGGATCGCGGCGGCCTTCGGCAGCTCCACCGCGCTCGAGGGCCTGCAGCAGCTGCGACGGGTGCTCGATGCCCCGAAGCGGCTCTCGGATCTGGGCTTCACGGCCGAGGGGATCCCCGAGGCCGTCGAGATCGCCCTGGCAGCCATCCCCGCCGACAATCCCCGCCCGGTCACGCAGGAGAACCTGAGCGAGCTGCTCACCGCCGCCCTGAACGGCGACGACCCGCACACGCTGGTCTCCGCGACCGGCCCAACCGAAGGAGACCCGTCATGAGCACCCAGCCCGAGATCAGCCCCGAGCAGACCGCGGTCGAGGAGGACCTGATCGAGCGCGTCCTGGCCTCCTTCGCCCAGACGCAGGATCCGCGCCTGAAGACCGTGATGGAGTCGCTGACCCGGCACCTGCACGCGTTCATCCGCGACGTGCGCCTCACCGAGGACGAGTGGAACGCGGCGATCGCGTTCCTCACCGCCGTCGGGCACATCACCGATGACCGACGCCAGGAGTTCGTGCTGCTCTCGGACGTCCTGGGAGCCTCCATGCAGACCATCGCGGTGAACAACGAGGCCTACGAGAATGCCACCGAGGCCACGGTCTTCGGCCCGTTCTTCGTCGAGGACGCCCCCGAGATCCCCATCGGCAGCGATATCGCCGGCGGTGCCTCGGGTCAGCCCTGCTGGGTCGAGGGAACGGTCACCGACACGTCGGGCCAGCCCGTCCCCGGGGCCCGGATCGAGGTCTGGGAGGCCGACGACGACGGGTTCTACGACGTCCAGTACACCGACGGCCGCGTGGCCGGGCGCGCTCACCTGCAGGCCGACGACGAGGGCCACTACTCGTTCTGGGCCCTGACGCCCACCCCGTACCCCATCCCGCACGACGGTCCGGTCGGACAGCTGCTGGAGAGGGTCGGCCGCTCCCCCGTGCGGGCGGCGCATCTGCACTTCATGGTCACCGCACCGCAGCTGCGCACGCTGGTCACGCACATCTTCGTGACCGGGGACCCTCAACTGGAGATCGGCGACTCGGTCTTCGGCGTGAAGGACTCGCTGATCAAGGACTTCGTGGAGCAGCCGGCGGGCACGCCTGGTCCGGACGGCCGTGACCTGGGCGATCAGACCTGGGCCAGGGCGCGGTTCGACATCGTGCTCGCCCCGGAGAATGCCTGAGAATCCGCCTGAGGCCCCTGTCTGGCGCCTGGCGGCGGGCCTAAGCTGATCCCGATCTGCCCCGCGAACCGAAAGGAGAGGACCACGATGTCCCCTCGCAACCAGGATTCCGACCCGGCACTGACCGGCGGCGCCGACGACGCCGTCGAGGAGGCCCGCAACATCCAGGAGATGGACGAGGCCCAGGAGCCCGCCGATGAGGGCGTCGGCGCCATGACCGACGACCAGGAACGGGAGCCGGACACGCAGAACTGAGCCTCTGCCCGACCACGACGGCCGCCGCCTCGCCTCGAGCGAGACGGCGGCCGTCGTCGTCTGGTCGGTCGCTTGTATAACGATCGCGGTCGATCGTTATACAAGCGCCTCTCATGATCAGCTCTGGCGATCCCTCACAGCAGCACGACCGTCTTGTTCCCGTTGAGGAAGACCCGCCCCTGGCAGTGCCACTTCACGGCATCCGAAAGCGCCTTGCGCTCGGTGTCGCGCCCGGCGGCCACCAGGTCCTCCGGGCCGAAGGTGTGATCCACGGCCAGGACCTGCTGGGCGATGATCGGGCCCTCGTCGAGCTCGGCGTTGACGTAGTGCGCAGTGGCTCCCACGGTCTTCACGCCGCGCTCGAAGGCCTGGTGATAGGGCTTGGCGCCCTTGAACGACGGCAGGAACGAGTGGTGGATGTTGATCACCCGGCCCTCCATCCGGGTGGCCAGTGAGTCGCTGAGCACCTGCATGCAGCGGGCCAGCACCACCAGATCGACCTCGAAGCGATCCACCAGGTCGAGCAGCTTCTGCTCGGCCTCCGGCTTGGTCTCGGGGGTCACGGGGACGTGGAAGAACGGGATGCCGTGCCACTCCACCAGCGACTGGTGATCGCGGTGATTGGACACGACCGCCACAATCTCCACGGGCAGCTCGCCGGTGCGTTCGCGGTAGAGCAGGTCGTTGAGGTAGTGCCCGAATTTGGAGACCATGACCAGCACCCGGCGCTTGGCACCGTGGCGGACCAGCTCCCAGCTCATCTCGAACCGCTCGGCCACCGGGGCCAGGCGCTGCTCGAGCACCGCGGGATCCAGCGGGGCCTCGCCGGTGGGGGCCACGCGCACCCGCATGAAGAAGCGGCGGGTGCGCTGGTCGTCGAACTGGTCGAGCTCGATGATCGTGCAGTCGTTCTCGTAGAGCACCTCGCTCACCGCGTGGACGATGCCCGCGGCCTCCGGGCAGGACAGGCTGAGCACCAGGTGGTCGTCGCTCGGGCCGACGGGAACTGCGGCCGTGGTGGTGCGCGGGTCCATCAGGCCACCTCCTGCGATCCGAACTCGGTCATCCCGTCCATGAACCAGCGCGCCGTGTGCTCGGCGAACGACGCCCGCGGCATGATCCGCCAGGTCTGCTCGCCCGTGCGCCACAGCAGCACCTGCACGACCCCGTAGTTGGTCGACACCGCGTGACCCACCGGGAAGCCCCGAGGGTGCAGGTCCATGCGGCAGCCCTTCTCCAGCACGGCACGGGCCGAAGGCCCGGAGACCTCGATCGTCGTGCGGTTGGCCGAGACGTCGACAGCCTGGCCGCGGGCCTCGTGCTCCTCGAGGATCCCCGCCAGCTGGGCCGTCAGCTCCTCCGGCAAAACGCCCCCGGAGGCCATGGCATCGGGCTGGACGACCGTGAACTCGTCAGGTCCGTTCCACAGGACGGCAGTGGCCTCCGGCGAGCCGGTCACCTGCCCGACGCCCGACGGCAGCGCGACGCCGAGCTGCGACTCGATCGCCGCCGCCTCCGTCGTGCCGGGGGCCACGCGCAGTGCGATCAGCGTGAGGAAGGGGATCTCCCGGATGCTGACGCCGCGGTCGCCGGTCACCTCGGCCTGGGCCATCTCCTCGCGCAGATCATGCAGCGGGCTGCGCCGCAGTGCGGCGATCTCTGGTGCGGTGGTCTCAGCCATCTCGGCGGTTCCCTTCGGGGTCGTAGAGGACGGGTTCGGCGATCACGACGTCGACGGTCCGATCGACCAGCGGCGCCTGGAGCGTGTCGCCGATCCGCTGGCGGCCGCCCAGCACCAGGGCCAGACCGAACGTCCGGCCCAGGGCGGCGCTGCGGTAGGCCGAGGTGACATGCCCGACCATGGGCACGGGCCCGTCCTGCGGTGTGATCGGCGTGCCGGTCTCCACGAGCTGTGCACCCTCCGGGATCGGCTCGTCGTGATCGATGGGCAGGACGGCGATCAGATGCTTGCGGTCCTCACGGGAGGTGTCCTCGCGGGCGTAGGAGCGGTTGCCGATGAAGTCCTTCTTGGTCGAGACGACCCACGACATCCCCAGGTCCTGCGGGGTCACGGTGCCGTCGGTGTCCTGCCCGACGATCGGGTAGGCCTTCTCGGCTCGCAGCACGTGCATGGTCTCGGTGCCGTAGGGCGTGATGCCGAAGTCGGCCCCCGCTGCCGCGACGTCCTCCCAGACCCTGTGGCCGTACCAGGTCGAGACGTTGATCTCGTAGGCCAGCTCGCCGGAGAAGGAGATCCGGCATACCCGCGCGGGGATCCCCGAGGCCAGGGTGGTCTCGCGGAACTCCATGAAGCCGAAGGCCTCCTGGGAGACGTCCAGCTCCGGGGCCATCCGCGCGATGACCTCCCTCGACCTGGGGCCCACGACGGCGACCGTCGTGTACTGCTCGGTCACCGAGGTGAAGACGACGTCGAGCTCAGGCCACTCCGTCTGGGACCACTCCTCGAGCCAGTTCAGCACGTCGGCCGCCCCGCCTGTGGTGGTGGTCATGAGGTAGCGCTGCTCTGCCGGCTCGCGCATCCTGGTCGACGCCTCGATCGCCGACGAGCTCGCCGGGCATCTCGCCGCCGCAGCCGAAGCCCACGTGGTCGACGACCCGCAGGATCCCGGCACGACCATGGGCTCGCTGATCGAGGAATCCGCTCTCACTCGCGTCTCCGGCTACGTCGACGACGCCGTCTCGGACATCGACGACGCCCTGCGCCTGGCCCGCTCCGTGCGCGCCGGCGCCATCTCCGTCAACAGCTACTCCGAGGGCGACATCACCACGCCGTTCGGCGGCTACAAGCAGTCCGGCTTCGGCGGCCGCGACAACGGCCTGGAGGCCTTCGCCCAGTACACGGAGACGAAGACGATCTTCATCAACCTGCACTGAGCGGGACTTCCCCACCACGAGAGCTGTCTCCTGTCCGGCATCGAAGGTCGATGCCGGACAGGAGACAGCTCTCGTTGATTTCCCGCGGATGTCGACGCAGCCCTAATCGGCGGCAGTCTCCGATTTCATCCGGGGTCTCCCCCAGGTGGCGATAGTCATGACCGGCAGTCCGAAACCCAGAGTGATCACGTTGAAGACGATCGCCGCAGCCAAGAGAAACAGCGACGAGATGATCGCAGCGATCGCTCCCGCCAGCCCTGTCCCCGTCTCATCAGGCCAAGCATCGGTCGTCGCCATGTTGTTGACCACCAGGAAGCGCACCAGCACGACTGCAGACACGACCGTGGGGACTGCGATGAACCAGACCGGGAGCCAGACCGGGAGGAAGGCGAAATAGTCGAATGCCCAGAACGAGACAGGAATGGAGATCGCAAGCGCGATCAGTGCAAGCAATGCGAAGGAGACGTTGTCCATGGAGTCTGAGTCAGGTCTGTTCCCGGCAGCTGCCGAATGGTTCGGCCCTCCGGACGAGGGCGACGTCGAAGAGGACATCGTCTGGCTGTTCGTCGGCAGCGCTGGACGGGTCGCCGCTGACTGTTGGCTTCGTCGCACCGGGCGGCCGTCGGCCCAGTCGTAGCCATTGACCTCCGCTTCGACCATCCGGTCCGCACTACTCCTGTCTCTGGACATGCACGGGTGCAGCGGCCAGGGCTTGCCGAGCTCGTCGAAGTAGGCGCAGCCGCCGTTCTTGTTGCGGATGAACCAGACATCGGCCCCGCAGACAGGGCATTCGGCGTTCGGCGTGGATGAGATCCTCGACCACTGGATATCGCCAGTCGCCTTCAGCTTCTGTCGCGGCTTCGGGCTGTGTGTCGGAGCTGTCTTCAGATGAGCGGCCCCGAGCAGATGCCTGTAGTCGCCGGAACCCATCCGGGAGAAGTCGTCGCGACGCACGTTGTGGGAGCTGACCCAGTGGTAGTTCCCGTTCCGCCCGCGTCTCCAATGACCGCGGCGACTGAATCTCGCCATTTCCGTCCTCCCGAACAATGCCCCGTGGAGGTTCCGACGCTCCCCAGGACCAGTGCTGCCCCGGCGTGGAAGACAGCAGGACCCTCCTGGGCCAAGGACGCAGTCAGCCGGGCACGTAAGGCCCGATCTTATGCGACTTCATCGACAGCGGGGTGCAAGCCTCGACAGCGTCGCGCTGCACTGGAGCGGCACCGACCGGACCAGCACAGCAGCGAGGCCGCCGTCCCCGATTCGGGACGGCGGCCTCGTCGTCTCAGGAGGTCACTCGGTGGACGAGCCCTTGGTGCTCTTCCTGCTGCGCCGCTCCTCCCTCTTCACGACCTTCTCCTCGCGCTTCACTTCCTTCCTCTCCGCCTTCATCTGCTTCTTCTGCTTCATCTGCTGCTCGTGCGTGGTGCGCTGGAGGTCGCTCAGGTACTCGCCGAGCTCCCCCTCGCCCATCGAGGACATGTCGATCTCGGAGGTGTCGAGGGCCTCCCGGTAGACGTCCTCGTGCATGAAGTCGCCCAGGTGCCTGGCGCGCAGGTTCGACTCGTCGACCGCCTGGATGAGGGCGTTCGCGTGGCGGGGCGTCCAGCGGCGCTGCGGATCCAGTTTGTAGAGCAGCAGGGCGCGGACGCGGTCGCGGCGCAGGCTCTTCTCGGAGATGTCCGTGCGGCCGCTGAGGATCCAGGAGCCCACGAGGACCAGGATGAAGATGATGCCGAGCCAGCCCAGCCACGGGAACACGTTGTTCATCAGCGAGGTGAAGGGCATGAAGCTCAGGACGAAGCCCACGAGCGTCACGGCGATGAAGATGAACCGGTAGTACTGCGGCTTGGGTGCGGCCAGGCGCTTGCCCAGCGAGTAGAAGACGCCCAGGGACGTGCTGAAGATCATGAGGTACGTGGCGATCGAGGCGATCAGCCCCAGCACGGGGTTCATCTCGTTGACCAGCGCGAGGGTCGGCAGATCCGAGCTGTAGATGTCCTCGACGCTGAGCAGGAGCCCGATCGTCATCAGGATCAGCAGGGCCCCGAAGATGGCGCCGCCCAGGAACCCGCCCCAGCCTGCGGCCTGCGGGCTCCAGTTCTGGCCGCCGATGATGATCGCCATGGCGATGCCGCTGAACATGGACAGACCGGTGTAGTTCACGGTGGCCAGGAACCAGTTGGGCAGGGTCGAGGTCACGTTCTCGAGGGCGAACTCGTGCACGCCGCCGAGGGTCCCCGAGAAGGTGGAGATCGAGTAGATGGCGGCGCACAGGATCACGACGATCATCGCCGGGGTGATCATGCCGATGATGCTGCCGACGCGGTCCGCGTTGAACATGCCGGCGATGATCACCATGAGGACCATCAGGGCCGAGCCCACCCACAGCGGCAGGCCGAACTGCTGGTTCAGGTTCGATCCGGCGCCGGCGAGCATCACGAAGCCGATGCAGAACTGGGCTGCGGACAGTCCGTAGTCCATGAACCTCGAGACCAGCGACGTGGTGATCGAGTCGAAGACCTTGCCGTGCGTCTGGGCCCGGAAGTAGCTGCCGTACTGCAGGATCGCCATGGTCGTCAGCGGCATGATGATCAGGTTCACGGCGGCACCGGCCACACCCCACCAGCCATAGGAGACATAGAACTGGAGCATCTCCTGCCCAGATCCGAATCCTGCTCCGACGGTGACTCCGAAGTACGCGAGTCCGATGATCAGGATCTTCCTGAGGACAGATCGTTCCTCTCGTGTGGGGGTGGGGTGGTGCGCGCCGAGCTGCTCGACGGCCGCCCAGCAGGCTATCGCGGAACCAGCAAAGCTCCGGGCGGCCGAGGCGCTGCCCCAGCCGCTTCCGGTGTGATCACACGCATCGAGATGCCCAGTTCAGCGTGTCGCCCGCACGTAATTCCTCTCCCAGCGGTTCATGAAGGTCGATGTGATGAGGGGCCTGCTGTAATTCTCGAGCGGCTCGTAGACTCCCGGATCACATCGTTCAACGGCATACGCCAGCGCGTTCTGGTCCAGTGTCCATGCTCGCGGCTGATCAAGACCAGCAGTGATATAGGACTCCAGATCCCCGATGAACGAGGCCCCGAGCAGCTTCTGAGTCGCCACCAGATTCCCGGCCATGTATCGACGCCATGGGACCATTCCCAGCGATCCAGCGATATGGGGGAACGACAGTACAACCTTTGCAGTCTTCCTGAAGAAGGCCGTCGGGTCGTAGCGCATGATCAGATCCGCATCAATGGAATATACATATTCATACTGCTCCAGGATCTGGGGCAATGCGAGAAACCGAGCACACGCATAGAATGTCGTCCGATCTCCAACCCAATCCGGTACGGGAAACGCATGGAAGTGAACATTTCGCGGCACGTTCTGCTTGTTCATTCGGGACAGCGCTTCCAGATACTGTCTTGACTCCTCGATCAGCTCTCCTGCCTCATCAGCCCCCGCACAGACCAAGAGGACCAGGTCCACTTCAGGAATCTGCTGCGCATTGAACAGAAACATCGGGGCATAGATTCGGAAGAATACCGGGTCCACCGATATGACGAAAGCTGATTTTGAGGTAGCCACCTCTGGAACGGTGCCGACAATATTTTCGGCCGACCGCGACCGCTCGAAGACTTGGTTGGAATTGAAGTAGCTCAGCGCGCCCCGATCCCACGATTTGGCCAATGATGCGTTCTTGGGGTGCCCCCGCACCTCCTCGAAGGTCTGACCGGCAACATCACGCGACCACAGCGACTCCACCTGACCGCGAAGTGCAAGAGTCTGCACTTCGGTCAGGTTGCCAGAGCCCTCGTAGAGACGGGCGATCCGCTCTGACACGGCGCGGGCATCATCGGGGGATGAATCAACCCGCAGGTCACCCATTCCGGCATTCCATGCAGACTCGTAAGCATTGAGCCGAGCCTTCAACAATCGCGACGCAGGGTGCTTTATGCGATCGATCCAAGGACCTGTGAAATCTCTGTACTTCTGAAATACGTCGTCCACGGAGTGCTTGAACGCCTGCTCTGCCATGGTGTGTCCAAGCTTCTTGAGGGCGCTGTCGTAAAGATCCGATCGCTCCTTCGCCAGCCACAGGACGTCTTCTGCGGAAACGGCTGCCGCTGACCCGCCTGGGCCAGACCTCACATAAGTGGTGATCTGATGGGGAGTTGGACGCTTCGCCATGGGGTCCTCCGTGAATCTGCGCGTTCGGGGGTGGGGGGGGCAACAGTCTGCACGAGTGTATACATCACAGACGCCGGTTCTGGATGGTGACCCGACAAGGGCATGATATTTCCCAATTGACGCCGTGACCGACCCTGCGCCAGCTAAGATGAGGTTCGATTCTCCCTCCCCTCACCCCCTCGGAAGGACGACAAGTGCAGCAGATCCCCGCAGTCAGCGTCGCTGACCTTGATGTCGACGCTGCGACTCGGCAAGCACTGGGGCCGTCGTACGGTCGGCCCGCAGCGCTTTCCGATGACCTGTCGTCGCACTGGGCGGGCAGACTGGTCCTGCCTCCCCACCCCTCTTGGGAAGGCGATCGAATGGACTGGACCGCCGATCCTTTTCAGGATCGCAATTGGCAGTTCCAGCACCACACGTTGCGCTGGCTCAATCCCCTCCGGTGGTCGGCCCTGGACGGCGACGCACGCGCCCGTGATGAATGGCGAGCCGTGGCGCGCTCCTGGTTCCATGCGAATGTGCCCCCGTCATCGGCAGCCAGTGCATTCGCGTGGAAGGACATGGCCGATGGGAATCGAGCACTGCAGCTATCCCTGGGCGCAGCTCTTCTCGCTGATGACGACGAGTGGTTCATAGATCTGCTGAAGGCGCACCGAGAGTGGCTCATGGATCCAGAGCACATCGTGGGCAAGAACCACGGCCTTCACCAACACACAGGACTCTTCGTCCTGGGGGCAGTGATGCGCGATGACGAGGCCATGGACACGGCTGTCACCCGGATGGCAGACCAGTTCGCGACCACATTCGACGCCCAAGGTTGCAACGACGAAGGCTCCACTGCTTATCACCAGATGAACCTTCGCTGGTGGTCTCAAGCGTGGCGAAGGGTCGCCCTCGAGGGCAGGGCCATTCCTGATTTCGCAGCACACCGGCTGGCTGGCGCAGGAACAGTCCTCGCCCATCTGGCTCAGCCCGACGGGAGGTTGCCACAGATTGGCGATTCTTCCCGTGGCCCGGTCTCCAGGGGACTCGATCCGGTGGCGGACTTCGCCGCAACCAAAGGCGTCCGCGGCACTCGTCCCAAGGCCACTGCCTTGGTACTCGACGGCGGTTACGCGATCTCTCGCAGCGGTTGGGGGGAGCAGCGAAAGATTCACAACGAGTCGCATATGATTCTCCGTCACGGACCCTTCGTTCGAGCCCATGCTCACGCGGACCTGGGAAGCGTCCATATCTACGCTGCAGGCAGACCGTGGTTGGTAGACAGCGGATTCCACAGCTATCAGAGTGCGGACCGCACCCGTCAGCATCTGCATTCCCGACAGGCCCACAACCTGGCTCTTCTTCCTGAACGGGAGTATTCGCCCCGCTCAACAGTCGCCATCGAGCGTGCGGAGATCACGGAGACTGTCCATGACTTCGCAGTGCTCGACCCCGGGTATCCGGGCGTCCAGCTGCGTCGCCGCGTGATCTACCTTGCCGGTCCGGACTGCTGGATCATCCGTGACACTGCAGACGGCGACACAGGATCGCTGCTCCGACAGCACTGGCAGGCCGACCTCGGTCTGCGTTGCCGACGTCACGATCGAGGGTTCACTCTGCAGGACAAGGATCGTTCGATGTCCTTGACCTGGCTCGGCGGGACCCCTCGCCTCTCGCGACACGAGGCTCAAGACGGTGATCTGCGCGGTTGGGTCGGCACACGGTGGAAGACCCTCAAGCCGGGGACTCTGCTCACTGCGGAGAGGCAGAACCCTGATCGTGGGCTGACGGTCCTGATCGCACCGAATGCAGGGACACCCCTCGGTATCGTCGACTCGTATGTCACGACCTCGGGCACCGTCACAGCCACATTGTGCCGCGGAGGGGGTGCATGGAAGGTGCGCATCGAAGATCGCCAAGAGGTGGTCGTCTCACCTGTGCTCTGACTCCCTGATTCGCGTCGTTCTCAACTTCGGCGACCGAGCGCTCGACGTCGAGGCCAAGACCAGCGGAACAGAGTCGGCCCGAACTCGCCGATGACGGCGGGCCGAACATTCCTCCCAGGCGCCGACCACTCGTGGGTCATATGCCGGAAGTGCGCCTACAGCGACAGCAGGTCTCTGAAGCCTAAGCGGACCTGGAGGGGACTGGGCGGTGGTTCCAGCCTCCGGGCGCAGAATCCGGGCCACCGTGCACCTCTCCGGTCACAGGGGCTCGCGAGTGGTCACCGAGGCAGGCGACAGCCGGGCCGGCCCCTGCACCGGTGACCGCTCGTTGATGGCCCGCACGAGGCCTGCCCTCGAGCGCGTCATGGCCGGCTATCGGCATCAACGGGTCTCATTCGACGCGCATCAGACCCGCGACTTCGTGGGTCGTGTCCCCTCGGCGCGCCCCTGCCCTTGGTGGTTCCGTTCAGGCAGCGGGCCTTGCTCGCTGAAGCAGAAGCTCACTGCCCTGGCCCGACTGGAGACGTCGGGCTATACGCGCATTCCTGCGCACAGCCTCGAAGCCTGTGATAGCAGAGGCGGGTCGAAAACGACGAAAGGCACCCCGGACCAGATGGTCCGGGGTGCCTCCGATGCCCTGGGGACATCGCACTGTGCGCGGAGGGGTGTTGAGTCTCACTACCTCGTCACCACATGTCTCAAAACCTCATCAACACCAGCGGACCCACGATGAGACATGACCCGCCGCCGCCTCGGGACCTTCAGGCAGCCCGCCAGAGGCGGGAGAAGCCTCACCTGCAACCGGCACGCCGCTCGGCACCGTCGAGGCGCCTTGCCGCCGGGACGTCGGAGCCGCCCCGGTCAGCCTGGGAAACCAGAGCGACCCCACACCCGGACCCACGGGACGTGACGGCACCCGAGCGACATCGCCAGGCACCCACCGTCTGACGGGTAGCGGTCGGATTCGTACCGAAGCCTGGACTGGAAGGAAGGGGCCGTGCACAACGAAAAACACCCCGAACCGGGGGTTCGGGGTGTTTCCGATGTACTGAGACATCGCAACTGTGCGCGGAGGGGGACTTGAACCCCCACCCTCTAATACGAGGACTAGCACCTCAAGCTAGCGCGTCTGCCTATTCCGCCACCCGCGCGGGTGACTCACGATCCTGCCGGAAACCGGCCGGTCGCTGAGCAACGCGGACTACTTTAGCACAGCCTGGGACTCACCAGAGACGCGAACGGGCCGCCGGCTCCCCGAGGGGAATCGGCGGCCCGCGAGCCGGAAGCGATCAGTTCCGCTCGATCGCGGCCCGGTAGACCTCCAGGGTGCGCTCGGCGATGGCCTCCCAGGCGAAGTGCTCCTCGGCGCGCTTGCGCCCGGCGCGGCCCATCTCCCGCGCCCGCTCGGGATCCGAGAGGACATCGGTCAGCGCCGCGGCGAAGTCCGAGATGAACTTCTCGGGATCCAGCGGGGTGCCGGAGCCGTCGTCGACCTGCTCGATCTCGACCAGGCGGCCGGTCTCGCCGTCCACGACCACCTCGGGGATGCCGCCGGTGGCGGTGGCCACCACGGCGGAGCCGCAGGCCATGGCCTCGAGGTTCACGATGCCCAGCGGCTCGTAGATCGACGGGCAGGCGAAGGCGGTGGCGTGGGAGAGGATCTGGATGACCTCCCGGCGCGGGAGCATCTTCTCGATCAGGACCACGCCGTCGCGGGTGGACTTGAGCTCGTCGATCAGCTGGTTGACCTCGGCACCGAGCTCGGGGGTGTCGGCGGCGCCGGCGCACAGCACGAGCTGGACGGACGGATCGAGCTGCTTCATGGCCCGCAGCAGGAAGGGCACGCCCTTCTGCCGGGTCACGCGCCCCACGAACGCCACGGACGGCCGGGACGGGTCGATCCCGTAGGTCTCCAGGACATCGGTGGACTCGTCGCGGTCCCACTGCTCGACGTCGATCCCGTTGTGGACGGTGTGCACCTTCTCGGGGTCGACCTCAGGGTAGGAGCGCAGGATGTCGCGGCGCATGCCGTCCGACACGGCGATGATCGCGGAGGCGCCCATGTACGCGGTCTTCTCCACGAACGACGACAGCGCGTACCCGCCGGCCAGCTGCTCGGCCTTCCACGGGCGCAGCGGCTCGAGCGAGTGGGCGGAGACCACGTGCGGGATGCCGTGCATGAGCCCGGCCAGGTGCCCGGCGAAGTTGGCGTACCAGGTGTGGGAGTGGACCAGGTCGGCGCCGGCGATGTCGTCGACCATGGTCAGATCGGTGCCCAGCGTCTCGAGGGCGGGGTTGGCGCCCTTGAGGTCGGCGGGCACGGGGTAGGCCTTCACGGTCGCGCCGTGGAAGTCCGGCTCGCGGGGCTCGCCGAAGCAGCGGACGTTCAGGTCCACCAGCGGGGCCAGGACCCGGGACAGCTCGGCCACGTGGACGCCTGCGCCTCCGTAGATGGCGGGCGGGAACTCTTTGGAGATGATGTCGATGCGCACGTGATCGACACTACAGTCCCCCGCTCGGGCTGCCCATACACGCGCAGCGGATTCGCCCACGTCGTGCCCGCACGGAGGGCTCCGTGCGCCGGCACGAGCGCCACCGCGTGACCGCAGAGCGACGAACCCGAAAATGCGAGTGCAAATTGCGGCAAGGCGGCTTCCCATCGGCACCGATTCAGGGTTGAGTAAGCCCGGGTGCGCGGACGTGATCTGCGCCTCCTCTGGGGGCGGGGCCCCCGGGACGACGACGTCTTCCACGCGAGAGGTTCCATCATGGTGCGACCGAATGTCCTTGCCATCGTTCTGGCTGGCGGCGAGGGCAAGCGCCTGATGCCGCTGACGGAGGACCGGGCCAAGCCCGCGGTCCCGTTCGGCGGGTCGTACCGGCTGATCGACTTCGCCCTGTCCAACCTCGTCAACTCCGGCTACCTGCAGGTGGTCGTGCTGACCCAGTACAAGTCGCACTCCATGGACCGCCACCTCTCGGAGACCTGGCGCCTGTCGACCCTGCTGGGCAACTACATCGCCTCGGTCCCGGCCCAGCAGCGCTCCGGCAAGGACTGGTTCCTGGGCTCGGCCAACGCGATCTTCCAGTCCATGAACCTGATCGACGACGCCCGCCCCGACTACGTGGTGGTCGTGGGCGCGGATCACGTCTACCGCATGGACTTCTCCCAGATGCTCGACTTCCACATCGAGAAGGGCGCCAAGGCCACGGTGGCCGGCGTGCGGCAGCCGATGTCGCTCGTGCAGTCCTTCGGCGTGATCGAGACGGATCCGCAGGACTCCTCCCGCATCACCCAGTTCGTGGAGAAGCCCGAGACCACGCAGCCGCTGGCCGATGACCCGGGCCAGTTCCTGGCCTCCATGGGCAACTACATCTTCACCGCCAACGCCCTGGTGGAGGCCCTGCGCGAGGACGACCAGCGCGAGGACTCCAAGCACGACATGGGCGGCGACATCATGCCGTACTTCGCCGATCGAGGAGAGGCCGCCGTCTACGACTTCACGTACAACGACGTCCCCGGCTCGACCGATCGCGACCGCCAGTACTGGCGCGATGTCGGCACCCTGGACTCCTACTACGACGCCCACATGGACCTGCTGCGGCCCATGCCGATCTTCAACCTCTACAACGAGCAGTGGCGCATCTACACCCACCAGGTCGTCGCACCGCCGGCCAAGCTGGTGCGCGGGCCGTACCACGAGGGCGGCGTGGCCACGGACTCGATCCTCTCCCCCGGCGTGATCGTGGCCGGCGGACGGGTGCAGGAGTCGATCCTCTCGCCGCGCGTGCAGGTGAGCAATCACGCCCGCGTGGCCGAGTCGGTGCTGATGCACAACGTCAAGGTCGAGGACGACGCCGTCGTGGAGCGCTGCATCGTGGACAAGAACGTCGTGATCCCTCAGGGCGTGCGCGTGGGCGTGAACCTGCAGGAGGACCGCGAGCGCGGCCTCACCGTCACGGACTCCGGGATCACGGTGATCCCCAAGAACTTCACGTTCTGAGACCGCTGAACACGACGGCGCCGGCCCCCTCGCGGCAGAGGGGGCCGGCGCCGTCGTCATGCCGGGTCGCAGAGGACCGGTCGGGGACCAGGCCCGCCGCGGCTCAGCTGAGCCGGGTGATCTCGACCGTGACGTCGAGAGACTCGGTGGAGGAGCCGCCGGTGAGCATGCCCTTCAGCGGGGGGACGTCGCGGTAGTCGCGGCCGTGGCCGACCTTGACGTGGCTGTCGTCGAGCGTCTTGTGGTTGGTGGGGTCGTAGGCGCGCCAGTCGCCGTCCCACCACTCGAGCCAGGCGTGGGACTCCCCCGCCACGGTCTGCCCGATCCCGGCGTCCTCGTCAGGGTGGATGTAGCCGGAGACGTAGCGTGCCGGGATCCCGAGCTCCCGCAGCAGCGCGATGGCCACGTGGGAGAGGTCCTGGCACACGCCCTTGGCGTCGCTCCACACGGCGTCGGCGTCGGTGTGCACGCCGGTGACGCCGGATTCGTAGGCGACCCGTTCGGCGATCCGGCGCAGGATCTCCCGGGCTGCGGCATCGGGCGTCTCGGCGGTCTCGCGCACCTGCTCGGCCACGGCCTTGAGCTCCTCGCCGGCCGCGGTCAGGGACGTGGGCGCGATGTACTCCGCCTGGGTGTCGAGCAGGTGCGGGTCCCGCAGCTGCTTCCAGCCCACCCTCTCGACGTCAGTCTCCGCAGCCGCGGAGCGGTCCACGTCCACAGTGGCCGAGGAGCGCACCTCGAGCACGGTGTGGCGGTGGGGGACGTCGAAATCGGCCACGCGGGTGCCGAAGTAGTCGACGTAGTTGTGGATCGAGGCCGACGACGGCTTCACGGCCAGCTCGGCCGTGATGACGTGCTGCTCGTCGTCGCTGACCGGGGTCATGCGCGCCTCGTTGTGCGAGCGCGAGACCGTGCCCTCGTAGGTGTAGCGGGTGATGTGATCGATCTTGAGCCTGCTCACAGGACACCTCCGAACCAGGACGCCTCCTGGGCGTGGATGAAGTACTTCTCGCTCACGGCCTTCGAGGCGCGGCTGATGGCGGACTGGACGTCGTTGAGCTGCCGAGGCAGGTGCTTCACGATGTCATCGGAGCTGTCGTACTCGAGCTCCATGAGGGCCTTGCCGATGATGCGCCGGGCCTTGCTGGACACGCCCAGGCGCCCTCCGCCGGGATCGAGGTCCGAGAGCACCTTCTCCGCCCGGCGCAGCGAGTAGATGATCGTGCGGGGGAAGAGGCGGTCGAGGACCAGGAAGCAGGTCGCGGACTCGTCGTTGAAGGAGCCGCCGCGCGAGCGCAGGAAGGCCTCGTAGGCCCCGGCGCACTCGAGGATCTCGGCCCAGGTGGCCTCCCCGGAGCCGCCCCGGGAGGAGGCGCGGGTCCACAGCAGCCGGGCGGTCATGTCCGCGCGCTCGAGCGTGACGCCCAGGGTCAGGAACTGCCAGGACTGGTCGTGGGCCATGGTCATGTCGGCCAGGCCGCGGGTCATGGAGATCCGCTCGGAGGCCCACTGGCACATGCGGAAGGTGCCTACGGTGTCCTTGCGGTGATCGACCAGCCCGTAGTTGGTGGCGTTGAGGGTCTGCCACATGGAGGAGGAGACGATCTCGCGAGCCCGGCGGGCGTTCTCGCGCGCCGCTCCCACGGAGCCTGCGATGGACGTGGTGGTCTCCGGGTTCCAGGCGAGCTCGAAGATCATGTCCTGCACGCCGGCATCGGCCTGGGGCTCCACGCCCATGATGGCCATGATCCGACGGGCCTCCACGCCCTGCTCGTGCTCCGGCAGCTGCGTGATCCGCTCGAGGTGGACCTCGAGGATCCGGGCCACGCCGTCGGCGCGCTCCATGTAGCGCCCGATCCAGAACAGCGATTCTGCGATGCGGCTGAGCATCAGCGCTTCCCCTCTCCCGTGGTGCGGCGGACAGCTGCAGCGTCGTCGACGACGGCCGCCTGCTGCTGCTGCTCCTGCTGGCGGCGCAGCGCGGAGTCATCGAAGTCCCCGCCGTGGGCCGGTGCGGTGGCCTCCATGTCGGCGACGGTCTCGGTGGTCTCCGGATCGGCGGCCGGCTCCAGGCGGTGCTGCCCGACGACCCAGGTGTCCTTGGAACCGCCGCCCTGCGAGGAGTTCACGATCAGAGAGCCCTTCTGCATGGCCACTCGGGTGAGTCCGCCGGGGAGGACGTACAT
Organism: Kocuria sp. CPCC 205260; assembly: GCF_040981045.1. Classification (NCBI taxonomy): domain Bacteria; kingdom Bacillati; phylum Actinomycetota; class Actinomycetes; order Micrococcales; family Micrococcaceae; genus Kocuria; species Kocuria sp. CPCC 205260. The sequence goes on from NZ_JAVKPT010000009.1 coordinate 66,665, forward strand.
GTCGTCGCCGGAGTTCACGCAGAACGGGCGCAGGTCCACGTGCCGGGGCGAGAAGCCCTCGCCGTCGAAGGTGGGGACGGTGGACAGCTGCAGCACGGGCTGGCCGATCCAGCCGCGCGGGTCCTCGAGGATCTTGGCGCGCACCTCCTCGATCTCCTGCTCGCTGGCCAGCGGGCCGATCACGATCCCCTTGCCGCCCGAGCCGTCGACGGGCTTGACCACGAGCTCCGCCAGGTGCTCCAGCACGTAGGCGCGGGCCTCGTCCTCCTCGAGCCGGTAGGTGTCCACGTTGGGCAGGATCGGCTCCTCGTCCAGGTAGTACCGGATGAGGTCGGGGACGTAGGAGTAGACGAGCTTGTCGTCGGCCACGCCGTTGCCGATCGCGTTGGCGATGGTGACATTGCCCTGGCGCGCTGCGTTCACCAGGCCCGGGCAGCCCAGCACGGAGTCGGGGCGCAGCTGCAGCGGGTCGGTGAAGTCGTCGTCGATGCGCTTGTAGATCACGTCCACGCGCTGCTCGCCCTCCGTGGTGCGCATGAAGACGCGGTCGCCGCGTACCACCAGATCGCGGCCCTCCACGAGCTCCACGCCCATGAGCCCGGCCAGCAGGGTGTGCTCGAAGTACGCCGAGTTGAACACCCCCGGCGTCAGCACGACCACGACGGCGTCGTCGCCGGGCTCCGGGGCCGTGCTCCGCAGCGCGTGCAGCAGCTGTCGCGGGTAGGAGTCCACGCCGAGGATCGGGGTGGAGACGAAGGCCTCCGGAAGGCCCTTCATCATGGCGCGGCGGTTCTCGATCACGTAGGAGACGCCCGAGGGCACGCGCACGTTGTCCTCGAGCACGCGGAAGGTTCCGGCGTCGTCGCGCACCAGATCGATGCCGGCCACATGGATGCGCACCCCGCCCACGGGCTTGAAGCCCCACACGCAGCGGTGGAAGTGCGAGGACGACGTGATCAGCGACCGCGGCACGATGCCGTCCGAGATCACCCGCTGCTCGCCGTAGACGTCGTCCAGGAAATGCTCGAGGGCCTTCACGCGCTGCTTCACGCCGCGCTCCACGACCTCCCATTCCTCCTGCGGGATGATCCGCGGAACGATGTCCAGCGGGAAGGGCCGCTCCTCCCCGGCGTAGTCGAACGTCACGCCGCGATCCAGGAAGGACCGGGCCATGAGCTCGTCGCGTCCGGTCACGGAGGACAGGTCGAGGCCGTCGAGGACCTCGTGCACCCGGTCGTACGGAGCGCGCACGGCCCCGGGGTCGGAGAACATCTCGTCATAGGCCGTCTGGCCAGACAGATCGTCCGGATAGCCGCTGAACAGTCTCGTCATGTCGTGGCGGTCGCTTCCTCGTCTGCGCTGGATCTGCGGCCGCGCCGCGGAGCCGGGCCCCTTGCCCGTCATGAGTGTCACACATCCGAGCACCGCCGCCCGGTTGCCCCACGGGATGACGGGCACCGGTGAGCTGTCCCTAGGATGGGTCCGTGCCGACTCCCAGCCTGACCCGTCAAGAAGCAGCCGATCGCACTGAGCGCGTGCACCCGCACCGATGCGAGGTCGACCTCGACCTCACCGGCGCCCCGGATGCCGCGCGCCGCACCTTCCCCGTGGAGGTGGCCTGGACCTTCTCCTTCGACCGGGCCGACGGCCCCGATGAGACCTTCCTGGACTTCACCGGCGAGGTCCTGGAGCTGGAGATCAACGGCCGCAGCCTCAGCGCCGAGGAGATCGCCGCCGCCTTCGCCGAGGACCGTCTGCGCCTGGAGGGCCTGCAGCCCCAGAACCGGGTGCGCGTGCGCGGCGAGGCCCTCTACTCCCGCTCCGGGGAGGGCATGCACCGATACACCGACCCGCAGGACGGCGAGGTCTATCTCTACACGCAGTACGAGCCGGCCGATGCCCACCGCGTGATGCCGTGCTTCGATCAGCCGGATCTGCGCGCCGAGTGGGTCTTCCGCCTCACCGCCCCGCAGCAGTGGGCAGCGCGCTCCAACGGCACGCCGATCAGCACTCCGGCGCAGGACGGCTCAGCTGCGACCCGCCACGAGTTCTCCCCCACGTTGCCGATACCGGCCTACCTGACGTCGGTGCTGGCCGGGCCGTATGTCAGCGCCGAGTCCTCGTGGGAGTCCTCGGCTCCTCAGCGCCCGCAGCACCTGCCCCTGCACCTGTGGTGCCGCGCCTCGATGGCCGAGCACCTGGACGCCGAGGAGATCTTCACGATCACCCGGCAGGGCCTCGACTTCTTCACCGACCTGTTCGACATGGCGTACCCGTTCGACACCTACGAGCAGGCCTTCGTCCCCGAGTACAACCTGGGCGCCATGGAGAACCCCGGGCTGGTCACCTTCACCGAGGACTACCTCTTCCCGGACGGCGCCAGCCGCCAGCAGCTGGCGGGCCGCGCGAACACGATCCTGCACGAGATGGCGCACATGTGGTTCGGGGACCTGGTGGCCATCCACTGGTGGGAGGACCTGTGGCTGAAGGAGTCCTTCGCCGAGTTCATGGGAGCCCACGCCTCGGTCAGCGCCACGCAGTTCACCGAGGCCTGGGCGGGCTTCGCCGTGGGGCGCAAGGCCTGGGCCTACCGCCAGGACGCCCTGTCGACCACGCATCCTATCGTGGCCGACGTGCCGGACGTGGCAGCGGCCAAGCAGAACTTCGACGGCATCACCTACGCCAAGGGGGCGGCCGCTCTCAAGCAGCTCGTGGCCTTCGTGGGCCTCGAGGACTTCACGCGTGCATGCCGGGTCTACTTCCGCCGTCATGCGTTCGGCTCCGCGCGCCTCGAGGACTTCCTGGCCGTGCTCCAGGAGTCCTCCGAGCGAGACACGGCCTCCTGGGCCCGCGACTGGCTGGCCACCACCGGGGCCACCGTCCTGCGGTTGCAGACCCACCGCGATCCCGACGGGGCCCTGGTCTCGGCCTCCCTGACCCCGGAGGGCACCGTCCACGACCCCGCCTCCGAGCGCGATCATCAGCTCGCCGTCTCCGTGTGGGGGGCCGCGCAGCAGCCCCAGCGCACCGTCGAGCTCACCCTGTCCGGGCGCACGGCCCACGAGTTGCCGCATCTGGCAGGTGCCGACGGCGTGCTGGTGGTCAACGACCGCGACCTGGACTTCGCCGAGATCGTGGTCGATCAGCCCACGCGGGAGGATCAGCTGGCCCGGCTGTCGTCGATCCCGGACCCCATGGCCCGAGCCGTGGTGTGGTCCGCGCTGTGGACCGATGTTCGCCAGGCCCGCCTGGACCCGGAGGACTTCGTCGCGGCGGTGATCGAGCACCTGTTCGTCGAGTCCGACGAGGCCGTGTTCACCACAGTGCTCGGCCAGGCGGAGGAGGCCCTGGAGTCGTACCTGCCGGCACGACGTCGCCCCCAGATCCGCGGCCGGCTGATGGAGCGGGTGATCGGGCAGCTGCAGGCCGCCGAGCCCGGCTCGGACCGCCAGCGCAGCCTGGCCTCCTCCCTGGCCCGCCTCAGCCACCGCGACGGCGCCGCCCACGGCCTGACCCAGGACCTCCTCAGCGGGGAGGTCGTGATCCCCGGTCTGCACCTGGGCCCTGCCCTGCGCTGGTCCCTGCTGACCGGCCTGGTGGCCACCAACCACGCCGTGGACTCCTCGATCCTGCGCGAGTCCGAGCGCGATGCCTCCCGCATCTCCCAGATCGGTCGGGCCCGCACGAACGCGGCACGGCCCACCGCACGCGCCAAGGACCTGGCGTGGGCGGAGATCCTGGGCCACGAGCTGACCAACGACCTGCTCTCCGCCACGATCGAGGGCTTCCAGCTCGGCAGCCCGGACCTGCTGGCCCCGTACCGGACGCGCTACTTCGAGGTCATCGAGCCCGAGTGGTCCCAGCGCTCCATCGGCATGGCCACCCGCCTGGTCCGCGGCCTCTTCCCGGCCGCGGCTGACCTGTCCCCGAGGGCCGATCCCGAGCAGGATCCGATCCTGCGGCGCAGCGGGCAGTGGCTGGACGAGCACGCCCAGGCCGATCCGGCCCTGCGCCGGATCGTGATCGAGTGCCGCGACGAGCTCGCCCGGAGGCTGCGGGCCCAGGCAGCAGCCAGGCCCTGAGGCCGACGCCCATGACGTCCCAGCCCACAGCCCCGCAATCCCCGGCTCAGGCGCCGCCTCGTGACAGACTGGCGGGACCGGGAGACCGACTGTCCCCGGCAGCAGCGGATGGCAGCGCCCGGAGCGCGCCCCAGAGGCAGAGGAAGACGATGGCCGACTACCCCCTGAACGATCGGGGATCTCTGCAGGTCGTGACCGAGAACTTCTACGACGCGGAGATCATCCGTGTCTTCGGCGACCTCCCCCTCGGAACCCCCCGCAGCTACGACGGCCCCGCCGTCCTGGTCCCCGAGCCGGACCACCCCGTGGACCCCACCACCATCACGGTGCGCATCAACGGCCAGCGGGTGGGGCACCTGGCGCCGCAGGACGCCGAGCGCTACTGGCCCTCGATCACCCGCGTGGTCGCCTCCGGCTACGACGCCGTGGCCACGGCGCACCTGAAGGCCTCCCTGGTGGCCGCCGACGACTTCACGGAGGTCGATGCCGACCTGCGCCTGGACCTGGCCGCCCCGGACCTGCTCTTCCCCCTGAACTCGGCCCCGCAGCGGGCCACCGTCCTGCCGCAGGGCTCCTCCATCAAGGTGCTCGACGAGTCGCAGCACGCCGAGTACCTGCATTCCGTCCTGCCGCGGACCGGCGAGGGCCGGGTCATGCTGACCCTGGAGGTCAACCAGGTCCGCACCCCTGCCGGCGAGCACGTGGATATCGTGGAAGTGCTGCACCAGCGCCAGGTCGTGGGACGGCTGTCCACGCAGCTGTCCGAGGTCTTCATCCCGGTGATCCGCCACGCCTTCGACCACGACCTCCTCACTGCCGCCTGGGGCACGATCCGCGGCACCTCATACGAGGTCTCGCTGACCGTGCAGGCCGCGCGCCCGGACATGATCCCGGACGAGTGGTTCGAGCGCCTCCCGCGCGAGTTCCTCCCGCTGGAGCCCGAGGCAGACAGCTACCGCGTCCCGAACGCCTACGTCCCCTCCGAGCTCGAGGCTGCGCGGCCGTCGCGCTGGCGCCGTCGCTCCGGTGGGGCCACAGGCACCGCGGAGACGACTCACGGCGCGTTCCCCGGGCTGGCCGGTCGCGGCGAGCAGGAGGACACGCAGTCCCCCAAGCGCGCCCCCAGGGCCTCGGGCCGCGGCTCGTCGCGAGCCCACCCCCCAGGATCGCAGGCCGAGCGCGCCGGCGGCGGGCGCCAGGTCCAGGGCGGTCGTCCCGACGGCACGTTCGTGGGCCTGCTGGCGATCACCGCGGCCCTCGTGGTGCTCGGGCTGATCTTCGTGGGTCGTGAGCCGCTGGTGACCGCCCTGTGCCTGATCGTCGCCCTGGCGGCCGGTCTGATGGCCTTCTACCTGCGCTCGGTCATGCCCGGGTCCACGCGGCGCTCCGAGCAGGACAGCGCCGGGCTCGACGACGACGCGCGGCAGCAGGTCGGCACCGGGCCGGACACGCGCGATGACATCCCCACCGTCGCCGAGCCTGCGCAGCGCGACAAGACGCCGAACGAATCCTGACCCGCCCCAGAATGCTCTCGCGGCGCGAACGGCTCTTCCAGATCCTGGAGGTCCTCTCCCAGCACGGCTTCGGCTTCGTGCTGGCGGGCCTCAAGCCCGAATGGCGCGCCCCGCTGGAGCGCGTGCGCCTGGTGGACCCGGACAAGCTGCGCCCGCAGCCCGTCCACCTGCGCCTGGCGCTCGAGGAGCTCGGGCCCACGTTCGTGAAGCTCGGCCAGCTGGCCTCCACGCGCCCGGACCTGCTGCCTCAGGAGTACGCCCGCGAGCTGGCCCGCCTCCAGGACTCGTCCCCGCCGATCCCGCCGGATCGCATCCGCGAGCTGCTCGAGCAGGAGCCGGACACCGCCGCAGAGGAGATACTGCGCCACATCGACCCCGTCCCGCTGGCCACCGGCTCGATCGGGCAGGCCCACACCGCGGTCTACGACGGCATGGACGTCGTCGTGAAGATCCGCCGCCCAGGGATCGTGGACACCGTCAACCGCGACCTGGAGGTGCTGCGCGAGCTCGCCGTGCTGATCACGCGCTACTGGCCGGGCGTGGGCGATCAGGACCTGACCGGGCTGGTGGACCAGTTCGCCGCCTCCATGCGAGATGAGCTCGACTACCTGGCCGAGGCCCGCAGCACGGAGCGGATGCGCGAGCTGTTCGCGGGGCATCCGTCGCTGATCGTGCCCGCTGTGGTGTGGCAGGCGACCTCCTCAAGGGTGCTGACCACCGAGCGCATGTCCGGCATGAAGATCACGGATCACACGGCCCTGGACGCCGCCGGGGTCGATCGCCACCAGCTGGCCGTGACGGCCACGGAGATCCTGTGCCAGATGATCTTCGTCCACGGCTTCTTCCACGCCGATCCGCACCCGGGGAACCTGTTCATCCACTCCGACGGCTCGATCGCCATGATCGACTTCGGCATGGTCGGCAGCCTCTCGGAGGAGTTCCGCGATGCCCTGGTGACCATGCTCGTGGGCGTCTCCCAGGGCAATGCCCGTCGCGCCACCACCGGGCTGCTCAAGCTCACCGACCGCGCCTCGGAGAACCTGGACCGCGCCGCCCTGGACCGCGATGTCGAATCCATGATCCGCAGCTACGCCGACCGGCCCCTGGCCGAGGTGCGGATGGCGGCGCTGCTGTCCGACCTGGTGGCCTGCCTGCGCCGCCATAGGCTGCGCCTGCCGCGCGATTCGGCGCTGTTCCTGCGCATGGTGATCACCGCCGAGTCGATCGGCAAGGGCCTGGATCCCGACTTCGACCTGATCTCCGTGATCCGCCCGTTCGCCCGCCAGTTCGTGCTGCGCCGCGTCTCGCCCGAGGCGCTGCTGCACCGGGTGCGCGGGCTGGTGGAAGAGGCGGTCCAGCTGGGCCAGGACTCCCCCGACGTCATCCGACGGATCATGTCCGTGCTGGAGAACGGCGGATTCGACGTCCATCTGCGCGCGGACGAGCTCGAGCCTCTGCTCAACCGCGGCGAGCGCATCGGCCACCAGGTCATCGCCGGCGCGGTGATCGCGGCGACGATCAACGGCATGTCCCACGTGGTGGCCTCCGAGCCGCAGCGCTACGGCCGCTTCCACGTCCCGCTGATGATCGGCGGGACCGGAACGGTCGGGGTGCTCTCGGCGTATCTGGCGGCCTCCACGGCCACCCCCAGAGTGCGCCGGGTCGTCTCCTCGCTGCGTGAGCGCAGACGACGCACACGGTGAGCTCGGCTGACCCGATCCATCGCGTGCCCGCCTCTGCCCACCTCTGCTGGTGTGTGTTCACGTGGTCCGATCTCGTCCGCGCCGTCCACACAGACGGGCGCGAAAGTTGAAGCCTCATTCAGCTCGACGGGCTTTCGGGGCGACTTCGCTCCAGACCAGCCAGTAACGTCGATACCGTCGTGCACCGGACGGACTGATCCCCCCGGCCGATGCCGGCCCCTCATCGTCGCGCGACCCGCTGGATGAGGCGTGTCCTCCCACCCGTGGGGCTCCTTCCGCAGGCACAAGAGATCGAGGTCTCCCATGCCGGACATCGACTCGGCTCCCATGCTCGTCTCGGAGCCCATGAGCCTCGAAGCCGTGCGCCACGGCCGCCCGCTGAAGCTGTCCGCGCAGCAGCGCGAGAGGATCCGCCGAGGGTTCGCCGCCCTGGTGCGAGAAGGCCTCCAGTTCGACGGTGTGGACGTGGCCGGCGAAGAGCCGGTGCGCGTGATCCTGTCGATCCGCGAGCCCGGCGCCTACGACCTGCTGGCCTCCATCCGCGACGCCCGTCCGCTGCACCGTCGGCTGCTCTCGCCGCGCCGCGTCGACGAGATCTCCGTGCTGGAGGACAAGCTGCGCGAGGCCGTGGAGACGGTGCTCTCGGGCGTGCAGATGCTGCCGATCATCCTGGGGGCCAAGTCCGTGGTGGTGGGCACCGCAGCGGATCAGCTGAACCTCGTGCCCATGGTCACGGACGATCGGTACGTGATGCGGGTGCCGACCAATATCTTCGCGATCCTCCGCTCGTCGCAGCAGGCCCAGGCCGCTGCAGAGGACCTGAAGCACCTCTTCGAGCAGGACGACTCCACGGTCACCTTCGTGCAGGGCAAGGGGCCCTACACGAGCGAGGGCGCCACGGTCATGGAGGTGCCGGCGAACATGTGGGAGCGGGTGCGGGAGATGCACCCGGCCACGATCTTCGACTCCGTGCCGCGGGTCGAGGGTCCGCTGCTGCCTCTGGTCACGCGCACTCCGCGCGAGGACCTCCCCCGGCCCGCCCAGAGCGATGTGGGTCCTGAGGACCGCGGCCGACGCACCGATGTGCGGATGCCGCCGCCCGGCCCCCTGCTCTGAAGCTGCGGCCGTCTCAGGCGGCGCCGGGCTTCGCGTCGGCGTCCATGCCGGCACCGGGCTCCGGGTCGGGATCGGTGCTCCGCCGGTCGATCGGGCGCTGCACCTGCGCCCCGCGCACGAACTCCAGGACGCGATCGGTCGCGATGACCATGTGCTGGATCCGGCTGCGCTTGTCCTCCGCCCCGTAGGCCAGGGAGACGGCACCCACTCCCTCTCGCGTCAGCCCGGAGAGAAACTCCCGCATCTGGGCGTCGAAGCTGCCGTGCAGCAGCCCGTAGTCGACCTCCGGCGAGACGCGCAGGTGCTGGCCGTCGTCGGCCTCGGTCAGGTCCACGTGACCGCAGCGCACCTCCCGCACGGTCTGCGGCGCGGCCAGCACGAAGCCGAAGGCCCGCACGATCTCCACGAGCCCGAGGACGCTCAGGTGCAGGGCCTGCTCCGCGGTGCGGACGGGCTCCGGATTGTCCGCGCCCAGCGGCGTCGGCTGATCACCGGCGCGTCCTCGCACATCGGCGACGACCTGTGCCTCGAACACGACGGCACCGGGGCCGGGCTCGTAGAAGCTCATGCTCAGGCCCTCCTCCGGGAACCGCTCCGGAGGACGATGGTGGGCGTAGAGCGTGCGAGCCATGGCCTTGAGCGCCATGTAGGACCGGCGCACGACGTCCCGGTCGATCTCGATCGGTCGCCCGGCGGGGTCGTCGACCCGCATCACCAGGTCGATCGATGCCCTGTTCAGAGGTGTCATCTCCCGAACCTCTCCTCGGATGTCCAAGACGCCGTCCCGAGCGTCCTCTGCACCGTCGCGGAGTCATGCGCTCCAGGGATGGGGGCGCTCGGCCTGCGCGGATTCATGCTGTAATCCAGGTCACTGTCCGGTGTGAAAATCTCAGTCACGTCCTGCGGTGCTCGTTCTCGGTCGTCTTCGGCGCGGCCCTCAAGCACGCCGATCCGCCTCCTGCAGCGGGATCCGGGCCATGAGCTCCCAGGTGTCCAGCTGGCGCCCGAAGCTCAGCTCGCCGCCGAAGATGTCCACGCGCTCGCTCAGGCCGACCAGTCCGAGGCCGCCCTCCAGGAAGATCTCCCGGGGCAGTCGGGCGCTGCGGCTGCGGGCATCGCGGACCAGGTTGCGCACCCGGATCACCGCGATCGAGCGGCCCTGCGGCGTGGTCTCCAGGCTGGCGCTGAGGCTCACCGGCGCGCTCGGGATCCCGTGGCGGATGGCGTTGGCGGTGCCCTCGCGCAGCACGCGCTGGCACAGGGACCGCACGCTCGTGGCGATCTCCTCCCAGCCGTCTCCGCGGGCGATCTCGACCCGGTCGAATCCGGCGTCCTCGAGCAGCTGACGACACCGGTCGAGGGCGGTCTCCATGGAGTCCGTGGGCGCGGTGGGACGCTGCGCACCGGTCTGATCGGTGCGCAGCGCCTGGTGCTGGGGAGCGATCCCGTCCTCGAGCGCGGTGGCCTCCCCCGCCTCCTCCTGCAGGGCCGAGACCATGCGGCGCAGGTCCTCGATGGTGCCCGAGGCTCCGTCGGCGATGTCCTGCAGCACCCGGCGCTGCACCTGCGGCTCCCCGGAGAGCAGCCCGGCATTGGCCCGCAGCGCGGTGGCCGTGACGTCGTGGGCCACGAGGTCGTGCAGCTCGCGAGCCAGGTCCCGGCGCTCGGCCGAGCGCACTCCGGCCACCTCGGTCTCCAGCTGGGCGACCCGCAGCTGGGTGAGCCGGGTCCGGCAGCGGAAGAAGCGGATGGTCCAGCCCACGGCAGAGCCGGCGAAGATCATGAAGGCCAGCAGGAACGCCTGCATGCGGATGGTGACGGTGTCTCCGAGCCCCACCAGGGACAGGGCCGCCGTGAGCTGGGCGAGCATCAGCAGCATGCCCACGCCCCAGCGGTTCCACATGCACAGGATGACGCAGCAGATGATCGCCGGGGCGACCACAGCGATCGGCTGCTGGCTGAGCAGCACCATGGCATAGGCCACGGTCAGAGCCACGACGCACAGACCGCGGTTGATCCACACGCAGATCAGCGGCAGGAAGATGACGATCAGCGTGAAGGACAGCGCCTGCCCGCTCAGCCAGGCCTGCCCCATGAGGCTGCTGATGACCTGCAGCCCCAGGAAGACCAGGACGATCAGCAGCATGGCCGCTCGGAACGGAACGGGAGGGGCGAGGACCGCGGAGTCGGCCAGCTCCGGCCATCGGCTGTCCACGGCTGCGGTGAAGCGTCGCCAGAGCCGGGGAGGCTCGAGCAGATCGGCCCTCATGGCCCACTCACCGCAGCAGCCTGGATCACCCTCACTGCCCTCCCAAGGGGCCCACGACCAGGCCCGACGCTTCCGATTGATGCTGCAGCGATATTATCCATCGGTCAGCGGGATGTCGTTGAGTGCATGTACTTGTCCACACTTGAGACCCTGCGCCGGCTGTCTGTCGCTCGGCCTCCGTCGTTACGATGATCGGCGACCTGGCCGATGTCGGCCGTCCCGGCCCACAGCTCGGCCGTCGGACAGACTTGGAGCAGCGATGACCACGGATCAGTCTCCGGAGCCCGGTTCCGACGAGCTGCTGAGCGTGCTGATCGCCGATGACGAGGCCGTCGTCCGCGAGACCATCTCCATCTATGTGAGCAGCGCCCCCGACATGCAGGTCGTGGGGACCGCCGCGGATGGGCGCGCGGCCGTGCAGATGGCAGAGACCCTGCGTCCGGACATCATCCTGATGGACATACAGATGCCGCGCGTGGACGGCGTGGAGGCCGTCGCCGAGGTGCTTCGGCTCCTGCCGCGCACTCACGTGGTGATGATCACGACGTTCACCTCCCGAGAGGCCGTCGTTCCCGCCCTGCGCGCCGGCGCCCTGGGCTACGTCCTGAAGTCCGATCCGCCCGAGCGGCTGCTCTCCGCGGTGCGCGAGGCCGTGGCCGGACGCACCCAGCTCTCCCCTGAGGCCCTCGAGGCGGTGGTGGGGCATCTGCGCGAATCGGACAACCGGGCCAGCCTGCCCGCCTCCGTCACGCTGACGGCCCGCGAGTCCGAGGTGCTCAACCACCTGGCCGAAGGCCACAGCAACCGGGAGATCGCCGAGCTCATGGTCCTGTCCGAGAGGTCCGTGAAGCTGCACGTGACGAACATGGTGTCCAAGTTCCAGGTCCGCGACCGGCTGCAGCTGGTCATCGCCGCTCACAAGGCCGGGCTCATCCAGCTCTGAACCGCGAGCCTTCGGGCACGACGCGCCCCACCCAGGGCCGTCGCCACCCCGAATCGGGGACAGCCGTATGACATCCTTGGTGACGGATCCCACCCGCCGATGAGTGAAAGAGTCACCGATGCCGCTGACCGTGATGCCGATCTACGGAACCCGCCCGGAGGCCATCAAGATGGCCCCGATCGTGAAGGCCCTCCAGGACTCCGATGAGTTCGAATGCGTGGTGACCGTGACCGGCCAGCACCGTGAGATGCTCGATCAGGTCAACGAGATCTTCGACATCACCCCGGATCATGACCTCAACATCATCCGCCCCCGCCAGACCCTCAACGGCGTGCTCACCCGCACCGTCGAGGGCCTCGATGCGATCTTCGAGCACAACGCACCGGACGCCGTCGTCGTCCAGGGCGACACCACCACCTCCACCGCCGGTGCGATCGCCGCGTTCTACCGCGGGATCCCCGTGATCCACGCCGAGGCCGGGTTGCGCTCCTTCGACCTGTTCTCCCCCTTCCCGGAGGAGGCCAACCGCAAGATGACCTCCCAGATCACCTCCCTGCACCTGGCCCCCACCGACATCTCCAAGCGCAACCTGACCGCGGAGTCGATCAACGGCGACGACATCGTGGTCACCGGCAACACCGTGATCGACGCCCTGCACCACACCGTGGCCAAGCAGCTGCCCTTCTCCGATCCCCAGCTCGAGGAGCTGGCCGCCTCCGGGCGCCGCGTCCTGCTGGTCACCACGCACCGCCGCGAGAACCAGGGCGATGCCATGCGCGGCGTCGGCCGTGCACTGGCCCGCATCGCTGAAGCCGAGCCCGAGCTGACCATCGTGCTGCCGGCCCACCGCAACCCGGTGGTCCGCGAGGCCGTCCTGCCGGCGCTGGAGGGCCTGGACAACGTCCTGGTCACCGAGCCGCTGGCCTACGGCGAGTTCACCCGCCTCCTCGGCGTCTCCCACGTGGTCCTCACCGACTCCGGCGGAGTCCAGGAAGAGGCCCCGTCGCTGGGCAAGCCCGTGCTCGTGATGCGCGAGAACACCGAACGCCCCGAAGCCGTCACCGCCGGCACCGTCAAGCTCATCGGCACCGACGAGGAGCGCATCGTCGAAGAGGTGAACAGCCTCCTGCACAACGACGCCATCTACGACGCCATGGCCAACGCCGTGAACCCCTACGGCGACGGCAAGGCCGCCGATCGCACCGTGGCCGCGATCGCGCAGATGTTCGGTGTCGGAGAGCGGATCGCGGACTTCGATCCGGAGGCTCAGCCGGAGGGCTGAAGCCGCCACCTACACTCCACCCATGATCCATCCGAAGACCTATCCGTACGGATTCTGCCTCGCACCGCGGAGCATGGCCGTCGCGGCACCGGAGTCGTACTCGGCCCGAGAGATCGCTGACGACTACACGCTCTCGTTCGATTCGCGACGTCAGCTGACGGTGTCGCGAACGGACCAGGGCACGGAGGTGCTGGTCTACGGACGGTGCTATCTGCTGGGTGATGATCCGGACGGCAGCATCCCCTCCGAGCCGGCGTCCCGTCTTGCGTCGGCCCTGGCTGTCTCCGAGACAGCCTTCCTCGATGCCCTGGACCTGATGGCTGGTCGCTGGATCGTGATCACGGTCCAGGATTCTGAGATCACCGTCTATCACGACGCCGCGGGCACCAGGTCGGTCTACTTCGACCCTGCCCGCGGCATCGCGGCGGCTCACGCGAACCTGATCGGCGAGGTGCTCGACAGCCCCCCATCGGGGGTGGTGAAGCCGTCGTTGACCTGGGATCTGTCTCACCGCACCGGAGTCCGAGCCTTGCTGCCCAACCATCGGCTCCACCTGCGCTCCGGCCGGTTCGAGCGCTACTGGCCCCGCCAGGCGAATCCTTGGCTCGAGCGCTCGGAGGCCGATCGCCTCCAGCGCGTCAGCGAGCTCTGGCACCAGCAGATGCAGCAGGCGACGACGAGAGAGGACCGGCTGCCGATCTCCTTCGCGCTCAGCGGCGGTCTGGACTCCCGAGTCGCCCTGGCGCTGTCGACGCCGTACCTCGGCCACCTCCGGTGCTACACCTACGGGGCTTCGTCGACGGCCAAGGAATCCAGCGTCACCGTGCTCGAACGGGACATCGAACTCGTCACTCCCCTGGTGGATCTGCTCCGCCTGGACCACCGCGTCCTTCGGGGCTCGCCGTCAATGCGCACGCTGAGCGCCGAGGAGACGGAAGCGCTGGGGAAGAACTCGCTGACGGTTCATGGGCGATGGCTGCTCCCCCGCTACCTCGAGGAGTTCCCAGAAGCCGACGGCCTGGTCATGAGGGCCAACGCCTTCGAGATCGGACAGCACAAGTGGGCGTCCCCCACTGATGCAGATACTGCGGCTACCGCCAAGGCACTGTGGCTCAAGCGAGCGACGTCGGCTGGTGTCGAGATACCTGGTGAGTCGTTGCAGGCCCACGTGAACCGAGCGTTCAAAGAGCAAGAGCTCGCTGGAGACCTTCACGGCTACCAGGCCTCGGATCTCACGCATTGGGAGTACCGTCTGGGCCGCTGGGCCACAGAGGTCTTCAACGAGATCGATCTGGCCTTCGAGCCCTTCGTGCCGCTGAACTGTCGGGCGATGATCACTCCGCTGTTGGCATTCACACGGCAGCAACGAGCTGCGCACTACGCATTCCGCGAAGTCATCAATACGACGAACCCGGTTCTGAACTTCTTCGGCATCAACGACCAAAAGAATCTTTATGAGCAGATGAGAGATGACCGATCGCGCGTCGATTCTGACGAATCGACGAACGCCTTGTCGAAGGGACAGGCTCCGAGGTCTTTTCGCCTGCCCCTGAACGACTTCGCTCAGAAGCGGTCCAAGTCCTTTCCCCTCGTAGAGGCTCCCGCCCAGGGGGCCCTTGACCTCACCCTGCGAACATTCTGGGCCTGCCCGCCTGGCCCCCCGAGCTTTGAATATCGGATTGCTATGGATGGAATGGAGCTGCTCACGATTTCCGTGCCTGGTGAACCCAGCGAGATGACGGTGTCCCTGCGCAGTCTCCGTGAAGGCGCACAGGTGGAGCTGGCGATCATCCCGCTGCGCGAGAGGACGCAGGCGAGCTGGGAACGAGCCACCCGGATCGAGGTCGCCTGCACCTCCTTCACTCCGGCAGAGGTCGACGGCCCGGCAACAGCTCGCATCACGAGCAGAAAGCCGACTGCATGACGTCTGCTGAGTCCACCGCAACCTTGAAAGTCGACATCGACAAGCTGATCGACCTCCCTCGTTCACTGTTCGTCGCCGACGAGCCCCTCCGTCTGGATGTTCAGCTATCCATCGGCGAGACGCTCCCGCTGCTCATCGTTGCCCGCCCCGGCGCGGACAGCGTCCTCATCTTGAACAACGGCGCTGTAGATCTGGAACGCTCACAGGGCAGGCCCGTCTTCCAGCGGTCTACGTGGTCCTCAGAAATACACAGTCATCAGATCTACGTCTGCGACCCCGGCACGGTGGGAGACGATGCCTTGTCCTTGAACTGGATGCAGGCCAAGATGCCGTCGTGGATGCCCACACAGGTGACGAGGGCCGCACGTGTGGTGTCAGCGAAGCTCGGCGCGCCGTCGCCGGATCAGCGCACCTATTTCGGCTCCTCCGCCGGGGGGTACGCGGCCCTTATCGAACTTGCCGCAGATCGCGGTGCCAAAGCTATCGTGAACAACGCCCAGTTCGATTGGACGAGATGGTACGCACACCAGGTCAAGGCGGTCCTGGATGCGAGGTATGCCGGACGACTGGCGGCCGACGTCCGGAAGAACTGGCCACACCGGACAAGCGCCCTCAAGCAGCTGGCGAGAAACGACCAGCCGCTGCGGATCGAGTACTGGGTGAATATGGCGTCGAAATACGATCGAGAGATCCCCCTGAAGCACTTCGACGACTTCTTCGCGAGGCATCCAGCACTGTGCGACGAAGTCGCCGTCCGCCGCTACCACGACGCCGCCATGGGGCACAATCCGATGCCGCAGAGCCGGACGATCGAGATCCTGAATTCCCGCTCCTGGATCTGAGTCCGGTTCTGACAGCTCGCGTCATTCCCCGAAGACGAACGCCTCGCCCTGGTCGACCAGGGACATGTACTCGTCGGGAGGCGGGACCCGGTGCCCGTCACCCAGATAAGGCGTTACGAGCATGAGGTCTGACTCATCTCCCTGAGCCCTCCACGCATCAGTGAATGGCTTGCAGTGATATTCATAGTGCATCTCATCGCCAGTGTTCTGGATGAAGAATACCCGCTTGTGGAATTCGATCTCCTGGTACCGTTTGATGAGATCCATCCGACTGGCCAGGGCAGAGTCGTCTGCTACGGAGGGCGCCCCGAAGAGCACCTCCTGCGCAGTGCGGGCGATCCTGGGGACATACTGATCTACCTGGATCTGAGGATTGAACGTCACCACAGCCGCGTCTGCCAGATACGTGGCGCACTGCAGCGCAGCATAGCCTCCGCCAGAATTGCCGACGAACAGGATGCGGTCGCACCCCAACTCGTCCGCATAGGCCTTGGTCTGCATGGCGATGAGTTCGTGGAGATTCAGTCTCTCGTCCCCTGCATACCAGGTGAGGATCTGACTCGAATCGAGGTCCAAGCAAGGATCAGAAACGAACAGCACGGGGCCGGACGATCCCTTCTCCATGGAGCGCATCCGCTCGAATCTCGGAAGCGCATTCCGGGATCGGTCGGTCGCTCCGTGGAACATGACACGGAGCGTTCTCCCGGATCCCGACCTGCTGAGCAGAAACGGCAAGGCAAGCTGCCCCTTGTCGATCGTCAGCATCTGCCGCTCGAGGCCTGGATCCATCGACCGTGAGACTTCACGAGTGGTCAAGATCGGGACGCCGTAGAATTCATGGATTAGCCGATCCGAATCATCCCATGAGATCAGCGGGGAGCGCTTCCGTCCGGCCACCAGCGGGTGTCCAGAGACCTCCTCTTTCAGGTCAGCGGCAGCAATGTCGATCATGGCGGCTCCCAGACCGAAATCTCGCAGGCCCGAGACGCCGAGCTCAGAGGCCGCGCCTCGCAGATCCTCCAACGCAGCGCGCCGTTGTTCGCGATCCGCACCGTCACGATGCAGCCGCTCTTTGACGTCCCCGATACGGGCGCGCAGGTCAAGGCGGAGTCGCGCCTCCTCCTCCGGTGTCAATCCCCCGTTCAGCGCCTCCAGGACGACTCGTTCGACCAGAATCTCGCCGTCCTCGTCATACGGGCCGATACCGGCGCCCTCCTTGGCGATCACGAGCTGCTCAGCATGCCGCGGCCGACGGACAGAGATGCTCAGAGATGCGTCAGCCAGTGGAATCCGCGTGCAGCTCACGTCTTCCTGTGCCGCGCGAGGAACGATGGCTGTGATGAGACGGGTCGACGCAGCTGAGAACGCCACGCTGAGTCGTTGCCAGCCATCGTCGAGGATCTCGACCTCAGGCTGTGGTGCCGGCACGGAAAGCCAGATCAGCTCACATGCCTCCTCGCCCTGTCGAAGCAGAGCCGCCCCCTGGGAGATCTCGACATCGACACCTGGCGGAATGATCCAGTTCTGGCGTCCGGAGTGAGCGTCGGCGCTGCGCACCTGGTCCACGGCGACCAGGAAGTCACCGCTCTTCGAATAGACCACCCGCCGAGTCATGGCAACCGGCAGGAATGCTCGATCTCGAACCTCGACGTCGAGGCATTGAGCGGTATCCCGGAAGCGCGTGATCTCGGCGTCACTGAGCGTGCGGTGCCGCGCTTCGACGCTGACGCTGGAGTGGTGATCACGCTGGCTCCACGATGAGCCATCACGGCCTGGGTTATCTCCCAGCCATGTCACACCTCGAGCCGTGAGCCACAGTGCTGAGTTGTCGTGCTCCCTCCCTTTAGATTCCAGGGGACCCGATCGCAGCCCGAAGAACGTCTCCTCGTGGAAGTCGAGCTCGGTCTCTCCCCAACCGCGCCGGGCGAACATCCAGCCGCTGCGATTCACGAACGTGAGGTCATCGGTCGGCTGACCTTCACCGCTGCCGGATGCGCAGTACCTCTCGGACGAGGAGGACGGAGTCCGGTTCGACCAGGAGCTCTGCGCCTCTTCACTTCCGACGGAGACCAGTCCTCCGGTGGGAGTCGTCGCGTGGATCCAGAGCCGACTGAGCTCCGATTCCGAACGCTCCGACAGGGCCTGGGGCGAGACGAGGTCCCCTGGATCCGAGAGAGTGCGGTAGATGCTCGAATACAGATCGACCCACCGTCGCGTCATGTCACTCACAGCGCCCACGCCGCCGCCCGGCGCTAGGCCGTGTGCAAGATATCGCTCCGCGAACTCCTGGAGCAGGATCGCGCTGTCCTCCTCAGGACGGGGGCCCTGGGAGGCGGCTGCGCACCCGCGGATCATCGTCTCCTCGATCAGATGGACCCGACCGGTCCGGAGCTTGTCTCGGAAGGGCTCCGTGTGCCCGCCCAGAAGCGCGACGATATCCGCTGGACGTTCGGATGGGTCCTTCCAGAATGTTCGCAGGCCAGCGGCCAGGACCACTGCCCGCTGTCCAGCTGGCAGAAAGGAGTCCAACCTCGCAGCCCGCGCGTCATCAGCCCATGCGCCCCACCCACGGACGTAGTCCAACCACAACTGAGCATCGCTCGATTCTGCCGCTCCGCGGCGCAGCGGATCGATGAACTTCAGCGAGTTCAGCGCCAGGCCAGTGGAACGATCAGCGGGATCTGCGTGATCCCAGATGCCCTGCGGGCCGCCATCCAAGGTCAGCTTCCCTATTCTGACGGACCCGAAGCGGAGCATCTCCCTCAAGTCCGCATCCTTCGACGACGGTCGAAGATAAAGCTCTCCTGCCAAGGCGGCATCCAATGCCGACGATCCGCCGATGAGCAGATCCACAGCGCTCTTGAGGCTCATGAGGCGGCCCGCACCTCGGCCGTGCGCCGATTCAGCATCTGACGGTGCTCGTCGATCGAGTCGATCCAGATCGCCCGGTTGAACCATGATTCATGAGACGCGTAGGCCTCCCCGGCGGGGATCAGCTCACGGTAGCCCGCCAGGGTCTCTCGGCGGAGGAACCGATCCCAGATCCGGGGTGCGTCGAGTACGGAGTTGAAGACCTCGGTATCCGTCGCCCAAGTGCGCAGGCCCTTCTTCGTGGCGATCTTCGACTCCTCCTTGTTGGCCTTGTAATACGCCAGCCCGTCCCACTGCGGGACGGCTCGACGGGCGATCTCCTTGGGCGCGCGCTTGTCGATGCGCTCGTCGATGGTCAGGTCGAAGGCCATGCGGATGTACTCCTGCGAGCCGAGAAGCACCACGCTGGTGTTGGACAGGGACTGGTTGTGCCACCGGCGCAGCTTCTCGCGGAGGTAGTACACGTCCAAGCTCTGCAGACCGGGCGATCCGGCCTGGCTGATCGCCGCATACTCGCGGTCGTAGAAGTCCTCCAGGCCGGATGTGACCTGGTCCGTGGTGATCCGGCCGGGGAACACCCGCTTGAGCTCCTTGAGTGGGTGTTCCAAGGCGGTGATGCGGTCCACGTATCCGGGGCGGCTGTAGAAGTAGCCGTGAGTGATCTCTCCGTTCGTGCCGCCGATGGACAGCGCGGCGGCTCCACGAGCGATGTGCATATTCCGCTTCATGTTCGTGGGGGCAGAGTCCCCATCCCACATCAGGTGGCAGTTCGCCAGGCGCTCGGGCAGCGACATCGTCACCTCCGACGGCTTTGGATCAACGATCCGGTGGCTGACGCCCTGAGCTTCCAAATCGACCGACCTGCCGAGGCGGGACATGAGGTCCTCGGCGATCTCGGCCTCCTTGGGTAGCGTTCCCAGTGTCATCACCTTTGCACTGCCGCCGCCAGAGAGCCATAGCCCCGCCGTCATCCGGGAGTCCTGACCGCCGCTGAGGTAGACCGTCGGCACCGACAAGCTGAGGGTGTCGAGATTGCTGGCAGCCGTACGGCTAGCGTGGACCACGGCATCGAAATCTGCGACCGGCTCGCGCTCTCCCGTCAGTTCCTCGAGGCTCTGATAGGTGCTCCGACAGGTCCGTCCCTGCGCATCGATGTCCAGGAACGTGGCGCGAGGCAGCCGACGAATCCCCTGGAACGGCGACCCCTCCTCGGTGAACCAGCCGAAGTTGGCGAACATGCCGACGGCCTGGTCGTCGATCTCCAGCGGTGAATCGAGGAAGTAGGCCAGCGCGCCGATGTGATTGGAGACCGCGATCAGATCGACAGTCTCGACGACGTAGGTCCGGGCGAAGCCCACCAGATCGGTCCACACGCGGACCTCACCGGCGGGCGAGAGCGCATAGCCCCAGTGGTTCATCAGGAAGGACGAAGGCCGCCCATCGCCATAAACGCGGTTGTGCACCACGCCTGGCAGGCTCTCCGCCGTCACCTCGACATCGGACGGGATCGGGGGCTGGCTGACCCCGTACTGGTAGCCCTCCACCTCGAACCATGTGGGGGCGGTCCAGGTCCGCGCCATCCGATCGGCGTTGTAAGCCATGGCCTGGCCCCGCTCGACTTGATGATCCCCGGCCGGGCCGAAGATCCCCGTGACGTAGTCGATGGCCGCAGCCATCCGGCGTCGGGCATCGGCCATAGCTTCGGGGCGCTTGGCCACTGCCACCAGATTCACATTCATGACGTCTCCTCAGTTCAAGCGGATCGGCGGCCCCTGTCCACAGGCGGGGCGGCCGGGTTCCGGGTCGCCCCGGTCTCAGCCGGAAGTCGGGCGGAATTCCATGCGAGTTTCGAGCGACAGCTTCTCCTGGGCAGCTACTCGCCAGCGGACCTGCCAGGACTCCTCCTTGACGCGGTCGACGCGCGAGCGCCAGCCGCCCAGCGGATCCTCGGACCCGTAGAGGATCTCCGGCGATTCCCCGAGGGTCGTGGTCAGCTCAAGCTGTCGGCCCTCCCATTGCGGGCTACGAAGCAGCAAGCGGTCATCGATCACCTCGAGCTCAAGTGAGCCGTCGAAGTGCCACCAGAGGCTGATCTCGTGCTCTTCGCCATCCTCGAACTCGACCAGATCATCTGAGATCAGGTGCTGGCCCGGCAGGAAGCCCACCGTGCGGTGGTGAACCCAGCCCGCCTGCGGCGTCCGAGCCGTGATGATGTGCTGACCCTGCGCGTCCTGATGGGCTTCGACGAGCCCGGATCCATGGGGTTCACGTCGGCGGTCATGGAGGGTCCCGTCGACGCTGATCGTCGAGTGCGGCGCGGCGGTCTCCATGAACTGGCGGACCGGATCGGCGTAGTAGAAGGCCTGGTCCCGAAGCGGCGAGTCAGGAGCCAGAAGCTCTCCGTACCGATATCGGCCACCATCGCAGAGGATCTGCTGCCCCTCTTCGAACCACACCATGGTGTTGTCATCGGAGTGCTTGTGCGCCCGAGAGTGAAAGGCCGATGTGAAGGCCAGATAGGAGTCCTTGGCGAACTGGCCAGGTGAGTGCGCCGAGCTCTCACGGACGAAGACGTACCCAGTCTCGGGCAGCACGAGAGCACTGCTCTGAGAAGCTTCGCCCTCCATCCCTCCCGAGAGGACCCACTGAGTGGTCGGGGACGATGAGGTCAGCCCCTTGCCCACCATCTTCCGCTGGGCGGAATCTCCGAACTGCACCAGGCAGCCGTCTGGCTGGATCATCCATCCCAGAGCGTCCGCTGCAGCGGACACGACGGCGGAGACCGCCGGATCCTCGATCACCCCGGCGGCCAAGGCCGCATCGAAACCGCTGAGGAGCATGCGGTGGTAGTCAGGAGAGTGCTCGCTGTGACCGCCGTCGGGCATGAACTGCCCCTCAGTCATCAGACGCAGTCGGTCCTCGCCCTGTCCCCTCAGTGCGGGCATCCCAGGGAGATCGCTCAGCTCCCGCCCGAGCACCAGCTGGCTGACCGCAGAGTAGTAGCCGTGGTTGTTGCGCGGGTTGAAAGACGCATCCGCCCAGTGACCGTCCCGCTGCCGGAAAGCTTGGATCAGCAGCGCGGCATATTCGTCGTCTGAGACCTCGTTGGATACCTCAGCCGCCCGGAGGAGCGTGATGAGGACCATGGTGCGGTAGGCAATGGCCATGTCGTACCAGGCCATGGTCGAGTCATCGTGCAGGTCTGCGAATTCTGCGCTCCATGACAGCGCACGGTCCAGGCACCAGCGCAAGAACGACTCGTCACCCGTCCGTGCCCACTCCATCAGTGGAGCGTGCATGAATTCCCAGCAGTGGAAATGCATGCGCCATGAACGATCATCCGGGCCGACGTTGCGCCAGTCGATGGGGAAATCAAGACCGGCCGGATCGAAGCCGTATGCAGCCCAACCCGTCTCGACCGTCTGATGTGCTCTTGCGGAATCAGTCGGAACGCCATCGGCACCGTGGAGCTGGAGCAGTGCCACAGCCTCACCTCGATTACCGATCGTCGAAGCCTGGCGCCGCTGAGCGGCCTTCGCTACGTCGGGCACCTGCTGCGGATAGTCAGCGAGGAGTCGGAAGCGCTGCACCCCCAGCTTCTGATAGGGCTCATCGTAACGATCAGCGATCGAGCGCCATGAACGCTCTTCACGCACCCATGCGGCACCTCGAGACGCAAGCTCCGAGCGGCGCTGCGGATCATCCAGCAGCGCCGAGAGGACCTGAGCCAAAGAATCGGGGTCATCGGCACGGAAGAGTTCAGCGCCACCTGACTGGTCGGCGATCTCCCGCAGCGCATCCACATCGGAGACCACCACGGTGCGACCCGTCGAGAACGCTTCGAAGGGCTTGAGCGGCGTCACGAGACGGCACACTGCTCGGTCCTTACGAGGCACCACGAAGATGTCGATCAGGCTGTAGTAGGCCAGAACCTGCTCGTGCGGAACACGACCAGTGAACAGGCAGCGATCTGCGATCCCGAGATTCTTGGCCTGCGCGACCAGAGAAGCACGGACAGGACCGTCGCCCACGATCAGCAGCCTGGTGTCTCTGCCCGCCTGGATGAGGCGTGCGAAGGCAGTGACGAGAGTATCGATGCCCTCGTACTCGACGACCGAGGTGATGTACCCGATGACCGGCACATCGGCAGGGAAGCCGAGCTGATCCTTCAGCGCCGCATCTGTCTCGACGACCGGGAAATCAGAGGGCAGCACGCCATTCGGCGTCACGGAGATGCGGGAAGGATCCTCGCCGCGTTCCACGATGTGATCGCGCATGACCTCCGCGAGCGTGGTCACGTGGTCGCTGTCGGTGCGCGCCTGGTTCTCACGGTCATGCCGCAGCGTGTAGGCATCGGGGAAGCCATAGCGCTCGTTGTCTGCGTCAAGGGGACGACCGACAGCCGTCTCCACGCGCGAGAGCCAGGATTCCTCCCAGAATCCGCGGCTCTCATAGATCAGCGGCAATCCGAAGGCATCAGCGACCGGGCGGGCGATCAGCTGATTGATGTAGTCGGAGTGGCAGTGCAAGATGCTCGGACGCTCGTCGATCACGAGCTGGCGCAGTGCATCCGTATTGTTCTGGAGCCACTCGTCCCAGGTGATCGTTCCGCGCGCGGGGCCTTCCGGCAGGTGATAGGTCACTCCGTCGCGGATGACGGGCGACTCATCGAGGGAATCGACGCTCGCTCCCGCCTGACGCATGACGTGGACGTCGTACCCCTTCTCCACCTGAGCCTGCGCGAGGTAGTGGGTTCGCAGCGTGTAGCCGGTCTGCGTCTCCGGCAGCGCCTTCCCCACGACATGCAGGATCCTTCCGGTGACGGGCGAGAAGCCCTCTTCAGGCTCTGTGCAGACCGGACTCAGCTCGCCGCGCAGCATCGACAGCTCGGAGCCTCGGATCTGTGCGGTCAGCTGGTCCTTCTCGCGCTCGGTCACAGCGGCGATGCCGCGGATGACCTCAAGTGCATGGCTGTAATAGCCGCGCTGATAGAGCTCGCGGAAAAGCTTGCGCCGCTGCCCCAGGTTCATGACCAGCCCGGGTGTTCCGGCTGACCACAGCTCATAGATGAACAGCGGGTCTTCGATGTAGGACGTCACGTCTCCGAGCGGCAACCCGCCGAGAACGGTGTCCAGAGGCATGCCTGCCGGCAGGTGCGGGAGAATCCTGGCGATTCGCTGATGCTCCTGCTGGACGCTTTCATTCAAGGTGTGCGTAGCATCGGACAGCTTCGTCTCCAGGGCCGCGATGCGCTTCTCTATGGACGCCTCGGACACAGTTGCCATAGGAGAGGGCGTCGCCGACTCCTCGACCTTCGCCAGAGCACGCGACAGCCGATCATCCAGGTCTGCGAAACGCTGTCGGATCCAGCGATCCTCACGCATCATGATGGCCGCCGCGTTCAGGTTCGCACCGCCCATGAGCGCAGAGCGGCTCTCATCCTCCGTGATCGAGATGCCGTCATCCCCGATGGTGATGCTCCAGATCCTGCCGAAGCGGAGGGCCCTGATCCACGTGGACGTGGGTGTCGCCCGGCTGGACACCACGCTCCACGTGTCCTCGGTCGAGTCCGCGAACACGCTGGTGAACGAGCCCGTACGAGCTGTCTTGGACACCTCAACCACCGCACCGGGCTCCTTCTTGCCCCAGGCACGAGAGACCCAGCCGACGGGCGACTTCTCCCCCGCATACGTGACGACCGGACGCTCGCCATGACCCAGCCACTGCAGACCGAGGCTACGACCGCTGTGCCCCTGGACTTCGACGGCGCTGTCCCTGAGCCGTCCTCGGACTCTCGGGTTCAGGTGCCACAGCTGTTTAGCCGTCACCTGCTCGTCAGCGGTGAACCGATCGATCACGATGCCCAGATCCAGGCCGGGCAGATAGACCAGACGACGGGTCAGGACGACCCCCTCGTAGTTCGAGTCCACCACGGAGTAGTCGTGCGCGTGATCGGAGACAGTGGACCGCTCGAGACGGACATGCCCGGCAGGGTTGTACTCGCGGCCATCGATGACCACGAGATTGTGGGCTGCTCGTGATCGGAGGTACTTGCGGAAGCGGTCCTTGGGCTCGTAGTTGTACGACCCCGGATCCGTGAGCCAGTCCTCGCCCCCGGAGTAGTACGTGATGCTGCCTCGGTCATCGTGCTGGTGCGACCTGATGCGAGGGCCGTACCGGAGGCTGTACGTCGTCTCTTCCTTGTAGCTGCGTCCCTCGCCGCCCCAGCCCGATCTGCCGAAGATGAAACCGTTCGGGGCGGTGATCGCGGTCGCTGAAGGTGGCGTGCCCTCCGCACCGAGACTGGCCACGTAGTCCACTTCCGGCCATCCGGAGCGCTCGACAGGCTTCAGATGTGTATCCCCGATGGTCATCATGAAGCCGTCCGGCCGAGTCGCATGCGCCAGGAAGACCGCAGCACGTTCGAGCGTGAGGCGGGCGCTTCGAGGCACCTCGATGCCCTCGAGCTCGATCCGGTCCCAGGAGGCCTTCCACCAGGCGAGGTTGAGTCGGTGGTATTCCACAGACCCTTCGTTATTGGCACCGTTCACGTCGAATGACGCGTCGAACAGCGACAACATGCGGCGGATCGACAGATCCTGCCAATCCTGCCGACGCAGGAAACTCGCCAGCACGAACAGGCCGATGTTCTGGTGAAGGGCGTGATTGCCCTCAGAGAGATTCTTCTCGTCGGCCAGCCATTCACCGTGCACTTCGAGCGCAGCTACGAGGGCCTGCTGCTCCTCCTGGCTCTCTGCGAGCGGCCAGCCGAACACGATCTCCTGAGCGCGCATTCCATCTGCCATGTCGATCCAGGCAAATTTGGAGGAAGGGGACTCCGGAGGATTGCTGCTGATCCAAGACAGCACCGTGGACATCCAGAAGTCCCGTGCTTCCCGGTCTCCTTCCATGGCCAGGTGCCTGGCGGGCGAGATCCACCGCAGTGCATGGTGCTGGAACTTCCAATTTCGCGACTTGAAAGGGTCCGCGACCCAGTTCGTCAGGTCCTCAGATGCCCATTCGGGGTGGGGAGGCACCCGCATCTTGCCGTCGAGCAGCTTGCGGGCGCGCTCCACGTAGTCCGGCTTCCGGACGAACCCTGCCCCGAGGCACTGCCTGGTGCTCACGGCGCTGTCGACGTTCAGTCCGGCATCTTGAGTCGCGCCCGATTCGGGGGATTCGTCGTCGGAGATGCGGTCGTGAGTCATAGAGGCCCTTTTCTGATTCAGGGGTTTCGGGGAAGGAGTCGGTTGTGCGGAGGATCAGACCGTTGAGCCGCGCAGGGCGCCCAGCTGCTCGTAGATCTCGGACACGCGTCCGGCCATGTCCGACCACTGCCGGTTCTCACGGACCCACTGGAGGCCATCGGCGGCAAGCCGCTCACGCAGCTCCGGTCGCTCGATCAGCTCGGTGAGTTTGGCCGTGAGGTCGTCCACGTCGCCCTTGCGATGCAGCAGACCTGTCACATCGGGCTGCACGATCTCGGCCAGAGCGGCCACGTCCGAGGCCACGATGGCCTTGCCCATGGCCAGCGCCTCGAACGGCTTCAGCGGAGACACCATCTCGCACACGGGAAGCGGCAGACGGGGGAACGGAGCGATATCCACGAGCGAGTAGTAGCGCTCCACGTCCTCGTGAGGGACTCGACCGAGGAAGCGGACGACTTCTCTCAATTCGCGAGTCTCTACCTCAGCCTGGAACCGCTCCAGCTCGGCCCCGTCTCCGACGATCATGACCACGAAGTCATTGCGGACGGCACGCATCCTGTCCGCGGCTTCGATCAGCAGGCCCAGACCTTCGTAGTCCAGGACAGAGCCGATGTAGCCGATCACGGTCTTGTCCTGGAATCCGAGCTCGGCCTCCAGCGCCGCATCGCGCGGCTGCGGCTGGAACCGGTCGGCATCCACGGCGTTCGGCACCACGGTGATCTTGTCGCCGTCCACACCGCGGTTGACGAGCTCGTCTTTCAGCGCCTGGGTGATCGCCAGGACGTGCGTGGCGTTCGCGGCGGCATCCGCCTCCATGCGGGCCATGAAGCGGTACATGCCGCCCTTGGCCCATTCGAAGTCTCTGGAGCCCCGCGTGACCTCCCAGAGGCCGCGGACCTCGTAGATCGAGGGAATGCCGAGACGATTCGCCGTGGCGACCGTGGCCAAGCCGTTCCAGTGGTTGGAGGCGCCGTGCAGGACCGCGGGGCGCTGCTCCGTTGCCGCCTTCTCCAAGGCGCTCACGTACCGCTTCACGTACTCCGTGATCGGGCTCTTCTTCTCGATGCCCGGAGTGGTGCTGAGGCGGTGGTACGGGACGCCGTCCACCACGTTCATGGGCGCGATCTCGCCGAGCTCCGCCATCTTGGGCATGTCGTAGGGATAGCCGAGTCGAGTGACGCCCTGAACATCCCAGCCGAGACCGCGCAGCCCGGACAGCAGGCCATGCGTGCGAGTGCTATAGCCAGCGGAGTGGTACGGCAGAGAATTGTGCAACAGATAGAAGACGCGGTCGGACGCCGGCGCATAGGCAGGCTCGGACCTCCGGTGCGGGAAGGGGAAGCCCTTCTTGGCCAGCTGATAGTTCGTGGGCACCGTCGAACGGTTCAGCTTCGCGCTCTGGCGCTTGCCCCACCCGTCGTTCGGCTCGAGTCGGGTGAACTCCGCAAGGAGACGGCGGGCGCCCTCCATCCTGTTCGCTCGCAGGTCGCGGCGGATGGCGAGTCGCAGGCTCCATCGCGGAACTGCACGGTCCGGCAGCGCTCGGATGAGCTCGATCGCGCGCGTACGACGGCCCCGCTGCAGGCAGAAGAGCAGCTGGGCCAGGATGAACTCGTCCTCGGCGAGCCAGGCCGGCTTCTCGGGTGCGTTCTCGCTCCCCTCCTGGCCGTGCAGTGCCACGACCGCACGCGTGACGCGATCGGGGCTCTGTGCCAGCAGTTCGAGTCCCGCGGTGCGTCGAGCCGGCACCAGCAGGTCCAGCGACCGGCGATGGTGCTCGGGGCGGCCCGGAAGCGCCTCGACCAGGGCATCCAGTGCTTCTGTCGCAGAGGTGGACCTGTCCGAATCGCCGGCCGAGGCGTCCAGGAGCATCTCGAGAGCGTCCAGGTTGGTCGGGTCGACAGCCACGCTGTTCTTCAGCGCTTCGAAGGACGCATCGTAGCTGCGCGACTCCAGGAGGCGCATGCCGTAGAGGTGCCACGCTGTGCTGTCGCGGGGGTCCTCGAGTGCGAGTTTTCGGAGCTGATCGGCCGCCTGATAACGGTCCCCTCGTGCCCGTGCCTCCTCGGAGGCCTGGCGGTGGGCCTGTCGGGTCGCCTCGCGTTCAGCCTCAGTCCGAGCAGCGGTCTGGGACGCGTTCGCAGACCCGGCCACGGGTTCGAGCATCCGGTCGGCTGATCCGGCGCCGCTGCGCCGCACCTCGTACCCACCGGGAGCGACCAACGATGCGGCTTCCCCTCGGAGATGCCACAGGCGGCGACGGAGTTCTTCGACAGTGATGGGGGGCATTCGAGCTTCCTCTGCGGGGCGGACTGAGGCCGACGTCGGGGTGAGAGAGGCGGCCGGTCAGACCGGCCGCCTCAGGGGGGGATCAGCGCCAGAGGCCCTTGGTGTCCACCACGGTCTTGCCGGCCAGCGCGGTGGCCGGGACGGTCTTGAACTCGTCGTGGTCCACGAGCACCAGGACCACGTCGGCGCGCTCGATGGCCTCCTGGTACTCGGTCAGTTCCA
The DNA here is from genome assembly GCF_040981045.1 of Kocuria sp. CPCC 205260. Taxonomy (NCBI): domain Bacteria; kingdom Bacillati; phylum Actinomycetota; class Actinomycetes; order Micrococcales; family Micrococcaceae; genus Kocuria; species Kocuria sp. CPCC 205260. The sequence continues at coordinate 94,930 of NZ_JAVKPT010000009.1, forward strand.
CGTTGGACAGGCCGGCCAGCGCCTTCGGCAGCTCGGAGACGTTGGGCTCCACGGCCAGGACCGTGGCATCGGAGAGAGCCTCGGCGAGGTCCTTGGTGATGTTCAGCGCCGGGGACTCGCGCAGGTCGTCGATATTCGCCTTGAAGGCCAGGCCCAGGGCGGCCACGACCGGCTCGGACTTGTGGGCCACGGCGTCGCGGACCTTGCCGATGACCCAGTCGGGCTTGCCGTCGTTGACCTCGCGGGCGGTGCGGATCAGGTTCGAGTTCTCGCGGTCCGAGGAGACGATGAACCACGGATCCACGGCGATGCAGTGCCCGCCCACGCCGGGACCGGGCTGCAGGATGTTCACGCGCGGGTGGTGGTTGGCCAGCTCGATGAGCTCCCACACGTCGATCCCCAGCTTGTCCGAGATCAGGGACAGCTCGTTGGCGAAGGCGATGTTGACGTCCCGGAAGGAGTTCTCGGTCAGCTTGGCCATCTCGGCGGTGACGTCGTCGGTCTCCAGCAGCTCGCCCTGGCAGAAGGTCGCGTACACGGCCTTGCCGCGCTTGGCGGCCTCCGGGGTCATGCCGCCGATGATGCGGTCGTTGGTGACGAGCTCCTCCATGGCCTTTCCGGGCAGGATGCGCTCGGGGCAGTAGGCCAGGTGGATGAGCTTCTTCTGGCCCTGCTCGGCCTCCTGCGGATCCACGGTGAGATCGGGGCGGGCCTCGGTGAGCACGCGGCCCAGCAGCTGCGTGGTCTGGGGCGGGGAGGTCGACTCCAGGATCACGAGCTCGTCGCCCTCGAGCAGCGGCGCGATATTGCGCGCGGCGGCCTCGATGTAGGAGGTGTCGCCCACGTGATCGTCCTTGAAGGGAGTCGGCACGGCGATCACGAAGGCGTCGCCGTGCTGCATCTCGGTGGAGGCGGTGAACTGACCCGAGTCCACGGCGCGCTTCAGCTCCTCCTCCAGTCCGGGCTCCACGATCGTGACCTCGCCGCGGGAGACGCGCTCCACGACCGACTCGTTCACGTCCACGCCCTTGACCCGCACGCCGCTGTTGGCCAGCGTCACGGCGGTGGGCAGGCCGATGTAGCCCAGCCCCACGAAGACGACGGTCTGGTTGCTCTCGCTCATGGGTGCTCGTGTCCTTGATCTCCGCGTCCGCGCTGAGGAGGCGGATCGGCGGGGTAGTTGCAGTTACAGGCAGATTCGCCATGCTGTGGGCCGTTCGGTGGAACCCCAGGCGGGGGTCATCATACGCACAGGTGCGCGGTGGCCGACCCGAAGAACATGACCTCACCAGTGGAGATGACGTGCTGGTCCGTCACATTCCAGGTATGTCCGTGTCCGCCCCGGAACTGCCGGAAGTTGAAACGATCCGTGGCATAGACGCGGCCGCCGGCATCCACCACGTCCTGCAGGAAGCCGGTGTCCTCCCCCGTGGTCCGGTCACGGAAGGGATGGGCCTCGAAGACCTCGCGCGCGGCCATCAGCGTGGGTCCGAGCACGAAGTCCGTCCAGCGGTGCTCCCGCTCGCCGAAGCGCAGCAGCGTGGCGTCGTAGGACTGGACGTAGAGGTAGCTGGCCTGCTTGCCCACCACGTCTGCCTGCGTCACGCGCAGGATGGCCAGCTGATCCGCCAGGTAGTCGGGGCCGTACCAGTCGTCGTCGTCCATCTTGGCGATCACGGCGCCGGAGGAGGCCTGCACGCCGGCGTTGAGGCAGGAGCCCAGCGACCAGTCCCGGGGCGCCGGCACGATCACCAGGTCCTCGATCCCCCGCTGCGCCGCCAGCTCGGCGGCCCGAGCGGCATCGGGATCGAAGCCGTGGCACACGAGCACGACCTGCGGGCTCACACCGCGCTGAGCCGCCACCGAGTCCATGGCCTGGCCCAGGCGGTCCGGCCGGTTGGTGGACAGCACCACGGACACGGACGGGTTCGACGGCTGCCAGGAGCCGTCCTGCTGCGGAAGGGCCAGGTCCAGGACGGTCGCCGCGCGGTGCGTGTACGTGTGCTCGGCCCACACCCGGCGCTGAGCCCTGCGCACCGTGCGATCGCGCAGCTGCTTGGAGCGCACGAGCGCCCGGACGACGTCGGCGGCCTGCTCCCGTGTCTCGACGACGGGCAGCTCCGCCTGCGGGAAGTACTCCCCCACGGCTGCCGACGGCGTGGAGACCACCGCCGTGCCGCGCGAGAGGATCTCGAAGATCCTCCGGGCGCACATCGACGGCGAGTCCACGACCGAGTTGACGTTGAGGAAGACCTTGTAGGCCTGATACGCCGTGAGCATCCGGGCGTAGTCCAGCGAGCCCACCACGCGCTGATCCAGCGGGGCCGGGAACTGATAGCGCTCGTCGTCGCCCAGGTACCGGGAGAAGATCTCCAGGCCCTTGCGCATCTTGGGCGAGACGTCCAGGGCACCGCCGAGCAGCAGGTCCATCTGATCGCGGCGCTCGGGGAACTTGTGCGCGAAGTACATCCCGCCGAAGGCCACGTCCCGTGCGTCGACGCCGCGGGCCCCGCGCACCGGGGAATGCACGGCCGGCTGCGCGGCGAAGGCCAGCACGCCCACGCGATCGTGGCCCAGATCCCGCCGGTAGTGCTCCACGCGGTTCGAGTCCGAGGTCAGGACGATGTCGAACAGCCCCGCGCACTCCAGGAAGTCGTCGTAGTGCGGCGGGTCCTCCTTGTTCCAGAACACGGTGGGGATCCCGGCGGCGCGGAACGCGGCCACCAGCTCCCGGAACGGCTCCTTGACCCCGGAGGTGCCGGTGAGCTGGTACTGCCACTGGTCCTGATTGCCGTGCCAGGCGGACTCCACGAACAGCAGCTGCGGCCGGTGCTGCTCGAGCTGCTCCCGCCACCCGGTCCGGGACAGCTCCACCTGGTCCCACTCGTAGCCGAAGGCCCGGGAGGAGAAGTCGTCCAGGATCGTGGCCACGGTGACGTCGCCGAACGGACGGGTCCACTGCTGCGGCCATTCGGTCGGCGCGAACGAGACGCTGCGCCCGTCACCGCTGACGGCCGCGGAGGTGCCGCCGGGCAGCCCGCGGCGGCGCAGGTGCTTGCGGGCTTGATCCACACCGCCCTGGCGCAGGTGCCACAGCAGGGTGCGCAGCTCGCCGGTCGAGGCGATCGCGGGCTTGCGGGGCTTCCAGGAAGGCACGGTGGGGGTCCTCTCGGTCGCGCGGTGCGGGGGCACCTGCGGGGGATCGGGCGGTCGGTGCTCGTGCGAGCAGGGTCTCAGGAGGTGTTCACGAGCTCCAGCGGGACGCGCTCGGCCAGCGCCTGGTCGCGGTAGTCCTGGGCGCTGAGCAGGTTGCCGTCGGCCAGCAGCTGCATGTAGTGCTCGTAGCGCTCCACGACGGGCTCGACGGGTCCGTCGGCCACGACCTCGCCCGCGTCGATCCATACGAGCCGGGTGCACATGGAGCGGATCTCGGCCATGGAGTGGGAGACGAACAGGACGCATCCGGCGTTGTCGCGGATCTCGTCCATGCGCGCCTTGCCGCGGGCCTGGAACTGGGCGTCGCCGGTGCCCAGGGCCTCGTCCAGGATGAGCACCTCCGGGTTGGTGGCCGTGGCCACCGCGAAGCGCAGCCGCGCGGCCATGCCGGAGGAGTAGGCCTTCATGGGCCAGTGCAGGGCCTTGCCCAGGGCGGCGATGTCCACGAGCTCGTCCATGACCTCGTCCACCTGCTGCGGGGTCATCCCCTGGGCCAGGCAGCCCAGACGGATGTTGCGCTCCCCCGACAGCGCCGGCACCAGGGAGACGCTCACGCCCAGCTTGGACGGGCGATCGATCGCCCAGACGCGCCCGGAGGTGGGGTTCATCTGCCCGGCCACGATGTTCATCAGCGTGGACTTGCCGGAGCCGTTGCGGCCCACGAAGCCCACGAACTCCCCCTGCTCGATCAGCAGGTTCACCCGGGTCAGCGCCTGGTTGTCCACCTGGGGCGGGCGGCCCAGCGCGCGGCGCAGAGCCCGCGAGACCGGGGACAGCTTCTGCTCGTCCGCCCCTCCCGTGCTCGTGACGCGATAGACCATGGTGACGTCGTCGATCACCACGGCGGGGTCGCGCACGGGCTTGAGGCTCGTGCCGGTCAGCCCCGAGCCGTCCTGAGCCACCCACTCCTGGACGATCTGCCGGCGACGGGCCTCGCGCCACTGGGGATCGATCGAGGGGTCCTCGAACAGGGAGTCATCGCTTCTCGTCGGCATAGCTCTCCTCGTTCCACCAGAACACCAGCAGCCCGATCACCAGGGCGCCCACCGCCCACGCCGTGAGGATCAGCCACGACGACAGCGACGGCGCCTCGGCGTAGAGGATCGCCCCGCGCGCCATCTGCAGCACCTGGTACAGCGGGTTGAGGTGGAACAGGGTCAGGATGGTCGGATTGTCCGTGAACCGGGACGGGTCGTAGAAGATGCCCGAGGCGTAGAGCCACAGCCGCGTGCCCAGCTGGATCAGGTTCGCGACGTCGGGGATCCGGTGCACGAGCGGCGCCAGCAGCATCCCGGCGCCCCAGTTGAAGATCGTCTGCAGCACGAAGATCGGCAGGATCAGCAGCCACAGGGGCGTGATCGGCTCGGCCGGCGGGGCGATCAGCACGAAGAGGAACATGGCCGCCAGCACGTAGAGCTGGCTCCATGCCTCGCGCACCACGATCCCCAGCGGCAGCGCCGCTCGCGGGAAGGAGAAGCCCCGGATCAGGTTCTTGCCCTGCACGATGCTGCGGGCGCCCGTGGCCACGGAGCGGGACGTGTAGAGGAACATCATCAGGCCGATGATCAGGAAGCCGACGAAGTTCTCCACACCGCGATCAGTGCGCAGCAGCAGCCCGAAGACCAGGAAGAAGGTCAGGCCCAGCAGCATGGGATTGAGGATCAGCCAGATCTTGCCCAGGATCGTGTGCTCCTGGCTCACCGACAGCCGCACCCGGGCGTCGTAGAGCACGAAATGCCGCGCGCCCCACAGGCGACGGATGTACTCCCCCAGCGGCGGGCGGGCGCCGACGGCCATCAGCTCCGAGGAGTCGTAGTGCATCCGTTGACGGTCGAGTGCCGCCGCCCGAGAGGCCGCCGACGCGCCGGAGGGCGACGGTGCGGAGGCACCGGAGCGGGGATCCGTGCTCTCGCTCATCGCGCCTCCGTCGTCCGTGCCGTCTGCATCGTCTCGTCCTGTCCTGCCTGCCCGGTGGGGCCGCGGGCCGTCAGCTCGTCGTAGCGCTCGAGCGTCCGGGCGGCGACCGCCTCCCAGGTCCGCTCGCGCAGCACCGCCGCGCGACCGGCTCGCCCGAGTCTAGGCCCCGTCCCCGCTTCGCCCCACAGGCGCCGCACCGCGTCGGCCACAGAAGCCGGGTCCTCGGGCGGCACGAGCAGCCCGGTGACGCCGTCCTCCACGAGCTCCTCGAGCGCCGGAAGCCGCGAGGCGATCACCGGCACACCCCGTGCTGAGGCCTCGGCGAGCTTGAGCGGGGTGACCGAGCGCGTGACCTCCCGGTCCAGGCGGGGCACGACGAACACGTCCAGGGCGCGCTGCCAGCTGCGCGCGCCGTCGCGGTCCACGCGGCCCGGGAAGACCACGCGGTCGGCCACCCCCAGGTCGCGGGCCAGCGCTTCGAGCGCCGGACGGGCGGCGCCGTCTCCGACGATCACCGCCGTGATCGGCTCGGGCAGCAGGACCATGGCCCGCACCAGGTCGTCCAGGCCCTCGTAGTCGACGATCGAGGACACGGTGCCCATCAGGAACTGCCCGGGCCGGATCCCCAGGGACGCGGCATCCACGTCCGCGCGGGCCTGCTCGACCGGCTCGAGCTCGGCGGCGTGCTGCGGTCCGACCGCGTTGGGGCTCAGCCGGACCGAGGCTGCGTCCACGCGCCCGCCGGTGACCTCCTCGACGCGGCGCGCCATCGCCGCACCGAGCGTGGCCACGTCGTCCGCCGCCTCCATGACCTCGGCCTCGCGCGCCTGGAAGCACGTGTAGCGCTCGGAGACCCCGGCGACCGGCGGGCGGCGCGAGGCCCAGGTGTCCGCGAGCTGCCCGCGGACCTCGTAGACCCACGGGATGCCCAGCACTGCGGCGACCTCGCGGACCACCAGGGCGTTCACGAAGTGCGTGGTCGTGTGCAGCACTGCGGGGCGGACCCACAGGCACAGCTCGAGCAGCGCCTCGGCCTGCAGCTGGAGACGGCCGGAGGCCGTGCGGGGAAGGCGGGCCGGGGAGATGCGGTGATAGCTCACGCCGTCGATCACCTCCAGGTCCTTCGCGCTCAGCCGCCCCACCTGCGCCGGATAGCCCGGACGGGTCTGGGCATGGACCTGCCAGCCCGCGGCCGCCTGGGCGCTGAGCAGCGCGTGCGAGCGCACGGCGTAGCCGCTGGCGGTGTGCGGCAGGGAGTTGGTCAGGACGTGGACCACGGTCCGCGGCTGCGGCTGGTAGGGCTCCCGCAGCGGCGGCAGCGACGGTGAGCGCCCGTGCAGCTGGGCCCGCTCGTCGGCCAGGCGCAGCAGCTGGGCTCGCTCCCCGCGGGTGGCCTCCCCGCGCAGCCAGGCGCGCTGCAGCGGCACCAGGGCCGCGCCCAGGGCGCCGAGCTGGGTGTCGCGGCGGGCCAGCGTCCCGGCAAGGCCGCGGACCGCCGACCCGGTCGGCAGGGCGCCGCCGCTCGGCCCGCCCCGCCGAGGGATCGCTGCTGTGAGCCGGAAGGCGTCGTCGGGCCGGTCCGCGGCGATGGCGACCTCCGCCAGCCGCCGCAGGGCGGCCGGGGCGCAGCTCTCGTCCAGCAGAGCGCGGTCGAAGGCCTCGCCGAGCGCTTCCTGCTCCCCCACCAGGCTCAGGCCCAGGGCGGCGGCCGACGGCAGCGGGATGCGGCACAGCGCCCGCCCGGCCCGAGCGGTGAGGCCGGCGGGCAGTCGTCGGGAGACCTGCAGGACGAAGACCGCGGGGTCTCCGCCCAGGTGCTCCCAGGCGGTCCGCACGACCAGGCTGAGATGGCGCAGGCGCGGATCCGTGCGCGGCGCGTCCGAGCGGCCCGTCATCGGCTGCTCCGCGGACGGCCGTCCTCCAGGAGCTCGCGCAGCAGGGCGTCGTAGCGCTCGGCCAGATCGGCGTAGTCGGCGTGCTCGGCCACCCAGGCGCGCCCGTCGAGGTTGCACCGCAGCCGGGAGCGGTCCGCGATCAGGCCCTGCCACAGATCGGCGATCTCGCGGGCGGTGGAGCCCACCACGTCGCCGGCCCCGGCCTGGCGCAGCACCCACGCGGCCTCCCCGCGCACCACGGCGGTGAGATGGCGGCCCACGGCCATGACCTCGTAGGTCTTGGAGGGGATGGTGGCGTCGAAGGACTTCCAGTCGTCGCGCAGCGAGATCACCAGCGAATCCGCCTGCCGGTAGTGCTCGAAGACCTGATCGCGGAAGACCGGGTCCAGGAACCGCACCGGCGCCCCCAGGGAGGCGGCGTGGCGCACCAGCATGGCCTTCTGCGAGCCCTGCCCCACCAGGGTCAGGCGCATGCCCGGCCCCACCAGCGCGGCGGCCTCGATCAGTCGCTCCAGGCGCTGGCTCTCCCCGTGATTGCCCAGGTACAGCACCTCCAGCCGGTCGCGGACCAGCGGCGGCGGATCCAGCACCGGTGTCTGCTCCAGGCGCACGCCGTTGCGCACCGTGCGGACCTCTCGCACACCGCGCTCCCGCAGCGTCTCGGCGAAGCCCTCGGTCACGGTGACGACAAGATCCGCCCTGTCCTGGACCGACTCCACGGCCCGGTTGATGATCCGCTGGGCACGGCCCCGCAGGACCCCGGCCTCCGTAGCGAGGTTCGGCCAGGCATCGCGCATCTCCACGACGAGAGGCTTCCCCCTCAGCCGTGCGGCCAACCAGCCGCTGGCCAGCAGCGGCAGCGACGGCGCCGTCACGATCACCACGCAGTGCCCGCGCACCGTCAGGGTGCGCAGCGCGCTGCCACCGGCGGTGACCAGCTGATCCACCAGCTTGGGCAGACGGGCGTCGCGGGCTGTGAGATACGGGACCCGCACGATCGTCTCGCCCACCGGCCCCGGCCGACCGCGCCCCACCCTGCCGCGGGAGGAGCGATCAGCGTCCGGGCCGAACCCGTAGTGGGCCACCGGTGCCACGACCGTCATCTGCCAGCCCCGCTGCACCAGGTGCGGGATCAGGGACTGCCAGCGGCGCTGCGGCGGTGAGTGCTCAGGCCAGTAGGAGTGGGCGAGCAGAAGCGCGTTGGAACGCGCTGCGCTCACAGGCCGCTCCCGTCGTCCGCGGAGAGCTCCTGGTAGTGCTCATCCAGCGTGCCGTCGTCGATGGCGTCGCCGATCTCCTGCATGGCCTCCTCGTCCGGGAGCACGACCGACTGGCCGTCGTCGGAGGTTCCGATGCCGTTCGTCGGGACCGTGAACATGTGGATGTCCGAGCGCGAGACGCCGACCATCTTGGGCACCAGACCGCGGATGTAGCCGGAGTCCAGTCCATCGGAGACCGTGAGGTACGGGGAGATCGTGCTCACGATGTCGGAGATCTTTCCGGGATTGGCCAGGACCTCGGGCTCCAGGAACCGATCGAGCAGCGCCTGGATGAACGCGCGCTGGTTGGCCACGCGTGTGTAGTCGCCGTCCGCGAAGGAGTGGCGCTCACGGGCGAACGTCAGGGCGGTCTCGCCGTCCATCGTGGTGGGACCGGCCTCGTAGACGTCGCCGTTGTCGGCGGTGAACGACTCCGGGACGTCCACAGTCACTCCACCCAGGGCATCGACCAGGCCCTCGAAGCCCTCGAAGTCGACGGCCATGACCTCGTCGATCCGGGTGTCGAAGTGCCCCTCGAGCGTCTCGACCATCAGCGGCATGCCGCCGTTCTGGTAGGCCGCATTGATCTTGGCCTCGCCCATACCGGGGATGTCGACCCAGGTGTCGCGCATGACGGACATGACGTAGATCTCGCCGCCGTCCTCGGGAATGTGCATCAGCATGATCGAATCGGCGCGCGCGCCCTCGCGGCCGAGCTCGCCGCCGCCCTCGGGCCGCTTGTCCGAGCCGAGCAGCAGGATCGTGGTGCCCTCCGAGTCCTCCGGCCGGTCCGCCTCCTCCGGGAAGGCCTCCGACGACGGCACGGAGGTCACATTCTCGTCATAGGAGCGCGAGAGGCCGTTGATGTAGAGCGCAATGACGGCGATGACACCCACCACGAGCACCAGGAAGGCGATCAGGAAGCCGAGCAGGATCTTGCGCCCGCGCCGCTTGCGCCGTGGGCGATCCGAGTCATCGCGGCGCCTGCCGTCGAACAGGTCGTCCTGGATGTCATTGCTCATGCGGGGGCCTCCGGGGTGGCAGCTGGACCGGGACCCTGCCGGGACGGCATGGCTGCGAGGGCAGCGGGTCGAGGAGCGCTGTGTGGGTCGTTCGGGGGTGGGCTCGTCGTCGGCACATCATACGGCCGGGATGCGCACCACGCTGGCAGATCCGGCGGGGACCTCGAACGCGATCTCGCTGCCGGCATCGACGGTGCTCACCTGGGCCGGCGCGTCGTCCTGCGGCAGCAGCGGCAGCCCGAACCCGTCGACCGAGGGCTGCCCGTCGGCCACGGGCTCGACGGCCGAGTCGACGTCCAGGGCCGTGCCGTCGTCGTCCTGCGTGGCCGGGCGCGAGGGGTCCTCGCTCGAGGAGCCGTCGGGGCGGGCGTCGTCGAACAGCGCCGCCTCCGGGTAGTGCTGGCTCCACCGCTGACCCGTCAGGGTCGAGACCCGGGCCTCATCCCGCGACCCGGGGACCGTCAGCTCCATCGGGCGAGCCTCGCCCCGCGGATCGCGGAAGTCCATGACCACCAGGGACAGCGAGCCGTCGTCGTGCTCGATCGCGTAGGCCGTCGTGGACGATCCGCTCGCGCCGTCGACCGCGCCGCCGGAAGCCGGGCGCAGCCGGACGTCCAGGAACTCGCCGTCGGGCAGCGAGCCCACCAGGGCGAGGGCCAGGCCGTTGGTGCGCGGCACGAAGGCCTCATCCGGACTCGCCAGGGTCCCCGACGAGCACAGCAGGGACATCGGCGCCCCGCCGCGGCACGGCGCCAGGGACGAGTGGAAAGCCACCTTCTGCGCCCCCAGCTGCTGGGCGCGCAGGAGGTAGTCGGCGCTGTAGACGCCGGCGGCCAGGGTCTCCGTGAGCTCGTTCGTGCCCGCGCACGACGACGCCGACGTCTCGGTGATCCACAGCGGCATCCCGGTCGCCTCGGCGGTCTGCGCCGCCTGGCCGACCAGATCGTCCACCCGGGCCCGGGTGCCGGCGGAGACCACGTTCTCGATCGTGGGCTCCTGCTCGGCCTGGTGCGCGGCCCGGTCCGGATCGCCGCACTCGGGCAGCGGGTACTGGTGCATGGCCAGGGCGGACTCCTGGGCCGGGTCGGTCAGCTCGGACTCGGCTGCCGCCTCCCACCAGGTGCGGTCGTAGGCGCCGGGGGCCGCGATCGTGACGCCCGGCGCGGCCTCGCGCATCTGCGCCACGGCGTCGCCGGCCTCGTCCACGTACTCGTCGGTCCCCCAGTCCTCGTCGCGGATCGGCACCGGGTTCTCCGGGATGTCGGGGAAGCCGTTGGGCTCGTTGCCGATCATCATCCCCGCCAGGCGATCGCCGAAGGCCTCCTGGGAGTGCTGTGCGAGCTCGCCGGCGCGCACCGGATCGGTGTGCCCCAGGTTCGCCGAGACGATGACCTGGGCGTCGACCTCCTCGGCCAGACCGGCCACGCGCTCGAGGTCCTCGGGGGTCACGCGAGTGATCTCCTCGCCGTCCTCCAGGGGCCAGTCCTCGGGCACGGGCTCGTCGTAGGCCGTGAAGAAGAACCGACGGTCGGTCGCGTTGCCGCCGAAGCGCAGGGTCGGGCGATCCAGCGAGCCGAGCAGCCGCACGATGTCTGGGTTCTCGGCGCTGAGGCGATCATCGGCCAGATCCGTGGCCTCGAAGGAGATGCCCGCGGCATCGGCGCGGTAGGAGGTGCCCGTGGGCTCGCCCAGGCTCACGCCCATCGTGTCGTCATCGGCGTCGTCGCCCGCGGAGGCGCTGGCCAACGACGACGGCGCCGACTCCTCGCGCTGCTCGGCGATCCACTGCTGCGGATCCTCCGGCGGCGGGGCGGTCGGCCAGGGGTCGGAGGAGGCCGGCGCGGCCGGGGTCTCGGGCTCCCGGGGCTCCTCGGAGCCGTCCGAGCATCCGGAGAGCACCAGCACGGAGACGACGAGGAGGGACGGGACGCTGAAGCGGGGGGTCTTCATCGTGGACGATAGTAGCCTGCCGGGGCCGGTGGAGGCGTGTGAGGCAGCCCGCACATGCGAGAAGGACCGCACCCCGTGGTGCGGTCCTTCTGCGAGGGCAGCGCGGACGGCGCTGCGCGAGCCGGTCGCAGGACCGGCTCAGCGGCTTCAGCGAGAGGACTTGCCGAAGGACTTGAAGCGCGCGTTGAAGCGCTCGACGCGGCCGGCGGAGTCCATGATGCGCTGCTTGCCCGTGTAGAACGGGTGCGACTCGGACGAGATCTCCACCTCGATGAGGGGGTACTCGTTGCCGTCCTCCCAGGTCTCGGTCTTCTGCGACGTGGCAGTCGAGCGGGTCAGGATGACCTTGCCGGAGGCGAGGTCGCGGAAGAGCACCGGGTGGTAGTCCGGGTGGATGTCGTTCTTCATGGTCTGTGTTCCTTCGCTGGAGGGGCCGCTGGATTGTGCCAGAAGCCATGACGCTTGGGTGCGGGTGCACTGGGCACCAGCGAGCCATCGTACACCCGCCCTGCGCCACGCGCCCGGACCCGTCGCCATTGAATAAAACCTGATGAAGTTCGATGAATTGCTCGAATGTTCGCGTACCCTCTTCGGGGGACGACGACGGCTGCGTCTTCCGTCGATCCCCGCACCACTCCCCCCCCCCGCTCCCCCCGAAGAGGACCCAGCCGTGCCTTCACCCCTGCCTCCGAGGCCCCTGTCCGCAGACCCCGTGACCGCATCCCCCAAGCGCCGACGCCCCATGGTCCTCGCTCTGGCAGTCGCCTTCGCGGTGACGCCCGCCCTGTCGATGCTGCCGGCCCAGGCCGCGGAGGACCCCGCCAAGGCGGACTCCCAGGGGATCGACTCCGCGCTGCCCGGGCCACTCGACCGCTCCGGACTCGACGAGACCGGCCCGGCCCAGGACGGCGCCGCGGACGAGCAGGTGCCCCAGGAGACTCCTCGCGTGATCGTGCGCTTCGAGGACCCGGCGACCTCGGAGGCTCAGAAGGAGCAGATCGTCGCCGAGGCCGCACAGGAGGCCGACATCCTGCCCGCCGAGGACCAGGCCCCGAAGGGCGCGGCGGCCTCTGCCGAGACCGAGCCTCAGCGGGTCAAGCAGACCGCCGACTCCGCCGACGTCCTGGAGTTCCCGGAGGAGCTCGAGGTCCAGGAGCAGTCCGATCTCATCGACCAGCTCGAAGAGGACCCGCGGGTCGCCTACGCGGAGCCCGATCGCCTCGCCCGCGCCGCGGCGACGAACGACCCGCTGTACGGCTCGCAGTTCACGCTCGAGGACCGCAGCGTCCCGGACGCGTGGCGCATGGCGACCGGCCGCGGCGTCACGATCGGCGTGCTGGACACCGGCCTGATCCGCCACCCGGACCTCGACGCCAAGCGCGTGTCCGGCTACGACTTCGTCTCGCCCTACCCGGCCGACTTCCCGGTCGACGGCAACGGGCGCGACGCCGATCCCAGCGACCCCGGTGACAACAAGAGCTCGAGGTGCCAGGCGACGTGGCACGGCAGCCACGTGGCCGGCATCGCCGCCGCGTCCACGAACAACGGCATCGGCATCGCCGGCGTGGCTCGCGACGCGAGCATCCAGCCGGTGCGCGTGCTCGGCAGCTGCACCTACGGCTACGAGTCCGATATCGCGGACGGCATCCGCTACGCCGCAGGACAGACCATCGGCGGGGCCGTGAACCGCAACCCATCCGACGTCATCAACATGTCGCTGGCCCTGTACGGACAGTGCGGGCGCACCATGCAGTGGGCGATCGACTACGCAGTCGGGTCCAACGTGCCGGTCGTCGTGGCGGCCGGGAACTCCGCGGACAACGCGAACATGTACCCGCCCGCCAACTGCAGCAACGTGATCGCCGTGGGCGCAGCTGATGAGAACGGCCAAGTGGCCTCCTACTCGAACACCGGTCCCAACGTCGACGTCCTGGCTCCCGGTGGGCACGGCACCCGGTACTCGATCATCTCGACCATCGACGCCGGCACCACCGGACCCATACGAGCGAGCTACGGCTACAAGAACGGCACCTCGATGGCCACCCCGTTCGTCTCCGGCACCGTGGCCATGATGCTCGAGGCCAACCCGGACTTGACCCCGGCCCAGATCGAGCGGACGCTCAAGTCGACCTCGACCGGTCCGCTGGGCCGCCTGCAGGTCTCCCCCGCCGATGCCGTCCGCGCCGTCGCGCCCGCCAAGACCGCGACCAAGCCCACCCCCACGGGCCCCTTCCGCGATGTCTCGGCCAGCAATCAGTTCGCCACCGAGATCACCTGGGCCAAGAACAAGAAGTACCTCAACGGCTGGTCGGACGGCACCTTCCGCCCGACCCAGAACATCGACCGCAACGCGATGGCCGCCGTGGCCTACCGCATGGCCGGCTCGCCCGCCTACACTCCGCCCAAGGTCTCCCCCTATAAGGATGTGTCCCCGTC
>NZ_JAVKPT010000090.1:0-536 GCF_040981045.1 Kocuria sp. CPCC 205260
TGGACTCCTCGTTGGCGAGGAGCTCCGCGTAGGTCCCGGAGTGCACCACGCGCCCGCCGCGCTCGCCGGCGCCGGGACCGACGTCCACGATCCAGTCGGCCTCGCGGATGGTGTCCTCGTCGTGCTCGACGACGATCAGGGTGTTGCCCATGTCCCGCAGCTTGGTGAGGGTCCCGATGAGCCGGCGGTTGTCCCGCTGGTGCAGGCCGATCGAGGGCTCGTCCAGGACGTAGAGCACGCCCACGAGCCCGGCCCCGATCTGGGTGGCCAGGCGGATGCGCTGAGCCTCGCCGCCGGACAGCGTCGCGGCGGCGCGCTCCAGGTTGAGGTAGTCCAGGCCCACGTCAACGAGGAACGTCAGGCGCGCCTGGATCTCCTTGAGCACCTGCTCGCCGATCTTCGTCTCGCGGGTGCTGAGCTCCAGGTCCCGGAAGAAGGCGTGGGCGTCCCTCATGGGCATGCGGGTGGTCTCCGCGATGTTCTTCCCGCCCACGGTCACGGCGAGCATGGTCGGGTTCAGCCGGGCGCCGTCGCAG
>NZ_JAVKPT010000091.1:0-536 GCF_040981045.1 Kocuria sp. CPCC 205260
ACGCCGTCCGCGACCTCGCGCAGGTTGTGCGGCGGGATGTTGGTGGCCATGCCCACGGCGATGCCGGACGAGCCGTTGACCAGCAGGTTGGGGAACCGGGACGGCAGCACCGACGGCTCCTGGTTCTTGCCGTCGTAGTTGTCCTGGAAGTCGACGGTCTCCTCGTGGATGTCCCGGACCATCTCCATGGCGATGGGCGCCATCTTGGTCTCGGTGTACCGCGGGGCGGCCGCGCCGTCGTTGCCCGGGGAGCCGAAGTTGCCCTGCCCCAGGGCGAGCGGATAGCGCATCACCCAGCCCTGGATCAGCCGCACGAGGGCGTCGTAGATCGCGGAGTCGCCGTGCGGGTGGTACTGGCCCATGACCTCGCCCACCACGCGGGCGCACTTGTTGAAGGAGCGGTCGGGGCGGTAGCCGCCGTCGTACATCGCGTACAGCACGCGCCGGTGCACCGGCTTGAGCCCGTCCCGGACGTCCGGCAGGGCGCGGCCCACGATGACAGCCATCGCGTAGTCGAGGTAGGACCGCTGCATCTC
>NZ_JAVKPT010000092.1:0-535 GCF_040981045.1 Kocuria sp. CPCC 205260
AGGTAAATGCTTCTCGAAAGAAGCTGTTTGCGTGAATCACCGTTTTCAAAGACCGGCGCATGATATATCTTCCCGCAGGCTTTGGCATGGGCGATCTGAACGGATTCTTCGTCCAAAGCCTCCCAACGTGCTTTAACGCGCATATCCTGAACCGCCTCATAAGCGAGTTTCTGCACATGGAAACGGTCTGTGACGCGGCGTGCGGCGGGAAAACAGAGGCGGGCGATCTGCTCCATGTTCGGAGCCATATCCATAGTTATCTCCCTGACCTGAAAGCGTCTGCGGCGGGAAAGACGGAGCAGTACGGAGGTCACGGTCTTTACATCTGTTCCTTTCACAACGGCGATAAGACTGCCCGAACGGCCTTTTCTCTCCTTGTTTATCAACACGGTATATAATTCTCCGCGGGAAAGGCAGACTTCATCCAGTCCCACATAAGCACCGATGTTCTTCTCGAAAAGAAGCCATTCTTCGGCATGAGGAAGCTGCTCCCAACAGAGATAACCGCTCAGGTGATTCCGGTATTGCCGCTCGA
>NZ_JAVKPT010000093.1:0-531 GCF_040981045.1 Kocuria sp. CPCC 205260
AAAAATGTCAGTGACCATATTGCTTGCCGCAATAAGACGCTTACAGCAGCGGGACTGTCCGGGCTTCTCACCCGATTCCCTTTTAATCACTACGCACTCATCCTGCCTGAGGCGGCAGAAGGTGGCAGCGAACCAATTGCGGGTGCAAAGGTACTATAAAAAAATGAATAAAAGATAACTTTATCCGCTTTTTTATTCCAGCAAGGATAAAATTATCTTTTTATTCAGAGTTCAGTTTATTCTTTTACGATTTCCAGGAGTTCTGCGAAATCATCGATGATCCATTCGGCAGAGGCGAGCTGTTGGCGAGTTCCGTTGCCATAAGTCACAGCACAGACCTTGCAGCCGGCATGATGCGCCATATCTACATCGAAGGTCATATCGCCCACTACAAGTGTTTCATCTGCCGTTCCCTTCATCTCCTTCAATGCCTTGAAAACCATATCGGGTGCCGGCTTCGCATGCTCCACATCATCGCCTGCCACGATAGAAGAGAATATATCCTCCAGCTGCATCTGCTTCACGTATCCA
>NZ_JAVKPT010000094.1:0-531 GCF_040981045.1 Kocuria sp. CPCC 205260
AGAGACGCTGGAGGCGATGTTCAACGGGCCCGAGGCTGGTCAGACGGAGAGAGACGGCGACCCCCAGGACCACCCGGACCTCGAGCAGAACGCCGGCACCGGAGCGGCTGAGGAGGATGTGGCGTCAGCTGAGGCGCTGGAGGCGATGTTCAACGCGCCCGAGGTGGAGAGCACCGGGGCGGATGATCAGCCACAGGATCCCGAGAACACCGAAGAGCTGCATTCCACCAGTTCTGCTGCGGAGGCGGACGTGTCGGCAGAGACGCTGGAGGCCATGGACAACGAGCCCGCTGCGGGCAAAGCCATCAAGGAGGAGCAGCCCCAGACCACCGCCGAGTCCACGGATCTTCCCGAGCTCGAGGAAGCTGGCCAGGTGCGGGAGGAAGCCCTCGAATCCCCGGCCAGGATCGAGCTGAGCCTGATGGGCAAGCCCGAGATCCACGGGGCCACCGGTGAATCCGCTGGGCGCGCGGCAGGAGAAGTCGTCGCCTACCTCCACCTCCACGGTGGCCACTCGGACGTAGCCGCGTT
>NZ_JAVKPT010000095.1:0-530 GCF_040981045.1 Kocuria sp. CPCC 205260
CGGGATCACCACGCGCAGCAACTGCACGATGATGCTCGCGGTGATGTAGGGCATCACGCCCAGCGCGAAGATGGACAGCTGCAACAGGGCCCCACCGCTGAACAGGTTGACCAGGTCGTACGCGCCACCCGTGGTGTTGCCCAGGGCGAGACACTGCTGCACGTTGCCGTAGTCCACACCCGGTGCGGGGATGAACGTCCCCAACCGGTAGATCACAATGATCCCCAGTGTGAACAGCAGCTTGTTGCGCAGCTCCGGCGTGGTAAACGCCCGTGCGAAAGCACTGAGCACAGGTCCTCCTCCAAAAACGTGGTGGCCCGGTGGGTTCCGACCCCGGGCAAGTCTAGCGAAGGATCCGCCGCGACCCCGGCGGTCGGTCTTGCGACATCCTGGTAAAGCGATTCGGGCGACGCGGTCCGGGCGTCGTCGTGGGGGTAACGCAACGGGCCCCGCGCCGGCAATCCGGCGCGGGGCCCGTTCCAGTTCAGGGATTCACCCTACAACCGAACACTGGGATCGGTTCATGCGTT
>NZ_JAVKPT010000096.1:0-530 GCF_040981045.1 Kocuria sp. CPCC 205260
TGGGTCGGCATCTGCTTGGAGAACACCACCGCCTCCAGAGGTTCCACCGCCCACCCGAACTTGCGGGCCACGAACACCTCGGCGGCATCAGCCCAGGACTCCCCGGTGGCCCCGGGACGGTTGGGGTAGTACCAGCCGGAGGCGGTGTCACGGTGCTGGCAGCCGAAGATCCCGATGTGGTGCCAGTTGTCCGGGACGGTGAACTTCACCCGGAACCGGGCCCGGCAGTAGGGGTCGGAATCCAACAGCTCGGTGGCCTTGGACTGGTTCAGTCGCACCCCCGGCCCCAGGCCCAGGCGGTTGCACAGGGAGGCGTACATGAACCGTCCGTCCACGTAGGCAAACCTGTCCAGGTGGGTGATCACGTTCGGGTCGATCATCGGCACCACATCCGGGTGCTCGTCCGCACTGGGGCCGGCCACGGTGTGCTCGAGGTGGTGCTGGCCGCTGGTGGCGTGCAGCTCCTCGGCGATGTCCTCAGAGACCGGTTCCAGGGTGATCGACTTGGGCAGCGAGGCTGCCCACAGATT
>NZ_JAVKPT010000097.1:0-530 GCF_040981045.1 Kocuria sp. CPCC 205260
GGGATACCATAATGCAGAAACCGGATACCATGAAGGTATCTTGCGGGCCGCCACCTGCCGTCCGGCAATTTGTGTGACAGCTGCCGCCATGTCTACATCGGGATATTTCTTACTTTGCAAAGCAAGTGTACGCGTATCGTCCTCTCTGTGTTCTTCGATGAAATGGAGTGTTTTTGTTGATATTTCCATCCTTTATCTAATTACTTTATAGTTCCGTTTTGCCTCTTCACGACTGCGGAAGTTGAAATGCCACCACTCACTGCGCAAAGGTTTATAACCCGCATCCGTCATGACCCGGCGCAGCAGCAAACGGTTTTTCCGTTCCTGCGCTGTAATGATTCCCTGCTGTACCATTGCCGCCTCGGTATCTATGTGTGCTTCCTTGCCCAAATGATCCACCTTGGTCCCCATAGGCAAAGGATTTCCTTTTTCATCTGCAATACTCACATCCACCGCCAAACCATAATTATGCCACCCTCCTCCCCGGGCCGGATTGGATACATATATATTTTGGGAAGTACCTTTTACCA
>NZ_JAVKPT010000098.1:0-530 GCF_040981045.1 Kocuria sp. CPCC 205260
CCGGCGCTCACGGTGCGCTCGGCCCCGTCCCGGAAGATCCTGGAGTTCGCGCTCGAATCGGGTGCGGCGGCCATCTGCCTCAATGCCATGGCCCCCGTGGCCACCCTGCCCACGGCGCAGCTACGGGAGATGCTGGAGCTCGTCACGCAGCGCGAACAGGGCGGTACCTCGCAGCCTCGCGACTGAGAGGTCGGTGGGTCGGAATTGCGGCGCATCTCGTCCGCAGTTTCCACACCCGCGGGGCGTGTCCGGGGGGTGCGCCAGGGCTGTATGCCAGGGGCCGCGCGTCAGGGGGCCGGGGTCAGCGTGGCTCAGCGGGGCTCGGTCGCGCGCGCCGGGAGCTGTCCCTGGCAGCGGGGGCACACACCCCGGTAGACGACCTCCGCGGCTAGCAGCTCGAAGCCGTGGTCCTGGGACGGCGTGAGGCACGGGGCATGGCCCACGGCGCACGGCACGTCCTGGACCACTCCGCAGCGCACGCAGTACGCATGGTGGTGGTTGTCCCCGGTGCGGATCTCGTAGCGCGCGGG
>NZ_JAVKPT010000099.1:0-526 GCF_040981045.1 Kocuria sp. CPCC 205260
TTACGTGCAACCATACGAATACGGTTCTGTGCTGCATTCATCATCAAGCCAATAGTCGCATAAGCGTTGTCATTCTTGAATACATCAGCATTAATACCCATACCCAGCTTGGTTACGCCTGTGCGCATCTCTTTTACTTCGTCGGTCATACCCAACAGAGCATCAATACCGTTAGGAAGGTTGTGATATGGCATCAGATTTACAGCATCTGGACGATCCATTTCAACAACACCGCCAGGACGATTATCCAGAAGGGATCGACGATCATATGCACCAGCCAAGGCTGTATAACGACCATAGTTAGCCTTATGGATGTTATCAATCATACCACGAATTAACGCTGTACGAAGATCCTGAATATCTTTAGTGATGTCATAAACTGATTCACCGAAGATTGTTCCAGGAATCGGATAAGGACAGAAGGTCTCGAATGGAATATCATCTACTTCGTTGATTTCTAGAATGCGGTCGCCTGCATCGAATACCTGATACAACCTGATAATGCCATCATCGTTTAAGTCTGATG